>CAIWMX010000073.1 GCA_903913885.1 uncultured Bacteroidales bacterium | reverse complement strand
GTCACAAGCACACCGGGAACCTATACCGTCACCAATACCATTGCCGCCTCCGGCGGATGTGCACAGGTGAGCTCTACAAGTTCGATAACTATTACTGCCTTGCCCGCTGCCTCGATTTCATATGCCGGTACGCCCTTCTGCATGTCGGTCACTGCGGCCCAATCAGTTACCCTCACCGGATCAGGGGCCTATACCGGTGGAACATTTAGCGCTTCACCGGCAGGCCTGACCATTGGCAGCTCAACCGGGGCCATCACCCCCAGCACCAGCACAGCCGGGACCTACACCGTGACCTATACCATCGCTGCTGCAAACGGATGCGGAGTTGTAACAGCAACCACTTCGGTCACCATCACCGCTGTTCCTTCTGCCACAATAACGTATGCAGGGAATCCATTCTGCAGCACAGTGTCAACTCCTCAAACTGTAACCATCACAGGCACAACAGGAGGAACATTTTCTGCTTCCCCCCCGGGGCTTTCCATTGATCCTGTTTCCGGTTCAATAATACCAAGCACAAGCACAGCGGGTACCTACACGGTTACCTATACCATTGCCGCATCTGGCGGTTGCAATGCTGTTACTGCGACAACCAGTGTCACGATTAATACATTGCCGGTGGCAACCTTTATTTATACCGGAACCCCATATTGCAACAATGCCGCCAATCCGCTTCCAACATTTACCAGCGGGGGTGTCGCAGGCTTATTCTCATCAACAACAGGACTTGTTTTTGTCAGCACCGCAACCGGACAGGTTAACCTTGCTGCCAGCACAACAGGCAGCTATACTGTCACGAACACTATAGCTGCCAGCGGTGGCTGCGAAGCAGTTGCCGCGACATCTCCCATTACCATCAACCCAATGGCACCATCCACCCCGGGAGTCATCTCAGGCAACATTTTTGAATGTTCCAACCTCCCGGGCGAAATATACAGCATTACACCGGTTGCAAATGCAACCACTTATACATGGACTGTCCCAACAGGTTGGACCATAACCTCAGGAGCCGGAACCACCTCGATCACTGTCACAACGGGAAATCCCGGGCAAAATGGCAATATCACGGTAACTGCAGGGAATTCCTGTGGTACAAGTGCTGCAAGTTCCCTGGCCGTTTCAGGCTACCAGGTCGAAGTTGTGGCCACACTTGGCACCAGTGATGCCTGTTATCCCACGCTGAAGGCTGCTTTTGACAAGATCAACAACGGAACCCACAAAGGTGTCATCACTGTTAAAATACATGCGAATACAACGGAAACAGCATCCGCCGTTTTGTACCAGAGCGGGTATAGCGGAACCGGCGGCCCATCCAGTTACAGCGCTGTAACGATATACCCTACTGAAACCGGAATTTCCGTAACCGGAAATTTAAACACCCCGCTCATCGACCTGAACGGCGCTGATAATGTAAGTATTGATGGCCGGGTGATGGCGACAGGCGAGACCAATGATCTTGTTATTACAAATACAAGTACTTCAAACACATCAACAACCACAACCATCCGGTTCATTAACGATGCTACAGGAAATACGATTCGTTACTGTACGATTAAGGGCTCAGAAACCAGCACTGGCAGCGGGGTCATCTTTTTCTCGACAACCACAGGCACCAATGGTAACGACAACAATACCATTGACCTCAACAACATTACCAACAGCGCCGACGCCAGCAGACCTGTAAATGCGATCTATTCCGCAGGAACAAGCGGGAAGGAAAACAGCGGGATCCAGGTTACCAACAATAACATTTACAATTTCTTCAACTTTACAACCGCCTCAAACGGAATTTACCTTGCAGCAAGCACCACCACCTGTACCATCACCGGAAACAGTTTTTACGAAACAACGTCCTTTGTTGCCAGTGCCGCCGTTGCTTATTATGCAATATATTTATCCAACACTTCAGGCAATGGCTTTACTGTAACCAACAATTACATCGGCGGTTCAGATACCCAATGTGCCGGCACGGCATGGTCGAAAAGTGGCCAGAACAATGCATTCATGGCCATTAACCTGAATGTCGGATCGACTACCCCAAGCAGCATTCAGAATAATTTCATCCGGAATTTTGCCTGGTCAAATACCGGAAATGCATCATTTACCGGGATCAATATTGCTGCCGGTGCTGTAAATATCGGGACAATAACCGGCAATGCAATCGGTGATACAACCGGGACAGGATCCGTAACATTTACTGCCGGGGCTACCGGAGCGAATTTTTACGGCATTAGCATAGCAAGTACCGGGACGATTGATTGCCAGAACAATTTAATCGGCTCCATCACAGCGACATGCGCTTCAACGCTGGCCTGTAACATTTACGGGATAAATAAAACCACTGTTGCAGGAACCGTGACCATCAGCAACAATACCATAGGCAGTATCAATACCGCCAGCAGTCTTAATGCGAGTTCTTTCAGCACCTCGAACAACCAAAGTGTTTTTGGTATTAACAATGCCGGTACCGGTACTGTAATTATCAGCAATAATACCATAGCCCATCTAACAAATGCAACCACCCGTACATCCGGTTCATCGGTAATAAATGGTATCACCTCATCAAATGGCACAAATACCATCACAAACAACATCATCCGTGATTTATCAATTGCCAGTTCCAACACCACTGCCACAAATGCAGCCTCTGTTTGCGGTATAGCTTTGTCCGGGGCAACATTAAGAACCGTTACCGGGAATACGATCTTCAACCTCACCAACTCGTATGCAACCTTCGCAGGCTATATATATGGTATTTACTTTACCGGCGGTGCAGGAGCCAATGAGGTATCACACAATACCATTTACAACCTCTCGGCAACCGGCGCCAATGCGGCAGCAACCAATTTAATCGGATTATATTTTACTGCAGGTACCGGCGCAAATATTGTTTCCGGAAACTTTATATACAATTTTACAGCTGTTTCTTCCACAACCGCCGTGCTGTATGGTATCAGGATTGCTGCAGGTGCAACAACCTACTCCAACAACATCATCACGTTGGGCGTCAACACCAGGGCAACCATTTACGGTATTTACGAAACAGGAGCTGCAGGGAACAACAACAAACTCTACTTCAATACGGTATATATCGGCGGAACCCCCACGGGCGGCGCATTGAACAGTTACGCCTTATATAGTGCCGTGAATACAAACACCCGGAATTTCAGGAACAACATCTTTTACAACGCCCGGTCAAACAGCGGTGCAACCGGTTCGCATTTTGCCATGTACATTCTTTCAACCGGAGGAACCCTCACGGTTGATTACAACGACTATTTTGTTTCAGGAACCGGAAAAGTTCTCGGCTATTACGGTGGAAATAAAACTGTGCTGCCAATTGTTACCGGCCAGGATGTTCATAGTTATACCGCCAGCCCGTCCTTCACAAATCCCGGTGGCACCCTGGCTACGGATTATAAAATCCACACCGACCTGAGTGGCGCCCCAGGAACAGGAATCACCCTCGATTTTGGAGGATTTACCAGGGGAACTCCCCCGGCAGTGGGCGCGTGGGAAAAAACCCTCAGAAAATGGAAAGGTTCGCTCAGTACTGATTTTGCCCTTGGAGGCAACTGGACTGACGGAACGGTGCCTTTATCAGGTGAAAATATCATATTTGATGATGCCCCCGACAGGGATTGCTTCCTTGACGCCGACCGTGTCATTGGTAGCCTGACAATCAACCAGTCTGTCGACAAGATGGTATTGAACGGGTTTAAACTATCCCTAAACGGGGACCTGCTGTTTCAGAACAGCGCGAAGATAGATGCTGAAACCACCGGCTCAACCATCAACTTCTCCGGAACCAACAATTTGTCGGTACCAGCAGATGCATTTACAAATAACACCGTCTATAATTTAACCCTGACCAACAGCGGGGGAATTGTACTGAACGGGAACCTCGCGGTGAACAACACACTCACGCTTTCGTCAGGCACCATGGATCTTGGCTCAAATACTTTAAGCATAAATGGCACGATTACCCGTACCGGCGGAACAGTTACAGCAGGTGTCGCCTCGACGGTCAGTGTGGGAGGAACCGGCGCGCAATTGAATATCCCCGCCGGAACCTTCATTAGTAACAGTGTTGGGAACTTCACCATTACAAGGGCTTCTGGAGCGGTCATGAATAACAATCTTTCTGTGTCCGGCATTCTGAATTTGCTGGCTGCAAATCCCTCCTCTACCGTAGGATGTCTTGAAACCGGCACCTATTCCCTCCTGATGGGCCCGTCATCCACAACCATGGGACCGGGCGACGTAAACGGGTTTGTTACCAGGTCCTCCTTCGTGGCAAATATCCCTTATACTTTCGGAAACCAATTTACAACGTTTGTCTTTTCATCCGGAGGAACGCTTCCGACGGCCATGAGCATTAAGATCACCCTCGGGGTTGCCCCGGCATGGAAACCCGATGGCATCCAACGGTCATATGACATCATCCATTCCGGAGGCAGTACCACCGCCGTGACCATGAACCTGCATTACCTCCACAGCGAATTGAACAGCAATCCGGATGTTGACCTGTATCCCTGGGATTTCCAGGCCAATACGAGTCCCCCGATGCTCCAAAAACAACCGAGAATAGCTACGAATACAACAGATAACTGGGTAAGCACGCTCGTCTCCGATATCGGATATTTTGGAACCGTGTTCAACGATCATCCCTGGACCCTCGGAAAGTCGTTCTATGTGACCTTTGAAGGTGTGAAAGGCTGGCGGATGATCACCTCGCCCACAACAACCACATCTTCCGACCTGCTCAGCAACTTTATTACACAGGGTATTCCCGGCTCGTCGTTCCCGGCAAAACAACCAAATTTCCTATGGTTTGACGAAACAGATACCATGACCACCAACATGAGCTGGCGCACAACACCCTACACCAGTTTACTGACGAAGGGCCGTGGTTACTACCTCTATGTTTTCGATTCCCTGTCCGGGTCATATTGCGACACTCTCCCCCGCAAAATGACATCTTCGGGAAATGCTTATTTTTCAGGTAGTTTTTCATTCTCGGGCACAAACCAGCATGTGACCTATACGCACAGGGTTGGCGGGCAGATCAGCCAGTCGCCCAGCGATACAATTTTTTATGACACCAACATCGACGACCAGGGATGGAACCTGATGGGCAACCCGACCCTCTCAACCCTTAATTGGGATGCAACTTCCGGGTGGACCAAAACCAACATGGACAACTCCATATATATATGGGACCCGGCCATCAACCAGTTCAGGGTATGGAATGGACTCATTGGCTCCCTTGGCAACGGGCTGATCAGTCCATATCAGGCATTCTGGGTAAAAGCCAGCAGTGCAAATCCTGCACTGAGTTTCAACAGCAGCGCGCTCACAACCGGTGGAACATTTTACGGAGGCACATCCGTAAAATCACAAGCTGTCAGCTCCGCTCCGTCTGAAATCAGCCTTGGTTTGGAGGCATCCGGCCTCCAGAGTACGGCACTGATCTCTTTTATGGACAACGCCAAAACCGGTCCGGATGAATGGGATGCCTATCGACTGGCCCCCCTCTCCGATTCATGGCTTGAATTGTTCACCCTCTCTTCGCCGGCCCATACCATGCCGCTTGTCATTAACAACCTGCCTGCAAACGGATCCGATTATATCAACATCCCCCTGTTTACCGGCGGTCAGAAAGAGAGGCAAAGCCTGGGCGGAACCTATACCCTGACCTGGGAACTCCCGACCGACTGGCCTTCTGACTGGGCCATCGCCCTGCAGGATCACCTGAACAAGAAAGCCATCTCCATGCGCCGCACAAAAAGTCTTACCTTCGACCTGGCAGCGGCAAAAAGCAGCAATGTTGTTCCGGATACCAATACGGTTCCTGTATTGCCCGGCAAAATCATGAACCCTGTTTCGCGCGAAAGTTTGCTGAAGAGTTCCACCCAGTTGCCGCCGTTCTCCATCGTCATTCAGAAGGGCGTCACCGGCGATGATCCTTTTTACACCCCGCCGGTAGCCAAACTTCTGCCCAACTATCCAAACCCCTTCGCTACCACCACGAACGTGCGCATCAGCCTGCCGCTGGCAACAAATGCGACCCTGATCGTCTATGATCTGTACGGAAGGGAGGTGGATGTTATCGCCGATCGCCATTTTGAGGCGGGGATCTATAATTTCGTGTGGTCAGGTCTGAACGTAAAAGCAGGCATATACCTGCTGCGGCTGAAAACACCTGATGTAACCTGTGTCGTTAAACTGATAAAAACAGGACAATAACAATCCACACCTATGCAAAACCATCTGGTATACAAGATGTTTCGCAGATTCGCGCTGATTTCTCAAAATGGGAAAACCGGATTTCGCACAGGTGTTAATTACTTTAGTGGGTGGTGTAGGAACTGATTTCGTAACTTTGCAAGCCCAACGTCCATCGGGCAATTCAGAAGAACCCGAAAAATATTAACCAAGAAAGCATTACATTTTTTAACCTAACCATGAAAAAACACACCCAAATATATAATAAGCATCTGTTTTTGTTCCTGGGATTTTGCCTTTTAATCACCACGACCCTCCGAGGCCAGGGTTCAATCAGCATCAAGGCATCCGCCACCGTGGTCGAAGTCACCGGCATAGAACTGGTACCCATGAAGGATATGATCGTTGACGAAGCCAGTTCGAAGGAGGGTATCCTTAACATTTCCCCGGTTACCGACGATAAAGCCGGGAAAATCCTGGTCAGGGGCAAAGTCAACGCCCAGGTGCGGTTAACCTACGTCAGGGACCTGCTGCTTACAAACAGCGCAGGCGATGGCGCCATGATCTTTAAATATAGTTTGAGCGGATTGAAATCCGACAACCAGGGTGCTTCCCAGTTGATTGACCAGGTGGAACGGATCGTCCAGTTCAACGAAAAAGGTGAATTCTACCTGTGGTTAGGCGGAGAAGTCGACCTCTCCAAAGCAAAACCTGGAAGTTATGAGGGAGAGTTCACCATTGATATCGAATATATCTGACATGGGAAAAAAGTCAAAACCAATATTCGTATTAGGGGTATACTTCCTGATATCCTCATTTGTTGCGACCCAGGCACAGCATATCAGTTTCGGGACCTGGGCGGGCAGCGACATTCTCATTACTACCGGCGTTCCGGGAGACCTGAATTTCAATAACAAAACGCAGGTGATCAATCCCGGGATCAACCAAACGGTTACCATCAACCTGCACGACCAGGAAGCCGCTGTGCTGACCATTGAAGGCACTGAATACTATGACGTTACAGTTACCATCAGTGCCCCTCCAACACTCGATTTGGATGCCACCAACAAGATTCCTTTTCATTTACGGTTCGCCTATTCAAACCTCAACCCCACGGATGTAACGGTTGCAAAGAACCAGGCGGTAGAGGTGCCGGCCAGTTTCAATTCCGCCACCTTCCCCATATTCCGGCGGGTCAACGGCCCCCCCGGCCCCCCGCCAACCCCGCCATCGGCGGGATACGTCCCGCCCCGAAAAACAGCCTGGCTCTTTATTTATGGTTCGGTTGGCCCGGTTGGATCAGTCGATGCAGGGCTTTACGAAGGTACTATCAATATTACGGTAGAATATACCAAATTCAATTAATGTCACTGGCCGCACCATTTTTTACGGTTTTCCCTCAATTTCTAAAGTTGAGATATATTTTACCAATTTGGGACAACGTTTACAATGTGTAAAATGTTATTAAATTGATTATATGCATGTTAATAGTTTGGCACGATTATGGTAATAAAGAGAGCACAAACAAACCAGGCCAAATTTTACAACGCAAACCCATGAAAACAAAAAACCAAAACCGACTGATTGCCTCCCTGGTCATGGTTGCTGCCTGTTTTCTGCATGTTGTGAATGTTTCCGGCCAGGTAGTGAAGGTAAATATCAAGGTGAATACCACGGTAGCCATGCAGGAAACCAGGCCCTTCGAAGTGGTGGATGACAATGGCATGAAAGTGACCGACGACAGTTTTACCGGGAAAGCAAGATTTGTTGATGCAATGGGTACGTTTATGCTCAAGGGGAAAGAAAACACCGATGTACTTGTAAAACTTGACGCCCCCGAAGTGCTGGTCAACCATGAGAATCTTACAATGCCCTTTATCATGAATGTTGCCTGGCATAACAACACGGCAGCATCTGGTAATAAATTAAAATGGTCGGCCAACAAATACAATGTTTTCAAATTCCGCAAATCAGCGAAAGAAACAGTGAAAGAATCAGTGAATGACGAAGATCTTCTTGCCTACCTCTACCTCAAGGGAACGGCTGAAATCCCGGCCAACGCGCAAAGCACTTTTGAAGGAGATGTCAGGCTTACGATCGAATATTAAGAAATACCAGTAAAACCGAATATAAATAAAACAAATACGAAAATCAAACCAATCAAAACAAGTAACTAACTTTAAAACAAGCAAAAATCATGAAAACAACAATGAAATTTTTCGCAGTAATTATTCTTCTGGCTGGTTTCTCAGTAGCAACTTATGCACAAACACCTACACCAGTAGTTCTTGGTATAACCGGCCATGCAGATGTTCAGGCCCTTATCACGATTACATCCGGAGTACCACTTGAATTTGGTAATGTGACTCCTGGGAACGTAAAAGCCATTGGTACAGCTAATAATATTCTCCATGGTCAGGCAGGTGGCCTAACAGAAACATCTGGTTCCTGGACTGTTGGAAAAGGTGCTAATACACAGGTTACACTTGCATTTACCTTACCTGACAATTTGGTCAATGGATCATACCAACTACCAATAACTTTTTCGGATTATTCAACAACAAAATTAGGTAAGATTGGAACAAAAGATGTCTCACTTGGATCTACCTTAACACCTTCGTTTGTTATTAATTCAGTTGACTATAATTCAGAATATCAGTCTTCTAGCATTCTTGTTAAAGTAGGCGGTACTGTTTCTCCGATCGCATTACAAGCCTCCGGTTCTTATTCAGCAGCAATAACACTGTCAGCTACTTATAACTAACCGAAATAAAAAGCCGGTGTTGTGAAGTTCCAGCACCGGCTTTTACATTTCTTACATGCAATCAAGGCAAAATCCCGGGAACTTCCCGGTTTTTTTTTATTTAATCTCAATCAATTAAAAGATTTTGTAATTTCACGGTGAAAATAATGTAACCTTATTTTTATCTTTACGTATCAATTTACAGTCGACCCATTTAGGGGTTGTTATTTAATACGGAATTTATTCACATTAATTTTTCAACCATGAAAAACCTTAACAAAGCAGCCATTGCGATTATTTTATTGCTGAGTTGCACTGCGCTCCGGGCCCAACTTTCCATCTCTCCCCCCTATGTTTCCGTTGACGGAAAAAGCGGGGTGGGCAATATTTATCTCAGCAACAATTCATCCATTTCTCAGGAAATAGTGGTTAGTTTTGCCTTTGGGTATCCGGCATCAGATGAGGAAGGGAATCAAGTGATGATCTATACGGATACTGTTGCCTATCAGCAATACGCGATGGATCCGGTCGTAAGGGCTTTCCCGCGCACCTTTATCCTGCCTCCGAACCAGCAGCGGACGATTCGCGTTCAGGTTAAACCCTCACCCGGCATGAAAGATGGTTTTTATTTCACCAGGGCGAAGATCCTTGCCAAACCCCAAACGGCGGAAGTTACCCAGCCGACTGCTGAAGGGGTCAGCACCAAAATATCACTGAACTTTGAACAGATCATTCCTGCTTTTTACAAAAGGGGAAAAGTTACCACCGGCATTTCGATCGAAAAAGTCGATGTGAAGCAGAAAGACACCATGCTGGTTGTGATGGCCACCGTGAACCGACTTGGCGAAGCGCCCTTTATCGGGTCCGTCATTGCAAAACTGACCGACGGTAAGGGTAAAGTGGTTTCCTCCTTTCAAACCTCCACTACCGCCTATTTTAAGGTTTTAAGAAGAGTGGATCTCAACGTGACAAAAGTCGCACCCGGTTCCTATAAACTGGAACTCGGTTTTGAGACAAAACGCGGAGACATGTCCGCCACCGACCTGGTACAGGCCGCTCCGGTCAAACAATCGTTTGACGTTTCGATCAAATAGGCATGGTTTAAGGAATCGATGAAAATAAAATCCTGCTTTTTATTCGTCCTTTCCCTTATTTTTCCTGTCACATGTGTTTTTTCCCAGGCTGCCGATGAGGAGGTGATGCTGGCTTTCAGGCATCCTGCCATCGGGGGTTATTATATTCCCTGCCTCCTTAACGACCAGGCAAATCAGGTTTACCTGCCGGTTATTGAACTCTTCAACATTTTTCAGATAAACTATGAACCGGATATAAAAAATTTCACCATCCGCGGAAACTATCTGAAGCCCAACAACCCGTATGTGATCAACCTCAACCTCCTGCAAATCCAGTTGGGGCGCGAGGTATTTCCCATTACGCCTGAGGATTTCAAGATCGGCGCCACGGATTATTACCTTAGTCCTGCGCTCTTCGAAAAAGTTTTCGGGTTGAGTTTCACAGCGAATATCAATTACCTAACTTTAACGCTTGTTACCGGGAACAAGCTTCCCGTGCAGGAAAAGAGAGAACGGGCGGAACAGCGAAGCAAAATGTCGGAAAACCAGGTCGACACGAAAGACTTCCCGCTTGCCTACAAACGGTCGCGAAAAATCCTTGGAGGGGCCATGGTAGACTATGCCCTGAATGGCATGTACACATCCCAATCCCAAAATTTATCCTATATATTTACCGGGGGAATGGAGGTCATCGGGGGGGATATCCAGGGTACCGTAACCGGAACAAAATCAGCCAACACACCGAATTACCTGCAATCAAGTGGCCTTAGATGGCGGTTCGTTGTGCGGGAAAACCCTTTTTTTGCCACTTTCACGGCGGGTCAGTTGTCAACATCGGGAATTAACTCAAAACAAATCAGGGGAATTTCAATCACCAATGACCCGGTACAGCCCCGGAAGAGTTATGACAACTACCTGTTCGACGGGCATACCGAACCGGAATCGGAAGTCGAATTGTACATGAACGGAAAGCTGATCGGGTATATGCGGGCCGACGAACTGGGCTACTACCGTTTCAATGTCCCCATATCTTATGGTGTGTCGCACCTCAGCACCAGGGTATACACCCCGTCAGGAGAGGTGAAACTTATCGACCGGGAGTTGCAGGTACCTTTTACGTTCCTGCCAAAGGGTGTTGTTGATTATCACCTCCAGGGCGGAACCATTGAAAATTCAATGTCTGATATTTCAACTGATAAATACGCCGGACACGGCGACGTTGCAGTCGGTATTACAAAATGGCTGACAGGTTCCATAGGGACAGACTACACCACACCAAAGTTGTGGAAGCGAACACCACTTTGGTATGGCAGTTTATCGGGCCGCATTGCAAAACAATACCTGGTTTCCACTGACATTGCCCCGGCCAATTATTACCGCTTTTCTGGCAGCGTCATGTACCATTCTGACCTGAACCTTAATTTTGCTTATGCTCATTATCCGCATATCGGCATTTTCAATACACTCGGTGCCATTGATGATTTCACGGGGAGTGCTTACCTCCCGGTAAAAATCCTGGGAATTAGTTCAGGTGTCCGCCTGAGCGTCCAGGAAACTCAACTTTCCGGCAGAACATCAACCAAGATCAATCTGGATCTTAGCTCCAGGTTCAGGCAATTCAACCTCCGGGCTAACTACAAGTATTCGATGGCCCATATCCATGATGTTGCCATCCTCACCGATCATTCATTAACGGCTTCACTCACATATACAATCGCACGCACCCCAGGCATACCGGTATACATCAGGGGCATGTTTATCCGGGCCCAGGATGTGTATGATTTCAGGTATCAAAAATTAACCCAGACAGATATTCAACTATCCCGTACACTGTTCAGTCACGCGCGGGTGAATCTGAGCTTTGCTTATAACTTTATGCAGAAACAGATCGCTACCGAAATCGGCCTGACAATTGATCTTAAAAGTATCCGGTCGAATACGCTGTTCAACTCAACAGGAAAATCCGTTTCATTGCGTCAGAATTTATCCGGTTCACTGGGGGTGGACTCCCGGCAGGGAAAAATAGAACTTTCAAACCGCGAACAGGCAGGGAGTGCTGCGATATCGGTCATCTCCTATGTCGATGTCAACAACTCAGGCAAATTCGACAAGGGAGATGAAATTCTGCCTTACAATTCAGTTATCCTTGACAACCCTACTACCAGTGAGGTTTGCAAAGACGGCGTGCTGCGCATCAGTCAAATGCAAAGTTACTACCGTTACAACCTTAAAGTCAACCGTGCTGCAATTTCAGATCCGACCCTGGTGCCGTTAACGAATGAATTTTCCTTTATCACTGATCCGAATCAGTTCAAGCGAATCGAGATACCGTTCTATCGCGGAGGGGTAATTGATGGTATGGTCAGCGTACAGCGGGGTACAGGGCTGCAGGGCCAGGGTGGTTTGCGACTCCTGATCAAGGGTGTCGGCAGCCAATATGAGCAAACTGTGCGTACCTTCGCCGATGGTGGTTTTTATGCCATGGATATTCCCCCCGGAAAATACACGCTTGAAGTAGACGAGGCCCAGCTGGGTTTCCTTGGTGTTCAAAAGCCGGTTCCCTTGAAATTTGAGATCCAGGCTTTGGCCACCGGCGATTATATCGAAGGACAAAAAATTATCCTTATCCCGTTACCGGATAAAACAGAAGAAAAATAATCCGGTTACTTTCTGCAGGGAATCACAAAAGAAAAAAGTCTTGTAATTTTTACCGGGTCAACCGGACAGGAGATACTCACCCGGGATTTAGAAACTGGCGTAAGCCAGCTGGTTTTTACCGTCGTTGCTGCTGTTTTTCCTGGAGAAATTACGGTAGGCATTGCCGGATCCCCTGAAAATATGAAGGCTGCCAAATTCTATGACCAGGCTGATCTCGTGAATGCCGCCGTCACATTTGTGCGGGCCATATACCTGCATATCGTAGCTGTAGGTACATTTGACGCTGGTTGTTTCGGAAACCTTGTATCTGTAGCCGCCTAAAAGAGAGATTGAATTGCTTTTTACAGGGCCATAGGTACCGTTGCACCATACGCCGAAATAAAGTCCGTAATTGGTCAGGTTGAGTCCCACCTGGTAATTGTTCACATTGCCCTGGTGCTGGATCACGATTCCCGGGTTGATCTTCAAAGGATCATCTTCCCTGGCGTTGAGGCCTGTCGGGCATTTTACCGAAAAAACAAAGTCGGCATGTACGGTATATTTCCTGGCCAACGGTGCTTTTACAGTTTCTATCAGCGATTGATCGGGTTCGAACAGGTGATCAACGGCAACACCCGCCGTTCCGGAAAAGGATCCACCCTGGCCGACAAACTGAACCAGTCCGCCAATACCGAAGTCGGCTGCGTTCAGGCTGCTTTTGCCATGCCTGCCGGCGCATGAATCATACAGGTGTCCGTAAGCTTCAGTCAACTTGTCGGAAAGGATAAAATCATCCCAGGAGACAATCTTCTGGTTCCATGTTGCCTTGATACCTACCTGGCCGATGAGGTAACGGGTGAACGGGACACGCGCTGCAAAAGAAGTTCCAAGGTCGAAGTTCCTGATAAATCTCACCCCCTGGTCGTCCGTGTTGACCATCACGCCAAAACCACCGCTGCCGGGCAGATTGCGGTCGCCAAAATCGGCGGAAAGATGATACCCGTTAAATCTTGAGGTGGTCGTATTCTGGATCCGGGAATTAAATCTCACCCGTGCGCCGGTGTAAACACCTGTATAAGCGGGGTTGAAATACAAAGGAATGTTTGAAAACTGGGTGTAATGAGTATCCTGACCAGATGAATCAAACGTAAATAAAATAGTCACCAGGATGATCGAAAAAATACCGTTTGTAAATTTTGCCCGTGACATACTTGATTTATTTACTACTAAATCAAGTATAGCAACTATCAGGCCAAAATTTGCATGGAAATTATCTTTACATATCCTATTTTTCTATATTACTGATTTAAAGTTATTTAAATTTCATAAAAAAGTATAAATAAAATTATTATACATTAGCATTTTACAACGTAAATACATATTACTGTAAATTATTCGCACACGTGTGTGAAATTAACGATCACCTTCGCTTTTCCCAATGATAATATTATACTTTTTCATCTTCCTGATCAGGGCGTCACGGGTGATCCCAAGTATTTCGGCTGCCGCTTTCTGATTGTATTTGCAGTGTCTGAGCACCTTATGTATCAATTCGATTTCAGCATGCTTCAAGCTGGTGATTTCAGTGTGTACTTTGGATGAACCATGCGTCCGCGATTTTATGGGAAAATTGTCAAGGACGAGTAAATTATTTTTACAAAGCATGATGGCCCGCTCGGTCATATTTCTCAACTCCCGGATATTTCCCGGAAAAGAATATCCCTCAAGCACCGTGTAAACCTCATCGGCGATGGTCAGCGCGGGCCTGTTCATCTTCTGCGAAAACAGATCTGAAAAATATTCCAGGATCGGCCTGATATCTTCGGGCCTTTCACGCAGGGGTGGAATATGGATGTGAAATGTGTTAAGCCTGTGCAGCAGATCAAGCCTGAACCTATGCTCCTCCACACTTTTTTCGATGTCATGATTTGTCGATGAGATAATCCGGAAATCAGTCTGAACCGGGATGGTATCTCCAACAGGTGTAATTAATTTCTCCTCGGCCGCACGTAAAATTTTCGCCTGGAGATTGACGGGCATGTCGGCAATCTCGTCAAGATACAGGGTGCCCTGGTTGCAAACTTCGAAGAAGCCCGTTTTATCTGCAATGGCGCCGGTAAAAGAGCCCTTCTTATGACCAAAAAATTCACTTTCCAGCAACGAATCAGTAATGGCACTGCTGTTCACAGGACAAAAAATATGATCCTTCCGCTGGCTGGAATAATGGATGATCCTGGCAATATTTTCTTTCCCTGTTCCGCTCTCCCCTGTGATCAGCACATTGGCATCAGGGTAGCGGGCAGCGGTCATGGCGGCATCCAACATTTCCTGACTCTTCTGGCTCACGCCGATAAAAGGGCGGCCGATCTTTTCGGCCAATGATTTCGGGATCAGGGAATTCCTGTTTTCTGCCAGTTTAAGTTTGAGCTGCCGGCTGGCAAATTTTCTGCTTCTCTCCACGGCAACCTGCAAATCGGCTGATTTGTATGGTTTACGCAGGAAATCGATGGCGCCAAGCCGCATTACCCCGATCACCATTTCTGTTGGAAAGGTCGCCGAGGTGACAATCACATCAAGATCAGGATAATTCTGTCTGACCTCCTGCAGTAATGCGATGGCATCACTTCCGCGTATACTACCATCCAGGATGAGCAGATCGATCTTCTTCTCCTTTAAGACACTCCTGAGTTCACTGAGTTTCCCTGTCGAAAATGAAGTAAATCCGGAGTTCTGCAGATATTGATGAACTTCCACTGCAAATTCCTTTTCCTGGTCAAAAACCAGGATGGTTATCTTGTCTGTTGCTGTCATGCGTTGCTTCGATTTTACTGTTTGTGACTGCAAGGGCACACGTCTTTCCTCTGACCAGTCCATTGCACCCTAAATGGCAAAAGCACGGTAAAGGTAAATGAAAATCCATCGGATCGAACTGAAATTTCATACACGCGGAAACTACTACTCCCACTCCGTATTTCCGCTGAAATAAACCAACTGGCTGCCGGAAGCATTCACCAGGGAGGACCAGTTGGTTACCATATCGGGTGTCATCCCATGAATCCGGGCAACCAAATCATTATATGAGGTAAACTTATAGTTACTGTTGGCAGATAAATACGCCAGGATGGCTGCAGCCCTGGCACTCCCAATATTCGGCAGGATCATCAGCGCCTTTTCGCCATCGGGCCCGGGATCATTGATGGATAGCCGTTTAAGAACTTTAGGAGCAGCACCGTCCACATTGTAATGCAAAATATCCTGATCTTCTATACTATTGACAAACCCGGGATTGCTGATGAAATTGGTTTTAGCCGTGCCGGTCAGGGTGGCATACTCATCAGCCTTGATACTTAGTTTTGTCGGCACATATGCTTCCGCCTCCCACACTTTCATCAACTTATCTTTCTTTACAGCATCCGACACCAATTGTATCTGGCCGTGGACATGCGATCTTTCAGTACTCCTGGCAGTTGCCCTGTCGTACGTGGCACTGACACTGTAAAAGACGGCTTTCGGAGCGGTGGCATGCAATACCCGCTCCTTAACTTTCTTCTCAATTTCCCTTTCAAATCTTCCGTTCTCATTCTGGAACATCGGGGTGAGGTTAAGCCAGGTGTCACCACGCCCATGCACGTTATCATTCAGCAAATGGCCCCGTATATAATAGGTTCTGCCACCCTGTCGGCGGATTAATAATTTTTCCCAGATCGGGTTCGAAACACTCGGTCCCGACCCTTCAGGGCCTGCGCTTGTGAGGCGCTCAGCACTCATGCCAAGGCCAAAGCCATTTGAAAGGCCGTTATACTGAGGCGGTGTGGAAAGGGGTATCCCGTTGCTTACCAGCAGCGGAGATATTTCAGCCAGCCGGGTTAACCATTGGGTTACCTTCTGGTTATCGGCTGCCTGATTCGGGTTGCTGTTCATGCTCCCGGTGCTGTAATTTCCCCCGGCATCCCTGGTGGTTTCAATATTGGTCAACAGGGTTAATGCTTCAGCCTTTTCAGGGATATTTGGAATGTTGTTTGCCTGGTTAGCAATAAAGTCGCGGTAGCGTTTGGGTTCACTTGCCATCATGACCTGCGAGGAACGGCCTTCCCCTGAAAAATAGACTGAATGCGATTCACCGCCCACCCTGAATGATCTTCTTTCACGCCACCATCCAACCACTGCCGAAACAGCCGCACTTCCCATCTCTATCAGCCTCCGGGCAGCGCTCCTGATCCATTCCACCACCTTGTCGAGTGCTGCATCAACCCTCGCCTGGATGGCCTGGATCACTTTCCTGATGGGATCGGCAATATCACCCAGGCCGATGAGCCTCGACAGAAATGAAAGGATCACAGGTATTGTTCGCGCCATGGCCTGTTCAACGTAATTAGCAGCAGAACCGATGGCTCCCGACGCAATGCTCGAAACCGAATCGACCACCGATTCAACCAGCGCCATGATCTGGTTGATGCGCTCGATAAAGAACATGATGGTATTGTAAATCCCCAGGATGGCCTGGATGACCGCGCCTACAGGGTTGAACATGCTGGCAAGCTTTGTGATGGCCGCGATCACGATCTTTTGCTGGATCCATTCGCGGATGCCGTTCAGCACCATGTCGCGCAGGTTCCCGATCGATTCAAGGATCTTCTGCCAGGCTGCCATCGGCCCCTGGGTGACAAGAAGTTTCACCAGTTCAAACCCAGATTCAAGCACTGTTACCGCCCGTTCGCCTATCAGCCTTACCATTTTCTGCCTGATCCTGTCGTAGGTAAGCCCGAGGATCTGCATGACGAAGAATAATATGCCTTTCAGGTCCCACTGCTCCGGCAATTGAATTCCGGCGCTCATCAACCCGCCTACAAGCCACTGGATGAACCCTTCGCGCAAATGGATTAGTATCCGCGCCGAAAATTGCCCGATGCCCTGTTTAACCGCGCGAATCAGGTTGCCCGCAAATCCCACGGGATCCTTTATTACGATGAGGAATGTGGCCCTAGCCTTCTTCAGGATCGCAAGAATACGGGCGCCCCCGGCCCCCATGACCGCCTCGAAGATCAGCTCCAGTATCTTTTCCAGCGCTGAAAGGGCAAAGGATACAATATCGGTCAGTAACGGCCTGAATAGCCCGGCAATGCGCTGGATGGTATCGATCGGATGCAACACATCGGCGGCCGAAAGTGAGTCCCAGGCAGCGATGAAGGTACCGGCAATCCTTTCCCAGGTAAGGTTGCGTGCCTGGACCTGCGCGCTAAGCCATTCAAATGTCCGGGGAATCGCCCTTGATTGCTGCAGTTGCTGCCATTTTTCCTCTCCTCCCGGGATCAGGCTCATGAACCCGTGAACAAAATTCTCAGCGGTCCGGGGCACCACATCGCCTGTAACGGGATCTTTTCCCATAATGACGCACAAAAGCGGGTATCCGGGCAGGGTCCTGGCGAAATCACCCAACGGGCGAAGGACTGTTTCTCTCAGGAATTGAATGATCCTGTCAAAGACTGATGAAGCGAAACTGACAACCCGTGCGAAATAGGGCCGGAAAAAATTAATGGTGCGATCGATGGCAGCTCCCGGGTCAAGGAGATCGCCCACGGAAAATGCATCCAGGGCAGTACTCATGGTATTAAGGAAACCCTGCACCGACAACCCCAGCGAGTCAACCTGTGCGTCAACCCAGCTGCAGGCCTCCTGGAATTTGGCAGAAGATTGCAGCGCCATGGCTAATGCGGTACCCAGTGGCGGAACAAGCCTCAGGAATCCCAGGATCAGGTTGGCGCTCGTGCGCGCAACCGGTTCCCCTAGAATGAAATTGTATCCTATAATGGTGGTGACAAGCTGAAAGCCGGGGATGTTAATGGCTATGTCGTTGATCATCCCGCGGATATCCGAGATGCCAAAGCCTTGAATGGATGGCGGTGCCCGCGCAATGCTGTGTGGAATGGGCTTCCTGCGCACAGCGGCACCCTGCTGTATTACGTGCGTTAATTCATGGGCCAGCAGAAGTCGCCCGGATGACGACGAAGGGTTATACTGGCCCTGGTTGAAATAAATATCTCTGCCATGAGCAAATGCATAACTCCCTAACGACCTGTTCATGGCGACAGCATCGGGGTGGGTGTGAATGCGAACCTGGCTGAAATCAGCGCCCATGCGCGATTCAAACCATGTCCTTGTTTCCTGGCTCATCGGGCTTCCCCTGTTGCCGGAGGCATTAAGGCGGGATTCCACATCCCTGTTTGTTTTACCAGCCACAGGACCAGCCCGGGACGGGTTCATTCCCTGTTTCTGCAGTACTGGCGGGGTTGCTGACGGAAAAACCGGCATAGGCTTTGTTTGCAGCAGGGAGGATATAAGCAGGCTGTCGTACATGGCAGGCTGGTCATGTTTTGCCTGGATGGCCTTTGAACGTGCCGTTGCCGGTTCATGGTGCTGAACCTGTGAATCGCTCATGGATACCACATGGCCTGCTACCCGGTCGGCTTCCTTTTCGTAATGATCGTCTGCTTTGCCAATCTCCAGTTTGGCCTGGATGGGAAACGATGCTTGTTTTGTTTGTATGGCTGGGGCAGGAACAACTTTTTTAGGCAGAATCACGGCTTGCCTGCTTGTAAACGAAGCAGGCTGAACAGTTTTCGCCTGTATTTTCGGGTTCTCCTTCATCCATGAAAAACCATTCGCGGGCTTTGCACGGAGGGCTTGCTGACTGGCTGCAACAACAAGGGGAACCGGAGGAGACACAGTCCTTGCCTTGCTCTTCCTTTGCAGGGAGGGAGCAGGTAAATTATTCCGTTTTATTGAAACAACAGCCTGTGACATAAATTAAACTCCGGCTCAAATATAAAATATATTTTGATTCCCGCATAAAAATCATGTGATACGGAATTATATGGTCTTCCCCTCCTTTCTGAACTCCTTCCTGATTCCGTTTACCAGGTCGTTATAAAGGATGATGTTGCTCTGCCTGCTCATGGCCATCATGGAACAGTATCGCACGACGTTCAGGATGGCTCCCCCCGAAATTTCATATTTCGCGGCAATCTCTTCCAGGTTTATCTTTGACTCATTCCTGGTACTCGGCGAGAAGGTGTTCTGCCATATCTGCATCCGTTGTTCCGGGTTGGGAATGGTAAAATGCACCACCGCCTGAAACCTGCGGGCAAAGGCATCATCGATGTTTGACTTCAGGTTCGACGCCAGGATGACCAACCCGTTGTACTCCTCGATCCGTTGCAGCAGGTAGGAGGTCTCCATGTTGGCATAGCGGTCATGTGCATCCTTCACCTCGGTACGCTTGCCAAAAAGCGCATCCGCTTCGTCAAAAAAGAGGATAACGTTCAGCCTTTCAGCAGCGTCAAAAATCCTGGAGAGGTTTTTTTCAGTCTCCCCGATATATTTCGAAACCACCATGGAGAGATCGACCCTGAAAACCAGTTTCCCGGTGTCTTTCCCGAGCAGCATCGTTGTAAAGGTCTTGCCGGTCCCGGAGGGGCCATAAAAGAGGCATTTAAATCCTGGTTTCACCCTTGAACCAAGCCCCCACTCGGAAAGGACCCTTTCGCCATATTCAACCCATATCCTGATCTCGTTGATCTGCTCCATCATTTCATGATCGAGGACGAGGTCGTTCCAGTCCTGGTTTGTTGTAAGAATTTGTGCGGGGAAAGCGGACGAAAATTCTGGTGTAAAATCCTTTCCTTTGATAAGCAGTTCCACCAGTTCGTCTGATGGAGCAAGCACTGCGGAGGTAGGAGGATCAGGCCAGGGAGGGGCCTCAAGCAGCAGGTATTTCATCCGGAACAGGAAGTGGGCATGCGAAAACCGGGCGAGTGCCCCTATCCTCAGGGGGATATCATCGCCGGCCAGCAAAAAGACCAGGGTTTCGACAGTTGGCAGTAAACCAGGATAATTGGTGCCCCTTGTGCATCCGAACTCGACGAACCGCTGATCGGTGTCGGAATTTTTCACCTGGAGGCAATCAAGGAGCTGTGGCCTTATGATGGGAACAAGCGACAGTACCAGGCAAAGCCTGTCATCGAAGTCCATGCCGTGACGGATAACGAAATCGGCGTATCTGTCGCCCGTTACATGCTGTTCCGGCACAGGCGGGTTGTGTTGATACACGGGACCAGCAGCTCCTTCCTGGTTGAAATAAAGTTTCAACCGGTGATTCAGCACGGCAGCCATCCAGTCGATTTCGTTCTCAAGGAACGACCTGTTTCCCTCGGGATTTGTTTTCAGGGCATAGTCCATTCGGTATGAATAAGGTATTTATTCCATGGATATTTAATAACGGTAAAGTTCCAGGGGATGAAGGAGACCAGCAGATCATGCGGGAGCACCTCCACCCTGACCAGGTAATCCTCCCCGTTTTTTTCAACGGTGCCCTTCCTGTCGAGAAAGGCATCACGCAAACCGCCCGGGGAGGTGTTTTTCAACACGGTCCAGTTCGCGACAACCGACTCCAGCAGTTCGAGTATCTCCTGTTTTTCCCTGCTTTTAAGTTTCTGGCGCAAATCAATGGCTGCAGAAAGCGGCAACCCGCAAAGCAGTTTATTCAGCACAAGCGCATCCTCTGTGAACCGGCCTGCCGGCACCGTTATCCTGTGCAACAGGAATACCGCCCTGTTCCGGTGCCGGTTTGAAAGAAATTCACCTTTCTTCACGAGCCCGGTGTTTTCAAAAAAACGGGTCAGAAAGGGAGCGAGCAGCACCAGCCCTGCATTCCCGATTAAAATCCTCTCCGTTTCACTATACTGGCCCTGGAAATCGTTATCCGGGGACAATTGAATTATTTCATTTTTTATATCGGTTTTGACGACAGTGAAATGACGGAGGCCCCTGGCCGGCGAGGCTTTGCCGGCTGAGCTGTTCTTTCTTTTATTATTTTCCTTCACCCCTGACGGAATTCCCTGCCCGGGCATGGTGATTGCTGAAAGCAAAGCATCCGCCCTGCTTAATCTGTTGCTCCGCCCAGCGGCAGGCTTTTCATCCATGCCAAAAACAACCTGGTACAACAGGATGCCTAGTAATTCATCATGTTCCCTGCCGCCTGGGCTGACAAGTAATCCGGGTGATCTCAGCCTGGTGATCACGTTTCCAATAAGATCCTTAACCTTCGCCGGCGACCTTTCTGTGAATTTTACGAGGAAATCCATTTTTGAACCGGCTGTCAACAAACCGATGAACCTGAGGAAGGCCTGCTTCCTGTCCCATACCGGGAGTTCATTCCCAGCCAGCATTTGATACAGCCTGGAAACCTGCTTTGGATCGTCCCGGCCGCAGACCGCCATTAACCAACCGGCTGACGTGGAGGTCACGCCGGATCTGAATTGCCAGCCTGAATAACCGGATACAAGATATTTAAAAAGTGCTTCAGCCTGCTGTTCATCGTATGATCCTGCCGGTACAAAAGAAAACCGGTCATCCTCTGCGAGGGAAAGGGAGGCGCCGGCAGCCTGATTTAACGCTGTTTCAAGCAGGCCGGCGACCTTCCCGGCAATTTCACCCAAGGTCACCTCCCCAAGGTCGATTTCAAGGTGATTGATCCTTATTAATCTGTCGGGAGCAGGATCGGGCAACTTTTCAAGTTCCGGCAGAATTTTCTTCCCGAAAGTGGTGCGGGCCTGCAAAAGCGCCTCTTTTCCTTCTGATATCAAAGGAAAACGGAGATCAAGCAGCAGTTTGTTTACCAGCATATCGGCACTTATTTTGCTCATTTCTGAAAAACAAAGCTGATAAAATTTTTTTATTTAAAAAAGTTTTTAATTTTGAGACGTCTAAATTGGGATAAAAGTGATTCATACCGCATTGAATTTTCTTCGCGCTTACCTCAACAAGGAGATGAACCTCAGGCTTGGCAGTTTGGCAAGCTATGAGAGTATTAAATTAGCCCCGGTAAATAAAGATACGGTTGCCGACGACAAAGTTTATCTCTCGCTGATCAACATTGAAGAAGAAAAGGTCCTGAAAAACCAGAACTACTACAGGCGGGTCAACCCGGATGATGATTTTCTATCGGTAGTCAATCCTGAGATCAAACTCAACCTCTACATACTTCTTTCAGCTCAGTTTAAGGCCATTAACTATGTCGAAGCCCTTAAACAGATATCATACGTAATCACCATTTTCCAGGGAAAAAATGTTTTTAACCAGTCCGACTTAACGGGCGATGCCAAAGTACTCGAAACACTCATCGTTGATCTTTACTCCCAGACCATTGAACAAAATAATGGATTATGGCAGGCGATGGGAAGTAACCCTGTGCCTGCTGTTTTATATAAGGTACGGTTACTCCTGCTCCAGGACAATAAAACCCTTGACCAGGTTCAGGAAGTTAAAGGCATTGGCATTGAACTGGTTAAAAAATAACAGGGATGGTAATTACATGGCATAAGAAACTTTTCTCGATCAACGTCCAGTACCAGACCACCGGGGCATCGTCGCAGGCGGGGGTTCTTCTTGAACCTTCGGATTCAACCCTGCTGCTCCTTGAAAAGCATAACATGCGGTATCGCATGAGCCCTGGTCAGATCGAGATTTTCGTGGCTGCATTACAACCCGGCACTTCTTCCGCGCTCACACCGGTTTTCCCGCTCGACAAGAATGAACTTCTTTTTTTTAAACTAAACTTCAGCGACCACAGCCTTCCTGGAAAATTGAAGTTCTTTGCTGACACTGCCAGCCAGGACCTGGGATTCCCGCTGTTGTACACCGGCACCAAAACGACATCCTCTTCTGCCGCTGTTGCCCTGCACTACGAAAAAACCAAGGTCCTGCCAGGCATTGGCTCATACCTGGTCAAGGCATCCGATGCCGGGTTGAGCAGCACAACTTACACCACGTTCAACCTCAGCGACCGCAACGGAAAGATCGTGGGATCGGCCGGCACCTTTAAGAACAGCGATGGATATTTTTCCTGTTCGTGGGACCTGCACCTGGCTTCCACCGGGATTTACACCCTGGAGATCGGTTCATTATCAAAAACGGTTTTCATTGATACCAAAAACGAGTTTACCAATGCCCTGGAACTGATCCAGATTACCCGAACCGAAAAAGTTAAATATCCCTCAACCATCAATAGCAGTTCATTTGTGAATTTCACCCAAACGATCCAGAAACTTTAACCCTCAACATTTTTATCTTTTAAACCGACAAACATGGCAACATCTTACAAAACCCCGGGAGTTTACGTAGAAGAAATCTCAAAATTCCCACCGTCTGTCGCCGAAGTGGAGACCGCCATTCCGGCATTCATTGGTTACACGTATATGGCAAAAAAAGTAACCGATGATGATTTGCTGAATGTTCCGACCCGGATTACCAGTCTGCTGGAATACAAGCAATATTTCGGATCAGGCCCATCTTATTCCGACATTGCAGTAAACCTCGATTCGAACAACATCCCGGATGATTCCACCACAACGGTAAACGACAGCAAATTTCTGCTTTATGACAGCATCCAGCTGTTTTATGACAACGGAGGCGGCGCATGTTATATCGTTTCAGTCGGCAACTATGACGACACCATGGCCCTTGGTGATGTAACTTCAGGTTTTAAAGGCGGGCTGGAGCAGTTGAAAAAATATGATGAACCAACACTGATCCTATTCCCGGATGCTGTTTTCCTGGATGCCGACAAACTCGGCTCCCTGCAGCAGGCTACCCTGGCGCAATGTGCACTGCTGGGCGACCGTTTTGCCATCCTGGACATCAAGGATTCCGCCACCGGCAACACGCTTACCACGGATGTTGACACCTTCAGGAACAATGTCGGGATGAACAACCTGAAGTATGGCGCAGCCTACCACCCCTGGATCCAAACCGTTTATGATAAAACATTTACCTTCAGGGATATCAACAACAACCTGTCAAAAGGGGGCGTGACCACCACCTTCAAGGCACTGGTAAAAGATACCGATGTTGATGAGAACGGCACCAAGATCAAAGACCGGCTGATTGGCGTTGAAAGCCTCATCACAGACAATGACAACATTGCCTCCAGCTTCGACACCTTTATTACCGCCCAGGCCGCCGGAGACACCATCAGCGACATCTTCAACAACAAGTACACCACCTATATCAATACACCGGGTACTGTCGCCAACCTGAAGGGCGTTTTTAACTTCATCTGGGATCTTCTGATCCAGGTTGACGGCCTGCTGGTTGACAATTCAGCCAATGCCGATACCCTTTTGATAACCAACAGCGATTTCCTGGCTTCCGCCCAATCGTTTGTAACCAGCAACGTAGTTGCAAGCATGCAGGACCTTATCGATCTGGATAATGAAGCATTGCGGACAATTCATGACCTGTTCGACAGCGTCAACACCTATAGCGGTTATTCTGCCAAGTTCCTATCAACCCAGTTGGGTTCGATGGTCATCAGTGCCGTAGCCCCCAACTTCATCACCGGCACGACCGATTCGGATAAAATCTCGCAATGTGCCAGTAAACTGAAGGAGATCTACACGGTTGTCGCGAATGCGATCACATCCCTCACCGAGATGGGCATCGCCTATGAATCCACCCAGGCTGACACCGTGGTGAATTACATTACCTTTTACAAGAGCATCCTCAGTTCCCTGGGTTCAAAATCAACCCTGGTGCCTCCCTCCGGCGCGATTGCCGGTATAATTTCGGCCGTCGACTCCACCAGGGGTGTATGGAAAGCCCCGGCGAATGTGAGCATCAACTCCATCAACAGCGTTTCCGAATTTATAGACGACGCTATCCAGGAAAACCTCAACATCGATCCGAACGCCGGAAAATCCATCAACGCCATCAGGTCCTTCACCGGAAAAGGGATCATCGTTTGGGGAGCCCGCACACTGGCGGGGAATGACAGTGAATGGAGATATGTGCCTGTCAGGAGGTTCTTCAATTTCGTGGAGGAAAGTTGCAAAAAGTCGACTTCATGGGCGGTTTTTGAACCCAATGATGCCAATCTGTGGGCAAAGGTTCGCGGGATGATCGACAACTTCCTGAACAATCTCTGGAGAAGAGGCGCCCTGGCAGGAGCAAAACCCGAGCATGCCTACTACATCAATGTAGGGCTGGGATACACCATGACTGCCCAGGATATCCTCGACGGCAAGCTGATCATTGAGATCGGGCTTGCTGCGGTTCGCCCTGCAGAGTTCATTATCCTGCGGTTTTCCCATAAATTACAACAATCCTGATCTTTAATCAAATCCAAAAACTTCAATAACAGACAATATGGCAACAAAATATCCTTTACCGGTATTTCACTTCAGGGTTGACTGGGGTGGCTCGAATTTCGGATTTTCAGAAGTATCCGGACTCAACATGGAAACCCAGGTGATCGAATACCGCGACGGCGTCAGTCCTGATTATTCAACCATCAAAATGCCCGGCATGCAGAAATACGGAAACCTTACCCTTAAGCGTGGTGTTACCGCCGCCGACAACGAGTTCTACAAATGGTGGAACACCCATCAGTTGAACAAGATCGAACGCCGGGACATCACCATCAGTCTCCTCAACGAGAACCACGAACCTGTCGTTGTATGGAAGGTCCGCAATGCATTCCCTGTCAAACTTGACGGAGGTTCGCTGAAAGCCACCGGCAACGAGGTTGCGATTGAATCGATGGAGATCGCCCATGAAGGTATCTCGATGGAAAATCAGTAATCGTCAATAACCTGGTTTTCGGTCTGGTATCATGGCAGAATCAACAAATTATCCTGTACCCGGGTTCCATTTCATGGCGACCTTCGACGGTTTGCCCGGCGGAGTAGCCCAAATTGATTCCCAGTTCTCTGAGGTTTCGGGGCTTG
The DNA here is from genome assembly GCA_903913885.1 of uncultured Bacteroidales bacterium. Taxonomy (GTDB): domain Bacteria; phylum Bacteroidota; class Bacteroidia; order Bacteroidales; family FEN-979; genus CAIVAT01. The sequence goes on along the minus strand of CAIWMX010000073.1, from coordinate 28,000 downwards.
CCACAGAACTGTCAACTGAAGAGTTGGTGGAAGGCGGGGAAAACCGTTTTGTCCATAAGCTGCCGGTGAGGAGCAAATTTCCAAACCTGGTGCTGAAAAGGGCGCTTTTCCCGCTTTCCTCCCCCCTGGTTGACTGGGCGCATGATGCCATAAACAACCTGGATATCCAACCCTGCAACCTGCTCATCACGTTGCTGAACGACCAGCACACCCCTGTAAAAAGCTGGAATTTCAGCAATGTTTACCCGGTAAAACTGCAGATCTCGGATCTAAAAGCAAGCGACAGTTCCCTGGTCATCGAGACCATCGAACTGGCTTACGACTATTTCGTTGAACTTTCAACCTGACACCATGCCTGTAGAAATAAATGAACTTGTCATCAGGGCCACGATCAGTGACGCTCCTGCTGCCGCTTCGCAGGCTAAACCTGTGAACGACGATGCAAAGAAACTTCAGAAAATCCTTGATGAAGTTCTCAGGAAAGTAAAATCAAAAAATGAACGCTGATGGCTGATACCATTTCCGCTACGGGTCAGCTTACAAAACTGATCCTGACGGCATATAAAAACACAGGTTTTACCGAAAAAGATACGGAGGCCGGTGAATACACCGCCATGTTCAACCCGTCGTCCATCTCGGTAAAACTACAGATCGACCGGGAAGAGAGCCAGGCCAATGGCTCCACTTCAAGCGAGATGCGCTTTAAGATGATCAAACCGCAGGATTACACCTTCGAATTCATCATCGATGGGGTAAAACCTGTGAACAACGAAAAAAAAGAGGTGCCCGACGAGGTAATGAAACTCTTAAAGGTGGTATATACTTACAAGTCGGATCAGCACAAGCCCAACTATGTCATGATCCGTTATGGTTCGGTACTGCTGAAAAGCGTGCTGAAGTCCATTGATATCACCTACAATCTTTTTTCGCCCAATGGCAAGCCGCTGAGAGCCAAAGTCAGTTGCGTTTTTAGCAGTTGCGTTGACCAGGAACTGAGCGAACTTATCAACAACAAGAATTCCCCCGACCTGACTCATCTGCGTAAAGTCAAAGACGGCGACAAGGTGATTTCGATGGCCTATAAAATCTACAGGACCAATGACTATTACCTTGATGTTGCCAGGAAGAACGGGATGAATAACTTCCGGAATGCAAAAACGGGAACAGAGATTTTTTTCCCCCCCATTAAAAAGACAACCTGATAAAAGATGCCCGACAGCCGGCTTGTCCCCACTCCCGCCTCCAGCGATTTGCCAACCTACACCATAATGGTGGACGGGGAGGAGATCAATTCTGCCTACCGCATTCTGTCAATCATCGTGACCTGTGAATTGTCAAAGATCCCTCAGGCAGAAATAACCCTGCTCGACGGGGATGTTGCAACCGAAGATTTCGAGGTCAGCAACACAGATGACCTTGTTCCGGGAAAAACCATTGAGATCCAGGCCGGGTACCACGGAAGCAACGATACCATCTTCAAGGGGGTTATTGTAAAACATGCTATCAGGATTCTCCAGGCTGAAGCCTCCACGCTGACGATCCTTGCCAAGCATCCGGCTTTTATCACAACCCTGACCAGGAAGCATAAGGTTTTCCCGGAAAAAAAAGACAGTGAAGCCATGGAGGATATCCTCGGAACTGCGGGCATCGCATACGAGGTGGAATCAACGGACATTCAGCATGAAAGCCTCGTGCAGTACAATGCCACCGACTGGGATTTCATTAACATGCGTGCAGAGGCAAACGGCAAAATTGTCATCCCTTCCGGGGAAAAGATCATTGTTAAAGCTCCTGATCTTTCAGCCGAACCGGGGCTTTCGCTCTATTACGGTTCGTCAATCCTGGAATTTGAAGCTGAACTGGATGCCAGGAAATCGTTTGACAATTATATTGCGGCAACCTGGAGTGCTGCTGAGCAGGAGCTAAAAACAAGTGAGGAGCCCGGGTCCGGGGTCACCTCCGCCCAGGGAAACCTCTCCGTTTCAGATCTTGCCTCTTCCCTGTCGACAGGCGACTTTAATGTATGCATCCCGGCATCTGTAACAGACCAGGAAGCCACTGCCATGGCGAAAGCCATCATTGTGCGGAACAACCTTGCCAGGATCCGCGGCAGGGTGAAATGCATCGGGTACGCCTCGCTCACCCCGGGCGACCTAATCAATCTCAACGGGGTTGGCGAGAGGTTCAACGGCCATGCGTTTGTCAGCGGGATCAGCCATTCCATTGCGGAGGGCTCCTGGGAGACCGATATCCAGATAGGATATTCCCCGGTCATATACGCAAACCAGTATGACGATATCACGGCCTGTCCGGCATCAGGGTCGCTTCCAGCCATCAACGGGCTGCATATTGCAACGGTCATCGCCCTCGAAAATGACCCCGAGGGTGAAAACCGCATAAGTATTAAACTTCCGCATGTCACCGACTGCGAGAGTACCTGCTGGGCCAGGGTGGCCACCCTCGACGCCGGTAAGGAAAGGGGCAGCTTCTTCCTGCCCGAGATCAACGATGAAGTGATTGTCGGGTTCATCGACGACGATCCGAGAAAAGCCGTTGTCCTGGGAATGGTAAACAGCAGCAAGCTTCCGGCCCCGCAAACAGCAGCGGATGCCAATAACATCAAAGGCTTTTACACCCGTTCAAAAATGAAGGTGGAGTTCGATGATGATAAAAAGATCATCACCATCGAGACCCCTGCCGGGAACACATTGGTATTCAGCGAGGAAGATTCAAGCATCTCCCTGACCGACCAGAATTCTAACAAAATAAAAATGACCACCGACGGCATTACAGTTGAAAGCTGCAAAGACATTTCGCTGAAAGCCGGAAGCGGGGATGTAAAGATCGAAGGCGTTAATCTTTCATTCAAGGGAAGTTCTACGCTGAAAGCAGAAGGCGCGGCCTCTGCTGAAATTTCTTCTTCGGCAATTACGAAGATCACAGGAAGTATGGTACAAATCAACTAAACTGAGAGAACTATGCCGCCAGCAGCCAGAGTCGGGGATACCACAGTGCACGGCGGGACCATCATCGGTCCCGGTGTTCCGACTGTATTGATCGGTTCAATGCCGGCTGCCGTGGCAACCGACAACCATGTATGCCCGATTCCGCCCAATACGGGTCACCTTACCGCCAGCATCTTTCCCATGGGAAGCGGCACGGTGACCATCGGAGGGAAACCGGCTTTAAGAACAACAGACACATGCCTGTGCGGCGCCATGGCGGCGGCAGGTTGTCCAACAGTAATGATCGGAGGATAAACGATGGAAGAAAATATATCATTCCTTGGCACCGGCTGGAGTTTTCCCCCGGAATTTTCGAGGGCGCGACGGGGCGTAAAGATGATCTCCGATGAAACGGATATCGAAAACAGCCTCGAGGTGCTGCTGGCAACGCGTATCGGTGAACGCATCATGCAGCCCGAGTATGGATGCAACCTCAACGAAATGATGTTTGAACCGCTCACCCTGTCGCTGCAGACATATATCAGGGACCTGGTTTTTACTGCCATCTATTATTTTGAGCCAAGGATCAGCCCCGAAGAGGTAACCCTGACGGCCACCGAAGAGGAGGGCCTGATCCTGGTATCCATTGATTATGTGATCCGCTCGACCAATACCCGTCACAATATAGTATATCCTTTTTACCTCCAGGAAGGAACCCTGGTAACCCGGCAATTTTAGGCGAAGATATGAACATTCATTAACCGGTTAACGAAAAGCGACAATGGCAAACGGTTGCAACATAGCGCACCCATTAAAGAGAGAAGGCACTTTCCAGTTTGAACGGTTTCCGTTGGAACTGGAAGAAGCCTACGTAAAACTGGATGAGCGCACCATCATTGACCTTATCAGGCAAACCAAAGGATATGCTTCGCTGGTAAGATATTATAACGAATCGAACATTGAGGAGAGCGACTGGACTTCATTTTTTGACGAACTGACGGAAGCAAAACTGTCGGATCCCACCCTCTTTGAAAAGGAGCAAAAAACCTCCCCGCACCTGGCGCTGTTTATTGCATTTCTCCGGATTTTCGGCATCGCCAGGGAAAATCTGAACCAGGTCACCAAAAGACACCTTGATTTCTATTATAAAACTGTTCTCCGGTTAGCCCCCAATGCTGCGGAGCCTGATAAAGTGGCCGTATTTTTCGAACCTGAAAAAACTGCAACCCAGGTCAAGGTTGCCAAAGATACTGTGCTGAATGCCGGAAAGGACCCTGCCGGGAAAGACCTGTATTACCAGACCACCTCCGAACTCATCGTAAACCAGGCAAAAATATCGGAGGTAAAGACCATTTTCCTGAATAAAAACACAGCCGGTTCGAAGGTCAGCCTCCATGCTTCGGCTGATGCATGCACTGAAAACCTTGCTGATGCCACCGGCTCGGCAACCGGCAGTTTCCACCCATTCGGCAGCAGCGCGAATAACCTTGCCACATATGGGTTTGCCCTTGCCTCACCCATCCTCAACCTGAAAGAGGGAAAACGCAGGATCACCCTGGTGTTTTCAGGGGTGGAAAAGATCGACCGGTCGGGCCTGGTGGTTGAATACACCAGCGAGAAGGGATGGACGGAAGCAGAACTGGCAGGGCAGTCAGGGAGCACATTCAATCCGGCTTACCTGCTTGTCAAAGCAGCTCCGGGTCTTCCTGCCTTCAGTGTATACAACACAAGTGTGCATGGCGGCACACTCCAGACCTCTCATCCTGTGCTCCGGTTCTCGGTAAAAAACACAGCAGCGGCAACCACTGTCTTTAACAACCTTTGCAACACGCTGAAACAGATCACGGCCGGTAGCATAGGGATCACCGTGCAGGTAAGCGGAATGAAAAACCTGGTGCTTCAGGGTGATTCGGGACTTGTTGACACCACCAAGCCATTTCAGCCTTTCGGGGCCTTCCCTGCAAAGAACAAGTCAACACTTTATATCGGGAGCAATGACGTGTTTAACAAATACCTGCGCTCCTTTAACCTTGGCATAAGCTGGAAAGGACTGCCCGGCAACATCAGGAAATACTATTCATCGTGGCAGGACGCGCTCGACCTTTTGTACGAGGGCGACAGCATATCCCAGAAAAAATATTTCGATACCGGCCAGTTTGAATATTTTGAGCCCGGCCATCCGCCAGGGAAGCTTTCGGTGCTTGACAACGGCATGTGGAAAGCCATGGAACTGAATGTGCATGCGGGATACCCGGCTAAGGTGTACGTGGATCCCTACCGCACGCTCAACAACATCCGGGGCATATCGAAAACCCATGAGTTCTGGCAGAATGTTTTCAACAGCCAGTCGCTTCAGGATGGCAGTCTTCAATCGGATTATTCATACGACCGGATAAAAAGCTACCTCCCTACAGCCAGGCAGGGTTTCGCAAAAATCGAGCTCCAGTATGATTTCGGACATAAAGCGTTTCCCACCCTCTTTACCATGGTTGCAATATCAAACGCGAAGAACGCCACTCAGAAAAGGATTCCGGAAGCGCCATACACCCCCGAATTCGACAGTCTTTCGCTTGATTACACTGCCTCAACGGTAATCGATTTCAGTCAATATCCTGAAAACCAGTTTTTCCATATTCAGCCTTTCGGTCAAAATGAGATCTGCGATCAGCTGCACGCCCTGATCCCTGATTTTGAAGATGAAGGGCAGCTGCTGATCGGCATCGCCAATGCCAGCCAGCCTGAGGTGGTCAGCATCTATTTTCAGCTTGAAAACAATACGGGCAATGTTGATAAGAGCATCAGCGACAGCAACAAAGTCGCCTGGTACTACCTCGCAGGCAATGATTGGGTGCGATTCGACGACAGTGCGGTCATTGAAAACACGACCAACACTTTTACATCCAGTGGCTATATCAAATTCAGCCTGCCATCAGAGGCAGTTTCAGCCCACAGCATCCTTACCGACGGGCTTGTCTGGATCATGGGGGCCGTTGCAACCGACAGCGACGCATATCCAAACCTGATCAGCCTGGCCACCCAGGCCGTCGAGGCCGTTTTTACCGACAACGGGAATGATGTTTCTCACCTTGAATATGCACTCCCGGCGGGCTCGATCTCCAAACTGAAAGACCGTATCACAGGGATTAAAAAAGTATTGCAGCCCTACGAATCGTTTGAGGGCCGGCTGCCTGAAGACGACAGGGAATTTTACACGCGCGTGAGCGAACGGCTGCGCCATAAAAACCGGGGCTGGAGCATCTGGGATTATGAGCGGATCGTGCTGCAGAATTTTCCATTGGTTTTTAAAGCCAAATGCATCTCCCATTCAAATTCAACATACGAATATGCACCCGGAGAAGTCCTGATCGTGCTGCTTCCCTACATCACCAATGTTTCTTACTCCAACCTGCTGCAACCCAGGCTAAACCAGAGCACCCTCCAGTCGGTTGCCGACCTGGTCAGAACAAAAACATCCCCGTTCGTAAACCTGGAAGTCATCAATCCTGTTTACGAATGCCTGCAGGTTACCTGTGAGGTTAAACTGGGCAGCGCATACGGTGACATCACCTATTATTCGGCGCAGCTGATCACTGATCTGCAAGGCTTTATTGCCCCATGGAGCATTGATGAAGATGCCAAGCCCTCCTTTGAAGGAAAAATCTACAAATCACAGATCATTGATTTCATCGAGGAGAGGGACTATGTTGATTACATCACCGCATTTGATGTGGTAAAGTATCTCAGCGACGGAACGATGGTCTCCTGTGATGAAGAGATCTCCGGCACTGCAGAGGATGTGATCCTGACATCTTATAGTACTCATTCGATAACTGCAAGCTGACATGTCAACAGAGGATAAATACCTGATATCAAAATCGCCGCAACGACCGAATGCCGAAGATTACCGGTTCCTGCGGGCTGCCGGCATAGAGCAAATTACGAAACTCAGCGGGAAGATATGGACCGACTATAATATCCACGATCCCGGGATCACCATCCTGGAACTGCTCTGCTATGCCCTCACAGACCTTGGATACAGGACCTCATTTCCAATCAATGATCTCCTTACCAGGCCGGGATCGGACGGCCCGGATAAAAATGCAGCGTTCTACACGGCCAAAGAGATTCTTCCATCGCACCCGGTCACGATCAACGATTACCGCAGGTATATCATCGATTCGGTGCCCGGTGTGAGGAATATATGGCTGGATATTCTCGACAGCAAGGCCTATAGCCCTGCAATATACAAGGATGAAAAAAAGAGGTTGCTCTCACTGAAATCGCCCTATTACAACGCCCCGAAACTCAACCTGAAAGGGCTGTACAACGTCAGGATCGAAATTGAAGATGTTGAGATCCTCAACACTTCCTATAATCCTTTTCTGGCTGCCATGATCAAGGGAACTCCCAAAGGAAGCCAGGGAAAATACACCCGGGACCAGGTCAACGAAGGATACCGGCTCCATGTGAGGGAAAAACTCCTGGAAAAACGAAACCTCTGCGAAGATTTCCATGATGTTACGGTTGTCAATGAGGAAACTGTCGCCATGTGTGCAGATATTGAACTCACGCCGCAGGCTAAAACCGACGAGGTACTCACTAAAATTTTCCAGGTAGTTTACCATTATATCAATCCCACCATTCCATTTTACACGATTGACGACCTGCTGAAAAAAGGCAAACCGGTGGAGGAAATCTTCGAGGGAACGATGGCACACCGCGGATTCATTGATGCGGATGAACTGGCTGCCTACAACCACCGTGAAACCATATATGTATCGGATGTGATCAACCTGCTGATGGATATCGAGGGGGTCAGGGCTGTCAGGGAGATCCATTTTAACAGTTACCTGTTCGATGCCAAAACAGGGGCATACACCCTGCTGAAAACCGGCGAGAAATACAGCCTGAAATTGTCTGATCCTGCAAACGCCAGCTTCAGGTTTTACCTTGATTATGACCCGGCGGTGGCAACACGGCTGAATAAAATAACATTCCACAAGGGGCATATCTATTTCCCTGCCAGATTCACAACCATCCCGGCCCTTTCTGCAATCGTAGCCACATCGGAGGAACCTGCCGGGTTTTCAGATGACCTCCCCTTTCCCACCGGCAGCAACCGCCAGGTTGATGAATATTATTCGTTTCAGCACGATTTCCCGAAAGCCTACATGACTGGCAAGGAGGGCATCCCCGACAGTGCAACCTCCCTGAGAAAAGCACAAAGGTTGCAGCTGAAGGGCTACCTCCTGTTTTTCGACCAGCTCCTGGCCGATTACCTGGCTCAACTTGATTCAGCTTCCCGGCTTCTTTCATGGCAGGACAAGGGCATGCTGCCATCGTACTGTTATGCGGCGCTCAGCGATGATGAAATTGTTGACTTCGGGAAAATTTTCAAATCATACGATTCGTACCAGGGTTTCGTTGAAAGTGAAGAAACACGGTCTGACCGCCGCAACCGGCTGCTGGATCACCTCCTGGCCAGGTTTAACGAGCGCTTTGCCGATTACAGCCTATTCAAGTTTTCGCAAATCACCAGCGGAATATCCTACAACAGTTTTTCTGACAAGGAAAAAATCGCCGATAAAACTGCCTTCCTGGATGATTATCCCCTCATCAGTTCCGGCAGGTCGCATGCTGTTAACTACCTGAGAGCACCCTCTGCTGACAATACCGCCGTACTTGAAAAACGTATCTGCAGGATACTTGGGATAAACAAACCTGTCAAACAACTGGCGATTCCCCTCAACGACGGCTCCGGGAACATCGTCATCACAGGCAGCGACGTATATCACTTCTGCGACAACCGGCTTGCCCCGTTCGACCAGGCGTTTGGTTTCCACATTGTTGAGCATATCATGCTCAGGCCGCTGGAGGCTGACAACAAGCAACCGTTGCTCCAGATGTGCGGCAACGGGGTGATGGCCGATCCGGCCAACGACTGTGTTTTCTATGACACCTATTCCATGAGGATGACCGTGCTGGTTCCAGGGTGGCTTGGAATCTGCGGAAGGATGGAGTTCAGGAAATACATCGAACAGCAGTTCAGGCTGGAGGCCCCTGCACATACAGGAATTAAAATCTGCTGGGTGAACCCAAAACAGATGTACAAATTTGAAAAGGCAAACCTGGAGTACCTTGCTGCACTACTTGCATATAAAACAGCTGTGAAACTCACAAAAACAATCAAAGACACCTATATAAAAACGCTTGGTACCCTGGTTGACCTCATCTCTGGCCTGCATAACATGTACCCGCCTGCCAGGCTTGATTCCTGCGATACCATGGAATTTGACCTGACGGGAAACCTGAAATCAAACCCGGTGATCCTGGGCAGCACAGCCTTGTCAGGAACTGAAGATTACGTGTTTAATCCCTGCGGAACAAATTCAATTACACAAATCGGCCCCCTGGTTATAAATTCCAGTCAAACGACGATCTCCACAGCAAAAACCGTTAAAAAGACCAGTTCAAAAGGCAAAAAACAATAATAACCATAAAACCATTGAGCAATGGATATTAAAAGCATCAAAAACCAGTATCCTGTATACATTCCTGATCAGTTTCTCACCAGCGACAACCTCAATGAATCGTTCGGGTTCCTGGAATGTCACGGACGGGCTACCCGGAGCATGATCATCGGCCAGGGAATCATTGACGGGCTTGAATATGCCTACGTCGCCTCAGGCGGCAAAGTAAAAACCGTTGACATCAAATCCGGTTATGGTTCAACAAAAGACGGATACCTGATCTCTTTGCCGGAAGAGTCTGCCGCAGATAAAACACTGAACTATAAAAATTACATTGCATGGACGATTCCAGCCAGGATCTTTAATCCGACAGCTGCCGACGACCAAACGATTCCGTGCATCAGGCTGCTTACTGACGCCGAGTTGAGGCTGCCAGACCTGCAGTCGGGGAAGCTCTTCGATTTTACTGAAACCGACCTGCTGAGCAAGTACAACCTTGTGGCTTTTGCCGAGATCAAAGCGACCATACTGGGAAATTGTTCGCCAGGGACCTGTAATTCCAAAGGAGAAGAAGACAATATCAACTCCATCATCCTGCTGTTGGAAAAATCGAAATTCACCAGCATCAACATGTATTTTCCTGAAATCACCAGCCTGCAGATCGACGGGTTGACCGGTGTGTCGTTCATTACCAGTAAAACCAACTATTTTTCAACGATTTCTGATCTGATTGTGAAAAACCTTGGTTTAATCTCGGCTAAAATGACCGCCATGGCGAATGTCGCCGCCGGGCTCATCCCCTATGAAACTGCCTTGCTGAAGACCGCTGCTTCAAGGTTGACTGCGATTGCCACCATCGTTTCACACGGAACAAATTTCAGCCAGTATTACCTGCTCTTTGCAAACGATCTGCAAATGGCGGTGAATGAATTTGTACTCCATTACAACAACTTCATCCATAAATATTACAATACGGAAATGGCTCCCCGGTTTGACCGGATGCTGGTATTGGGGCAGTTTCCCCCGGTAAGTGCAGATCCTTACCGCTACCAGTGGACCTCACCACTCAGTTCACGCGACCGGAGAGCAAACTACCTGATCCTGGCGAACCTCTGCAAGCGCATGTCGGTAATGGTCTCCCATTTCACTGAATCAGCCGACCTGGAGACCATTCTTTCCCAGAACTGCGGGCCGGATGCCCCTGACAGGTTAAGAATCATTCCCGACAAAGGCCTGTTGTGCAACCTGGGCGACAGGTCTGTCCCGTTTTATTACAAGGTGCTGGTTAACGGGAAGGAGCTATTCAACCAAAGCTGGCGTGCACAAGACATGGACAACAGCACCGGCCTGGTTTTTAACTATTTCGATGCACTGAGCGATGACAGGAAAAGCCTTGCTTACCCATTCACCTTAAACCTGTCAGGATACCCGTTCTACCGCCTTGAAGGCCACCTCGGCCTTAAAACGGCCGACGTGCTCGATACCCTTAAGAGCATGTTGTCAGGACTGGATATCCCGTTGCAGGTGATCTCGGCCGATGTTGAAAGCCAGAAATGGTCGGGGTTCAAAGACAAATTCGCAGAATTCACAAAAAATTACAGCCAGTTCTACAAGGATATTGTTACGATTCAATACACCGGGGATCCGGAAAACCAGGCCCTGCATGAAGGATACATCCGCAAGTTCAAAACCATGCGCACCAATGTCAATGATGTATCCTACAGGGATCTTGATACGATAAAATCGATCATGAATGATGTCAATGCATACGGGCGCATGTTCTCCGGGGCATCCAAAAGAAAAAAATCAGCGGGCGTCAAGGGAGTCCAGGCCGCTGCTTCCGGCGGATTAACAAAAGGTCAATACACCGGCCAGGTTGCCGCGAAAATAAAAACAACGCTGTCAGATAACAGAATACTCGAGCTGCGCGACGACCTGGTCAAGTTCTACCCCATCCTTTTTACCGAAACCGGCTATTCGCTCAGGGACCTTAAAGGACTGGAATACCTGGGAGGGGCCTTCAAAGGAGGCACCATTGTGCTTGTTTCGGACGGGAGTGTTGTGATTGGAGATTTTTCACTACCCTATTTTATTGAAAAAATTTGATCCTTGTGCACTTTTTCTGCTTTTTTTTAGTATCTTTACATCGACAATGTTTCGTAATGATTCTATTATTAAAGCGACGCGAGAACCGAAAGGTTGCAGCAATTTGGTTGTAGGCAAGTACCGAGCAGAGTCACAGATTATAAGGAGTAATCCAAAGTTTTAATTACCGTGAGGTAGTGGTATTTATCATCGTAAGGTGATTTTCCCCGGGGATTTCTTCGGGGTTTACCTTTTTTAAGGGGTGCCTTCATTTCATTATTTACTCCTGTTTCATCACAATTTTTCTGTAAAAAATATTTACACTTTTTACAATTTTCCAAAGGCGATTTACAAATTTTCCTGGACTAATTTTTATATATCCCTGACATTCTGATTATTGATATCATGGCACGATATTTGTAATTATAGGTTATCCCTTTGCGAAAATTCAACATAAAAAATAAACGATATTCCATGAAAAAACTTAGTCTTATCAACCTGCACAAAGTTGAGCTAAAGAAGAACATGCTGGCCCAGATCAAAGGGGGCATTGATATTAAATGTTTTTGTACACTAAACAACCCGTTATTAACGACCAAGCAATCAGGCCCGGTTGGCGATCTCTGTGCATGCACCGACAGCAACACAGCCAGCGCCTCTGTTCAGCAAAAGACTTCGTTATAACCATTACCTGCTTAACTGAAAATCATTAAATTTGCCTCCCTTTCCATGAGCTAAATTCTCGTGACCGTGGCAGTTTATGAAAAAACCGGTAAGTTTCAGTACTTCAAATAACCATTCTTTTCTTTACAGCCCCTTTCGCAATCAGGTTCTTCTGTGTCATCCCATTGTAATCCATCTGTTCGAGCTGGAACAAACAGGGATCAATCTAAGGGATTATATCGGCTCCTTCCCCCAGGGTCAGCCTTTGATCCTTTCTGAATACCTGCAATTTTCGCGCAGGGAACTTACCTACCAGTGGAAAAAATACCGCTTCCTGAAGCAGCATAATTTTTTCAGGAACCCGCGCAACATCAATCTCAACAGCCGCCTCACCCCTTCACGCATTGCCACCGACCTTACCAGGGTGCAACAGGTCATTTTTGAAACAACCGAAGAGTGCAACCTTTCATGCACCTACTGCACTTACAGCAAGTTTTATGTCAACAAGGAACGTGGTTCAAGGAAGTTCGATATCGAAGGCGCCAAACGGGCCCTCCATCACTTGCTGTCGATCCGCGCCGGTGACGCCGGAGAACTGATCATCAGTTTCTACGGGGGAGAACCGTTGATGAACATCAGGTTCATCAAAGAGGTCGTGGCCTTTTTGAGGGGCCCCGCCGGAGACGGCCATCAGTTTAAATTCAGCATGACCAGTAACGGGTTGCTCCTGTCGAAGCATGCTGAATTCCTGGCAACCAGCAATTTCGAAATTTCGGTGAGCCTCGACGGGGATGAATACGGAAATGCATTCCGTGTCATGCCCAACAAAAAATCATCCCATGATACCGTCGTAAAGAACCTCGATTTCGTCAGGGAACATTTTCCGGATTATTTTGAGAAGAACTTGTCATTCCTGGCTGTGCTGCACAACAAAAACAGCTTTACCGGGGTAAACGAATACATCAGGGGCAGGTATGGCAAAACGCCGCTCACTTCGATGATCAGCACCATGAATATCCCCGACGAACACAAAAACGAATTCTCCTCTACATTCCTCCGGGGGATGCAGCCTGATTTCCAGGAACGCAAGGCGATGCATGAACTTTTCATGACCCATCCCACAGTCAAGGACCTGGCCAACGCCATTGAAAAGTATACCGGCATCGTGTTCAAAAACCACTTCCAGGTCATTACACGCATCAACGGGGATGAGGGGACAAAGGAATTTCTGCCAACGGCGACCTGCATGCCGTTTTCGATGAGGGTCTACCTCACGGCCGAAGGAACGATCCTGCCGTGTGAACATATCGGGAGGGATTTCGAACTGGGCCAGCTCACCAGCGATGAAATCAGGATCAGCACGGAATCGATCGCCGGCATGTTCAACCAGTGTTTTGATAAGATAAGATCGCTGTGCGACCAGTGTTTCCTGGCCGACAACTGTAAAGAATGTGTTTTTAACACCAGGATCCAGACAAATCAACCGGAATGCGACTTTTTCCTGGATGAAAAAAAATTCAAATCCTTCCTGGCCAGGTTTTTCACCCTGATTGAAAATGATTTCCCGCTTTACACCCGCTTATTAAAGGAAGGATTCCATGCCAAATAACGATTTCATGTGGCTCGTCCTCGAGCCCTTTGTTCATTGCGCCGTGTCGGGCAGCAATGCACTGCTTTACAATACCGTGAATAAAACCTGCCTGGTCAGCAAGGGCAGCGAAGAAATTGCTGATAAGATCAGGCAGCTCCTCGTTCCTCAGAACGGATACGTAACCGGCATCCGGAAAGAAGAACTGGCGCTGCCGGTATTTCGCAAATTCATGGCGGAGCTCCGGAAAAAATTCATGGGCGACCTGCATGACCCTGCATGGTCATCGTCAAAGCCTTTCAATGTGGTTCCCGAACCTGTTGTCAAGTCGAAATCTGAAGCACTCAGCAATTACCTGGGGGAGGTTACGTTCCATGTTAATTCGTCCGCGCTGCCCGGTTTGGAAAAATTCAGGGCGGGTTACCTGCAGTTTCCCTTTCCCCTCTCTGCCACAGCCCCCGGCGAAGCCCTGTCAACCGACCGCATCAGGGCCGTGGCCTCCATGATGAACCCCCTCCCCTTCGCCACCGTCAACTTTGTCGGCACCGGCATCTGCCGTGAACCTATCCATTCACAACTTACCGAAATATTCAGGGACACCCCGTTCCGTACAATTTTCCATATCCCGCTTTGGGACCTTTCCATGCCCCTTCCCGCACGGATGAACAAAAACGAGCAGCTGGCCATCTATGTTACCTTTCCGGTATCCCCCCGGCAACTTGAACTCCTGGCTGCAGCTACCGGGCAATATCCGCGAAAGGGAGGACCTGACGTTAATTTCATTGTTCAAAACAATGACGAAGTTGACCAGGCCTCGGAGATCATTTCAGGCACGGGGCTGAGGCGTTTTTTCTTCAAGCCATACCTGAACGGGGAAAATATGGATTTTTTCAGGGAGCAGGTCTTTATGTCGGAGGATGATATCCTGGCTTCAAAACCGACTCAGAACCAGGTATTTTCAAGGCTGACGATGAATGAGCATGATTTCGGAAAACTGACCGTTTTCCCGAACGGGGAGGTCTACGCCAATGTGAACGACGAACCTTTAGGGAACCTGGATGAGTTCAGCCTGGAAGAACTGGCAGGGAAGGAGCGCGACAGGAAAACAAGCTGGATGAGAAGGCGCACTGAACTGGATCCCTGCAGGGATTGCCTGTACCGGTTTCTTTGTCCACCGGTAAGCAACTATGAGATTCTAATGAAAAAGTTCAATTTTTGTCATATCCATTCATGATGCTGCCGGTCATTTTACATAATCTGAAGATCTCGTTGCGGGTGCTGGCCCGCAACAAGTTATATACGGCCATCAATCTGACCGGACTGGTTCTTGGCCTCACGGCATCCTTCGTCCTGCTGATTTTCGCCATCAATGAACTCAGCTATAACCGGTGCTTTATAAAAGCAGATCGCATCTACCGGGTAATCAGTGTAGATAAGAGCGGCATCCAGGCTGCCTTGGGGCCCTGTTTGCTTAAGAAATCGCTAACTCAACACTTCCCTTCCATCGAGTCGGCAGCCAGGATCATCAACCTGGACATTGCTGGCGGCATGATGGTCAAGGGGGAGACGAAATACCGGGAAGTCACCGGGTTTTGTTGCGTTGATCCCGAGCTCATAAACATCATGCAGATCAGGGTCATCCGGGGAACAACAAGCCGGATTTTGTCTAAACCCTGGCATGTGATCATTTCAGAGAAAGCCGCCGGGCAGTATTTTAAATCGCAAAGCCCTATCGGAAAAACCTTGTTTGTATCAATCCAGGGGATGGTTTACCGGCTGGTTGTTTCAGGGGTATTCAGCGACCTGCCGTGGAATTCAACTTTTCGGACTGATTTCATTGCAGGATTCGGCTTTTACAGGGAGGTTCTTCCCCAGTTTTCTGCCGATCCCGACGGAGACATTGCATCCATAAACGATTACAGCGCAGAAACCTTTTTGCTTCTTAAGGAAAATGCTGAAATAAACGACATAATACGGCAACTTCCCGTTTTCTACCGGCAGATAAAACTGACCCAGAGCAACCTCATCTTACAGAATTTCAAAGGGGCATATCTCAATTCCGATGCCATCCAGGACGACCTGATTGCCAAGGGCAGCAAAGACAACCTGTACATCTACCTGTCGCTTTCCCTGTTCATCCTGATCCTGGCCTCTATCAACTACGCCATCCTGAGTATTGCACGCGCGGCTTTGAGATTCAAGGAGATCGGCGTCAGAAAAGTGCTGGGGGCCACCCGGGGCAACCTCCGGGTTCAGTTGCTTACCGAATCCGTTATCCTGACGGTCCTGGCTTTTCCCCTTTCATTCCTGCTCATCGGGCTCATCAACCCGGTGATTGAGCACTATTTTGGATACAAGGTTCATTTTGATTCGGCGTACCTGCTTGTTTTCCTGGTCATATCTTGCACCATCCCGATCCTGATCGGTCTCATGTCGGGCTTGTATGTCGCCATGTACCTCTCCAAACTTGATCCGGTGACCGCACTGAAATCGAGCTACGTCATCTATAAAAAGGTAAGTCTCAGCAAAATATTCATTGTTTTCCAGGTATTTATCACGTTAGGGTTATTTATCGGGCTGATCAACATTTTCCTGCAAATCAGGCTATGTTTGACCAGACAACAGGGAATCAGCCAGGAAAACCTGCTGGTTGCCTCCTTCAATTCTGACAACGCCAACCTGTACCGGCTCCTGCATGACGAGGTGAAGAATAGCGGGTTTGCAACTTCCATTACAGGATCTTCAACCCAGATACCTACCAACGGGAGCCATAAGGTGTATATCGGGGTGGAAGGGTACAAGAAGAAGGTAAAATTCGAGTTTTACATGGTTGACGATCAATTCATCAAAACACTTGGCGCAACCATCATCGCCGGCAAGGATTTCATTCCCGGCGACACGGCCAACCGGCAATCGGTCATCATCAACGAAGAAGCAGCAAGCCTGCTCGGTTATTTTACAAAGGGCACCAGGCGAATTGACAAGTTCAAAATCAGGGGCGTGACACGGGATATCAACATCCACACCATGCATTGGAAAATCGGCCCCATGGTTTTCCAGTACCAGCCCGGTTCGTGTAAAACCCTGATCATAAAATGCAAAGCAGGTGAAGAACAGCCATTACTTGATGTCATCGACAAAAAATGGGAAAGCATTGCACCTGATGTAACACTCAATTATAACTTCTATGACCAGGAAATGAACATGATGTATATAAAGGAACAGAATTTCGGCCATGTTGTCGGTTCCTTTACCATGCTTGCATTTATCATAACGGGAATGGGACTATTCGGACTTGCCATGCTGATTGTGGAACGCCGGATGAAGGAGATGTCGATCAGGAAAGTCTTCGGGGCTTCGGGAATCAGTATCATTTACCTGATTCAGAAGGAGTTTCTCCTGTATATCCTGATTGCGGCCCTGCTTGCCATCCCGGTGGCATGGTATGGCCTTTCGCTCTGGCTTGAACGGTTCTATTACCGGATCGGAATACACTGGTATGTTTTTTTACTCTCCGTTGCAGGGGTCGGGTTGTTTGTTTCAATGATCCTGCTTATCAAAACACTCAGGGTATTGAATACAAACCCGGCAAGCGCGCTTAAATACGAATGATGAAGTTCACGTTTTATCACCAGCATGATGCCATGGATTGCGGGCCTGCCTGCCTGCAGATGGTTGCGAAGCATTATGGGAAGAAATACCGTATTGCCACGTTGCGTGAGAAATGCTACATCACCCGCGACGGGGTCTCCCTGCTTGGCATCAGCGATGCGGCCGAAGCAATCGGTTTCGAAACACTGGGCGTACAGCTTCCTTATGAGCAATTGGCCAGTGAAGCGCCTCTTCCATGCATCGTACACTGGAAACAGCGGCATTTTGTAGTTGTTTACGATATCCGGAAAAAGCGGGGACACGAGTTGATTTATGTTGCCGACCCGGCCCATGGCAAACTCACCCTTTCGAAGGATGAATTCCTGGCGGGATGGTTATCAGGCCATGAAGACCAGGGAAACGGCATTTGTCTGGCGCTGGAGCCGGGTGAACTATTCGCCCAACAACCCGATGAGACACCGAGCCCTTCAAAAATAAAATTCCTCATTCCTTACATAAAACCCAGACAGAAAGCCATTTTCCTGCTTCTGATCGGCATGGTGCTGGGTAGTGTTATCCAGCTTGCCTTTCCTTTTTTAACACAATATATTGTCGACAGGGGGATCAAAAACCAGGACCTGAGTTTTATCACACTGGTTTTACTTGGACAACTCGCTCTTTTCCTGGGATTGACCGTAATTGAATACATCAGGGGATGGGTCCTGCTGCACCTCAGCATCCGGATCAACATTTCCCTGATCTCCGATTTCCTAGGGAAGATCATGAAACTTCCCATAGGATTCTTCGACTCAAAAATGATAGGAGACCTCATGCAACGAATCCAGGACCACCAGCGGATCCAATCTTTCCTTACCATGAGTTCCCTCAATGTACTGTTCTCCACCATTACCTTTATCATCTTTGGCGTCGTACTTTTATATTATAACCTCCTGATTTTTATTGTTTTTCTGATCGGCAGCCTGCTTTATGCCGGCTGGGTGTACCTGTTTATGAAGAAACGGCGGGAACTCGATTACCTGCGTTTTTCGCGGTTGTCGGAAAACCAGAACACGCTGATCCAAATGATCACCGGGATGCAGGAAATCAAACTGCAGAACTGTGAAGAGCAGAAGCGCGAAGAATGGGAAGTCATCCAGAACAGCCTCTACAAACTCAGCATCCGGAGCTTAAGCCTGAACCAGTACCAGAGTGCGGGCGCACTCTTTTTTGTGAGGACGAAAGACATTTTTATCACCTTCCTCTCGGCAAACCTGGTCATCAAAGGAGAATTGTCGCTTGGCATGATGCTTTCGATCCAGTACATCCTTGGGCAGCTGAACAACCCGGTGGAACAGATGGTCAATTTTATCAGGGAGGCCCAGGATGCCAGCATCAGCATGGAACGCCTGGAAGAGGTCAATTCCCAGAAGGACGAGGAGGATCCAGCAGCACCGGGTCTGCGCGACCTCCCGGAGAACCAGGGTATAAACCTGGAGGATATTTCATTTCAGCGGGAAGGTCCGCATTCACCGTTTGTGCTGCATCACCTGAACCTGGTAATACCCTCGAAAAAAGTCACCGCAATTGTCGGATCGAGCGGCAGCGGAAAAACCACACTCATCAAACTGCTGCTTGGCTTTTACAAACCTGTTACCGGGCAGATTATAGTAGGGGACACCCCGCTGACCGATTTTTCGAGCAGTTACTGGCGCAGCCGTTGCGGCTCGGTGATGCAGGACGGTTATATCTTTTCCGACACCATCGCCAACAACATTGCCTTAAGCGATAAAACCATCGATGAAGAGAAACTTGCCAGGGCCGTTACCAACGCCATTCTCGACGACTTTATCAACATGCTGCCCCTGGGAACCGGCACGCGCATCGGGCAGGATGGGGCAGGAATCAGCGAGGGCCAGAAACAGCGTATCCTGATTGCCCGGGCGATCTATCGCAACCCGGAATACCTCTTTTTTGACGAAGCGACCAATTCGCTTGATGCCTTCAACGAACGGAAAATTGTGGAAAACCTTGCCGGGTTCTTCAAGGGTAAAACCGTGGTCATCGTTGCGCACCGGCTCAGCACCGTGCGTCATGCCGACCAAATCGTGGTGCTCGAAAAAGGAGAAGTGGCCGAAGTGGGAACCCATGATGAACTGATTGGCATGAAAGGCTATTATTATAAACTGATCCGCAACCAGTTGGAACTGGTTTGAAAATAAAACATCCATTTATGCTAAGAACAGAATCGCTTGTCAAGGTATTTCAGGTCGAAGATCTCGAGACAACCGCGTTGAAAAACATCAATTTCCAGGTAAATACAGGTGAATTCATTGCCATCATGGGGCCATCGGGTTGCGGAAAATCAACCCTTTTGAACATCATGGGCCTCCTGGATGCGCCGACGTCAGGGAATTACTATTTCATGGGCGAAAATGTTGCTTCGTGGTCGGAAAAGCAACGGGCCCAATTGCGAAAAGCCAAAATCGGATTCATTTTCCAGAATTTCAACCTGATCGACGAACTTACGGTATATGAAAACGTGGAGCTGCCGCTGGTCTATCTCGGACTGAATGCAAAGGACCGCAAATCGCGGGTTACCGAAATGCTCGATAAACTTGGGATGGTATACCGGAGAAACCACTTTCCTGTTCAACTCTCGGGGGGGCAACAACAACAGGTTGCCGTAGCACGCGCCCTGGTTACAAATCCATCCCTGATCCTGGCGGATGAACCGACCGGGAATCTTGATTCGGCAAGGGGCGAGGATATCATGAATACCCTCACCCTGCTCAACGATGCCGGGACTACCATTGTTATGGTTACGCACTCCCAGCGTGACGCCGAATTCAGCAGCAGGATTGTCAATCTGTTCGACGGACAGATCGTCAATGAAAGGTTTTGATTCAGAGTTTGATCGTAAATACAGTTTTTTCGCCCGGAACCGAACGGAAGTCAAGCGTGCCGCCATGCAGCCGCACGAACTGCCTTGAAAGGCTGAGCCCGATCCCTGAACCTTTCTCCTTGGTTGTAAAGAAAGGAACGAACATGTTTTCGGCAACTTCAGCGGGTATCCCTTTCCCGTTATCCTCCACTTCTATAAAAGTGTGTTCATTGGACGAATATGCCGACAACTTTATTAATCCCTGCGGATTTCCGTCACAGGCTTCCATCGCATTTTTTACAAGGTTGATCATCACCTGTTCAATCAACTTCCGGTCCATCAGCAACTGCAACGACGGATGGCACGCAATGACAAGCCCGATACCCCTTTGCGCGATATCCTCCTGTAAAAGCACCTCGATGTCCATAAAAAGTTGCTTCACCATCACCTCCTGAAATTCAGGTTTGGGGAGCCTTGTCAGGTCACGGTAATTACTTACAAACTGTTTCAGCCCCTCGCCTCTTTTTTCGACAATATCAAGCCCCCTGACCGTTCTCTCGATCGACTGGACATTGATTTCCCCAGGGGTGATCACAACCCCGGAATCCTTGTTTTTAAACATCCGCGAAAGCGTGTTCACCACGGAAGTTATGGGGGTGATGGAGTTCATGATCTCATGGGTTAGCACACGAATGAGTTTCTGCCACGATTCGACTTCCTTCTGGTCAAGTTCTTCTTTGATGTTCTGGACCGAAACAAGATTAAGGCTTCTGGTACCGGCTTTAAACTCAACCTTTTTGACCGACAACTGGATCATTTCTCCTTTAACCATCACGGAGACCAGTTCGGTCTTTTCAGGTTCAAGATGAAGCAGGTAATCGCTGAAGTCTTCTTTGAATATGTTGAGTTTTGACAGGTTTTTTACGACAAAAACTTTAAAAATCCGCCTGGTCGCATCATTGAGAAACTCCACCTGGCCATCGCCGGTAAACGAAATCAACCCGACGGAGGTTTGGTCGACAATGGTTTTAAAATAATTGTTCTGGATTTCATTGTCGATCCTTATGCGCTCCAGCCTGCTGTTCATCTGATTAAAATAATCATAGATTTTGTTGAATTCGCCTCCCCTCCCCGATTTCGAATAGGAGGAGGTAACCTCCCCGCTCAGGTGGGCCATAAAGATATTTTCGATCTTTGTATTGACTTTATTCAGGTATGTTATCAAAGCAAACACCTGGTAAACAAGCACCGAAGCCGTTATAACAACGAGGGAAACATTCGGGATGTGAAAAATAAAATAGAAAAGGATAAGGCTATTAAGAAGGAGGAAAACAACCCTGGCGACTACCCTGAAGTAGTATTCCTTACAAACCATATTGCTTTATCTTTTTATACAAGGTCGGTCGTGAAATCCCCAGCTCCCTTGCAGCATTCGAAAGGTTGCCCATGTTCCGAAGCAGGGTTTTCCGGATGATGGTCTTCTCATAATCGTCGAAGGAGGCAGGCAGGACGGTCGAACTTCCGCTGTGTGCCGGGATTTTCTTCAGGAAGAGGTCGTCGGTTTGAACAATACTGGAATCAGAAAGGATCACTGCCTTTTCAATGGAATGTTCAAGTTCGCGGATGTTCCCGGGCCAGGGATAATTTTTCATCGCCTGCATGGCTTCCAGGTCAAACGACATCGGCCCCTTGCCATATTTCATGGCAAATTTGTCAAGGAAATAGTCGGCCATCAGGTCGATATCATGCCCGCGCTCACGCAGGGGGGGCAGATCGACCTGGATTGTGTTGATCCTGAAGTGCAGATCCTGCCTGAATTGCCCCTCGGCAACCATCTTATCAAGATTCTTGTTGGTAGCGCATATCAACCTGATATCGATCGGGATAACTTTATTGGAGCCAATCGGGATGATTTGCCGTTCCTGCAGTACATTCAGGATTTTTGTCTGCATGTTGAGTGAAAGATTTCCTATTTCGTCGAGGAACAGGGTACTTTGACTGGCACTTTCAAATCGCCCGACCCGGTCGGTTCTGGCATCGGTAAAAGCTCCCTTCTTATGCCCGAAAAGTTCGCTTTCAAATAACGACTGCGGAATAGAGGACATGTCGACCGTGACCATCAATTTTCTGCTGCGGTTTGACTTCCTGTGTATTTCCTTTGCAATCAACCCCTTTCCTGTACCGTTCTCGCCGGTCACCAAAATGTTGGCGTCGGTTTGGGAAACCTTGTCAACAATCTCCATTACCCTCCTGATTTCAGGACATTCACCAATGAATTCGGGAAATTGCCTGTCGAGTTCCGATTGATGCTGACCCGAAATACCCGCCCGTTCATTCATGTCCGACATGGACTTCCTCACTTTCAGGCCTGCTTTCAGGGTATCGAGCAGTTTGTCGTTATCCCATGGCTTGAGGATGAAATCGGTGGCTCCTATTTTGATCGATTTCACAGCAAGGTCAACATCTCCATAGGCTGTCATCATGATCACACAAAGGGTCGGATCAATTTTCAGGATCTCAGCCAGCCAGAAAAGCCCTTCATTACCCGTGTTGATCCCGGCAGTAAAGTTCATATCAAGTAAAACAAGGTCGAACTGTCCCGACCTGATGGTGGAAGGAATTAAATTCGGATTCGTGATTGATACAATCTGGTTGAACTCATACTCCAAAAAGAACTGCAAAGCCAGTAAAATCTCAGCGTTATCTTCGACTATAAGCAAATTCCCTTTTCTCTCCATGGTGGCAATCTGTGAAAACTGTAAACAAAATTAAGCCTATTTTACAAACTATGTAAATTTAAATAACACTTTTACATAAAACTTTACAATGAAAAAACATCATATATCTGATTTTGTGACATTTAACACCTTGGCACAGTTATTGAATAGTTGAATGTCTATACTATTTCCGGATGGCAGAGCGGACTTTCATCATTCATATCAGTGGTTACTGGCGGGACCAGCATAAAACAGACATCCGGAAATCTTCGGGGATCTATTTCGTGTATGAGTCTCATTTCAGCGAAATTGATCAGCATGTAGACTTGCTGAAACTGATCTATATCGGTGAAGCTGAGAATATCCGCGCCCGCATTCTCGATCACGAAAGATACCCGTCGTGGTTAACATGCGTGTCTCCCGGCAATGAACTGTGCTACGCTTACGCCCCTGTCGACACCTTTTACCGCGAGCGTGTGAAGGCTGCATTCGTGCACATGCACAAACCACCGGCAAATCCGGTTCCTGACGGTCCTTTCCTGTATGATAAAACCACCCTGATTTCCACAGGGAGAACGGCCCTTGTCAATCCGGTCATTACCATGCGGAAAAATACAGCCGCTTTCCCTGAAACTGCCATGTTCAGGCAACGTCTTGAAATGATCCCGGTGCGAACCGTACAGGTTTTTAACCAGATCGTTCCCGTGAGACGTTACGCTGTGGGTGAATGACACCCCAAATGCACCTTGACCTCCTTACGGATTATGAGATTCCGAAGTGTTTTATCGGCGATTTTTCTTCTCTTCTTTATTTACTCTTTTTGCCAAAACGTTAATAAAATGAGCCTCCTGACCGACCGTGTGGTCACAAAGACTGCAGGTGAAAAGTTCGAAATAAAATTTGAAGCATGCCACGACGGAGGCTATGTATGGATGTTGGATGCAATTGACACAACACAAATAAAGATGACCGGCAAAACCTTAACCCCGGCCGGCAGCAAGCAGCTTATCGGGGGAAATGTGATTGAGATCTGGACCTTTGAAGGCGTTCAGCCAGGCGATTACCAACTGACATTCAATTACAAACGCCCGTGGCTGGCAGCAATTACAAAATCCGAAACTGTCAGGGTCATTATAAAATAAGCTGATTGATCCACTCATCCCGGCACGGATTACAAATCAATATCCTATAATATGGGGTAAATTTCCTGGCATTATTGTGATCACATAAAAAATCTTAGATGTTCACGGTTCCGCATGTGTAGCACTTCCTGTCGTGGATGCATACAATACCCCCGCAGTTTGAACAAGCCTCGCGGAGCTTTTCTGTCTCCAGATATCCAGCAAGGCCTGACTCCCTGATTTCCTCAAGGTTCGCAATCAGTCCAACCGAATATCTTGTCCGGTATCTTTTATCAATGTGCCGAAGCGTGACACAGGGATACTTCGGGCATTCAAAACAAAACCGGGCGTTCTCCCGCCTTTCATTACAGAGTTTAATGGTGCAGCGAAAGCAGTGCTTTGGTTTTTGGTCAGAGTCAACATTGCAGCCTGCGCAGGGTTTATTTTCGCGCAGGTGAGCCTTGCAGCGGCTGCAATTGATTCCGCATGGGGCAACCATCTCCTGGAGCAGCGGCTGGAAAACCGGCGATGGAGTGTTCATGAAATTGCCTACTTTTGTTTTTGAACTAATAATTCACAAGACATGGCATCCTACCGAATTTTCATTATTGTTTCCCTCCTCACCCTTGTTATTCTCGCCATACCCTGGCTCCAGAAGTTTCGCGTGTTTCAGTTCTTTTCACTCATCCTGGGCGGGCTGGTGGTCGGATTCCTTATCGCCACCGGTCTGAACCGTCGTCCCGACGGCCCCTGGTTCACCTATCTTGTTTACTTTTTGCTGGCAGGTGGCTTGTTTTACCGGGCCTGGAAATTTTACAGGACCATGATGTAACCTGTCCATTACCGGGAATTCGTCAGGTTTTACTCCTTGATGATCTTTCTGACCACGGTCGATTGATTCCCCATGATCCTGAGAAGGTAAATCCCAGGATGGAATAGTGAAATATCAATTTCATTTCTTTGCTTCGTCAGGTCGTATTCTCCGATCACCTTCCCTTCCATGGTGAGAAACATGGCTTTACTTTCAACGTTCCCCGTTCCCGGGATCATGATGCTCACTTTGCTGGATACAGGGTTGGGATAGACCAGGAACGGATCTGCTGAATTTTCACCCAGGCCCAGCGGTGCTGAAACCCCGACATTGGAAGAGACGGCGTCATCCTGCGCCGACTTGAGGCTCGGGCACGCGTAATACCGCACCACCTCGATGAAATAATATGCCAGTCCACCCGTAACATAGGGGTCGGTATAGGATATCACATCGCTTGCAACCGAATCGATGACAGCCCATGGTCCAGACGCAATTTTCCGGTGGATGCGGCAGGTGAGGTAGGAACATCCTTCATACGCGTTCCAGATAAGGTTGAACCCGAACACCCCCGGGCTGACTTCGAGGTGGATGGATTTATGGTAGGGGCTTAAAGCCGATACGCCGCCCAGCGAATCGGTGGCGGATATTTCGTATTTATGGGGCATTACCAGGGGATCCGAAAGGGTGTCAATATACGAATTCGGATGCTGATACGGCACTTCGGCGATTTTTTCAAAAACATTATATTGGTAAGTTTGCCTGTAGATATTGTAATGGGCAATGTGCTGGCCGGCCGTTTTATACCACTTTATCCGGTTCCCGTGCTGCGCCGTGTCGAAGCTGACAATGCAGATGGCCTGGTTCGGGACATTTCCAGCAATGGACACGATGGCGGAGTCGTTCATCATGGCAAGGCAGCTGGTGGGGGCGCTGTCGACCTTTGCCTGGCACTTATAGATGCCAGCAGCCGTGAAAATTCCAAAATCTATTGCTCCTCCTGTTCCTGTTTTATTTGCCACACTCTGCGTGCTGCCCGTCTTGAAGAGATAATAGCCGTAATTGGCCTGTGAACTGCTTAACCCGATATGCACCCCTGTTCCGCCGGAAGGATAGCTTCCCCCGCCGGTTACAGAATAATTGTCAGGGGCGGGCACAATGTGGATGACATGCGAACTGCTGCAGGTAAACCCGTTGGACAAAACCGTCAGGCTGACTGTTTTATACCCGGGAGTAGTCCAGCCGACATAATAGGGTCCCGGACCGGACCCCGAAAGGATCGTGCCCCCTTCGAAGTTCCAGGTGTAGGTGGCGGAAGTACCGGCGTTTCCCTGGTAGCTGATATAGGTATGGCAGCCTACAGATGCTTTGGGATAGAGGAAAAACGTACAGGTGAGTGAGTCGGTCTGGGCAACGGCCAGGAGATTCACCAGGATCAACCAGAAGGTGATGAATGTGGATTTGGCAAGGGCTGTTTTCATCTTTTTCGTTTTGAGGCCCATAAAGATAATGCAAAAAAACGGGATTGGCAGGATGGAAGATTTATTTCAAACGCCCCCTCCCCAACCCTTCTATACTGTCACGGTTAAAGAATCTCCCGTTCCCACTGCCGGCAGCAGCTGGGACCATTGCCGGCCCGGCGTCGGTTGGCGTGAATGCAACGGGGGTTGCCTACAGTGTACCCACCATTGCCAGTGCAAATGCATATGTGTGGACCGTACCCGCCGGGGCCACCATCACATCGGGCGGAACAACCAAAAGCATCGTCGTAAGCTATGGCCAACCGCAGGAACCGGTGTTGTGCGTGTGAGCAGATCGACCTCAGTCCTGCAGCTGCCGGCATCTATTCCGTTGTGTTCCTGAACGGAGAGCACAAGGTGGTGAAGAAAATACTGGTGACAAGATTGCACCGACGTTGGGGCATCTGCATGAAAGTTGGATTAAAAAAAAAAGACAGTCCCAAACACCCGGGGCTGTCTCTTTTTGAATAAAAAGCGAATCGGTCAATTGCTCTTTTCACATTCTGTGTTTACCAATTAACGGTTGGGAGGATAGAGAAGGCTTAGACAAGCCTTAGAGGAGGGTTAGAGGAGGCTTAGAAGATCAAAATCATTTTCGGTGAGATTTCCCGGGTATCCCCAGGCCCTGACCCGCAGGATGTTGCCAGGTTTCAGAATCGATTTATCTTGGACGGAATATAGACATTCGAGCAGGCCGGCTTTTTCCACGGCATCTCCCTCTGCCAATATGACACCATCGGCCGAGATTATCTGTACAGCCACGCGGGTTATCGTGAAGTCGTGGTGGATATTTCAATCACCCCGGGAATACTGGACGAGGTATTATTCAACCTGACATTCCTGATAACCGGAGGGTTCATAAAGTCCATAATGGCCAGCTGGTAGACGCCGATAAAGGCTCTCCGGTTTCTTTTAAACCGGCTCAGGTTTTCCTGATAGAAGGCTGACATTGCTGCATCAGCCACTGCCATTCTCCCATATTCCTTTGCACACTGGAACCGGCTTAGGTGCAGAACCTGGTTTTCAGACCATATCCTGTTTGTGATATCGGGCCGCGACCTCATGATACCATTGCGCTGGAAGACGACATTGGCGAACCTGCCTTTGTTCCGGCGTGTGATCACATTTTCATTGCAGCGTGACATGATTTTCAGGTTTTGCAATTTCCAACACGATCTATTGCTTAATCGGTTACGATGCCAAAAGGTAATATGTAAATCTGTTTTTTTTTGAACAGTGGCTAAAAAAAATATGTTTATAAATGCATTTTCCCCATAAAAAAAGGCCTCCAGAATTTCTGAAAGCCTTGATTTTGCTGGTCGGGGTAGCAAGATTCGAACTTGCGACCTCCTGCTCCCAAAGCAGGCGCGATAACCGTGCTACGCTATACCCCGAAAAAAAAATTAAAAATTAATAATTAAAAATTACTCTGAAAACTAGTCCTTTGTCCCCATTGAACTGCAAAGATAGGGCTAAAAAAGGAACTTCGTAATTTTTAATTTTTAATTTTTAATTATGTGGCGGAGAAGGGGGGATTCGAACCCCCGGTACAGTTTCCCGTACGACAGTTTAGCAAACTGTTGGTTTCAGCCACTCACCCACCTCTCCAGT
>CAIWMX010000072.1 GCA_903913885.1 uncultured Bacteroidales bacterium | reverse complement strand
GTGTTAACAAAAAATAAATTAATAAATTACTGAAAGGGGTGTTTATAATTCCCTCCTTCCTTCAAGAAAGGAGTCAATTAGATTCTTTCATCTCTCTATTATTTTGAATTTCGACCCTCCACCCCCAATGGATCAGCTTACAAAATCAAGTGCTTATTTAGATCAAGTTCCCGCTATTATCATTGTTACCGATTCTTTTGGTGATATAGAATATGTGAGCCCTCTTTTTACTGAGCATACTGGATATTCTAATGATGAAGTGACCGGCAAAAATCCTCGTTTTCTCCAGTCAGGACTTATGCCTAAAGCTGTGTATGAAAATCTCTGGCAAACAATTCTTTCGGGCAGGGTGTGGCGTGGAGAGTTGCAGAACAAAAAGAAAACCGGTGAACTCTTTTGGGAGAAAGCAGTTATTTCAGGCATTCAGAATGATGGTGTGATTACCAATTTTTTGGCGATAAAAGAGGACATCACAGCTGAAAAGCAACTCAGGGATGAGCTGATTGCCTCTAAAAGTCTTGCAGAAGAGAGAGACCGATTGAAATCCAGGTTTCTCCACAATATCAGCCATGAGATCCGCACCCCGATGAATGGTATTCTCGGTTTTGCACATCTCCTGAAAAACCCTCATTTATCAAAAGAGGATATGTTTTTATATACTGATATTATACGTATGAGCGGGGAGCGTTTATTGAATTTAGTAGACAATTATACTCTTATTTCCTCTATTGAAGCTGATGAGATGAAGGTGCAGATAACCCCAACATCGATTAATGAACTGTTGCGTGATCTCTATGCAACATTCAATCCTGAAATGATCAATAAAGGATTGCTGTTTAATTATAGCATCTCTCTATCTGAAGACGAAAGCGTCATTGAAACCGATGGTGGCAAGCTCTCCCGGATATTGACCAACCTGATCCAGAATGCACTTAAATTCACCAGTAACGGGAAGATTGACTTCGGCTATACCAGAAAAGCAGATTTTCTGGAGTTTTATGTCAGCGATTCCGGAATAGGTATTCCTGAGGACCAAACAGAAAATATTTTCAAACCCTTTTACAGTATTGACAGCATCTTGTCCAGTGGCGACGACGGGGGGGGGCTGGGGTTGGCCATTACCAAGGGATTTGTTGAAATTCTTGGAGGTTCAATACGGGTCAATTCAGTTGAGGGAGCCGGGAGTAACTTTGTATTCAGCATACCTTACTGCCCGGTAAATACGATATCTCATCTGCTTTTGACGACCAAAACGGATGAATTTTTTCCACGTTCAACTCTCTGCATTCTTTTAGTCGAAGATGATTCAACCAGCACACTTCTGCTCGAACAGATGCTTAAAGGCGAGAATATTACTTTCCTTTATGCCAAAAACGGCTTTGAAGCAGTTGAACTCGTCGAGCATCATCCTGAGATCAGTCTGGTGCTGATGGATATTAAAATGCCGATCATGAATGGGTATGATGCAACCAGGCGCATCAAAGAGCAACGGCCTCAGTTGCCAGTTATAGCCCAGACTGCATTTACTGCCAAGGAGGAAAGGGAAAGAGCAATTCAAGCCGGGTGCAACGGCTTTATCACCAAGCCAATCAAGAAAAGCGAACTGCTCGAACTGATGAAGGAACTGATTCTCAATTAAACAGTGAATCTTTCCTTGGAGGGGCGCAATCTCTCATTGCTTCAGCAGTCACTTATGATGAATTGGAAAATCAATTGCCACCGTGTTCATGCCCTTGATTCTGCCCTTGTGCCTGGCTTTGTCCATGATCCTGGTGTTGCTGCCGGGCACCCATAATCTCATACCTGTCGCTTTCATGTCTTCTTCTATCAGGTTTGCCGCTTTCATCCCAGGCGCAGCCTGCGAATAAGAAAATCATTGCGTAGATAATCATCTTTTTCATTCGCATCTCCTTTAAAGCGTTCTCGATAACAAAACCATGCAAGGCATAAGGCCTCGATGGATTAATAGCGATGGATTCTATCTGAATAAATATATATATTTATGCTGCTTAATATGAGCACTCATCTCGATCAAGATATATTGAGAGTCCATCTCTCTAACACATGCCTCTTAGCCCGCAATGGGATACATTGGTGCAGTGATACTTGTTCAGTGTGCAATTGAATAACTTAAACGGAGATTGAGCATGACAAAGTTTCTTGCTGTTGTTGTGTCAGTAATCCTTATTATTTCTTCTTATACAGCTCAGGCCGCCTCAAAATCAACCAGCATCAACCTGGAGCCTCAGGTTG
>CAIWMX010000071.1 GCA_903913885.1 uncultured Bacteroidales bacterium | reverse complement strand
TAAATACGATATTTTATTCAAAACAAGTGGCCAAGGGAGTCTGTTCAATAAAGTGTGTCAAAGTTAAATCAATAAACCTAATTAACTTTGACCATGGAAAAACAACAATCAAAAAAGCGAGAGAAGAGAATTCGTTTGGAAGAGATTATTCCTGACGATGAAATGCGAACCGAAATGTTAAGCCGGCTCTACAAAGGAGATCCAATTTTAGGCGACAAAGGTATTTTCACAAATCTGCTACAATCCTTTGTAAATGCGGCGCTAGAAGGGGAGATGGATAATTTCCTGGAAGAATCAAAATCTGAAAGTTTGACAAATCGGCGTAATGGTCACACTTCCAAATCTGTACGAAGTACAGCAGGTCCCTTGTCCATCCTGACGCCCCGGGACCGGGCAGGTGATCACGAACCGGTAATTGTAAAGAAAAGGACACGGGAGTTAGGTACAGGGCTCGATGACATAATTTTAAGTCTCTATGCCCGAGGCCAATCGGTTGAAGATGTTCGTCATCAAATGCATCAGATTTATGGTTTAGATGTCAGTGTAGGTGCCATTAGTGCGGTGACAGATCGGGTGTGGGGTGAGATTATTGAATGGCAGCAACGCCCTCTATCATCTTGCTATACAATAATCTATCTTGATGCCATTCATTATAAGGTTCGGGAAGATGGCAAAGTGATATCCAAGGCTATTTATACAGTTTATGCAGTGTCCGTTGATGGTCAGAGAGACATCCTGGGGCTTTATTTGAACGAAACTGAGGGGGCACTCCAGTGGGGTCTGATACTTGAAGATATCAAGCGCAGAGGTGTCGAGGATGTTCTTTTCTTTAGCGTTGATGGGCTTACTGGTTTTAAAGATGTCATTGAGCGAGTCTTCCCTGCTTCGGCCGTTCAACGCTGCATTGTACACAAAATCCGCAATTCAACACGCTATGTTATCGAAAAGGACAGAAAGGCTGTTTGCAAGGATTTAAAGGTAATTTATACTGCATCCGACCAGGAACAGGCATCGATAGCATTAGAGGCATTTGGGCAACGCTGGGATGTAAAATACAAAGAAATAAAACCTTCGTGGACCGCAGATTGGGATGATCTAATGACATTTATGGACTACGGAGAAAACATCAGGCGAATGATTTATACTACCAATCCGGTTGAAGCTGTTCACAGGGTTATGAGGAAAGTCACCAAAACCAAAGGTGCCTGGAGTAATGACAAGGGATTGTTAAAACAATTATATTTGACACTTAAATACAGCGAAAGGAGTTGGAAGAATAAGGCCTTTAACTGGGTGGTCATTCAGCGGGAGCTCATGGAGTACTTTGGGGAACGGTATGTCCGGCACCTGTCATAAAATATTAACCATTCCCTGCGGGGGTCTGCCTTCCGGCCTACGGCCTCCAGTCAGACCCCCGCAGGGAAACACCAGGGAACCGAGGATGATGAAGAGAATTGACACACTTAATTGAACACTCCCTAAAAAGGTGATTCTCAATTTAAATCTTCTAAATAATCTGAGGAAACATCTTGATTACCTATATAAAAATAGGCTCCTTGATGATGAAAACCTGAAACTATTTGCTGTTCGTCATCATAAAGAGTTTCAAGATATATTTAATGAATCAATATCTTCAATATCATCATTTTTTGAATCAGAAATTAATCTTGAATATGCGTATTCTCCAATAAGTGATAGTGAGTTAACTGCGGTTAAAGAAAAACTGAAAAAGTACAAAATGATATCAGAAAATTTCAAGAATGTTCCTGAAGAAGTAATTCGTTAAACCCAAAAGGAATGGATTAAACCGCAAAAGGCTGGTGAAAACCAGCCTTTTGCTCAGAAATTTTTACCTAAATTTTTACCTCGACTTCTGTTGACCTTTGTAATCTGTTGATATTATGTCAATTAATTCGAGATTAAAGTACCCGGAGCCGGAATCGAACCGGCACGAGTGTTACCTCATTGGTTTTTGAGACCAACGCGTCTACCTATTCCGCCATCCGGGCAGTTAAGTACCCCGGCCTGAGTTACTGAAAGGCCTGGGTCTGGTAAACAGGGCTGCAAAAATACCACTTTTTTTTCAGCAAGCAACAGTTATACAGAATCTTTGTGTGTGGACTTCCAAACATGTCGAAATATCCGGCAATATCTGTCGATACTCGCAACTGACACACCAAAGCGGGTGGGGAACCCACCGAAACAGAGTTTAATTTGCATCTGGATACATTATCGATTATCTTTGCGCAAAGTAATCCCCCCTCACATGGCAGCAAAGATCAATATCTTCTCAGGTTCGGCCACGGCCTACCTGGCTGAAAAAATTGCGCAAAGTTATGGCGCCGACCTCGGCAAAGCTTCGGTGGTCAGGTTCGCCGACGGCGAGTTTCAACCCTCCTTCGAGGAAAATATCCGCGGTTCCGACGTCTTCCTGATCCAGTCGACCTTCCCACCCTCGGATAACATGCTCGAACTGCTGATGCTTATCGACGCGGCACGCCGCGCCTCGGCCAAAACCATCGTCGCCGTGATCCCCTATTTCGGGTATGCCCGCCAGGACCGCAAAGACAAACCCCGCGTATCCATCGCGGCAAAACTCATGGCCAACCTGCTCTCCGCCGCCGGGGTCAACCGCATCATCGCCCTTGACCTCCACGCCGACCAGATCCAGGGATTCTTCGACGTACCGGTCGACCACCTCTACGCGTCGTCGGTCTTCATTCCTTACCTGAAAACACTGCACCTCCCGGAACTGACCTTCGCTTCGCCCGATACCGGCGGAACCCGCCGCGCCGGTTCATATGCAAAATATTTCCACACCGACTTCGTGATCTGCTACAAACACCGCGCAAAACCCAATGAAGTTGCCAGGATGAGGCTGCTCGGCGATGTGAAGGGAAAACACGTGGTGCTGCTCGACGATATGGTCGACACCGGCGGAACATTGTGCAAAGCTGCCGAGATCATTATGGAACAGGGCGCCGCCTCAGTGCGCGCCATGGTCACCCACCCGCTGCTTTCGGGCAACGCGCTGGAGAATATCGAAAAATCAGCGCTCCTCGAACTGATCGTGTGCGATACCATACCCCTCAAGGCCGAAAGCCCCAAAATCAAGGTGCTCAGCACGGCCGACCTCTTCGCCGAAGTCATCCGCAGGCTAAAGAGAAGGGAATCTATCTCGTCCCTGTTTAAGTTCTGAAAAATATTTATACCTTTGCACCCCCAAAAAGTAGCGAGGTAGCGAAATTCGAAATCTGATTGGGAGGTAAATAATTAAACATTTAATAAATAAACTATTATGAAATCGGTATCATTGAGCGGTTCTCTTCGCGAGAACGTAGGGAAAAAAGATGCCAAAATGCACCGTAAGGAATTCAAGGTTCCCTGCGTGGTGTATGGCGGGAAAGAACAGATCCACTTTGTGGCAGAGGAAAAAGTGCTGATGAAGATGATGCACACACCTGTGGCCCACATTTTCAAACTGGACATCGGAAACAAGCAGTTCAACACCATTGTACAGGATGTGCAGTATCATCCGGTCACCGACCGTATGCTGCATGTTGACTTTATGGAGATCCTCCCCGAAAAACCCGTCACCATTGGTGTTCCCATCAAAGTTACAGGCACTGCCCCGGGCGTTCTCCGCGGCGGCCGCCTTATCAAGAAAATGCGTAAACTGGTCATCAAGGCGCTGGTTCAGGATCTGCCCGATGATCTTACCGTTTCCATCGACGGACTTGAAATCGGCGATTCTGTGAAGGTTTCCGATATGAAACTTGACAATGTCCTGTTCCTCGACCCGGCCAGCAATGTGATCGTTGGTGTGCGTACCGCACGTTCTGTCGTGGAAGAAGCACTGCCTGGCGCTGAAGGTGCCGCTGCTGCTGCTCCCGCTGAAGCCGCCAAGAAAGCTGAAGCCCCGAAGAAGTAAGCATATTTTTTCATTTTTTGCAAAAGAAGGTGTGGAGTGGGTAACTTTACACCTTCTTTTTTTTCGAATGCAAACAATGCAAACAATGCAGGCAATGCAGGCAATGTGAACAATGCAGGAATTGGGGTGAGGATGGGATGGATTGGAAGTAATGGCAGGGTAAATTGAAAAAGATAAAATAAATACCATGAAGTATCTTATTGTCGGGCTGGGGAATATTGGGGACGAGTATGCAGATACGCGTCACAACATCGGTTTTATAGCGGTGGATGCGCTGGCTCAGAACTTTAAAACATCCTTTGAGGTTGGTAGGCTCGCGTCGGTAGCCAGGATGACGCTTAAGGGGAGGACACTCGTTGCGATCAAGCCATCAACCTTTATGAACCTGAGCGGCAAAGCGGTACGCTATTGGATGCAAAAGGAGGATATTGCGAAGGAAAATGTGCTGGTCATCGTGGATGATCTGGCGCTGCCCCTGGGCGCCTTGCGGCTTAAATCGAAGGGAAGCGACGGTGGGCACAACGGATTGATCAGCATCATCGAAACCATCGAAACCATGGATTTTGCACGCCTGCGTATCGGCATCGGAAACGATTTTGCCAAAGGATACCAGGTTGACTACGTTCTTGGCCGCTGGACTGCCGAAGAAACCAAAGCCCTGATACCAAGAATTGAAACCACCGTGGAACTGATCAAAAGCTTTGTGCTGATCGGGACCGAGAGGACGATGAATTTCTTTAATAAACGGTAGGGGGC
This sequence comes from uncultured Bacteroidales bacterium, assembly GCA_903913885.1. Classification (GTDB taxonomy): domain Bacteria; phylum Bacteroidota; class Bacteroidia; order Bacteroidales; family FEN-979; genus CAIVAT01. Next base: position 5,999 of record CAIWMX010000071.1, on the reverse strand, counting down.
GGACAGGCGGACGGGTGGACTGGTGAACGGGTGAGATAAATACTTTTTTAATAGGGAAAAACCCTGATAACCAGAAATTTTTAATTCTTAATTTTTAATTTCCTTAAATCCACCCCATAAGCTTATAGTACCCCATCGCCGTCCATTCCCTGAGGGCCAGCAGCTCGTAATTCATCTGCATCCAGAACTGGTACCTGACGGTGATGTTTTTTCCGATATCGAGCATTCCACCGTGACCTCCAAGTTTCTTACCGGAAAAACTCAGGTCTGATTCGATGGTCTTTTCAAAGGCGGGCAGCCCGTCGACTTTCATAAAGCCGGCTTTTTTAAACGTGAGCACCGCACGAAGCAGGTGCTCGGGAGAAGTTACGATCAGAAGAGATTTGGATATCGGGATGATGTTCTGCACGCAAAGCGCCTCGGCGCGGGTATTGGTGCCGGAATCTTCAAGAAGGATGCGTTCGGGCGCAACGCCGCGAAGTACCAATTCCTGTTTCATCTGGTTAACCGAACTGATGCTGTCGTGGATATCGCCGGGGAGCGCCACGATGACCATCGCCCGGGTGAACCTTCCGGCCACTTTGGCGCCGTACCAGCACCGCATCAGTCCCGATTCGCTTGGCATCCCGCCCCCGCCCAGCACGACAATATAATCGGGCGGTCGGTTAATCCCCGCCTTTTTCATCCCCATGCCGTACCACATGTAGAACGGTGCCGGGGTAAAGGCCATGAAAACAGCAACCAGGGCCACAGTACCAATCGTCAGGAGCACCCCTTTCAGCATGCCCCAACCCCGTACCCTGCTCCTTCCCCATTTCACCATTTCACCATTTTACCATTTCACCTTGCCACCTTGTCACCTTGTCACCAAGTTACATTCTCCCTTTAACAATCCCCGAAATCATCTCCACCGGGATCCTCTCCTGCAGCATGGTGTCGCGGTCGCGGATGGTCACCGTGTTGTCCTGCAATGTCTGGTGGTCGATGGTGATGCAGAAAGGTGTGCCAAGGGCATCCATGCGACGGTAACGACGTCCGATGGTGTCTTTTTCCTCGTAATAGCAGCGGTAATCGTTTTTCAGCACATCCATGATCTCGCGGCCCTTTTCAGGCAGTCCATCCTTTTTGGTAAGCGGCAGCACGGCCAGTTTAACCGGCGCGAGCTTTGCGGGGATGCCAAGCACGACGCGCTCACTGCCATCTTCAAGTTTCTCTTCCCGGTAGGCCTGGCTTAAAACAGCAAGGAAAGTCCGGTCGAGACCGATGGAAGTTTCAACAACATAAGGCACGTAACTCTCGTTGGTTTCCGGATCGAAGTACTGGAGTTTGCGGCCCGAATACTGCTGGTGAGCGCTCAGGTCGAAATCAGTCCGGCTGTGGATGCCTTCGAGTTCCTTGAAACCGATGGGGAATTCAAATTCGATGTCGGCGGCGGCATTCGCATAATGGGCCAGCTTTTCATGGTTGTGGAAACGGTATTTCGAAGCGGGAAATCCAAGCGAGAGATGCCATTTCATCCGTTCTTCCTTCCAGTATTCATACCATTTGAGCTCTTCGCCGGGCTTGACAAAATACTGCATTTCCATCTGCTCGAATTCGCGCATGCGGAAAAGGAACTGCCTGGCCACGATCTCGTTGCGGAAGGCTTTCCCGATCTGGGCGATGCCGAACGGGATTTTCATCCGGGCCGATTTCTGGACATTCAGGAAGTTTACGAAGATTCCCTGCGCGGTTTCGGGCCGCAGATAAACGACCGATGTGTCGTCGTTCACCGAGCCCATCTGGGTCGAGAACATCAGGTTGAACTGGCGGACATCGGTCCAGTTTTTGGTTCCGCTGACGGGGCAAACGATCCCCGTTTCTTCGATCAGCAGTTTGATATCGGCAAGATCATCCTTCCCGAGGGAGGCATAAAAGCGGGTTTTGATGGCATCGATCTTATCCTGGTACTCCTTTACCCGCGGGTTGGTTTCACGGTACATCTTTTCATCAAAGGTCTCGCCAAAGCGGCCACGGGCCTTCTCCACCTCTTTCTGAATCTTGTCTTCGATCTTCTGCAGATGGTCTTCCACCAGCACGTCGGCGCGATACCGCTTTTTGGAATCACGGTTGTCGATCATCGGGTCGCTGAATGCATCAACGTGTCCCGAAGCCTTCCACACGGTGGGATGCATAAAGATGGCGCAGTCGAGCCCGACGATGTTTTCGTGGAACTGGGTCATCGATTTCCACCAGTATTCCTTGATGTTGTTCTTTAGTTCAACGCCGAAAGGGCCGTAATCGTAGACTGCACTCAGTCCGTCGTAAATTTCACTGGACGGGAATACAAAGCCGTATTCCTTGGCGTGGGCGATTATTTTCTTGAAGAGATCGTCGTTTGTGGCCATAAATATCCTGATTTTGGGCCACAAAGGTAGGAAAAATGCAAAATCAGCAGGGTTTATCTTCTCCTTATTCCGTGATCAGGATCATTTTTGTGCTGAAAACCGGTATATTACCCGACCTGATGCGGATCAGAACCAACCCGTCGAAACGATTCAGTCCGGCAAGGCTGATTTCCGTCTTCTCATTTTTCAACAGACCTGAATACAACCTTCTTCCATAAATATCGAACAATTCGATGACCGTGTTGCCGCTGATCGTTTCTTTCGCGGAGACCATCAATTTACCAGATTTCCGGTTGTGCATCACAGTAAATTTATTACCTGGCGGCTGGTCGCTGATCCCGCTGTACACATAACAGGATGAAAATCCGGGATCGTGGTATTTCAACGAGTCATGTTCGGTAAAACAGAGCAACCCGGAGGTGCCTCCCACCCAGTAACACGAGGCGGGTTCCATTACGCCGTAAAGGCTGCCGATGCCTTCGGTCCAGTGATCGGTGCAGTTAAACAGGGGGGCCGACAGGTGGAACTGGCGCCGTTGTTCACCGGTGAGCAGGGTGGTGGTTGTAATGGAGTCGAGTTTATAGTAGAATGACTGGTCGCCCCAGAACCTTGCCGAATCACCCGGCTGCAGGGAGAAATCATAGATCAGGGTTTCGGGAAAGTCAACCGAGGATTTATAAAACACCTGGCGTGAGGTGGTTTCACGGATGAAACCGCTCCTTGTCCATACTGACATAGCGGCATCCCGGGCAACCCAGATTTTTTTATAGGAGAAACCATTGATCGAGGTATCTCCTTCAAACTTTTTAAAATCGGAACAGGCCCATGTTTGTTCGATCACAAACCGCGTACTCCATATCTTTCCTGTGTCAACCAGTGGATAATAAGACTGGCCCCGGGTCATCCATGCGACACAAGCCAGCAATAACATTAAAATTGCCCTTTTCATATGCTGATATTTGATTTTTCGGCAAACAGGCACCAACAGCTCCCAGCGTCAGCAAATTATCATTTCGGGCCTGCAAGACATTATTTTCATGCAGGTTTCATCCCGTAAATATTTCGATAAAGTTAATATGATTGCAAGGGATTTGCAAGAGGTACACGAAAAAATAGTTTATCAACCTGCTGTACAACAAAGCTCCCGCAACGGAGATGGAAAAATCAGCCTTGCGAACCGGGGATGCAATCAGGAATCACCAGGGTTTTCGTTGTAATAAAATCGAACTTCCGGCCCTGAACTTTCACGGCAATGTGCCCGGGTTTTTGTTCAAGCGTTGCATCAAGATGCCGGAACCTGGCCACATGGAGCATGGTAAGGGCCATCTCTGTGCCATCGCCACGCTGGTAATTGACCACCTCGTCGGGAAGGGCGAGCCGGTTGCCGTCGTAGATCGATTCGTTGGGCCAGGTTTTCAGTTGATTATAAACATCAGCAAGTTCCATGTCATGGAAGAACTCAATTGAAACCGGGTTGCGTTCGAACGCCGCTTTAAAAAACGGTTTCCAGTCGCAGGAATCCATGTAACGGCCGGCATAGAAGGCCAGGTCGGCCACCGGGTAGGCGGCATTGCGGAGGGTTCCCAGGTAAGCAATCATCTCTTCCCGGGTCTGATCAGGTGTCAGTTGGATGGCAGGCACCGGCATGAATTCCTTTGACGACGAAGGCAGGCGGGGAGCGGTATGCATGAATTTCTTCAGCTCGGAAATAAATTCATCATTGCCGGCCAGGTCGGGATACTTTTGCCCGAGGACCCCGATGAAATCAGGATATGCCTTTGTCTGAAAAAGGTCATCATCCGGAAGAATGGTAGCGCGGCCTATGATGGGGATCGTATAAAGATCTTCCTCATCCATCTCACAGAAAAGTTTGCATTTGGTCTTGTCGCTGATGCGGTTTTTACTGCCGTGTTCATATCCGTAGGCTTTTTCAAGCCGGATATACCTGTTGGACCCCTGGCAGGAGAAGCATATCTGGAAATATTTCTGGAACCTGCTATAATCGCGCAGGAAATTCATGAAAATCTCGTAATTGACCGTTGTTTCAAGAAATTTTGAGAGTTTTTCACGAAACACCTGGTAATCGTGCCGGCTGATTGTTGCTTCCGGGTACATGGAATGGATCCAGCCGGAACTGTGGGCGACGTAGGTCACCTGTTCGTGTTCCAGTGCGCGCCGGGCCAGGGCGGTGAGTTCGGTGCCATTGTACCACATGGCTTTGGTAACGATGCGGCGGTTGTTTGTAAGCACGCCCTCGTCGACCATCACGAAATTCTGGGAATGGAGCGGGGTGCCCATGAGGAAAATCTTATCCAGCGGGACTTCGGCAACGATAAACAGGGCCGCCGCATAGAGGCAGGCCAGTGATACACATTCGCCGGCCCCGGCTTCATGGTTTGGTTTGAACCGGAAGGCATTCATGGCCTCAACGGTTTCCGTTTTCCAGTATGGGATGATATCAGAATCGAACTTATCGAGGCCGAAATGGCGCCGGATATCCATGTCGAAGTAGTACTTGTCGCCTTCATAACCGAAGAGGGCGTTGGATTTCGAAAGCATGTCGATATCGACGAATTCGCTGAAGCGGCTGATCTCGGTTTGTTTATCGGTAAGTCCCCAGGTTTCGAGGTCGAGGTTGAAGTTGTAGTGATCCATCACATATTGTTTAACCCGGTGGATCTTTTTCAGCGGTCCCATTTTCCGGATTCCGGCGAACCAGGGGTCGTCGCGCCATTTCCAGATTTCGGGCGACATGATGTTGGCCAGTACCAGTGCATAGAGCAGATCAGGGAAAATGAATATTTCCATATCGCTCAGGGTAAAGGCGGAACTATATTTTTCGAGTGTTTTCTTGTCCATTTTAGATTATTTAGTTGCTGGCAAAACAAACGCTTATGCCATTTTACAGGCCTTTGTGCCGTTGAACCGGCACCCCAATGAAACGGGGTGCAAAGTTAAATATTCCGGTGACACCCACGCTGAAACCTCCGTCAGTTGAATTTTTCTTACATTTGCTAAACAAAAATTCAAACCTATGTATTATTCCGGACAAGAAATTGTTGAAATTGCCGTCAGAATTGAAGAGAACGGCAATGAGTTCTACACCACCGCAGCCGAGACCATTACAGGCAGCAACGACATCAAGGGGTTGTTTACCGACCTTGCTGAGAAGGAGATCCTGCACATTGCCATTTTCGAGAAACTTGCCAGGGGATTTGATGCCGAGAGTTTTGATTTCGGGAACCAGGATGCCGCCGACTATATCGACCACCTGGCCGAATCGCACATCTTCGGCAAACCCGATTCCGGCAGAACCCTTGCCCTGGCGCTGAAAACGCCGAAAGAGGCACTCGAAGCCGCCTATAAATTCGAAAATGACAGTGTGGACTTTTACACCGAACTGCTGAAGTACACCCGCAGTGACTCAAAAAAGCTTGTTCAGGAGATTATTGAGGAGGAGATGGAGCATGCGGCGGAGATAAAGAGGTTTTTGTAGGGGGAGGAATCGTGACGCGTGACGGGTGACGCGTCACGATCCTGAAAGAGGAGAGGGGTTCGCTCCTCAGTTACCATCCTTTCAACCTGATTTCGGCGCACGACTGGTGAACTTCC
>CAIWMX010000070.1 GCA_903913885.1 uncultured Bacteroidales bacterium | reverse complement strand
TATTTAAGAGTTGATTTAACAGGCCCCTGAACAGGATCATGTGCGTAACCAAGTTCTTTCCAATTCAGCCGGCCTCCGGGAGAATGACACTCCTGGCAGGACAAAGCGTTTTTAACTGTAGTGACCATGTGTGTAATGGGCCAGTACATAACGGTCGGGGTAAAACCGTACGTTCCGCTATACGGTAAACCGTTTATTTCCGCGCCTTCCTTCACTGCAAGGCTCCAGTCGAACTTAGTCCAAAAACCACCTTTTCCGCTGGTTATCGGAGGGATAATAATATTATTGACGGGATCATATGGTTGTTTGGCATGGTGCACCTTGAACGGCCAGATCTTTGCATTCGCATCATCGCGGGATCCCAGGGGGCGGTTTATATTGTGCTCGGCTTCCTTGTCGAGCTTGTCTCCGACGATGTAACGATCCATTCTCCCGTTGTACCAGGCGTATGTCGGCACTACATCTTCCTCATAATGGAATTCGCCCTTAATCTTAAGATATTCATGCGGATTATCCTTTCGGGTTGAATCGCCTGCTTTTGACCAATCCCAGGTCATTTTTGTCGGAAGTTTCCGGGCAAACTCCGGAATATGGCAGGTCTGACAGGCTATTCGGGCGGTATGTTCGTTCAGACGATAGTCTTTATGCGGTTTCAGAGTATGACAATCTTCACATCCAAATCGCACCGCCTTTGTTTTTTCAGTATAAGTAGTGTTTAATTTACCGGAAACGAAATGGTGTTCTGTTTTGTGGCAGTCGATGCATTGGAAATTGAGTTTTCCCATGTGATAGTCAAGCTCCTGGTTGGCATTCAGCAGTGATTCATCAAGATCGCCATGCTTCACACCCATGCCGCCGCCACCACTGAAATGACAGATCCCGCAGTTATCACGATTGGGCCTGCGCACACTTCCGGCAACAACACGAAGGTCAACTGTCTTGCCTGGCAAACCACGTTTTGATTTTGAATAGCTGCCTGAACCGTCATGGCATACAAGACAATCAACATTCTCCTCCTTTGTGAAATCGAAGCTCATGTCACCCCACCCGTAACCGGCATGGCAGATTGTACAGGATCCCCAGTTACCTACAACACTTATGCAGAAGTTGTTGACTTGGTTGCGCTTGCCAAGCGGAATGACTTTACCTTTCCGGACAACATCCCCGCTGATCCAGGTCCAGTGTGCTGTTTTCATGACTTCACTGGCACTGTTCACGTGACATTTAAGACATTTCCGGGTAACCGCCTGAGGAGATGTGATTGAGTCCTTGAAATAGGGACTGTGATCCAGGTGGGGGATCAAATGGCCGGTTAGCGGGTTTTTAGGGACCGGCACCATACCATTACTAAGCCTGGGGTCGCGGTTGCATGCACTCGCTACAAGCAGTAACAGTAGCATTATTCCAACAAGGCGATGTGAATCTTTAATTGATGTTACAGCTCTCATATTTTATTCCTTGAGTGGTTCTTTTGTCCAGATAAAAAACTCTATTGGAAATTACACGGGCAATTCTATTGTAAACGGGTAAAAATTGAATGATTTTATAATGAATACCTCCGGAAAAACCCTGCAAATCTACAAAACGATATGTTAATTTATTCACAATTATTCTACATATGATGAACATATGTTTATAACACAGGAAACATCTTGATATACACACATATATAGATATATGTTTTATTAGATTTTGTCCGTGAAGATTAATACCCTTATATCTGGACATGGAAGTTAGGTACGCGAACATTATTTCGACGCCTAATTCGTAACCGGGAACGGTTCGATCAACATATTTTGTGTGATTGTTCTCGTCCTATTTAAGAGCTACCATTTTAATAAGGGATGCTTTCCCACGATGAAACTCGCCTTCTTCAACCTCAAATTAAATCAGTGCTAAGGTTTTGGATCTGCATGTCTGCAAATTCTTCTTTCATTTCTGCCTTTTACACGCTAATCGAAGGCCGAAACGGTCTATCCCTTATAAGCAGCGTATACAGCATTGCTACCCTCCCATTCTGCGGGCAATAGAAGCTTCTCGGGTGTCAGATTGTCCAACTCTATTAACATGCGCACGGCCGGTTGACCATAAAGAAGCCGAAAAATCCCCCGAATGCAATACTGGCATAGGGATTACTCGTAATGGCACAGGTACCCGAAGCACATCCTACAAAATGATAATATAAAAACCCTCCTATCCCGCCTATTACGGTAAAAAATACCGGTTTCCAGAATGTCAAGGTCTTAAGTCTTTCCTTGATTGGCAATGGCTCTGTGTTGGTCTTACATGTTTCTGACATGATAATTTACTTTTAAATCAATAGTTTAATTACTTGTTTGATTCGGTTTAAGGACGATCCATAGATCACCCAACCGAATTCATTTGCAAAGTAACGAATAAAATTTGAATTGGTGATACTTATGCGCTTTATCCTGGCACGATGTTTGACACATGCAGAATATGACATATAAAACTTAATCCTATGCTGCAAACAAATTTAAAACACATCCTGAGTGCCATTCTGTCAACACGGAGCGCCAATGAGTATTTGGGGTCAAACCAATGAAAACCAGTCTTATAATTTTCATACTGCTTACCATAAACATGCTGGCCTCTGCCCGGAAACCGGCACTAAAAGACACATTTGATATCACCACTCACACCATGCAATTCCCGCATCATTATAAAAAGTGGGGCTTTCAAGTGTCTGCCGGACTTTCTATGGTCAAACCTCCGGAAGATTTGCTCGAAAGTGCAATTCAGGCGCCATTGGCGAATGTTCACATGACATTCGGGCTACCATGGAAACTCTCACTTGAATCGGACCTTACTACGATCATTGTTTCCAATCAACTAAGGGCGGGACCAAGGATCAGTTTTTTAGTCAGGAACTTTGGAATAAAGGGAGGATGGGACATTGCCTATGTTTACGGCCAGTTAAAACAATCCGGTTTGTAACTGTTCACCCCCTACAAATATAGGGCATTAATTTGGGAAAGAGAATGCAAAGGGTTCAGGTTGTTTTTTATGGAGGTGTCGATTACCGATCGCAGGATTGCAAACGACTCCGCACCTGAGACAGATTTGAACTGGCCGGATATTTTTTGCTTGACTTTGACATTTCGGATAGCTCTTTCTGAACCATTATTATCTGGAGGTACCTGATGATAATACAAAAAAGTCAAGATATGCTGTCGATATTTGACCAATCTGTTTTGAAGGCTTATTGCTAAGTGATGTTTTTTCTTAATGGGTTCTTCAAGTAATTTGGTAAGTCGATTTTCAAATTCCGTTCTTTGATTTAATGTTTTGTGATAATCCTCCGGCAGGAGTGTCTTTTTAAAGGCAATGGTTTCAACCAGAAGTTGTTTAAAATCAGTTGCCCATTTAAGTTTGTAACAGTCGTTAATATGATTGAATTCGCGCAGTAAATGGGCCAAACAAATTTGATGGGCGACAGCGGCAACTTTAAAGTAACATCTCCAGCAATCATGAACAAGGACAGAAAAAGCGAACCCATTGGGAAAATGCTGGTAAAGGGTTTGGGCACCTCTGTTGAGCGAAGCAATGATGAAGGTGAAGAGTTTTCCCTGAAGTGTCCAGAACCATCCTTTCTGCCCGTTTATTCTCATTCCGGTCTCGTCTCCGCCATTAACATCAGCGGTTTCTGCCCGTTTACGGATGAGTTCATATGCAGGAATAGCTTTTTTGGCAACCCGGTTAATTGCTTTCACTAATGCCCCTTCACTGATAGGAGTATTAAACACGTACCGGAACATTTCGGCCAGCCTGTGAAAGGGTACAAATTGACGGGCGTTCATATAGGCCGCAAGGCTTTCAACATTATGGCCATAGCTGATGCCGGGTGTTATTCCATCCGGAAAATCAGCAACCACGGTATTGCCGCATGTACATGTTCTTTGAAATGCCTGATGTTCGATAAATACCGGCTGTATCACAGGAAGAACAACTTCCTGACGACTTTCAACCAATTCAGCAGGAATCTGGCTTATATCAAGACCACAACAGCTGCAGAATTGAGGGATATGTTCAATAATTTCATCGGGCTTTTCTACCATCTCAAGGGTGGTGCCTTCATGTCCCGGCTGGCCTCCCGGCTTTTTGCCACTGGGTTCCCTCAGGCTTCGCGTTTTAGATGGCCGAAAATAATCATGACTGGGAGGGATAGAACTATTGCGGCTGTTTTTGGGATTTTCGTATCGGGCAAGCCGTTCTTCAAGAGAAGCAACTTTAGATAAAAGCGTTATTATGATTTCTTTGAATTGCTGGTTCTCCTTACGAAGTTCTTCGACTTCTTTTCGAAGTTCTTTGTTCTCTTTTTTAAGACGTTCTATCTCCTGGAATGGATTCACAACAACACTTTTGTTTGTTGCAAAGTAACGTCAGAAAACTATGAAAACAACAATAAAATCAACCATCTTATGAATACCAATCAACACAAATTGTTAACATCGCATAGATTACAGAAATAATCAAAATAATTAACCCCAAATTGTTAACAACCCCTGTTTTTGAACAGGGGTGAATAGTAAC
>CAIWMX010000069.1 GCA_903913885.1 uncultured Bacteroidales bacterium | reverse complement strand
GGAAATCGCGGAATCGACCATCAATGGCTGGTTTAACGCCGGTTGTAACCTGTTGCATCCACTTTACGATGCCCTGAAAACAAAAATGCTGGCCGGATGGTACCTGATGGCAGATGAAACGCCCATTGCAGTGCTTACCCAGGATAAACCGGGATCGACACATAATGGATACCATTGGGTCTATTATGATCCCGTCAACAAACTGGTGCTGTTCGATTACCGGAAATCCCGGGGCATGGAGGGTCCCGATGAGATGCTCAAAGAGTTCGGCGGATATCTTCAAACCGACGGTTACAGTGCTTACGATCATTTTGAAAAACACCCCAAAATCACCCTGTTGGCCTGTATGGCACATGCCAGGCGCAAGTTCGAGCATGCCCAGGAAAACAATCCCACCCTGGCGGGAGATGCCCTGAAAATGTTCCAGGCTTTGTACGACATCGAACGTGAAATCCGGGAAGTAAACATGGAACCTGACGCCATCCAAGCACTGCGTCAGGAAAGATCAAAACCCATTCTCGATAGGATGGAAATCTGGCTGCGGGAACAAATCATCCTGGTTCCCCCAAAGAGCGCCATCGGTGTTGCCATGGCCTACACCCTGAATCTCTGGCCGCGCCTGGTCCGTTATATCGACGACGGTCGCTTCCACATCGACAACAATCTTATCGAAAACAGCATCCGGCCCGTGGCCCTTGGAAGAAAAAATTATCTGTTTGCCGGATCTCATGAAGCGGCACAGCAAGCAGCCGTGATCTATTCCGTACTGGCTACCTGCAAACTCCACGGGGTGGAACCCTTCGCTTATCTCACCAAAACCCTGTCAGTCATCCCCGACTTCCCTGCCAATCAACTGCTCACACTTCTGCCAGGGCAAAAATAATGTTGCGCCGTCATCCGTAAAAGATGCTCGTGGCCGAAGGCTTACGTTCAACCTGCCAAAGTTCTTTGTATTTTAATGCAACTTCAGCGGAAGGAAGATCGGTATTGGTTTCCAGTACCCACTTGCCATCAAAACGCCGGTCGTCGTCCACCTTCTTCTTATCAATTCTAAAGGTACCCCGGGTTATTTTTAAATATTTGCCGTATCCTTTGTTTCCAACAAGCGATTTTGGACTGTTGGCAATCTTCTCTTCCAGCGATTCGATGATGGCCAGTCTGTCGGCTGCATCTTTACGGGCCTGCCGTTCATTGAAACATACAATGTACCGGCTGCCATGGGCCATTACCTCTTTTACTTTCAGCGGGTGGGGGTCATTGACTGCTTCTCCTTCTGTTCTTACCTCTTCGAACCTTCCTGCACGTGACAGTACTTCTTCCCTGACCAGCTTCTGGTTGCGCATTCTTACGCCCAGGATGTACGATATCTTGCGTTTCTCAAGACCTTCAATAGTTTCATCACTGATCATTCCCCGGTCGGCTACCACACAAAACTTGCTTACTCCAAAACGGTTTTTAATGCGGTCGGTGATGGGCAACAGGGTTTTCACATCCGATGTGTTGCCAGGCCAGAGCTCACAGCATATGGGATCGCCATTGCCATCAAGGATAGCCCCTACAACCATTTGGTTTAAATCCGGACGATGATCCTTGCTATGACCCAAACAGCCCAGTTCATCGCCACCAAGCCCTTCGAAGTAGATCGAGGTGGTGTCGAAGAAAACAAGATCCAGGCCACTGAACAAATCAGCCCGCCTGTCAAACAACCTTTCTTCGATGATATCTTTATTACATCTTGGCGAAAATGGCGTTTTATCTTTCTGATCTTCGATCTCTTCTCCCAAAAAGCCCATGGCGCGGTAAAGCTGGTGCAGGGCAACGGTGTCGGTTTTTTCAATATGGTAATCTTCCTTCCATTTTTCACACGAGCGATCACTGCCACTTGCAAACAACCGATGCATGACGGTAAGAAAAATGGCCCGTTCCACATCAAAGGCAAATTTACGGCTCCCAGTCATCTTGTGAATGATACCAGGCATTCCCAGTTCATTCCATATACGTTCAAACACCATGGCTGGTCCGATGGAAACGCTATGCGCATCGATATTACTCTGTCCGGTAATGACCATCAGCACTTCATTGGAATATCTGGAAAGCTTGGAAATTAGCACATCAATATCTTTGCTGCCTGCAATCTCATCAATTCTTCCAAGTGTGCCTATTACACGTTGTTTCGTTTTGCCGCCCTCACGAAAGTTCTGAACGATCTGAATGTACTCATTGACACCGGATTTCTTTATGCGCACAAACATAATGAATATATTTAGGACACCCCTAATATACAACATATAATGTCTGTTGCTCAACATGTTAATAACTATATAAATTTTGTTAATGGCACCACTTTAGAATAAAATATCTGCTTTTTAAATCATAACAAACTGAATATCAAAACTGTTAACTTTGTGAGTTATTAACAACTGTAGAAGATCAGTCTAACTTATTAAAGTTCTTCGGCTTCCTGGCGAATCGCATCTGGTACTTCAGGTTCTTTATTTCACGAGTGTAGGTTCGTTTGAGCTTTATTCCCTCTGCCTTAGCGATTCTTTTGCAGTATTCAATAGACTTTTCATACAACTTCCGGTCTGTTGGAAAGGTGATGTTCTTTTCCTGCACAGGCGTGTCAACACGAACCTCTCTGAATTCCTTCTTGATAACCTGCTCACCAAACAGATCTATGCTGTATTTGAAGATCATCTTCATTCCATCAGTTCCGATACGATGGAGGAAATGAACAAAATCGCTGGGATCAAAAGGCAGCCTGTACTGAAAGTAAATCTCACCGCAAAAGTGCTGCCAGTATGGATTTTCAAGATACCGTTCAACAACCGTTTCATCTCCGAGGTTGACATTTGCTTGAATAACAAAAGACCAACAATGGTTCTGATCGGTATCGATGGTCTTCCCACACTACCATACAATGGAGCGGACTCATTCTCAATGCTTTGCCAATCAATCTTTTTTGCGAGCAGACAAAGTTCATGTCCTGATTGATAAAACTTACCAGGACAGTTTTGAACATCTCCAATTAGGCTGTTTCGGTAATTTTTTTAACATGATTTGCAGGGTTTTGATCAAATTTAGTCAAAAACCGAACACAAATTACTATTTCAAAGAACATAAGATATTAACAGTCAATTTGTTAATAATTTTCAAGGATCATCTATTATAGAGTTTGTATTTGATTGTATGAAACAATGCTTTTTAATAAAAATTATAAAACAAAGAGGCATTTGACCTTCACTCTGCTGGCGCAGATTTGCAATCTATAGGGTGTATTCAAATATGAGGGGTTATGGAAACCTGTTCACAACCTTGGTTATATTAAAAAACATTATGTAAAGTGACATATTGTTACTAGATTATAATTGTGATTCTTTAGAAATTCGACTTCCCTTATACGACCCAAACAAAATAATGATTTTTGACATTTTTTGTTTCAGAAAGTTCATTAACTTTGGTTTTTTATAAACAACAGTCAATGGTCAATGTATTCATGATCGACGATCACCCTGCAATGATCGAAGGAATTTCGTTTCAGTTTTCTGAACCGGAAGATCGTGTCAGGTTGGTGGGTTCCTCCCTGAATGCTACCGATGCCTTGTTTAAAATGCCTTCTCTTGATGTTCAGGTGATTCTGCTCGATCTGTTTATTAACACGGATTCGCCTGTTTCAAACCTGCAATTACTTCGGGCTGCATGGCCGGATATGCCCGTTGTTATCTATTCAGCAGAGGATTCAACCTGGTGGAAATACAAAATGTTCGGATTAAGGGTTAATGCCTTTCTTAACAAATGTATCGATAACGAAACCATTATTACTTCCATTCTCCAGGTATCAAATGGTTCTGTTTTATTACCTTCTGACGTGAAAGACATGCTTAACCCGGTTATTCACTCATTCGAGACGGCATCGTTGACCTGGGAAGACCTTGAGGTGGGCAAAGAGATGTCTTTTGGTTTGTCGATCAAAGAGATTGCAGAAAAATTGCACAAATCACCTTCATCTATTGAAAAACACCTCCGGATCATGCGGATGAAAACCCACACCCACTCAAACCCGGACCTCACCCGAACACTAATATCCAGAAAGTTAGTTCCTTTGTCGAGGTAAACAACTGATAAACTAAACTTTTCCCAAGCTTGGTTGATTTATAAAGTTGTCATTTGGTCTGACTTCCCCATTAGTTCCGTTTCAAACGAATCCAGGTAAACCAGTGTTGTAGCTATATCGGCGTGTCTAAAACATTATAAAAAACGAAAATAAAAACATAATCTTAGAATGCCAGGCATGCGTATTCTCCAACTGGGGCTCAATTGGTCCTGATCCTGATCAATATAAAAAAAAAGTTCAAAATTTACTCCTTGACTCGGGGTGCAATTCCCTAAAGTGTAAGCAAATTCTGAACTTTGCAAGCATGATTAACACTCAACGGGGATTAGCCGCAAATAAGATGAAATCCAACTTTATGCAAAGATACATCAAAAATAAAAAATGTTAATCCTGTTGCCAATTTATTTTCTTCTTAGATCATGAGTTACCTGCGCTGGTTTTCTGTCAACATGGGTCTTCTGATAAAGTGAAGGTTGGCAGCCTTGAATTACATCCATTGCGGCAACAGGTGCGTTATAATCCGTTTTAATTACCATCTTGAGAGAGGATTTGCATTGTCAATATCGTGTAATTCTTCGCTCTGAATTATCCTGTTTATCCATTTATGATATTCTGATAATGAATTTCCTACGAAGCTCTCAATGTCTCCCCAAGGATCATTATATAATGAAGATGATGCAAATGCCTCACATGACCTTCTTGGATACAAGCTTAAATATGATTGTTCAAAAGAACTTGTTATCCAATAATGTTCCCTTATAAAAAAAACTGCCCAGTTTGCTTGAATAGATGATTTCTGAGCAATATCAATTATTTCAATTTCTCCCAAATCTCTTGTTTTATTTTTTTTCCAAACATTGAACATTAATTCCCGGGCGGCAATGTCTGTTTTAGGCGCACTATACCCGAAAATTGTAATTAAATATGCAACTTCAAGATTGGTTTGTAATAATTCCCATTCTCCTTTTATAAATTCATTTTGTGTATAATTCTTATTTGTGACGGGATAAAGCAAGTCGACTTTTTCAAATTTATTCTCACATTTTGAACAAGTACAGTTGATAAATCCAGTCGATTTATGCTCATTACACATCCCAACAAATACATTTCCATGTAAAAATGCTATTTTAGGAAGTCTTTTAATATGTCGATTTCTTTGAAATGCCTGACATAGAAGAGGATCCCAATTAAAAGTCGCAATCAGATCGTTTTCCCTTAATGATAAAATTAATTTGTCATAAAGAGTCAACTTGTCGGGAATTTCTAATTCACGAAAGTATTGGTATATTTTCGACTTAATTTTTTCAAAGTGAGCATTTCCTTGATATTTTGTATTCAAATCATCAAATGTCGTTTCAAAATCAATTATTTCGGCAGTAATTCCCAATGCATTCAATTCCTCATTTAAACTAATTGTCCTAACAATGTCATTCATCAATGGCAATTTTCGACCATTTTTGTCTCCATCAGGAAATGCTGCTAAACTTGCACCTGCTCCTAAAATTACAACATGAGGATGATGATTGTAATTTTCTTTAATATTATATCTTGGAATTAGGTTCATTCGTTTGATTTAAAGTTGAGATTAACGTTTGGCTTGCAACTGCCGAAAGGTAAATCATTTAGGGACCTAACTAACCTAAGATTTGTGGCGGTTGAAAACTCGTTGTAGATTTTACTTTTTCAATTTCTTTTTTTATTTCTTGATGCTCTCTGAAGCAATCATTTTTATCTGACTTTAGTTTCATATATTGGTTAACCTTTATATCTTGATCAATAGTTTGAATTATTTCAGGAAAAATTGGTTCGATATTTTCTGCAATCAAAAATATTAGATCTGCTAAAAGAATATATTCTTCATCTGATGAGGGGACATTATAATGAATAACATCAGTAGATTCAAAAATTGAAAGACCATTAATCCGCCGATTATGTGCAATAATATTATTTCTAAGATTCTTTAGCCCTTTCCAACTTTTTATCTTTCGGACTGCAGGCTTCACAGTTTTTTTTAATTTAAGAATTCTTTCTGAATACTTACTGAACTTTGAGGGACTTAATTCTTGATCAAATTCATCAAAGGAAAGACAAGCATGATAGTATCAAAAGATTTTCGGCAATTCCTCCAAGGGCTTTCGAAAACTGAAATTTACTATAATAGCCTGAATATGTTATTTCATCAAGATGATTTCTATTAAAGATGGATAATAAAATTATTTCTTGAAGAAATTTTATATGAGTTGCTAGATTAAATAAAGTTATAATTGTAGATCTCATTAGGATGTCAACGTTTTATAAGTTTCATTCCTGCGGGGACTCAGGAGAAATACACAACTTCTCACAAGGGTTTGTTTTGATTTTGAGTTTTCTTAATATTCGTTCTTCCGGCACTTTCTTCGTTTTCCCACCTTCTTTCATCGCTTCAAGCAGAAATTTGTCTTTGGTTTTTTCCCGTTTTTTCATCGGTTTTATTTTGACACGATAGGTACAATGAACTCCAATGCTATTACGGCATAAGCCAAATTAAAAGGTTATCATAGCATTTGCGTTATCCATCACATCCGTTTCAAAGGAATCCAGATAAATCTGTGTTGTGCTGATATCGGCATGTCCAAGCCCTTCAGATATGACGGCAATGGGGATATTCATGAATTTCCCGATTGTAGCCCAGGAGTGCCGGGCAGTGTTAAACGACAACGATTTGTCGATGGTTAATCGTTTTGCCCACCTTTTCAGCGCATGGTTTGCAACACTACGATACGCTTTAATCTGGTCATTGGCTTTGAGAGTATCGGTGACTACCGGGAAAATATACGCATTCGGTCCCTTTTCGTCCAGATAAAGGTTTAAAATCTCGTTAATATTGTCGGTTAGTTTTATTGAAATAGGCTTCTTTGTTTTTGAACGAAGGTAGGTGACCCTCCCGTCACGAATGTGCTTTACCCGGAGCTGCGAAATATCTGAAAAGTTCATCCCCATGGTATAAAATGAGAAGAAAAACATATTCCGGCAATGCCAGGCATGAGTATTTAAGGGTAATGACAGCTCCCTGATTTTTTTTAAATCTTCCTGCCTGATCGCTGATTTATGGGTTTTTGACGATTTTATTCTGTAATCCTTAAACGGGTACCCGTCTGGTTTTACGATCCCCTCTTTGATAGCTTTATTCCATATCGATCTGATGGCACGGAATTGAACAGCCAATCCGTTTTTATTTCCTGGTATCCTGGGTTTAAACTTACCTTCGATACTTCGAAGCATCTTAAAATTGATCTCGTCAAACTTGTAATCCCTGTCACCATCCGCATATTTAATCAAAAATGCTTTTACTCCATTGTGAATAAATACCTGGCCGTCATTGCCGTTTTTCTTATATTCCGAGATAAGATCATTCAGGTATTTAGAAAATGAAGCTTGTGAAGATTTGTTTTCTATTCTATCCTTTAACTGGCCATGCGTCAATATTGACAACTGTCCGGTTTCTTCCAGAGATTTAATAATCCTGTTCGCATCAATTTTTTTACCGGAGATTTTATTATTCACCCATGAGAGAGTCGGGAATACCTCAGCTCCTTTAAGAACCTTGCCGTTTGCCTGATCCCAAAAGTCATCAAGTACATACTCCCGAAGGTTAATGTAACTTTTACTACCTTTGTGATATAATGCCAGGCAGATTGGATAGGTAAGATCTTTTCGTTGTGACCTGCGGTCAAGTGTCAGTAATGCCTTTGATTCCATTGTAAAATATGCCCCTTAATTTGCCCTCAAATATACAACATTTATCAATCTTTTACAATATCGTACAACATTATAAATTTATTAACTGTCAGTATATCAATTTAAAGCATTGTTTAGGTTATTATTATATTGTTACAAATTGTGATTTACTCATTTTCCCAAGCTGAGGGTCGTGGGTTCGATCCCCATTTACCGCTCCAGTAAAATCAAGGGTTTCAGAATTTCTGAGACCCTTTTTTATTATTGTGCCTACAAATGTGCCTACAAGATAATTGGCAAATGTTAATATCAGTAATACAGTTTTTTAGTCATTTATTATGGATGTTCTGACCTTCAGCTAAAAAGGGTGAGGGTCGTGTTTTCGGGAAAAAGTGGCTGTTTTTATGGAAATCATTGCTGGTCATAGCATAGCTGTGAAATTGATTTTAGAAATGACAATTATTTCGGGCTAGATATTGGGCCCGGTTTGATGGAATTTCTTCATTTTCCCCAAAATTATAATCGACAACGTCACAGTTTGGCGTAGTGTGGGTTTATTTTTGTTTTGTTAACAGATAAAAGATGAACCCGATTGCGTCACAGCTTACCGAACTCAACCTGCTTTGTGAAATGGATGACCCCCTAAACGGGGAGGCCAGAAAGACAAGGATCAGGCAGTTGTTTACTGAAATTGTAACCCTTGGATACAATATCGTTACGCCCCGGTTCGACCCGGAGTCTCCTGAATATGCCGCGCTTTCGGAGAGGGGGAAAATGTTCCGTGAACGGGTGTTGTATCTTCGCGGAAAAATGAAATCGGCTATCGACCGCAAAGATTTTGAACTTGCCGCCGACCTGAGGGAGCTGGAGCGGACAATGAAAAGAGACATGGTCGCAGATTTTTCACAGGCCGTCTCCGGCAAATTTTTTGTTCTGCTTCCTGCAGATTCAAAGCAGATCATATACAACGATTATGATGGAAAACTCAATGACTATTTTAAAATAACCTGAACATGGAAGCCCGGCTAATTTCAAAATCCTCCTTTATCCGGGGCATAAAATGTCCCAAAGCGCTCTGGCTGAATTTTAACCAGCCCGATGAACGGGATGATACCAGCGAGGCTCAGCAACAGATCTTCGACACAGGCCACGATGTCGGATACCTGGCGCAGCAGCTTTTTCCCGGGGGCGTGGATGCCAGCCGTGGCGATCATGCGCAGGTGCGGGAAGCGATTGCCTATACCGAAGAACTGATCGCGAGAGGGGAGAAGGTGCTTTACGAGGCCGCATTCAGTGACGGGGAGACCCTGTGTTATATCGATATCCTGGTGAAGGAACCTGATGGCTGGGCTGCCTACGAAGTAAAGGCCTCCACGAAGGTGAAGGATTACCAGGTAACCGATGTGGCTTTCCATTATTATGTGATTACCCGGTCGGGATTGCCGCTTGTAAGGATGTCGCTCGTGCATCTCAACAACCATTACGTACGACGCGGGGAACTTGATATTCCGCGCCGTTTCACGATTGCACCCATGACGGAAATAATCCTGCCGATGCAGGGAGGCACCACGCCGGAATTGATCGCGCTACAAGAGATGCTGAAGGCAGGCTCCATGCCTGATGTGGAAATGGGATCCCAATGCGGCCAGCCCTCATCCGGTCGCTGTTGTCACAGTTAGGTGATTGCGGATGCATCATCGTCTGGAATAAGACTTTTGAAATCTGGCGGCTCAGGGAGATTGCCCGTGATTTCCCCGCGTATGCCGACCGCATCAAACCTTTGTTTGAACGGGTGGCTGACCTGATGGTCCCTTTTCGCCGGAAGCATTTATATGACCCCGACATGTATGGATCCTATTCACTGAAGGCCGTTCTCCCGGCACTGATCCACGACCTTTCCTATGACGACCTCGGGATACAGGAGGGTGGCACGGCCAGTATGACTTATGAAAGCCTCTGTTGGAACGAGGATCCGGAATCGGTTCGGTTGAAGCGGGAGAACCTGCTGGAATATTGCAGGATGGATACGCTGAGCATGGTGAGGTTGCTGGAGGTGCTTGTTGCATAAAAACCTGTTTCTAGCAGGAATTTCTGCGATGAAATTTTCTAATTCAATGATTTGTTTATGTCACTTACTGCGATACTAAATGTGATTCCCCGACCGACGCTGTCGTACTCATCGACGATCTCAACCACATCTTCCTCTCTAAAGAAATCAGGACTTATCCGCGACCCATTGAAGAAAGGGAGATTGCCTGCAACCTGAAAATGCTGACCCTGAAATACCGTATTCCAGTGTTACTGTTAGCTAACATAGTTTCAATTGAAGACAACAGATTCCTGTTGACAGATGAGTTTCAAAACAAGTTTGAATAGCAGGTTTTCGACTTTTGATAAAAATATCACACGGGAATATCAACTGTTTACGTACTGGGTCAGGCGTAATTAAAATATTTTGGTACAATCGCTTATATTCCATGAACAAAGTGGATATATTGATATAAAATGAACAAAATGAAAAAAATACCTTTTCTTCCGGACCGATTGGTGAAATTTGCATTGAATTGCTCTTTTGTCCGCATATATCCGGCAACGCAATATCCAAGTTGGCAAAAAATCAATACAATCAACTATTTATGAACTAATTAAAGCTAAATTATTATGAAGAAGGAAATTTTATTACACACGGAATTCGGGAAATGGTTCGTGACCACGCAGGGTTATCCTGAAGCTACAACCAAATCCTACTGTATCTATATTGCGGCCGCCGACAGATCATTGGAGATTTATCAGGAAGGAAGTAATAAAAAATCAAATTTATTGGCAGTTCTTGATTTTGAAGTACAAAACGGCAACTCAGAACGGGTGGAAGAAATTATCGATGATGCGATTGACGAGTTATCAAAAGACAAAATCGAGAAGAAACTAAATAAATCACTGAAGTATATTCAAAATTGGAAAAGCGCGCTTGTTGCCTATAAAGAGTTCCTGCATGATTATATGGAGGATGAAATTATTTATGAAGCACCAGCAGGAAAAACCAACAAAAATTCCGATAAAACATCAAAAGAAAAAGCTGTTCCAGGAAAATCAACTGCGGGTTTGACTGTTGGGAAGTCTTATCTGATTGGAAATAAAAAAGATACCGATGTCAGCTATGTTCATCCGTACCCGGATTTGTATAAAAGGTTCCACTTTCGTATTATTACACAGGACAGACATTATGAAGAAATATATTATCCTATCAGTTTCATTAAACGGTTACTCTATTTGAAAAATGAAAGAATCTTTCTGGATAAATGGGTTAAAGAACTGCTAAACAAAGTGACTGTTCATGTGGAGGGGGGGCAAGTGACATTGAATCAGGTTGCTGCCTTAAAAATAGACAATGGCAAGGTACACGTCGAAATGAAAAATGGCGATGTGAAAATGACGTTGACTAAAAAGGCAGATAATAAAACCCTGGTACCATTATCTGTTGGGAAGTTGAAGAAAATTACGTTGGATCATGATACTTCCCTGCAGCAAATAATGCTGGGAAACCTTGCCAAACTTGCGACCTTCCAGGAAATTTCAAGAGAACTGAAAAAGTATAATGGTCCTGAAATGAATGCAAAATTGTATAAAAAAGTGAGCGGATTGGTACTTAAAAGCAATTTCATTGAGCGGGTCAATATCGAAAATCTCAAGGAGGAAATGCTGCTGATTTCCTCATTAACGCACCTGCAACTGATGGACAGCCTCGAGAACACAAAGAAAGGTCGGTCGTAACTTTTTTCTCTTTGGCAAAAATCAATGCAACCTATTTTATATGAACTACTTAATTGGATTAAAGATGAGAAACAAGTTCCTTTTGCGCGATGAATTCATGGCTTGGCTTGTAAACATTGGGTAATTTCCTTTTCCTTCTGCTAAAACCTTTTGCAACTGTATAGTCGCTGCGGGTAAGACTATCATTTTTGTTCATGAAGAAACCATGCAGGAAGGCAACCTGGTCACTGGGCTTGAACCCGGTAATTCGGATGCCGTTACACTGATCATCAGGAACCTGCTGGATCATATGTCGTCCAACAAGATGATCGCCGACAAGCTTTTTGTGAGCCTGTATACCGTGAAAAACCATAAACGGAACATGATGGAAAAAACCGGGACCCGAAACTTTGCTCGTCTGATCATTGATATCCCAATTCCCCAATGAGATCATAAGCAACCATTGGGCGAACCCGTCACAACAATCGCCGCCCGCGACCGGTCAGTTTATAATTACTTTCTGGATGCCGGTATTTTTTTCATTTGCAACCCGGATATAATATTCCCCGGCCGGCAATCCATGTATATCGATCTGGAATTCATCGAGCTGAGCGCTTTTGTTCAGGTTCATCTGCCGAATGGTTGTCCCGTCGCCGTTGATCAGTGACAGCTGAAAAATTCCGGTTAATTCACGTCCATTCAGCTTTACCGTGATCCGTATGGTCGCCGGGTTCGGGTATACCGCGAGCGCGTTAGAGATATCCTGCAGAGCAATAGCACTGCTGCCGCAACCACACTGGTTAGTGTTAATCTTATTCGCCCATGTCACAGCCCCTTGAAAATCATTGATTAAAAATGCCCTGACAGCGTTTTCATAACAAGGATAACAGGTTAAAGAGTCCCGCTGATGACGTTCTATCAGGCTTCCGGCATCGAACAGCGTTTTTGCAGCGCTGTACCGGTTGGGGTTCAGCGTTATTGCAGTACCCTTAAAACGGTTAATTTTTAATATGGTAGAATCGAGATACACATTTCCGTATTGAATACTCGGATCCAACTCGGTACCTTCATTATTGTCATTGTATGTCTCTATATAAACCCATTTTAATGGTAACGTACCGGAGTTGTAATTTTCCGACATTATCCATGTGGAATCATAAACAACGCCAATGCGCCGGTCCATCCACCTGTTACTGCCCCATGACGTGTTGCAGGTGTCGTTAAATCCCGGCCAAACTCCCGAACATCCTAATACGAGGCTATTCTGGGGAAAAATGTTGTTTATCCGCCAGAAAAAATCGAGGAGATATTTTTTACCCCATTCCAGACCATGCAGGGTATCCCAGTTTTGGGCATATGGCTGAGCCCAGGGATAACAAATATCGACATATCCCACCACCTCCTGTTGGGATTCATTCCAGCAAAGTTTAGGCCTCGGTCCCGGGAAAACGTTGGTCAACGCTGATTTGAATTGCTTTGCCGTGAGGTGACCGGGATAGTTGTATACGAACACGGCCGGCGTGTCGTTTACCCGCTGGTAGTTTTTATAAAGCGGGAATACCGAGTCTCTTAAATAGATCAGGTCCCGCTGGAGTTTCAGCGTATCCGTCGACGTGTATCGCTGATTATCATAGCATATGGCGAACGAGAATTTAAAGTGAGTGGTGTCAAGGTTCCTCATGTTTCTCATGGCGTTCATCAGCCTCTTAAAACAGACCGAATCATACGCGTCGAGCACATTGGCAACCAGGCCGTCGATTCCGCATGAATTTGCCAGCAGTACGTGATAATTAAGCAGCGACCAGCTTTTTGAGCTGTATCTCCCGATTAGCGGGGTATAACAGTAACCATCATTCCAGTGGCGCAGGTATTCATTCCCGGTGGACAGGGAATCGCCATACCAGAGCATGTAATGCATAAGGACTTTCCTGGATTGCGTATCCAGAGTCGCGGCACCCGGGTGCAGATACTTTGTGACAGTGCCTTTCGTATGATCTCCGTATTCGCCAAATGAAAGGATTGGGAGAAAGGCGAAAATTATAAAAACCGTTTTCATGAGATTGGTTTTTAGCGGGTTCTGTATCTCTGATTGGGTAATATTTGCAAGGATATTCACTTGTGATGTATTATTCAAAAGTTTAGCTAAAATCTTTATAGTTAACAAACTGAATTCATTATTTATGCTCGTTGAGTAAAATTATAACAAAATTTCCTGATTAAATACAATTGAGCAAAATATTTTTTAAATAGACAATATGATTCCATAACACTATTTGCAGGCAGCTTTTTACCTGTTGAATAATCGGAAACATACGGGTTATGAATGCAGGTTGCGATCAATACGAAAAAAATAAACTGACGCTCAGTGCCAACGAATGGAAATGTCTTTAACTTTACGTTGCAGGAAACAGATCAACCTAACGGAAATGATGAAATTGAAGAACGATAAATCTGGACGAATCGGACAATATACCTGTGCACTCCGATTCCTGCCTGTCATGATCCTGTCGCTGATCATGGTGGTTGATGCGGATGCTCAGAAGCCAGGCAGAACCATGATCATTCATCTTCGGGGTGTATATGAAAGCAAGATAACCCTGTTGACTCTTTCGGATTCAAGAACTTTTAAACCAATCATTGAACTTGCCGGGGTTAAAAAGGGAGAGACAGCCTCTCTGAACATCCCCGGAGAAAAGCTGCCGGGTGAATTTGTCCTGAGATTTGATTACAGGGAAAAGGAGACATCCACACCTTATCCTTCTGAAAAATATCTTTTTATCAATGACCAGGACATGGAGCTTTGGGTTAGCCCTGTTTATTGCAATAATCCGGACAGCACCTGGTTTCAGAGAGATGAAAGGGAAAACGCGGCATTTGTGCGGTTTTCCAAAGAAAACAACAGAAAAAAGGAAAAACTGGGCGTCTTGCAAACTTTCCTGATGAATTATGACGACACGGGATCAGCATTATACCAGCAGGGCATCCAGGAATATGAACTGCGACGACAAGCTTACAACCAATGGTTATCAGCCAGGAGCAACCAGGACAAGGCACTGTTTGTCAGCAATCTTTATCCTTTTCAGTATGTTCCTCAAATCGTGTGGAAAGGCAGTGAAATTGACAGGGTCAACAACCTGATCAGTCACTATTTTGACGGGATGGACTTTAAAAACCCGCTGATCATCAAGACCTCCGATTTGAACAAATGGATGGACAGTTACGTCAACCTTTATGGCCAGCTTTCAACGACCCCTGCCTTGCGGGATTCGATGTTTCCACTGGCGGGCCGGAATGCAATTGAAAAAGCCAGGCAGGGTAACCCGCTGGTGTATGGCTGGATGGTCGATTATTTTTACCGGGGTTATGAAACCAATGGCATTACGGCAGGAATGAAGATTTTGGAACCCTATATGAATGACCCTGACTGCCTCACTTCAAAAAGGCAGGAAATCGCCCGGAGGCTGAAAGGGATGAAAACCCTGATAGCAGGGAGCATTGCCCCGGATATTGCTTTAAAAGATGTTGAAGGCAATTTGTTTGAACTGAGCGCTTTTAAAACTCCGTGTAAATACGTGCTGGTTTTGTTTTGGTCGGCGGGATGCAGCCATTGTGAGGAATTGGTTAAGACGCTTTATCCATGGCAGCAGCAACCGGAAATAAAGCGGGAGATCGCCGTGATCGCGGTAAGCCTTGATGAAACGGAGACCGAGATCAACGCTTACAAAGAAAAGATAAAAGAGCTCCGGGATTGGAAGCACCTTCATGCCGGTGAAGGGGTTCGCAGCAAGGTGGCCGGTGATTACTTCGTGCTGGCCACCCCGGTGATGATCCTGCTTGATAGTCAAACCAAGGAGATTATGGCGGTGCCAAACACGATGCCGGAGTTAAAGCGGGCCATGAAATAATGAATGGACAGGTTATAATCAATCGGTTTTAAAGAATGACAATCCAGTAAACAATTTCAAAAATATTCAGTATGAAAAAGTTCTGTCTGTTGTTTTTGTTCTTTTCCGGCGTTTTCTGCGTTAATAGCCAAACCCCGGTCACGCTGACATTTATGGCAAAAGATTCGATCAGCCAGCATCATGTCGCGTGGGACAGTGTTCGCGTGAAAAACCTGACCAGGGGCTGCGACACGTTGCTTTCTTGGCCTGACTCCGTCCTGTCAATTATTGCCCTCTGGCCGACTGGCATTGAACAAATACAAGGTAACACTGCACAAGAATTCATCCTGATGCAGAATTATCCAAATCCTTTCGAGGGTTCTGCGATCGTTAACATTTTCAGGAAATATGGCGGCCGCTTAAACCTGGTTTTATTTGATATGACAGGGACAAAACTGGCAGATTTTCGAAACGATTTTGACAAAGGCATGCTTTCGTTTATTGTCTCGGCCCCGGGTACTCAGGTTTTGCATCTGGCAGCTTTTGATGACAGGAATAACCGGTCAATAAGAATGATCAGCGCCGGAAATCGCAATGGTGTCAATTCGATTGAATATCTTGATAACAGTCAAAATGTTGATAAAGGCAGGCTGGAAAGACTGAATAACGCGGTGTTTGTTTTTTACCTGCACGATAACCTGAAGTATATTGCACACGCCTGTGGATATAAGGATAACACGAAATATGACAGTCCTTCCACAAACACGGCTTATAACTTCAGGATGACGACGTTGTCTGTTGTCTTGACAGTAACAACTTCCCCGTTGACAAATATTACACAAACCACGGCAACAAGCGGGGGGAATGTAACTCCTAACGGGGGGGCACCTGTAACCTCAAGGGGGGTGTGCTGGAGTACTATGCCAGCTCCTACAATCGCCGACAGCCATACCACGGATGGCAGTGGGCCAGGTGGTTTTGTGAGCAACCTGGCAGGACTGACGGGTGGTACTTTGTACCATGTTCGTGCCTATGCTACAAACTGTGCGGATACCACATATGGAAACGAGCTGACATTTACAACGCTGGCTTGCCCGGGTGTGACAACAGCCCCGGTGACCAGCGTCTCTCAAACAACGGCAACAAGCGGTGGTATGGTTTTTTATGATGGGGGCGCTAATGTAACTGCCAGGGGCGTATGCTGGAGTGCTTCGCAACCCCCGACGATTGCAGACAGCCATACCATGGATGGCAGCGGAACAGGCGCATTCGTGAGCTATCTTACCGGATTGACGTGTGGGACCTTGTACCACGTTCGCGCCTACGCTACAAACAGCGGTTGTACCTCATATGGAAACGATTTCATTTTTCAGACGCTGACGCTCACCTTTACATGCAACGCTCCATTCACCTTTAACCACGTGGAGGGAGACGTGTCACCTGTTACAAAAACAGTAACCTACGGCACTGTCTCCAGTGTTCCCGGCGAACCTTCAAAATGCTGGATAACCAGCAACCTTGGCTCCGATCATCAGGCAAACGCCGTGAGCGATACTTCCGAAGCCTCTGCCGGGTGGTACTGGCAGTTTGACAAGATGCTGGGATACAAACATACCGGTACAACCCGGATACCGTCGACTGTATGGATTAGCAATATAACCGAGAATTCCGATTGGGTTGCCGCCCAGGACCCCTGCTCCCTTTTATTTTGCAGCGGCTGGCGTATCCCCACCAAAACCGAATGGACCAATGTATATGCAGCCGGAGGCTGGACTAATTGGACCGGTCCCTGGAACTCCATGTTGAAACTTCATGCCGCAGGCAAATTGTCGAACAGCGATGGTTCGCTCTCCGGCCGTGGCATATTAGGTTACTACTGGAGTAGTACACAGAACAACTCATCTCGGGCATATTACCTTTACTTTAGCAATGGGCCCAGCAATATATACGAAGACTATAAGACACTCGGTTTCACCTTACGCTGCATCAATAATTCAATTTCTCTGACGGTCGCGACCGTTACGACCACCCCGGCGACCAATATTGCTCAAACCACGGCCACCACAGGCGGGAATGTGATTGCCGATGGCGGGGCGACTGTAACGGCAAGGGGTGTTTGCTGGAGTACTTTACCAACTCCTACAATGGCTGGAAACTACAGCGTTGATGGCAGCGGTACCGGAAGTTTCACAAGTTATCTCTCGGGGTTGACGCCAAATACAACTTATTATGTCAGGGCTTATGCCATCAACAGTGCAGGAACAGTGTACGGCACTGAGGTGGTTTTCTCCACCTTGCCTTAACTACAAACTTCGGCGAATCTATAGTCAACCACCAAACTATTTACATGGTGAAGAAGCAATAAAAATTTAGAGGAAGTGTAAATAAAAGCGGCTGCCTTCTCATGGAGGCAGCCGCTCTAAATTTATCCCCGGAAGACGTTAAAACCTGACCTCGACCCCGATCCCGGTTTTTGACCAGCCGACTTCCAGGATGGTTTTCTGCAACCCGATCTTTTTCAGGTTTTTGTTGTAAATCGTGATGGCCTTCAGGATGTGCTTGTTATAACCGGCCTGGAAGGGGATGGCGCACAAAACCAGGCCCACCCCACCCGCTGCCAGGGCCCAGTTGGGTTTTCCCCTGCCAATGGCCGTGCCGATGGGCCAACCGATGAGGAACCCGCCGGCAAATGAAAAGATATAGAGGGGAGCCAGGTTGGCTTTGGCCTGCTCAACCTCTTTGGTGCCATCACTGCTGGTGCTCAGGATGGCGTGTAGTTCACTGGCCGGCAAAACCTTATTGTGCTGCAAAAATACTTTGCCAAGCCGTTGTTTCATCACGATTGAATCGGAGGTGCTTTGTGCCGGGCAGATCAGGGAAGTCCAGATCAGGAGCAAGAACAGGGGTATTGCTTTTGTCATCTTGTGTAAGATTTGCATTATTGAACATGTCAGATATCAAGCATCTTCTTTTTCCTGGCGGCGAATTCTTCTTCGGTCAGGATACCCTTTTGTTTTAATTCAAACAACCGCTCCAGTTCTGTAGCCACATCGGCGCGATGGTGGCCCTTCTGGTTCTCCGCCATCGCATGGGCCAGTTCCCTGGCCTGGCTCCGGATCTGGCTTTCCTTGTATTCCTCCTGCATCCGGGTGATCGTGTCCTTTAACTCTTTTGGCCGTTCCACCCGGTGATAAACCGTCGAACCGATTTCAGCCGCCGTTTGGATCTGCACGTCGCCGTAGCCGAAAATCCGGCCCCAGATAGTTTGCTTATAGGTCACGTTGTTGATCTTGTCAAGCGGGCTCTCCTTGGAATTCTGGGAAAGAAAACCGAATTCATCGATCACCCGCAGGTTGGTGACCACCCAGATGTTGTTGTTCCGCTGTGCTGCCGTATAAGCAAGGTAAAACAAGGGGATAAGCGGGAGCAGCAGTCCGTAACTTCCAATCCACACCCCGGCTGCGATCGCGGCAATTGTCAGTGTAACAGGAAGGACCAATATCAGCCAGTGGGGTCTTATCACCATGACAACTGATTCGTTTTTCTTTAATTTCGTCTTCATACGGGTTTTTTTAGTTCATCCGGATATTGATTGCTTTTGCGGAGTACTTCCCGGACAGTCGCCGCCAGCCAAAAGTATAAAAAAATGCAACAACCCGCAAGTCGCTCCCGGACACTGAGGCTCCCGAAGTGTCCGGTTTTTATCGTGTCGGTCACTTCGGGAACCTCAGTGTCCGATTCGGGAACCTCAGTGGCCGGTGGGCCTTGTGTCATATAGCCTGATCTTCACCACGCTGTTGGCCCTGATCTTGATTTTGTTTTGCTCTGCCGGGAAATCGAGCAGGTCCATGACATCGTCGGGGTGAGCCAGCGCGGGGAACCATTTTTCAGGCAATCCCGATATTAGGTTACCCAGGTAACCCGCTACGGTTTTGTCGCTGCCGGGGCCTTTGAGACTGAACTCCCCGGCTGCTCCATTGGAGAAGATGACGAATTCAAGGGTGTCGGATGAGAAGTTTCGTTGCCGGAACAGGGGCGAACGGGCAAGGGAATCCAGCAGCATAGCCCTGATAACCGCCATGCCTTCCGTCTGGGTTTTAAACCGTTTGATGTCATACATCGCAGAATCGGTAACGCTCCTGCACAGGTGCGGGGACCAGTAATCGGGCGTGTGCTTCAGGTTCAGCTTTTTAATTACATCGGCCCCTGCAGCTGGCGTTCTGGCTGATTTTTCACAAACAGCCCAGGATATGAGGGGTTCCAGCGATTTGTCGGGGTATTGTTTGATCGCAAAAAAACCGGCATAGACCTCCATCTCCCTGGTGACCTTCTTAAAATAGTTATTCCAGGTTACATCGATTTTTGCCATCCCCGGCGGGAAATTGTCGGTCGACAGGGTCGAAAGCAGGTACCTGCTGCCGTCGAGAAACTCATTGGGCCGGAAGATCTCACCAAACCGGGTTTGCTCAACTTTGCTGTCGTAAACGCCGTTCGATTCAAGCACTTTGATGTAGGGAAAGAATTTGATGATCCATCCGGAGATGTAAAAGGCGTTGTACTCTTCATCATTTTTATAGATCGACTGCCAGAATTCCGCATTAACTTTCCCGTCAAACACATTGATAAACTCGGCAATGACCGGTTTCAGGTTTTGGGCCCAGGATGCAAGCCCAAGGTCATTGAGTTTGTCAAGTTTGACCATGATCGTTTGCCAGTCCTCCTTTTTCCCGGTGAGGGTGATGGAGGGAATTCCGCAACCCGTTTCAGCCACGTATTCAAATCCCTTTTTGTAGCTTTCGAGCAGGGTGACCTGGTAAGCAGTCTGGTTGATGGCGGTTGTTGTCGAAAATTGGGAGACGAAGAAGTTATAATAATCCTGTTTTGTGTATTCTTTTGTCTTGCCCGAAAAGGAGGCGATCAGCTCTTTCCAGTGAACCGCACTGTATTCGAGGCTGTCGTTCCTCACCACGATGCGGTCGGGTTTGCTGCCGAGGAAGATCACATTTTTCAGGGAATCATATTTCTCATTGATATGGACCGACACGCCCTGGCAGATGGCCAGCCAGATCACATCCGGGGTGAGGATCAGCGGCCGGTGGTTGTCATAGCACTCCTGGATGGTCTGAACCAGCCCGTTGTTCGGGCAATTCACCAGCCCGTAATTTTTATATTCTTCGGGGAAGTAGAGGATTTTCCTGCCAATCTTGTTCTCGAAGATTTTCCCGGCAGTATCGGTTATTAACATGGAGTCGGCCGGTTGAACATCCGCAACGGCGAAGGACTTCCCGTCAGGCTTATCAAAAGCTGTTACCAGTTCCCTGCCGTCTTTGGGTTCTCCTGGTTTCCTGTCCTGGTGGGTGCTGCATGAAACCAGGGCCAGCAAACAAAGCAAAATGCATATTCTGTTCATAAGCTTGTTTTTTTTCATCTGAGACCCAATTATCGTTAATTGTCAAGTTTTTTTTCGCACAGGTATCCACACCTCCTCTTCCGACGCCGGGTCATCCCGTTTGTATTTGTCGCCAAGTATTTCAAAATGTTCCCGGTGATCAAGTGCATACCCTGAGCCCGGCAGCCAGGTGCCGAAGATGTGCTGCAACATAGCCGGGAAAGTTTCCGGGGTACCCCTGTAATTGAAAACTGCGTACAGTCCCCCTTCCAGCGTATAGCACTCCATTCCCTGGGGCACGGAGTCAAAGCCGGCCACTTCCGTTGCAGCCCATTTTTCAAACTCCAGGTCGGGGTTGTAATGATCAAAATCGGAAAGGTGATCGTAGACCTGCATGGATATCAGATCCGTCGTCACGCTGTTTGTTATCTCTTTCCTGCGGGTCATGAAACTGTGCCAGAGTTCAAAGCTCCTGTTTTCCTGCACGCTCATCCGGAGGCGTTTTCCAACAAGTTTTTTTGGAACTATTGTTTCGAATCGAGGCTCCATATAGTTTTTTGGGTTAAAGCAGCCTGATCACGCAGACCACCCTGTATGACAAAAATAACGCAATTTTCTTTACAGTGATTTGCCTGCTCGTTAAAATCTGCTCTCCCTCTAAACCTGTTCGATTTTTCTGCATTGTCTGCATTGTCTGCATTGTCTGCATTGTCTGCATTGTCTGCATTGTCTGCATTGTCTGCATTGTTTGCATTGTTTGCATTCTCTGCATTGTTTGCATTCCTGCATTCCTGCATTCTTTCATTCATCCCTGAGTGCTTCCACCGGCTTCACCTTCGCCGCCCTCATGGCCGGGAAAAAACCAGCAACAGCTCCGGCAAAAATCAACAGCCCGGTAGCCATGACGGCAACAGAAAAATCGGCTTCCGGGTTTTTGAAGAACTGGGAGGCGGGGATCTTCGTCGCGATCAGCTCAAGTAGTCCAACCCCGAGAACCAACCCGATATACCCGGCAAAGGAGGTAATGATGATCGCCTCCTGCATGATCAGGGCAACAACCGACCAAGGCGTAGCACCGAGCGATTTCCGTATGCCGATCTCCTTAGTCCGCTCCTTCACTACGATCATCATGATGTTGCTGACCCCGACAATTCCGGCTACAATGGTCCCTATGCCGATGATCCAGATGAAGAGTTTGATGCCTGCAAACAACGACCTGAACTTGCGGACCTCTTCATTCTTATTCCAGATGTTGACCGCGCGGTTGTCGTCCATGTCGAAGGTATGAAGTTTGGAGAGTAATGCCCGCGACTTTTTAATCATCAGGTCAGCTTCCCCGGCCGAGGCATCCCCGGTAGTAAAAGAGATCTGGTTGATCACATTTTCCCCCTGGAAAACCCGCTGTGCGGTCGATATCGGGATATAGACCCTTTTTTGCTCATCATCATTGCGGCTGAAGTCTCTGAATATGCCAACCACCTGGAAAAGCACCCCGTTTATCTTGATGTATTTTCCCATGGCATTGGTATCGGCGCCCTTAAATAAGCCCGATTTTACCTTTTCCCCGATCACCGCAACTTTTCTGAACTCATTGATATCGATGTTGTTAATGAAACGACCCTGTGTCATCTCCAGCTCCTTGATAAACCCGTAATCGGGATGGCAGGGAGATAAAAAGAACGATCCGTATTCGTTTTTGTAGGAGATCAGGTTATTCCCAAGGAAAAGCCTGGCAGAAATATGATCGGGCCCGCTCACCGTTGTTTTTATGGATTTGTAATCTTCGTTTGTAAACCGGATTGGCCTCCCGATCTTCAATCCCTTATATTGCACACTGGTTTTACCGCTGCTGATCCATACGCCGTTGGTCGCACCGCCCTTAAATTGTTCCTTAACCCCGTTTTCCAGCCCCTTGCCTGAACCCAGTAAAATGATAAGCATAAAAATCCCCCATGCCACGCTGAATCCTGTGAGAAAGGTGCGAAGCTTGTTCTTCCGCACTGTGCTGTATATCTCCTGCCATTTATCGATTTCAAACATCCTGAAGAGAACCTGTAAACAATTTCACAATTTCATAATTTCGCTACCTCGCTACCTCGCTACCTCGCTATCTCGCTACCTCGGCACCTCTAATTCACCACCACCTCTGTAATATTTCCATCCGTAATCCTGATTGTCTTTTGTGTCCGCAGTGCAATATCATGTTCATGGGTGACGATGATCACCGTGATCCCTGTTGCATTGATCTCCTGCAGGATATCCATGACCTCAAGCGATGTTTTGGAATCCAGCGCCCCAGTGGGCTCATCGGCAAGTATAACCTTCGGTTTTCCGATCAGTGCCCGGGCGATGGCGACCCGTTGTTTCTGACCTCCCGACATCTCGCTGGGCAGGTGATGCGCCCATTCGGCCAATCCCATGCGGTCGAGGTATTCCATGGCGATCAGGTTGCGTTTTTTCCGGTTTACGTTCTGGTAATATAATGGTAAGGCAACATTTTCCATGGCGTTTTTAAACGAAACAAGGTTGAACGACTGGAATACAAATCCAAGCATGCGGTTTCTCATCTGCGCGGCCTTACGTTCGCTTAACTTGTTGATAAATATACCATTCAGCAAGTATTCGCCAGAGTCATAATCATCCAGGATGCCAAGGATGTTCAGCAACGTCGACTTACCTGACCCGGAAGCTCCCATGATGGAAATCATCTCACCTTCGGCAATTTCGAGGTCAATCCCCTTCAATACGTGCAGGCTGTTCTGCCCGGTCACATAAGATTTATGAATTTTTTTGATCCTGATCATACTGGAAATTTCAAAACAAAGGTGATGGTTTTTACCCGTAGAACGAAAAATAATCGACATTCCGCCCCTAGTCATGGCTGAACCCGCCGTTAAACCGGATATATTGGTATCAAAGACGCAGGAAACGTAAAAAGGTTACGTATAAAGCATGAATTTTAAATCTTTCGAATAACTTTGCAATCTCTCTTTACCCTTGAATCCTGTCGGCTTAGACTGTAAATCCAAATCTGAAATCTGAAATCTGAAATCGTAAATCGTAAATCGTAAATCGTAAATCGTAAATTGTAAATCGTAAATCCTCCATCTCAATCCCATCCCCATGAAAACCCTTTTACTTACCCTGCTGGCCATGACCCTGCTTTTTTTCTCCGGTTGCAAACAAGTTAAGAAAGACGGAAATCCATTTTTCGCTGAATATCAAACCCAGTTCCAGGTGCCGCCGTTTGATAAAATCGACACGACCCATTATATGCCAGCCTTTCTGGAAGGGATCAGGCAGCACAACGCGGAGATCGATTCAATTGTAAATAATCCTGCTCCTCCTGATTTTGAGAATACGATCCTGGCTTTTGACAAATCCGGAAAACTACTGACCAGGGTCAGCAAGGTTTTTTATAACCTGAACGAGGCGGAGACCAACAAGCAGATGCAGGCCATTGCCAGGCAGCTCAGCCCGATAACTTCAAAACACAATGATGACATTGCCCTGAATGAGAAGCTGTTTGCCAGGATCAAGGCGGTATATGAAAAGCGGTTCGAGTTAAAACTTGACAGCCAGCAGCTCAGGGTTGTCGGGAAGTATTTCCGCGATTTTGAACGACAGGGGGCCAATCTTCCGGCCGACAAGAAGGAGCAGTTGCGCAAGCTGAACGCGGAATTGTCGATGCTTGCCATCACTTTTGGTGAAAATCTCCTGGCCGAAACGAATGAAAATTTCAAGCTGGTCATTGACGACAAAAAGGATCTTGACGGGCTGCCTCAGGGGGTGATTGACGGCGCTGCAGAAACAGCCAAAGAGAAAGGTCTTGCAGGGAAGTGGGTTTTCACCCTCTCGAAACCGAGCATGATTCCCTTCCTGCAATATGCCAAAAACCGTGAACTCCGGGAGAAGATTTACAGGGGTTACTTCATGCGAGGTAACAACGGCAACAAAAACGACAACAATGCTACGGTTGCTAAGCTGGTGAAACTGAGGGTTGAAAAAGCGAAAATACTGGGCTTTGACAGTTATGCCGCATATATTGTGGCTGAAAATATGGCCAAAACCCCGGCCAACGTGAACGAGTTCCTGGCTAAATTATGGACTGCCGCTCTTCCTGTAGCAAAAAAAGAGGCAGATGAAATGCAGAAGATCATCGACCGCGAAGGAGGAAAATTCAAGCTTCAGCCATGGGATTGGTGGTTTTATGCAGAGATCATCCACAAGGAAAAATACAACCTGGATGAAAATGAGCTGAAGCCTTATTTAACACTCTCCAACGTGTGCGAGGGCATGTTCCTTGTGGCCGGTAAACTATATGGCATCACCTTCACCAAACGCACTGACCTGCCTGTTTTTCAAAAGGATGTTGAGACCTGGGAAGTTAAAGAGGCTGATGGCAGCCACCTGGGCGTTTTATACCTCGATTATTATCCCCGTGCCGGTAAGCGCGGAGGAGCCTGGTGCACCGATTTCCGTTCAGCCGGATGGGAAAACGGGAAAAAGATCACGCCGGTGATGTCGGTCACCTGCAATGCTTCAAAACCCACAAAGGATGTCCCTGCCTTGTTGAGCTGGGATGAAACCACGACCCTGTTCCATGAATTCGGCCACGCCCTGCACGGGTTGTTCACCGTTGGAAAATATACACGGACAGCAGGCAGCGTTCCCCAGGATTATGTGGAGATGCCGTCGCAGGTCAACGAAAACTGGGCCGCTGAGCCCCAGGTGCTGAAGGCTTATGCAAAGCACTATAAAACCGGCGAAGTAATGCCCGACCAACTAATCGAAAAGATCCAGAACAGCCGGCTTTTCAACCAGGGCTTTGAAACCGTCGAATATCTTGCAGCATCCATTCTTGATATGGATTATCATGGACTCACCGAAGTCAGGGAACCCGATGTTGCAAAATTTGAAAGCGATGCCATGTCCAAAATCGGGCTGATCCCTGAAATTCTTCCCCGTTACCGGTCAACCTATTTTGCACATATCTTCGACGGGGAATATGCAGCCGGTTATTATGTATATATATGGGCAGCCGTGCTGGATGCCGATGCGTTCGATGCATTCAAATCATCAGGAGATATATTCAACAAGCAGCTGGCCGCGAAATTCAGGAAATACTGCCTTGCTGAAT
This sequence comes from uncultured Bacteroidales bacterium, assembly GCA_903913885.1. Taxonomy (GTDB): domain Bacteria; phylum Bacteroidota; class Bacteroidia; order Bacteroidales; family FEN-979; genus CAIVAT01. The sequence continues at coordinate 35,470 of CAIWMX010000069.1, read as the reverse complement.
CAGGGAATGATGAAGGCATGGTGCAATACAGGAAATTCAGGGGGCAGGATCCCTCTATTGATCCTTTGCTGAAACGTCGTGGCTTAAAATAGGGAGCGGGGTATGAACAAACTGCATGTATTATGGACCACCGGGGAAAAGGAGGTGGCGATGAAGGTAATTTTTCCCTACCTGATCAATGCCAAGGCAAATGGATGGTGGGATGAAATCAACCTGATCATTTGGGGGCCCTCGGCTATCCTGGCTGCTAATGATGAAGATATTCTACGGCAGTTGCAGGATGTATTCGACAGTGATATCACCGTTGAAGCCTGCCTGGCATGCACGGATGCCTATAGTGTTTCTGATAAACTTGCCGGCATGGGGATCACGGTCAGGTACATGGGTGGCCCTTTTACCGAGTACATGCAAAGCGAGGCAAAAGTAGTAACCTTTTAACCCAAGACCATTTGCAGGTCATTAAATCATAAATAGTTAGGGAGCAGTATGAGGACTTATTGGGTTTTATTTGCAGCCATGCTGATATTCAGCAGCTGCCGCGAACAAAAGGGTGATCCGTCGGAACTAGTTGCAACGGATAAGGCTTTTAGCACCATGAGCGTAGAAAAAGGCCTGAGCGCAGCGTTTATATTCTATGCAGACGACAGCGTTGTTAAAGTGCGTGATGGTAATTTTCCGATCATGGGAAAAAATGAGATGGTGAAGGCATACAGGGCCCGGCCGGATTCGGGGATGACGCTGAAATGGCATCCGCTCAAGGCGGAGGTTGGCCGGTCAAATGACCTGGGTTATACGTTTGGCGTGTGGGAACTTTATCTGAAGGGAAAAGATACCACGATGTATGGCAATTATATCAGCATCTGGAAAAAACAGTCTGACGGTTCCTGGAAATATGTGCTGGATGCGGGTTCCAATACACCCAAGCCGGTTCATTGACCGGAATCGCAGTGATCAATTGGAGGGCGATCAAAATAGGATGAAACTAACACGACTCTTTGAGGATTTTTTTACCAGCGAGAAAACCGGAGGGCTGACGCTAATTTTCTGCACGGTGCTTTCGCTGATCCTCGCTAATTCCATTTTCCAGGCGCCGTACCTGCATCTCTGGCACACCGACCTTGCCGGCAACAGCATTGAATACTGGATCAACGACGCCCTCATGGCCATCTTCTTCCTCCTGATCGGGCTGGAACTTGAAAGGGAAGTCTATATCGGGGAGTTGTCAGATATCAAAAACGCCTCCCTGCCTATCGTAGCGGCGGTCGGGGGCATGCTGGTGCCTGCGGCAATTTACCTCCTGTTTAATTTTGGCACGACCACACAATCGGGGGCAGGCATCCCCATGGCCACCGATATTGCCTTCGCGGTCGGGATTTTATCCATCCTGGGCAGCCGGGTTCCCGCCTCTCTGAAAGTTTTTCTTACAGCGTTGGCCGTCATTGATGACCTTGGCGCAATCCTGATCATTGCAATCTTTTACACCGGTTCACTCAACCTGGTCAACCTGGGAATTGCATTCGCCATTTTTGGCGGGCTGATTGTGTTAAACCGGTTCAAAATTCACAACCTGATCCCTTACCTGATCGGGGGAGTGGTGATGTGGTATTTTATGCTTCATTCGGGGATCCATGCCACCATTACCGGCGTGCTTCTCGCTTTTACGATCCCTTTTGCCGGGGGAAGCGAAACATCACCTTCAACCAGGCTTCTCCATTTCCTGCATAAACCGGTTGCCTTTATAATCCTTCCGTTGTTTGCACTGGCGAATACCGGCATTGTGCTGGGCAGCGGCTGGCAAAGCAGCCTGGGCGATGCGAGCAGCCTGGGGATATTTGCCGGGCTGATCATCGGTAAGCCGCTGGGGATATTTCTCTTTTCCTTTATTGGCGTGGGGTTGGGCTTTTGTGCCCTTCCATCCGACTTGAAATGGAAAAATATCCTGGGGGCCGGTTTCCTGGCAGGAATCGGATTTACCATGTCGATCTTCATCACCATGCTTGCCTTTGACAAGGCCACGCTCATTAACAATTCAAAACTGGCGGTACTGGTGGCCTCCCTTATTGCCGGAGCCATCGGGTTTTTCTGGCTGAAAGCCGGGTTGAAACAGCGTGGCTGAGCGGTTTAAAACATCCCCCCAAGCAACTCTTCCATCTTCATCCCGGCGAAATAATAATCGATGTTAAAAGGTTTCAGCGCTTCAACAATGGCATCCTCGTTGTGGCCGGTGCCGGTGAGTGCTGTCTCGATCTCATCGGTGTCGAACTTGCTGAAATAGTCGCCGAATATCTTAATATGCTGGATGATGCCGTTGTGCACATCAAGGTCGAACTCGATGGTGCCGCTCTTTTCGGTCCGAACAACCTTTTTGAAATTATAATTGGGAGAGTAGCCGAAGTTCCATTCCCAGGTGTTGTATTTGTTCCTTACAAGTTCGTAGATCTTTTCATGATCTTCATCTGTAAGATCGACCAGTTTTGCATCGGGGTACATTTCAGTAATGTGTTCCTGGATGAGAGCGGCAAACTGCATCACATCGATGGGGTGATTCAGATGCTCGCTGATGTTGGTAACACGGCTGCGCACCGATTTCACAGCTTTGTCGGTAAACTTCAGGGGATCGGCGTTGAGTGCAGCTGCCAGGTCGGGCATATGCGACGAGAAGAGGAGGGTGCCGTGATGCAGCACCCTGTTTTTCCAAATATGTTCGGCGTTGCCTGAAAATTTCATGCCGTCGATTGTGAGATCGTTCCGTCCTTCAAAACGGGCCGAAATACCCATTTTCTGCAAAACTTCAAGGATTGGCAGGGTGTATTTCCTGAAGTCGATCAGACTCTCTTCGGTTCCCTTCTGGATAAAGGTGAAATTCAGATTGCCCAGGTCGTGGAAAACCGCACCGCCACCGCTCAGCCTCCGTACAACGGGGATGTTGTGATGCTTGACGTAATCGACGTTGATCTCGGCAAGGGTGTTCTGATGCTTCCCGACAATGATGGATGGAGCATTCCGCCATAGCATAAAGGAATCATCGTCGAAATTCTTCAGGACATACTCTTCCGTTGCAAGGTTAAAATAGGGGTCGGTATTGTGCCTTTTGATGATGAGCATGGTGTTGATTTTTTAACAAAATTACAGGTTTTAGTCAAAGAAATTTTAATTTTGAAAGAGTTATTAAACCTTCGATAATGAAAAAACGACCAGCCTTTGCCAACGTAGTGATTTTATGTGCTTTTATGGTAATTTTATCTCAATTGCTATTTGCCCAGGGCGAAAATGTAAAATTCGGAAAAATTGATATAAAGGATCTGCAATCGACGAGATATGAAAAGGATACATCAGCCGAGGCGCTCGTTCTTTTTGACAAGGGAACCAGCTACTACGACTATGTGGAGGGCAAAGGATTCTATATTGTCTACGAGCGCCACCTAAGGATCAAGATATATAAGAAATCGGGTTATAGCCATGCCGATCATGAGTTTTCATTTTATCACACTGACAACCTGAAGGAAGAGATAACCTCGTTGAAAGGACGTACTTACAACCTGGAGAATGGCAAGATTACCGAAACCAAGCTGGAGGATAAATCGGTTTTTGAAGAGGCGGTTACCAAAAACTGGAGCCGGAAAAAGTTTGCAATGCCGGCCATCCGCGAAGGATCGGTTTTCGAAATAAAGTATGTGATCCGCTCGCCGTTTATCACCGATATCCGTGACTGGATGTTCCAGGGCAGTATTCCGGTGGTTTACAGCGAATATGAAGTCAGAATTCCGGAATATTTCCACTATAACATGCAAACAAGCGGTTTTCTTTCATTCAGCGCGAATGAGCACACCAGTGAAAATGCATCCGTCGCCTTTTTGAATGCCAGCCGCGAGCAGGTAAACCAATATGTAGTGGGTACCCAGAAATACAGCTACGAAACTGTTACCTATGTGGTAAATGACACAAAACTGGCCGTGAAGGATGTTCCTGCGATGAAACCGGAGTCGTGGGTGACTACAGTCGACAACTACAGGCAGAAGGTAGAATACGAATTCCAGTCATACCAGCTGCCGCAGGACGTCGTACATACGTTTACAACGACCTGGACGGATGTGGCCGAGACCTTGCTGAAAGACGATGATTTTGGCGGACAACTGAAGAAATCGGGCATCGTCAGGGATATGGTAAAGGAGATATCCGCAAAGGCAACTTCGCTGTTTGAAAAAATGGTGCTGGCCTTCGATAAAATTAAAACAATGATGGCCTGGAACGGGAGATATTCGAAATACCCGGTCACCAGCCTCCGGGATGCCTATAACCAGAAAAGTGGCAATTCGGCCGATATCAACCTGTTGCTGATCCTGCTGTTGAAAGAGCTTGGGTTGGAGGTTGACCCGGTCGTTCTGAGCACGCGGGAGAATGGAATTGTTAAATTATATCCTTCGGTCCTTACAAAATTTAATGCTGTCATTGCCAGGGTTAAGGCCGATGATAAAATTTACATGCTGGATGCTACGCAGAAATTCAGGTCATATGATCAGTTGCCGTTTGAATACCTGAATGGTTCCGGGTTGCTGGTGGCCGAAGGGCGGTTGGAGTGGGTGAAGTTGCTCAGGGATGAACGTTCCGGGAATTTTTGTGATGCAAAAATGGTGATCGGCAAGGATGGAACGATCGCCGGGACCATGTCCTTTTCTTCATCAGGGTATCCCGGTATGTCGGTTCGTAAGGAATATGCAGATGCGGGAGATGAAAAGTTCAAACATGACCTGAAGGCAAAGCAGAAAAACTGGGATGTGGAAAAGATCGAGGTTGAAAACATGGTTAACCCCGCACAGCCAGTCAAAACGACCTACACCATGAGAACGCGGGAAGAGACACAGCCTGGTGACATCATGTATTTGAATGTATTGTTGAACAAAGGACAGGCCAATAACCCGTTTAACAATCCCGAACGGAAATATCCTGTTGACTTCGGATGTCCTGTCAAGGACAATTACCTGTTCGTTATAGAGATCCCGGAAGGCTACAAGGTTGAGAGTCTACCGGCCCCATACGTCCTTTCACTTGAAAAGCAGGGTGGCATGTTTAAATTCATGACAGCGGTCGATGGAAATAAAATCACGGTCAGCAGTTCGCTGTCAGTCAACCAGGTTTTCTTCGGGTCCGATGAATATAAAGGACTTCGCGAGTTTTTCGCCCGTATTGTGGCCAAGCACGCTGAACAAATCATTCTGAAAAAGATATGATCCGGCGTACCATGTTGCACGCCTCTGTATGGATGTTGGTTCTCACTAAAACCTTACCTTTGCCGGAAGAAAGATTCTTATTAATGTTTCATGGATAGACTGATATATTTTTTCTTCCGGGTTTTCATTGCACTTTTCAGCATCATCCCGTTCCGGTTGCTTTACGGGTTTTCCGATTTTCTCTTTTATATTGTTTATTACCTGACCGGGTACCGGAAAAATGTAGTTTTTGAAAACCTCAGAAATTCATTCCCGGGCAAACCTGAAGCGGAGATTGAAGAGATTGCCAAAAAATTTTATCATCACCTGGCCGATATGCTGATTGAAAGCCTGAAAGCCTTTACCATGACTGAAAAGGAGGTGGTGAAACGGTATAAATTCAACCATACGGCATTCCTTGACGAAATGTGCCGCAAGGGACAGCAGATCATTGTTGTGGCAGGCCATTACGGCAACTGGGAATGGGCCGGGATTGCAGCAGGAACCCAGATGATGCACAAACCTGTTGGTTTCTACAAGCCGCTTTCCAATAAACATATTGACCGGTATGTTCAGCGTACGAGGGTACAGGGACGTTCGAAACTGGCCTCCATTGTGAAAACGGCTGAAACCTTCAAAACTGATTGGGGGGAACCGGCTGCATTTTATATGGTTGCCGATCAAAGTCCGTCAAGTGCGAGGCTTGCCATGTGGGTGAATTTCCTGAACCAGGAAACGGCCATCCTCCATGGCCCGGAAAAGTACGCCAGGATCACCAACTTCCCTGTTGTTTTTGCCTGTGTGAAAAAGGTGAAACGAGGCAATTATTCATGTGATTTCATGATGCTGGAGCCAGAACCGGCTAAAACAAAAACCGGCGAGATCACCACACGCTATATGAAAATGCTGGAGGATGTAATCAACGAAAAACCTGAATACTACCTCTGGTCGCACCGCCGCTGGAAATTAAAAAAATAATTTCGCTACCTCGCTACCTACAACAATCCCCCATTCCTGTAAATAGCCAGCTGAGCGTCATAAAATTTATTGAGCTGCACGGCTTTTCCTGTTTTCATATTGGTAAGGATTCCAGAAATAAAATCTATGCTGATCCGGTCGCCGGGCTGAAGTTCAGCTGCAGCAAGGACCTCGGGGTTGCAGGTGAGAATGGGCATAGCCGCGTTGATGGCATTGCGCTCATAAATGGCTCCATATGATTCGGCCAGTATGCAGCTGATCCCCAGCGACTGGAAACAGTCGACAGCCTGTTGACGCGAACTTCCTGCGCCAAAATTCTTCTGCGTGATCACAATGTCGCCGGGTTGTGCCTTCTTTGCAAAATCTTCATAGCCCTTCAGGTTATCGAAGGTATATTGTCCCATCTCCCTGATATCGGTGATCGTAAGATAGCGGTTATGGAAAATCATATCCGTATCGATGTCGTCTTTGGGGATAATCCACACCGTCCCCTCTACGAATGTGGGCTTGGGGGCTTTTACCTTTTCATTCACTTTAACATTTGATGCGCCGCCCTTTCCTGTAGCATGGAACAGGGCAGGCTGATCCGGAATCATGTCGGGGGTGGTGATAAATCCGGCAACGGATGAAGCAGCAACCACGGCTGGTGAGGCAAGGTAAACAAAACCTTTACCCTGTTTTCCTTCAAAATTGCGGTTTCCGGTGCTGATGGTGACTTCGCCCGGGCCATTTTGTCCAACCTGGCCGGCTGCACAACCGGCACAACCGGCATTTGATACCATCACGCCTGCTTCTTTGAAGACCTGGATGAGCCCTTCTTCCATGGCTTGGGTCCAGATATGATCCGTTGCAGGTACGATCTTTAAAACAACACCCGGAGCCACCTTCCGGCCTCTCAGCACATTGGCTGCAGCGCGAAGGTCCTCGATGCGGCCGTTGGTGCAACTGCCGATAAAACCGGAGTCGATCTTCTGGTTTCGAACAGTCTCGATGGAGGCGTCATCATGGGGATGCCCTGGTTTTGCCACCATGGTGACAAATTGGCTCAGGTCGAGGTCGAAAATATTTTCGTAAACGGCATCCGGGTCGGCTTTTACCGGGCTGTAGTCTTTGCCGGTAACCAGTTTTAATTCATTCAGCAACGCCGCAGAAGTAGGAAACAGCAGGATTATTGCGCCCATTTCGGTGCCCATCGATGAAATGGTGATGCGTTCGGCAAGGCTGAAAGTTTCAGTTGCTTCACCGCAAATCTCAACAGAATAGCCGAGCAGCTTGTTCGCCCCGAAAACTGAAAGCAGGTTCAGAACAATATCTTTTGCCGAAAGGTTCGCCGGCCTTTTTCCCATCAGGTTAATCTTCACCGAAGCAGGAACTTTGAACCATACGGCTCCTTTAGCCCATGCAGCTGCGATGTCCTGGTCGCCCATGCCCTGGCCGAAGGAGGCGATCGCACCCATGATGTTGGCGTGGGAATCGGTTGATACAAACGTACTGCCGGGCCATACCAGCCCGTTATCGATGGCCAGGTGGGTGCCGATGCCAGCGTTGACATCGTATACCCTGATGCCGTTTTCACGGGCATACTGCCGACAGTAATGCTGGTTTGCAGCATATTTCTGATCGGAACCGCCCGGGTTGCAGTCGAAAGTGAAAATGGTCTTTTTGGGATCGGCAATGGTGAGCCCGTTGTCGACAAGGTTTTTTACGACATTGGCGCCGCCAAAATCCCTCGCGGCACGTGTGTCGATGGTTACATCCACGATATCACCCGGCTTTACCACCTGCTGGCCGGAATGTTTTGCTATGATCTGCTCTATTATGGTCATTTTGGTTTAATTTAACAATGTAAATAATGCATACAATGCAAACAATGCAAACAATGCAAACAATGCAAACAATGCAAACAATGCAAACATTGAAAATATGCGGAAAATTAATGAAAATAATTAATTAAAATCCTGTGAACCTTACAATCTTCACCCTGCAATCATTGTATGCATTGCATTCATTGTTTGCATTGCATTCATTGTTTCCATTCCTCTATTTAAGTCTTTCCCTGAACGGTTCAAATGTCATGAAGTCGGCATGATGAACGATGTAGGCTTCGACGGTGCGTTTCACCATGTCGCCTTCGCCGGCGTGGGTGGCGATGATGTGGCATACCTCTGCAGGAACGCCGCACTGTTCGGCAAGGGATACGCCGGAGAAGGGATGGCGGAGATATTTGCCGTACTTTCCCTGGAAGGATTTTCCGTTGGCATCCAGCTCATATTCGAGCAGTTTACCCACATCAGCAAGGATAGCGCCGGCTATGAGCACATCCATGTTGACCGGCAGATCGTCTTTGAAAAACTCGTTCATCTTGTTCCCTGCATCACGGGCGACGTGCACCACACACCGCTTGTGGGCCATGAAGGATACCCTGAGATCGGGCCCGGCAAGCAGGGTAAAGGGAATCTTATTCAGGTCTTCGGCGGTCAGCACACTCTTTTCAAGTGCAGCTTCCCATGTTTTTGCCGTTTTTTCGCGCAAATCGGCATCCCCGATCCACAAAAGCTCGGGCCAAAGCTCCGTTATTTGGTTTGTCATAACTTTAGAGGTTGTGTTGTTTAATTCAAACAATGAATACAATGCAAACAATGCAAACAATGCAGGCAATGAAAAACTTGAAAGGCTGGGAGGGAAAATTAATTAAAAATTGAAAATTAAAAAATTGCCCACATTGTTTGCATTGTTTGCATTGCCTGCATTGCCTGCATTGCTTACATTCTATAATTTAGCTATGATTGCATCCGCCATCTGCTGCGTGGTGGCAGCTCCTTTGCTGAAGGCATCCGGACGGCCGGCAAGTTTGAGCATGTCGTAGGTCATCACTTTTCCTTCTTCCACCACGTCGGCAACGGCTTTGGTGATCCTGGCAGCCATTTCCATTTCGCCAAGGTGTTCGAGCATCATCACAGCCGAAAGGATCATGGCGGTGGGATTGACGATCGACGGGTTGAATTCAGCATATTTGGGCGCTGATCCATGGGTAGGTTCGAACACGGCGATTTCGGGTCCGATGTTGGCGCTGCATGCAAAACCAAGGCCTCCGATGAGTCCGGCAAAACCGTCGGAAACGATATCGCCAAACATGTTGCCGGCTACCATTACGTGATAGGTTTCAGGGTTCTTGGTGAGCCACATCATCTGGGCGTCGATGTTGGTATCCTGTACCTTGATGCCGGGATATTCGTTCTTTGCCATCTCCTGGGCGAGTTTCAGCATCATGCCGGAGGTTTCGCGGATCACGTTGGGTTTTTCACAAACGGTAACGGTGTCGAATCCGCGGGCTTTGGCATACTCAAAGGCTGCCTTCAGGATCCGTGCGGTATATTTTTTTGTAAAAATGCGCGTTGACACTGCAAGTTCAGGACGGGGGCACCAGGCAAAATTATCCCTGAATTTTTTATGGGTCATCAGGGCATCATATACCTGGTCGGACGGGTTGGACCATTCAACGCCGCCGTACAAACATTCGGTGTTCTGCCTGAAGATCATCGTGTCGATGATGGGTTCTTCAATAACGCCGCCAAAACCGCGGCGGATGAAGTTCAGCGGGTTGCCTTTGAAGGTTTTACAGGGCCGCATGCAAATGTCGAGATCATACTTCTGGCGCATGGTGACAATGGGGCTGTAATAGGCAAACCCTTTGCCTTTCAGTTCAGGAGCGAGTTCCGCTTCCGTTTTATCCTTTGGCTTTGAAGTAATGGCACCGAAAAGACCGATTTTGTGTTTTTCCAGGAGTTTCTGTGTGCGTTCGGGAAATGGATCACCCTCCTTGCACCAGAATTCCCATCCGATATCGCCATGAACATATTCTGCATCAAACCCGGCAGCATCCAGCACGCGGATGGCCTCATCAAGGACTACTTTGCCGATGCCGTCGCCGGGCATCGCCACGATTGTTCTTTTTGCCATAAAATCAGTTGTTTTGTGATAGTTATTTATTTAACAATTGGGCGTCAAAGATACAACTACCCTCCAAATCAGCAAAACACAATTTGTTAATTTTCCCTTAAACTTTAACCTTATTACGTACTTTTGCAAACAATGCAGGCAATGCAGGCAATGCAGACAATGCAAACAATGCAGACAATGCAGACAATGCGGTCATTGCAAACATTGCTGGTGATATGAACGAGTTGGATAATGAACAAATTGAAATTTAATATAAAACCATTTAGGGCGAATTCATACATTTCTCAATTCCATAAAATTTCGGGCACTCTCACTAATTCCCCCATTGCCTGCATTGCCTGCATTACCTGCATTGCATACATTGTTTGCATTAATTATAAAGTTTCTTAAAGTTGAAAAAACATCTGCTAAACCCTGTCTTCGGTGTCATTTCCCTGGTTGCTGGGGAAATGAAGGTTGAGGCTTTTGTGATCGGGGGGTTTGTTAGGGACCTGCTGCTGAAGCGTGACAACAAACAGGATATTGACATCGTGGTGCTCGGAAGCGGGATCGACTTTGCCCATGCGGTTGCAGCCAGACTTGACGGGGATGTGCCGGTGAAATACTTTAAAAACTTCGGAACAGCCATGCTTAATTACCAGGGCTATAAGGTTGAATTCGTAGGAGCCCGCAAGGAATCGTACCGGCGTGATTCGCGCAAGCCAATCGTGGAGGACGGCACGCTGGAAGATGATCAGAACCGCCGTGACTTTACCATCAACGCCATGGCCATCGATCTTACGGAACCCACGGTTGGCAGGCTGGTTGATCCGTTTAACGGTATTCAGGATCTGGAGGATAAGATCATCAGGACGCCGCTTGACCCCGACATTACCTTTTCAGACGACCCGTTGCGCATGATGCGGGCCATCAGGTTTGCCACCCAGCTTGAGTTTACGATAGAACCATCGTGTCTTGATGCGATAAAACGGAATTGCGAAAGGCTTTCGATCGTCTCCACGGAACGGGTTACGGATGAGTTCAACCTGATCATTTCAGCCAAACTCCCTTCAACTGGCTTCAAACTCCTGGATGAAACCGGGTTGCTTCGCCTTTTCTTTCCTGAATTCTGTGAACTTAAGGGGGCTGAGATCATCGACGGCAAAGGACATAAGGATAACTTTTATCATACGCTCGCGGTGCTCGACAATGTTGCGTCGGTATCAGACAACCTGTGGCTCAGGTGGGCTGCCATCCTGCACGACATTGCCAAGCCACTCACCAAAAAATTTGTCCAGGGTACCGGGTGGACGTTTCACGCCCATGAATTCAGGGGAGCAAAGATGGTGGTCCAGATCTTTCGTAACCTGAAGCTCCCGCAAAACGAAAAGATGCGTTATGTGGAGAAGCTTGTGCTGCTGCATCTCAGGCCGATCGTGCTTGCCGAAGATACCGTCACCGACTCAGCCGTTCGAAGGCTATTGTTTGAGGCCGGGGATGATATCGACGACCTGATGCAGCTATGTAACGCCGATATTACCTCGAAAAACCCGAATAAAGTCAAACGGTATATCGAAAATTTCGGGATCGTCAGGAACAAACTGAAGGAGATCGAGGAGAAAGACAAGCTTCGCAACTGGCAGCCCCCCATCACGGGAGAGCTGATCATGCAGACTTTCTGCATCCCTCCTTCAAAAATGGTGGGGATCATCAAGGAAGCCATCACCGAAGCCATCCTGGAGGGCGAGATCCCCAATGAATACGAGGCTGCCTTCCAGCTGATGCTCAGGGAAGGTGCCCGGCTTGGACTGGTTAAGGAATAAAAAAATCCATGCATTTTTTTTAAGATGCAGGATATTTCAGGGAATTTTATATTTTTGACCCGGACTAAGCAGAGGATAACCCATGTTGATATATCGATTCAGAATTACGTGCGAAGAACTTGATGGATTTCTCAGGGAGATTGAGATTCAGCCGAATCAGACTTTCCTTGACTTTCATCATATCATTATTGATTCTTCGGAACTGCTTCATTGCGAACGGTCCTCCTTTTTCATGACCGACAAAAAGTATAAAAAGGATAAGGAGATTTCACTGAAACCGGAGAAGCGCCAGGTCAGGAAATATGATGATGACCTTGACCAGGTGGTTACTGAATTATTAACGTTGCCCCTGATGAAGGCATCAAAGCTAAAGGAGTACATTGAAGATCCGCATCAGAAAATGATCTACGAATTCGAGGGACGGGATCATTTTTCGTTTCATATTGAACTTTTTAAAATTTTCCCGTCCGATGGCAATGCATCTTTTCCTAGGTGCATCAAGCGCATCGCCGAATTGCCCAAGAAAGCGGAGATCCCCGCTTCGATTACCCCGGCTGCCCCTGTCCACAAGGTGGTCATCCCGAAAGTACCGCTCCCGAAAATTGAACAACTTGTCAAATTTGACGACATTGTTGAAGACGAACACGAACTCGCCGCGATTGAAAGCGAATTAGGCGGGCTGATTGCAGATGATGATTCAGCGGTGTTCGATGTCCACGAAAAGGAAACTCCTGGCGATGATGATTTTACCTATGGTGGCATGGAAGGTGAGGATGAGGATCCCGACGAAAAACTGGATCACCTCGAGGATTACGAGGATATTGAAAGCCTCGACAAGCGTTTGTCGGGCTACGACCGTGATGCCGATGACTATTGATGATCGTTTGCTTATAGTTGTTGCAGGTCCTACAGCTGTTGGCAAAACATCATTCGGGATCCGGCTCGCCGGCCGGTTTTCAACCGAGATCATTTCAGCCGATTCCAGGCAGTTTTACAGGGAGATGCAAATAGGCACAGCCGCACCCACGGCTGAAGAGTTATCAACTGTAAAACACCACTTCGTTCACCAGTTATCAATCAGGGAGCCGTACAACGTTTCACGGTTTGAAACGGAGGCACTGGCTCTGCTCGGCTCGCTGTTTGCGGAACACCGGGTCGTGATCATGGTCGGCGGCTCAGGACTCTATATCAATGCTGTTTGCCATGGCATAGATGTTCTGCCAGACCCTGATCCCGGGATCCGCGCCGATTTGAAGGAACTGCTTGCATCATCCGGCATCATTGCTTTACAGGATGAGTTGCTTCACGCCGACCCGGTTTATGCGGCGCAGGTCGACCTGTCGAACCCGGCGCGGCTGATCCGGGCACTGGAGGTCTGCCGGCAGACAGGCGTACCCTATTCATCCCTGCGTTCAAGTAAACCGAAAATCAGGCCCTTCCGGATCCTGAAAATCGGGCTCGAACTCCAGCGCGACGTACTTTATGGGCGGATCAACAACAGGGTTGATGCGATGATGGATTCGGGCTTGTATCAGGAGGCGCTGTCACTCTACCCTTCAAGGCAACTGAATGCACTTAACACCGTTGGTTACCGCGAACTTTTTGACCACTTTGAAGGGCTTACCTCATTGGAATTTGCCGTGGAGAAGATTAAAACCAACAGCCGCCGGTATGCCAAACGCCAGTTGACATGGTTTAAAAAAGATCCGGAATACCAATGGTTTCAGCCGGGCGATTTAGACCAGGTCATTGAACTCCCCGAATTGGCTGGATGAAGCGAATGTCTGTTAACCCAGAGGTTTACAGCTGGTGGTATTCGATAAGTCCTTCGGCAGGCGAGGAGAGTATCCTGAAGATTTCCACATCCTCCCGGGCAGCGACCGCAGAAAGGATATCCTTGTAAACGGAGGCAATTGAACCTATAAACCCAACAGGGGTTTTATGATAATCCTCATATTTTTTAATGTGGGCATCGAAAAAATCCTGGAAGGAGCGCTCAAGCAGTCCATGCACGAACGGGTGTTCGCGGTTCGGACTCAGGAACACGCTGAACGAAGCCAGGAACCTGTTTGGCGATGGCCTGTTGTAAAGGGAGTTGAGGATATCCTCCAGGGTAAACCCGTATTCCTTGTCGAATGCCGAACGCAGATCGGCCGGCAGTTCCTTCTTCAGGTAGGCTCCGAGAAATAATTTCCCCAGGTAGGAACCAGCGCCTTCATCCCCGAAAAGGTAACCCAGCGAATCGACTTCCGAGGTCGTATTGGTGCCATCAAAGTAGCAGGAATTGCAGCCGGTTCCCAGGATGCAGGCAATCCCTCTTCCTTTGCCGAACAGGGCGCGGGCCGCCCCCAGTATGTCATGATAAACGGAAACTGCCGCCTTCCTGAAAAAAAATCGGATGGCATCGGCGATCATGGTGTTGTTGTATTCTGTTGAGCATCCCGCTCCGTAAAAATGCACCTCATGGATATGGTCCTCCACCAGGAAAGGGGCAAGGTCGGCCCTGATCACGGCTTCAACACTTTCCGAATTATGGAAATAAGGGTTCAGTCCACTGGTTGTGATCGTGGCTTTCACCTTCGCACCATCCAGCAATACCCAGGTTGTTTTTGTTGATCCACTGTCGGCTATCAGTTTCATAAAATCTGGTATAACTTTTTTAACTAATGATCTTTAAGGAAAGTTATTTTTCCATCTTTTCCCTTATTTCCTCCAGGATCTCCAGTTGGATCTCCTGGATACTCATCATTTTCGACCATTGATCGAGCAGCAGATGATCCACCTTTTCGTGCAGCGTCCTGATCTCAATTTCGGATTTCAGGTTGATTTTGTAATCATTTTCCGACCTCATGCGGTCCTTCATTTCCTGCCGGTTCTGACTCATCATGATGATCGGCGCCTGTATCGCGGCAATGCACGACAAAACCAGGTTCAATAAAATAAACGGGTAAGGATCGAAGGGCTTTGACATCAGGTAGAGACTGTTCATCAGGATCCATACCATCAGGATGGTAAAGAAGGAGATGATGAATTTCCAGCTGCCGCCAAAGGAGGCAACCTTGTCGGATATCCGTTCGCCCAGTGATTCAGCATCCGGCGGGATTCTGGATGAATAGGTGATTATATCGTTCTCCCTGATGCTGTTGATTACTGCATCTTCCAGAACTTCGATACTGCCCTTTTCCTCCATGATCAGCTGGCTGATATATTTATTCCTGTAAATATACAGGTCAGCCTTGCACATCCTGCTGTTGTCATTCCATTCGGGATGCTCGCTGATGATCAGCCCTTCAATTTCATGCCGGATCCCGTGACCCATGATCAGCTGTTCTTCCGGGAAGGTCTTTTTGCAGATATCACATGTTGCTTCGCCCATTCTCTTTCAGTTAGGTGTTAATTTGTTTCGATTTTTGTGCTGGCGTCTGCAGGAGTCCGGCAGGCAATATAAAAAGAATTACGATTAAAATAACCGCGCCATAGGTAATCGTTTTAAAATGCTGCGTAACCAGGTTGAGCTGCCGGCCGATAATCCCGTCAGATGATAAGGTCATCAATGCAAATGAAAGAAAGAACAAGGCGAGCACGGCATAATATTTCAGGTTGCTTGTCTTCCTTTCTGCCGGCCTGAAATTATCTATGATAAAGCCTGAGATGTAAAACATGGCCGGGAATGCCAGGAAAAACGCGTATTTCTGCTGGTGCGGGAAGATGAGCGGGATGAGCAGCAGGATGTAGCTTAATTCACGTAATTCATGCAATGTTGATTTTGCCTGTTTAAAGGGCGGCCACCTTAAGAAAAAGAGGGTAAAAAGGATGAGCCCGGCCCTGGAAGCGTTCAGTATGGCAGTAGTCGTTGAGGCATCGAGGTTGAACAGGTTGCGTGCGTAGGGGAG
Source organism: uncultured Bacteroidales bacterium (assembly GCA_903913885.1). Taxonomy (GTDB): domain Bacteria; phylum Bacteroidota; class Bacteroidia; order Bacteroidales; family FEN-979; genus CAIVAT01. Next base: position 19,630 of record CAIWMX010000069.1, on the reverse strand, counting down.
GGCACCTTCGGTTTTGGTAAACAGCGTGGGAATCAATGCCGTAAGGCTGTGCAGCCCGAGGTCGGTTTCTGCAAGATGTTCAGCATTTCCGGGGTTTATCACGCTCCACCATTCAGACAGCAGGAAAAGGTTTGGCGACCAGCCCAGGATCACGGCAGGCAGCATGAGGAACACGATGCTGAAACCCAGTGTGGAAACAGCCCCCCTCCATTCGCGGCGATAGATCAGCCAGGGGATCAGTACGACTGGTAAAATCTTGATGTTGATGATCAGGGCGAGGATGGCACCTCCAATGAGAAAATACTTTTTTTTGAAAAGATGGATGCTTTCAAGTGATCCCCACAACAGGAAAATGGTCATCTGGATCATCTCAAAATTATAGAGGATATACCTTAATGAAAGGAGAATGCTCAGAAACAGGATCCATCTGAGTTTGTTTCCGGCAATGGTGTGAGGTTCAAGGTATTTTGCAAGCAGTATGCAGATCCGGCATAAAAACCAGCCATTGGCCACCAGCCAGATTATGTTTGGGATAAAGTTCGGAAGATGCGTGAAAGGGATTAATAAAACAGCCCACAACGGGCTGTAGAAATAGAGGTCGTAGTTCCCTTCACTCACAAAGATCCATACATGGTAAGGGTTTTTGCCGGCAGCAACCAGTTTGGCCGCTTCCAGAAGGGCCTTGAAATCGCCGTTGGTAAATGCAATCCTGGTAAGAAAGACAAGAACCAGGATGCCACCCAGGTAAGGGATAAATCTTTTGATGGTTGTACCGCTCGTTTTTTGAGTAAGACTCATCGTTCAGATTTAGAATTGGCTGTTATTTAACCAGGGAACTCATTGGATTCTTCAAACCTTTGGTGTCTTTCAGGTACGCTTTGATCGTTCCTACAATGATCTTTGCTTCGACGTACACCGGGATCCTGTTGGCATCGTCGGTGACCCAAACCTGCACATCCTCATCTCCCTTGAAAATTGTTCCCTGCACCATTTTTGCGACAAATTTAACGCATTTGTAGTGCTTGCCGTCGGGCGATTGCACCGTTTCCTTTCCCACCGACCTGATGTAAATATCGTAGTAGGAATCATCGATCAGCACGGTAACATGCCTTTTTGATTCAGGGCTCAGATCGGAAAAATCGAGGGTGCGCGTGTAATAGACGGCTGCCAGCATGTCATAGGTGCAGTTGCGCACATGCAGGGTGTCGGTGCGCTGCGGGTTTTTATTGCTTCGGGTGTTGGTAATTACCCGCTGGCCTGAAGGCTCAAAATAGAGCGTATTTAAAAGTGTGTAGCCGCCTTCGAATATATACCGTTTGAAATCGTATGTGCGAAAGGTTTCCGGGTCGATCCATGAATCATAATAATCGCGCACTTTAAACAGAACGTCGTAAGAAGGGAAACTCTTGCCGGTGCTTTTCAGGTGCCACGAAGGTTTGCCCCGGTACACCTCTTTGGTGCAGGAAAAGGTTACCAGTCCGGCATCAACCCACACTGGTCCCCAATTATAGGAAACCGTGTAGCTGATCTGCTCGCCGTCACCAAAAACCGTGTTGACAACCGGGCAATTTGCAGAGCCCTGCTGGGCAATAACCGGCGAAAACTGAAAGAAAAACAATACAATGAACGTTGTAACAAGTATTCTCAATGCTGAATAATCTTAAAAAATAAATACTGGTAAGGTGCAAAAAAAACCTCTAAAACTTATCCCGTCTCACAAACCCCAAAATCGTCAATCGTCAATCGTCAATCGTCAATCGTCATTCGTAAATCGTAAATCGTAAATCGTAAATCCACTACCTCTTCCTCCACAAAAAATACACGGGTATCCCCAGAAGAACGATAATAAGTCCCGGCCAGGTATATTCCGGTTTATAAATAAAGAGAATCACCATGACGATCACGGCTAAAATTATGTAAACCATGGGAATAACGGGGTAGCCAAAAGCACGGTAGGGGCGTTCAAGGTCAGGTTGGTTCTTTCTCAGCCGGAACAACCCGAAAATGGTGAGGACGTAAAATATCAGGACGGCAAACACAACATAATCGAGCAGCTGGCCATAGGTTCCCGACAGGCAGAGCAGGCAGGCCCATATTCCCTGGATGACCAGCCCGGTTGAGGGAACCCCTTTTTCGTTCAGGGTTCCGACCTTTTTAAAGAAAATCCGGTCGGCAGCCATCGCGTAGTAAACGCGTGCGCCCGCCAGGATGAGGCCGTTGTTGCATCCGAAGGTTGAAATGACAATGAACACAGCCATGATCAGCACGGTGTACGTGCCAAACACTCCTGATATGGCGGCTGTGCCAAGCCGGTCGTTCAGGGCGAACTGCATCCCCCTGGCGGCAATATCGGCGCCGTGCGGATCGCCCCTGACAGGCAGCGCCGTAATGTAAACGATGTTTGCCAGGAGGTAGAGGATGGTTACGAAGAGGGTTCCCAGGAACAGGCTGAGGGGTATGTTCTTGCGGGGATTGATCACTTCGCCGGCTGTAAAGGTGATGTTGTTCCACGCATCCGATGAAAAGAGGCTGCCCACCATGGCCATCCCGACGGCGGCTATCAGGGCCATACCGGCAAGGGGTATGTGCTGCCCGTCGGGGGTGGCTTTTACGGGGCTCCAGAATATCTCTGAATTAAGGTGGAAGGCGGATGAATTTGCTGCAAAGGCCAGCCCGATGATGATGAACAGCACCAGCAGGATGAATTTCCCGGAGGTAAATGCATTCTGAATTTTTTTACCTTCCTGGATCCCACGGGTATTGACCCAGGTTAAAAATGCTATTGAACCGATCGCCACCAGTTGAACCGGGCCGAATTTCACAAACCCCAGGTCGAAATGGTTTAAAGTAAAGAGACCGAAATCGACCGGGCCTGCACTTACCGACTTCAGGCTGAACCACACCACCGATTCTGAAACCCAGGGAATCAGCACCCCGGTGAACTTCGCAAACGCCATGCCCACCGCAGCGATGGTGCCGGTCTGGATCACCAGGAAAAGGGTCCACCCATACAAAAATCCCGTCAGCGGGTTGTAAGCTTCCTTCAGGTAGACATACTGGCCGCCTGCCTTCGGGAACATCCCGGCAAGTTCGCCGTAACTCAGCGCGGCGAAGATCGTCATGAACCCGGTTATCAGCCACACGGTCATGAGCCAGCCCGGCGAGCCAACCATCCTGGCAATATCGGCGCTAACGATAAAGATCCCCGACCCGATCATCGACCCCACCACGATGGCGGTTGAGTCAAACAGGGTCAGCCTTTTTTGAAATTCATGTTCGGTGCTCATGGGTGTACGTGTGTTGGTTTAGCTGAAATGTCTGTATGGCTGCGCCATAGGGATTTTCCACTGCAATTTATGTGAATTTTTTAAATATGGAACAAAGCGGTGCCAAAAAATGTTAACTGTTTGGTCACTGTTTTCTTCCGGTGCCTTCGGGAGCCTCAGGCACCGGGCTCGGTGGTTGAGGCTCCCGAAACCACCGATCGATCGCGGTAGGCAATAGCCAGTTCAGACAACAATTTAATATCACCTTTAATGAGCGCTTCCTTTTTTTTCTGTTCCACCCCTGCACTTGCTTTTCCCGTTAAAAAGCTTGATCTACCCGTTGAAATTCTTCATAATACAGCAGTTCCACAGGAAGCCTTTTTTTAGTATGGTTTGCCCCTTCGCCTCGTTGATGCTGCTGCAGACGCTTGCTCAGATCTTTCGTGCTGCCGGTCTTACTAAATCGAACATTCAACGTATACTATTCAGCTTAATCGGTTTGAACCTTAAAAAGTAATACACGTTTCTGATCTGTTTTTCATTTTTTTTCAACAACCGGAACAGGAAACAAGCTTAGGCATAGCCATATGGCCGTATGGAATTTTATTTGCCATCGGCAGGACTGATTAAACACTGTTGGTAGGGACAATAGTGGGTTGTTGATTCAATTAGACTCAGGGTCTGGGTTGATCGTGAACCAGCTTTGGTTAGAAAATCTGACGCTCCTATATGAAATTCCCGTCAATATAATCCTGGAATTTTCTCTTAAATTGTTCGCTAACAGGGATATATACTTTCCCGTCGAAGACTATCCGGTTTCTGTCAATCACCGAGATTCTTTTAAGGTTAACGATGTAAGAACGGTGAACTCTCATAAAACGACCGGCGGGGAGTTGTTCTTCGATGGCTTTCATGCTTAGCTGGGTCAAAACGGGGATGCTGTTAATCAAATGTATTTTGATATATTCATGCTGGCTTTCAATGTATTTAATGTCGTCCAGTTCGATGCGGATGAGTTTGTAATCTGATTTTACAAACAAATGGCTGGCGGTGGTCCTCATACTTTCCTTCTGGCTGTTCGCAGTTAGGTCAATAAGATTTTTCACCTTGTTTGCCGCTTTCAGAAAACTGCTGTAAGTAATGGGTTTTAATAAATAATCGGTTGCATCTATCTGGAACCCTTCCACAGCATATTCGCTGTAGGCGGTAGTGAATACGACACAGGGTTTTTCAGCCAGAGATTTTACAAATTCCATCCCGTTCAGGTCTGGCATATTGATATCGATAAACAGAAGCTGGATCGTGCGGCTGTTAATGATCTCCATTGCTTCGAATGCACTACGGCATTCTGCCACTAATTCAAGAAAAGGTGTTTTCTGAATATAGGCTGAAATCTTTTTCACAGCAAGCGGTTCATCATCAATGGCAATGCAGGCTATCTTCATAACGGGATTCTCAGGTTGACCTCGAATTCATCTTTTTTATCCAGGATATTCAGCCGGCAATTATCCACATACAATAACTTCAGGCTCTCCCTGATGTTATCCAGGCCAATCCCTGAATATTCGCCCAGGGAATCTGCTGCAGTTTTATGTTTGCTGTTTTTAATGATACATGTCAGGAACGCACTACTTATCTGGAGTTCAAAATAAATATACGACTTCAACGGATAGCTCACCCCATGTTTAAAGGCATTTTCAAGCAAAGAAATAAAAAGCATCGGAGGTATTTTAGTATCAGGAACCTGCTCAGGAATCACAACATTAACTTCCACCTCATCGGAATGCCTGAGCTGCATCAGCGAAATAAAACTGTGGATGAATTCGATCTCCTTTTTCAGTTCGATTGTACTTTGAGCCGAATCGTACAGCAAATAGCGCATGAGCGTTGAAAGTCGCACGACTGCATCCTGGGCTTTTTCCGAATCTATTTCAATCAGCGAATGTATGTTATTCAGGGTGTTCATGAAAAAATGGGGACTTACCTGGTGCCTTAATAATGCCAGGTTGGTTTTTAGCTGTTCTTTTTCGGCATCCTTACGCAGCTTCTCTTCACTGAGCCATTTCGACATCAACCTGATGGTTGTGCCGGCACCAACGGTGAGGATGCAGATGATAAGATTGTCGGCAAAAACCATGAACAGGGGTTTTTGTATGGGAGAGTTCATATCGTACGGTGTGCCGGCTCCCGGGGGGAAATTTATCCCTGGAGTCAGAGAACCAAGAGATGGAAGCAACAGGACATTAACCGCTATCACAAGCAATATCAATCCAGAAATAAAGAGAAAGTAAAAATGGAATTTCTTCTGCAGAAGCAGGCGTGGCACCAGGATACAGACATTCCCCAGGAAAATTACAAGGTACCCGGCAATGTGAATCCAATGACCAGCCATGTTGTTCCAGTCGGGGTGTCCTGAAACGCGTTCGCTGAAATAGGGCACAGAAAAAAGGAGCGCCCAGATCAGGACATACAGTAAACTTTCAATTTTCGTGCTGTTCAGCGAAAGTGCTTTCATCTCACAAAGTTATATAACTTATCTAAAACTGAATTTTGTAAATGAAATTCGGGAAAAATCCCAACTGGTATGTCGTACTGATCGATCTGTTCCGGTCGTCGTAACTCTGTGAGAAAACGTTTTTGTTGTTCGTTACGTTCTGCAAATCAAGGGAAATGGTTTGCGAAAGTTTTTTCGCGCGGCTGTTCAGGGTAAATCCCACTTTGACATCCATTCTGAAATAGTCGGGATAATTACTTGCATATGCATAGTCATCGCCCTGTAGCTTTTCATGATTCAAACGCTGAGATGCCGCAAGATCAATTGCCGTATAATATCGCCCGCCGGCGTAAGTAACTTTCAGGTCGGCTGCGACGGCATTTCTTTTTTCCTTTCCCAGTTTCCATTCCTTACCGCCCAGTAAATTCAGTACATACCTTCCGTTGAATGCCGAGTTTCTTTCCTTTCCATCACTGGCGGTATATTTTGACTGGTAAACAGAGGAGGTAAACAGGCCGTAATACCCCCTGCTGAAGAATTTCTCAACGGTTAATTCAATCCCGTAATTCCGCCCGGTGCCAGTGTTTGACAGGCTGTCTTCAAGGTCGGTTTTAAAGCTGGCCCCGGTATTCAACATGGAGTAACTGCTTGAATAGGTATTAACCGGCACATTAAAGAGATGCTGGTAATATGCTTCAACTTTAAACCGCCAGTCGTTGATTGGTTGCATGTCGTATCCCAGCACGAATTGATGGCTTTTTGTAAATCCAAGCTGCTTGTTGTCATACACGATGGCGCCATCCTTTGTTTGCGTTTGCAGGAAATAAACATTCATCGGCTGCAATTGCGAATGAAGTCCATACCCGAAACTTAAACTGCTTTTGGCGCTGATTTCGAATTTTAATCCCAGCCGCGGTTCCAACGAAAAGGAGTTGTTCAGGAAGAACCGCTGGGCATGGAGGCCTGCGTTCAGCGTGAGTTTCCCGCTGATGTTGTACTTTATATGGGCAAAAGCCTGCGCCAGGGTAGTGTAGCCGTTGTAATCCCACACCTGCTTCCAGTCTTCCCGCATGTCCCGGCGGGTTCTATCATAAAGATACAGGTTCATATATTCCGCCTGGATACCCGTTTTGAAAAACAACCTGGCGTTAACTTTCAAATTGTAATTCGTTATAAATTCGTAACCTGTTTTACTGGTTTTATTGTCCTCCTTGCTGTAGGAATTCCCTGTCGAATCATAGGCGTAGTTGAGCTGGGTGGTTTTTGAATAATTGATGCCGATCGTTGTGCTTAAAAATGATTTGCTGTTGATCTGAAGAAAATGTTTTAACCCACCGATCCCGATCTTGCTGCTAAAATCAACTTTATTGCCGTTTCCATAAAGGCTTCCTGAAGCCGGTTTGCCGCCTTCGATAGCGATTGTGCTTCCTGCCAGGATACCGAACAAGGTAAACCGGCCAAGTTTGGTGGTGCCGCTGTTCAGGTTGAATGACAGGTCCTGGTAGGAGGGGGTGGCCGTGGTGCCGATGTTTATTCCCGCCGCCTGCGCAATGCCGGCCAGCGAATAGCGGTAGCCTACCAGATAGGATGAACCATTGGCTTTGCTGATGGGGCCTTCGGTCATGGCTTCCAGCCCGGTGATCAGGCCAAGCTGGACAGAGGTTTCCCGTTTCTCAGCATTCCCGTTTCTGAAGCCCAGGTCAAAAACCCCGGAAACTGCGTTGCCATACTCTGCAGGCCATGCCGAGGTGAAAAAATCGGAACTCTTCAGCATGTTGGGGTTTAATGCACTTACAGCGCCGCCGGTAGTTCCGATCGCGGCAAAGTGGTTGGGGTTCGTAACATCCATCCCGTCGATGCGCCATAAAACGCCCACCGGTGAATTGCCCCTGATCACGATATCGTTCCTGGAGTCATCCGGTGCGCTGACGCCGGCAAAATTTGCGGCCAGCCGCGCCGGGTCGCTGCGCCCGCCGGCAAACCGGTTCACCTCTTCCATCGAAAAAGTGCGTGCGCTGACAGTGGAAAGGCTGTTGATGGTTTTATCTTTGCTGTTGGCTGTTATCACGACCTCATTCAGGGATTTAACATCCTCCTCCATCGTAATATCCTGGATGGATTCTTTTCCTGAAGCCACCACCACATTGGAAACAAATACATCCTTGTAACCGACAAAGGAGATTTTCAGTTCATACCGGCCTGGTAACACATCGGGAATTACATAGGCTCCCTTTACATTGGTTACCGCACCTCTTTTCCCTGCTTCATTCATTATTTGAACGGAGGCACCCGGAAGGGTTGTTTGAGAGAGCTTATCAATAATGACGCCCCTTATTTTCTGTTTGTTGTTCTGGGCAAAAGTTGAAAGTGCAAGGAGCAGGGAAAGAAGCAAAATGTATTTTTTCATCTACAGTTTTTTATGTGTGAACGCAAAAGTACCGAGGAGGAAACCTTCTAAAAAATGGAATCACCAGATAGGATGGTTGTGCCACCCAATTATTTATTTGTGTCACTCAATGGTTTTGGGAAGTTGATGCCTTTCGGAAATACCAGGCAACTCGGAAGAATTCAGGGCGCTGAATGATTGTCATTGCAAAAACCTGGTGCTCCCTGCATCAAGATCAAACGCTTTGCCTTTTATTTTGATGAACACATTGATCGAACTCAGATTTGTAACAATGCTTTGATCAATCGTGAATTTCAGGTTTTTAAAAGCATTGATATAGTCGACCAGGCCAATTTGTGTGGTGTAAAATATATCGGGATTCCGCGAAACCATTTTAAAGAATTTCTCCATTTCAGTCCATCTGTCTCCGGCACCGTCGTTCTCCCAGCTATGACCCCATACATCCATCAACGCCAGGCTATCCGTTTTAAGAAATTGATTTACCAGATGGTAGAAACCAGCCATTTCTTTTTTATCAATATCCGGGTTATCGGGAGTGAAATAAGCCTTGCCAAATTGATGAATGGTAGGGCTCCATTTAAGAAAATCATTGGGTATTCCAAAAGCATAGGAGTCTTCAACGCTCCTTGCATACTCAATGCCAAGGCTTTTGATTATTTCGATCACTGAATCATTGTAATTACCAAAAGGATATGCCATCCCCCGGACAAGATTGCCCGATAACTGTTCCAGTTCTCTCCGGTCTGCACCCACCTCATACAGGACTTCTGCCCTGGAAATATTCGTAAGATTGGGGTGATTAACCGTGTGCACAGATATTTCGTGACCTTTATAAACAGTTTTAATTTCTTCCTTTGTGAGATAATCTTTTGTGCCAAGTTTATTTGAATTGAGATGAAAAGTTCCGATGAGGCCGTATTCGTTCATCAATCTTACAAGCCTTCTGTCGGCGATCATCCCATCGTCGAAGCTTAAAATCAGTGCCTTTGTTTTGCCTCCGGGAAATAGCATTTCCACTTTTTCCCGGCTGCCTGTTACCCCATTCATGCCGGCTATGGCGGCATTGGTTTGTGCATTCCCGTAATTGATAACAGTAATCAATGCGAGTACAACAACAATTATTTTTATTTCGTTTTTCATCCGGCAGTAATTTGATGTGCTGTTCTTTTATAATGAATGATCGTAATCATGCCAGTGAAACCGGGAAATCATTCTTATTTGTTTGCTTAATCACTCTTTTATTAACTTTTTAACTTCAACAGTATTCCCGCATTTAAGTTTAATGAGATAAACCCCGGTTGCAAGGTTGTTCGTTTGTATTATGGTTTTTTCAATAATATTGCCGGTTTGCACGATTTGACCGATAGAATTTAAAAGCTCAAAGCTAACCTTTTCCATGTTTTGTCTCATTTCAATCGTAAGTTCGCCGGAAACAGGATTAGGATAAGCATTAAACAAATTATTGTCTTTGTTTTCATTTATTCCGGTTGAAGATCCATTTCTTACCAAACGCACATAATTGTATATCCTGACGGCATCGCCCTGTGGAGCATTCGCATTGTAATATCCATTTCCATTATGTGTGTATCCGGAAAAACTTCTGGGTTTAGGATCGCTTCGCTGACAACCGGCGCCATGTATATCAATCCACCCACCAAAAGGGGGCATATAGCCCATAGCTCTTCCGAAGCAGACATAGGTGGCGCTTGCTCCGTGTGTCTGCGCTTGCGAAGAAAAAGTGGTGTTGCTCCAATACCAGGGATAATCTGCAACACCTCCTTCATTGGTAATCTGGGTGCAGTTGAACATCGGGTTTATTGCTGCAGAACTTGTTGTTGCCGGAGAACGGGTGTAGTCAACGATACTTTGCAATTCTTTGGTATCGGGTAATCGCCAATCCGAATATCCTGCAAAGGTGAAATTTTCAGCATAACTTAATGCGTCCTTCCATAAAACACCTGTTCCGTTATCATTTTGCATCCACATCAGTCCGGTAGCGCTATCGGTAATTGTTCCGTTTCCGTTGCTGACGAATTGATTTGTTCCATAAGATGTGTTGCCGCGCACATACAATACGTAGAAATGCTTTGATTGTCCGTCTTCCGGAACGGGGGAAGTGGTTGGATATCCTTTAATACGTCCATCAATAAAATTGAACCCGAACAAAGTTTCCTGCCCATTCATGGTTGTGCTTACATATTTCGTGGAGGATGCAATTTGACCATCAATGATCCGCTCTGTTCCAAGATCGCCGTGTGCCAGTGAGTTTACGTCACCGAAACCGACAGAGAAATATGTAGTATCAATATATTTAATACAAGTGGACGGTGGTGGGCCTGGTTCTGCGCCAAAAAACATGGCAATGGAATACAGTTCTTTAATAGTAGGTAAACGCCAATCATGATAACCGCCCGTGTTGCATGTTGCAGCGCTATCCAAAGCTTCATAATACTTCAGTTTATCATAGAAATTAATTGCTCCATCACCGTTTCTGTCCTCGGTTTGCTGCCACATCAGCCCGGTTAAATTGTCGGTTACCGTGCCATCACCATTGTTGGTATAAGACCGCATGTTTCCGGGATGATTTGAATTCTGTCCGTAAAATGCCTGTCCTGAAGCAGGCATTGTTATTACAGCCGTTGTGTCATAAGATATTGTCTGACCTGTTCCAACAACTGAATAAGTATTGGTTTGACTAAATCCAATAAAGTTTGTCATTGTTACAATGCAAATGGTTGTAATAATATTGACAATGATGGATTTGTTTGGTGGTTTTTTCATGGCTGAAGTTTTACCTATTTTAAAGGCAAATGTACCATAAAGGAAATCTTTTATAAAATGAAATCACCGGATGGTATGGTTCTGCCACCCGTTCATGGTTTTTTATCACTGAACTGCCTTAAGTTTGCGACAGTGCCGGCGTAAGGGTGGTAAAACCAGATCATCCTCTGTTATGTCCGTCTAGCGTAAAAACAGGTTCCTGTATTGTAATGGCGTATATTCAGTGATTGCTTTGAATGTTTTGTTAAAATAGGAGTTATTTCCAAAGCCACATTCAAAACAAATTTCATTCACCGGTTTTTCAGAGTTTCTAAGTAATTGACAGGCCTGATTGATTCGAAATTCTGTAACAACTTCTACCAGTGTTTTCCGGGTCACATGCTTAAAATATCGACAAAAAGCGGTAGGAGTCAGATTCGCAATTTTGGCTGCCGCTTTAAGGCTGACTTCCTGCTGATAATGCCCGATCAGGTAACTGAAAACCTTTTGAAAACGTTCAGTTTCGGCCGGAGATGCTGTAAGCCCTGCAAAATGATGATCGATGAGTTCTGTTTCTTCAGAATTGGCAATAAGGTCAAGCATTCCCAGGAATTGCAAAAGCCTGTTAAATCCATCAGCGGCAGGAAATTGCCTCATTTGGGAGATTATTGTTGCCTTGGTGATTCCATTTATTAAAACCCCGGCAATAGCTTTTTCAAACAGACTTTTAATTTTGATTAATTCAGGAAGTTCTAAAAAGCCCACTCCCGCAAAATTTGGTTGAAACTGAATAACGATGGCCTGGGCATTGTCGTGGACGGCTTCGTTCATACTGTGCCAGCAATGCGGAACATTAGCTCCCACTAAAACCACATCGTCGGGTTTGTAATCAGAAACGTTGCCACCCACATACCGCTTCCCTGAGCTATTTCGAATCCATGTGAGTTCTAATTCCGGATGATAATGATAAGGCCCGTCAAATGAGGTCATATTTAAATCGGTGATCGATATGGAGTTTTCAATCCTTGTGGTAAGTTGCTCGAAAACTGCTTTCATTTAGTCTTTATTATCATATACATATGCGATACCTCAATCAGGATGGTAATATTACACAAATTCTTGTTAATTCCGGCAAATGAAAATTTCTGAAAGTTTAGAAAATTTGTCATGTAATAATTGATTTATGCAGATGAAGTTCACTCTTTTGGTTTTTTTTGTCGCTTTTACAACACTCGTAAGTGCGCAAAACAATGCGCAATACGTCAAAGTTTTTATCGGGACTGATGGAACTGGGCATACATTTCCCGGTCCATCAATGCCTTTCGGGATGGTTCAGCCGGGACCGGATAACAGGGATCGGGGTTGGAACCATACCTGCGGTTACCAGTATCACGACAGTATTATTCTGGGTTTCTCGCAAACCCGTTTAAGCGGAACCGGTATAAACGAAATGGGCGATGTGCTGTTGCTCCCATTTGCAGGTAATCCGGATGGAATTCTGAAAAACCGTTATTATAAAGATTCCGAAAAAGCCAGTGTCGGCTATTATTCCCTGGTGAAAAAAGACGGGGTGAAAGTTGAACTGACCTGTTCTGAACGTGTGGCGATTCATCGTTATACATTCCCTGCCGGGGAAGGCTGTGTGCTGGCCAATTTCCAACATGGGCTCCGCTTTATGACAGACAGCCTGGCATTGGAATCGGTGGTGAAAATTGAAGATCATCAAACCATTTCAGGCTATTGCCATACTAAAAACTGGGTGGAGCGGAAGTACTTCTTCGTGATTGAATTTGACAAACCATTCATAAAATCAGAACAACTCGCAAAAGGTCCGAAAGAAAATGCCCCGAAATATATCCTGTCCTTTAACCTGGGAAAAAATAAAACACTGCTGGTAAAAATTGCTCTATCCTCTGTAGATGTGGCCGGGGCAAAACGCAACATGCAAACCGAAATACCGCAATGGGATTTCGAAAAGATACGGCAAAACGCTGAAAATACCTGGAACCAATACCTGGGCAGGATAGAAATTGAGGCAGGAACCAGGCAAAAAGAAATCTTCTATACTTCCCTGTATCACCTGTTTTTACAACCTTCGAATATAGCCGATGTCGACGGTAAATACCGTGGCGCTGATGATAAAATTGCGCAGGCGCCGAATAAAGAATATTATTCCACACTTTCCATCTGGGATATTTACCGTGGTGCTTTCCCGCTATTGCAGATCATTGCTCCTGAAAAAATTAATGGCATTGTCAATACCTTGCTCCTTCATTATAAAGCGGCCGGGTTTCTTCCCATCTGGACGGCCTGGGGACAGGATAACTATTGCATGATCGGCAATCATGCCATCCCGATGATACTTTCGGCATTTAACAATGGGTTTACGGGTTTTGATCCAACTGAAGCCCTCCGGGCAATGGTGGAAACTTCTACGAAAAACCATATCAATTCCGATTGGGAATTATACAACCATTACGGCTATTATCCCTTTGACAAGCTGGATAATGAAGCTGTTTCACGCACGCTCGAAAGCGGGTACGACGATTGGTGTGTAGCCGAAATGGCATCAAAACTCGGTGATAAGGCAACGGCTGAAACCTTTCGCAAAAGGGCTGCTTATTACAAAAACCTCTTCGACCCGGAAACAAAAATGTTTCGTGGTAAAGATACCAGGGGTAACTGGCGGACACCTTTTGATCCCCTGGCAGCCACTTCTCCAATGAACCACCCCGGTGATTATACCGAGGCCAATGCCTGGCAATATTTCTGGACCCCTGCCCAGTTCGACATCGATGGCATTAATAAGTTGTTGGGCGGGGATGAAGCATTCACCGGGCAATTGAACGATTTTTTCACCATCGAAACCGGGAATGCCGACAAATTTCTTGGCCAGGAAGCCATGATCGGGCAATATGCACATGGCAATGAACCCAGCCATCATATAGTTTATTTATACGCTTATTCCAACACGCCTAAAACCGGGCAGAAATATATTCACCGTATCATCAACGAGTTTCATAACAACACGCCCAACGGAATGATTGGCAACGATGACTGCGGACAAATGTCAGCCTGGTATATTCTGTCATGCCTGGGATTTTATCCGGTTAATCCGGCGGCAAGTGAATTTGTTTTCGGGTCTCCGCAATTGATAAAAGCTACGCTTCATTTGGCAAAAGGGAAGAGATTTGTAATTGAAAGCAGAAATTTTTCAGAAACATCATTTTATAACGATACCCGGATTTTAAACGGGATTCAAGTTAAAAACCCATTCATTACCTACAGGGAGATTATGAATGGAGGAAGCCTGAAATTTATGATGACTGCGCAAGATTATATGGTATCAGAAAGATACCAGAGTCTGCCTTGCGGAAGCATTAAACCGTTGGGATGGCTGAAGGTGCAAATGCAAAACGACATGGCCGGGTTTGTGGGCAACCTCGACCGGTTGGTTCCTGATTTGATGAACGACCCTATTTATGGGACCGAGCGGTTGCACAAAAAAAGCAAGGTAAAAGATTTGGGGAACCTAAAATCGGGAGATGCGGGAGGCGACGATCAATACAAATGGTGGAACTCCGAAACCCAGTCGAACTGGTGGGATGGATATATCCGTAATGCTTTTCTGCTGGATGATCAACGGGCGATTGAAAAAGTAAAAAGCTATATCAACCGGATCCTGGCAACACAGGACGAAGATGGTTATATTGGAATTTACGACAAAGAATTACGCTACAACTTCACCGGCGAAAATGGCGAATTGTGGTCAAAAACAACCTTGTACCGCGGATTGCTGGCTTATTACGAATACACACACGACGAAAACGTATGGCACGCCTTGGTCAGGGCGGTCGACAATGTGATGCAGCATTACCCGGTTAATAAGTCGCAGCCATTTTTTGCAGGAAAAGATTTTTCAGGCGGTGTGGCTCATGGATTAACATTTACCGATGTATTGGACCGGATGCATCAACTTACCGGCGACCAAAAATATTCGGATTATGCCGCTTTTTTATATCTGAATTTCTCAGAAAACTATTCTTCAGAAAAAGATGTCCAACTCCGTAATATTTCCGATTCAAACTTTAAACTTCAATCGCACGGAGCGCACACGTATGAACACCTGCGACCGCTTATTGCAGCTGCTTATGCAACGGGCCGGCCGGAATTGAAGAAGGCTCTGCAAATATACCTCGACCGGATTAAAAGCTGCACCACCGTCACCGGTGGTGCAATAGGCGATGAATGGATTGCCGGACGAAAGGCAGATGCTACGCACACCGGATACGAATATTGTTCGTTGCATGAACTCATGGATAGTTACGCCGTATTATTTCAGAAAAGCGGCGATATCAGAGCTGCTGAGGAAATAGAAACCATTTTTTACAATGCCGCGCAGGGAAGCAGGAATCCTGATCATTCATGTATTGCCTACCTGAAAACAGACAATTCATTTGAAATGACTGGTTCCCGGAACGGTGAAGCGGAACCCGATCGAAAACAAACACGCTATAAATATTCGCCCGTTCACCAGGACGTGGCTGTTTGTTGTGTTCCGAATGCAGGCCGTATTTCGCCCTACTTTCAACAATGCTGTTGGTTTAAGGAAAGTGAAAACTCATTACTGACCGGGGTTTTAGGCCCGAATATCCTGGAAACAACCATCCAAAATGTTCCGGTTTGCATTGAAGAAATTACGGAATACCCTTATCAGAACCACTTTATTTTCAGAATAAAAACCGGGAAAGCAGTTTCGTTTCGGCTTAAGATCAGAAAACCGGCATGGGCAACATCCATACAAACCAGAGAAAATTACCGGCTTGAGGATGGATTTCTTATTTTTGACAGGGAATTCTTAAAAAATGATCAGATCGAACTGGAATTCATGACTGAAGTTCAGGTCAAAGAGGATTTGAATCACGAAAAATACTTCAGCTATGGAGCATTAATTTATGCCCGGCCCATTGAAGCCATCGAACATCCAGGCAAAGTTTATGCGCCCGGCTTCACAGACTTGACCTATTCTCCGAAGGATACAAGCAGGTATGAGTTTATCGCAAACCACCAGGCTGGTTTTCAGGATGGGAAAATCAGGGTTACGCTGAAAAATAAAACCACGCAAAAAACAGAAAAGATGGAACTGATTCCTTTGGGAAAAACTATTTTGCGACAGGCATCGTTTAGATAATGGACAGACAGCCGCCACATGATATAACGCCCCGTTTCCACAATGAACATCCAGCTATTCCGACCCAAAAACATCATACTCCAAAACTTTATTGAATACTTCTATGTCCTCACCAGGCAAGCAGATGAAGAACCCACTACTTATCTGACCTTCCCCAATATTTATTCGATGGTTTCAATTTCCCGGAATGCAATAATCAAATCGGAAGGGAATAAAGTGACCGTTAATTTCAGTTCAGATAATTTATTAGTGTCAGGACTTGCAGTAAGATATAAAAAACCATTGTTGATAGAATATGCCGGAGCGGCCAATGAGATCACTATTTGTTTTAAACCTTTGGGATTAAATGCGTTTTTAGACCATCCCATAAGTTATTACGCGAATAATGAGCCCCTGGCGACTGAATTTACTCCGTTTGTTGATTACATTTCGAAGATGAACGACATTATGATGATCCGGGAAAATGAGAATAGAATTGCTGAAATGGAAACCTATTGGATCAGTAAGCTCAAAGGGGTAAGTCATCCTTTTTTATATCAGGCAATCAATGATATGTTACTTCCCAACGACAAAGAAATGACTATTGCCGAAATAGCGCGTAAAAATGGAATTTCACAAAAAACGCTGATAAAACATTTTGAACAGCACATTGGCAAGACACCCTCTGATTTTAGAAAAATAGTTCGTTTCAGGAATGCCCTGAAACAAAAAGCCCGGGATAACAAGGAGGACAATTTGACAGATATAACTTATATTTCCCGCTATTTCGATCAGTCGCACATGATCAAAGATTTTAAAATTCTTACCGGATATACGCCAACAGAGTTTTTTAAAAAACTGATTTCCAGTTATGATGGAAAAATATGCTGGGTATTTCCCGACATGGGTTAAATTTTTACAATTTCAGGAATACCGGTATCCATAATTTTGCGAGGATTGGATAATTGAAAACTACGATCCTGTTAATCCGGCAAAATCATGAAAAAATCTATTTTGTTTCTCTTTCTTTTTTTTCTGGGAGTTTCTGTTAAGGCTTCGGTCGACACCCTCAGGCATTACACCGTGGGAACCCCGAGTGTTTATTTTCAAACGTATCCAGTTCAGATTGCCCGATTCATGCTACCGCAGCCGGGTAATATTCAAAGCCTGCGCGTAATGCTGGCAGGAGATAACCCGGCTGGCTCTGCGGTTCTGCACCTGTTTGGGCACGAAGGCGGTAATATAGTTCCGGACCTCAAACTCGATTTGACGCCTGCCATTACATTACATAAGACTGTTGCAGGAGATGAGATGATTGTGGTGATTTTGCCTGCTTCGATTCACCTTGACAACAATCAATTTTTTGTCTGGATCGAAGATTTTCAGAATGGGGCCAAACTGGCTTCTGATAATGTGACTTATCCCGCTTTTTGTCTTGCCGGATCGTCAGGTGGTGATTTCTATTACGAATATCTCGAAACATCTTCAGGGGCATTGACTTTTAAAACGAATGCTTTTAAAATCGATGTAATCATTGATTACGAATCTCTTCCATCGCCATCATATTTCGAAGATTATACAGTGGCCAGCGGAATTATTTCGGATGCCTACTCAAACAGGGGTGCCTCTGTAGGGGATTTTAACAATGATGGGTGGGATGATCTCATCCGTCGTAATCTTCTATACAAAAATGATCATGGGAATTTTATTGATATTACCGCTTCGGCGGGGATTTCAGGAAACCCCTATGCGAGTGCATTTGCCGATATGAACAATGACGGACTTCTTGATATTGTTTATGTACTCATTGATTCAGTTATCATTTACCGAAACAACGGGGATGAGACATTTACCCGGTTCACTGCTGCCACCTCTGGCGCCAATTTGGGTTACGACGGTACACAAACATTCAGTGTAGCTGATATCAACAATGACAAGTACCCTGATCTTTTTATCGGCCGGTTGTGGAAAACTTACCCCACGCCACTTCCGAATTACCTCTACCTGAACAACAAGGATTTCACTTTAACGGATATCACAACAACATTATATCCCAACCCGGCTCAGAACCTCCGGCGAACACGCGCTTCACAATTTGTTGACTATAATGATGACGGGCTTGTTGACCTATATGTGACGAACTATTACCTCGAGCGGGATGAATTCTGGCAGAACAACGGCAACCTGAACTTTACGAATATTATCGCAGCCAAAGGGATTGATTCCAATGCCACCGGGTCAAACCATGGCACAGGGGTGGCCTGGGCCGATTATGATAACGACGGGGATATGGATTTGCTGCTGCCTCAGTTCGCCCATCCGGCCTATGTAGTTCAATACGACCACAGAGGCACGACCATCTATCAGAGTGATGGTAAGCCAAACTATAACTTTACCGACCTGATTGGCACACCTTCGCCCGACGATGACATTGAATTTGAGGAAACCCATGCCGGTGCGGTTTTTGGAGATGTAAACAACGATGGTTTGCAGGACTTCTATATCACCAATTTTTACAATTGCCGGTATTCTGATTTTTACATTCAAAAGCCTGATCACCGGTTCGAACTGAAAACCCAATATTACCTGCCTTCCCAATATTTTAATACAGGGGAGGATGCCTTGATGTTCGATTTTAACAATGATGGCAAACTGGACCTTGTCACTGGCCAGTTCAACAAGTATTTCACCCTATTTAAAAACGATTTTCCAGGGAATAACAACTACCTGAAGTTGTTGCTGAGATCGACCAGCGGGAATAGTTACGCGCTTGGCGGACGAGCAACGGTGTATGCAGGAGGTCAGAAGTATACGCGGGAAGTTTATACGGGGCGCGGTGCAAGAATGGGTGATCCTTATACGTTGCATTTTGGGCTCGGCATTTTACCAACCATTGATTCAGTGGTTGTAAAATGGCCGGTAAATCCGCCTGCTTATGAAACTTTCAAAGGGTTACTCATCAATCATGCCTATACCCTTTTTGAAGGAGGGCAGATACTTATCACCGGTCAGGGTGAAAAGAAGATATTAAGTACTTTTAAGGTTTACCCGAACCCCGCATTAAGTCAATTTACGGTTTCGGGCTATATGGATGAAGGATCCGAAATAGAATTATCCATTAAAGATATCACCGGGAATTGGATTTCTGAGATTGTGCCGATAACTAAGATTCCGGTCGGTCCTTTCTCATTTAAAATTTCTGAACAACAACTTTCCAGCCTGGCTTCAGGAGTTTATTTGATCTGTTTGAAGACAGGAGATGTCAACCATTTCGAAAAACTTATTCTTATAAGATAGTGTCCGGTGCAGATCAGAAGCCCGATGGGTAAAAGGGATTATTAGGAAATACCATGGAAAATGAAATAAAAATAGTTTACACCAACCAAAAAGGTGAAACTTCGATCAGGCGCCTCGTCCCTGAAACGTTTTTTTTCGGTTCAAGTGAATGGCATCCCGAAAAACAGTGGCTTATGGAAGCGATTGACGCGGATAAAAAAGAAAAGAGGACATTTGCGTTGAAAGAGATCAGGTAT
>CAIWMX010000068.1 GCA_903913885.1 uncultured Bacteroidales bacterium | reverse complement strand
TCACCCATAACGGGGTACTACAAGAATGTACCATCACACCTTCCACCGTTATCGAGGTTACTCCCGAGACCTCCGTTCTGATTTATATGCGTCCCCATCATGATTTGGTCATTACCTATTCCATTCTGCCCCTCTCGGCCCTCTAGATGGAATGACGGCGTGTGCGAACGGGGCGCTGAAAGAATTCAATCACCGCCTGCTTCCCCCTATCAATAATCATATTTTTAGTCTCTTCATCAAAGGAAAAATCCAAGATATTGATTTCTCCTAGCTGAATCTGGATGCATCTCGAATCATAGCACCGCGTCTCGCTGCTCGCTTTCTCTCGCAGCGCGATGTTCAGCGGCCGCGTAATCAATGCATCCAACTCCAAGTCCATCACCTCCTCCACTTTTTCCACCGACGTTCGAATCAATAGACTGATGGTTCGTGCGTGTTCTTCTTCTGGCAACAGGAACAAGGGATAATTGCTAATCACTGCGCCATCTACCAAGTAATGACCCGTTTCTGGACAAAGAAACGGCTGAAAATAATAGGGCGCCGTCATGGAGGCTCGCACCGCGTCCGACATGCGATACTGTGGTGTATCCGTCGGACTAAAGATGCGCGCCTCGGCCGTATTCAAATCCGTCGCCACCACACACAACGAACGTCCGAATTTCTCTTTGCATTCCTCAAAGGTGAGCTCCGAAGACAGTCCCTTGACATGCAGGCACGCATCGATTAATCGGTGGAGGCGCTCCCCTGTATCCATGCCAAAATGCAATATCCATCCCGGAATGGAATCGACCTCTTTAATATTGGTGAAATCGAAGCGAACACAGAAATCATATACTTCGTCCAACGTATAGCCGATGCAAAGGCACATGGCCACCAGGGCACCAGCGGACACCCCCATCCATTCTTTCACGGCATACAACGGAAGATGGGTAGATAATTCTTGTAATGCCCCCACGTGCGCCATGGCGCAGATGCCTCCTCCTGAGAGATAGATGCGGTGCAGCATGTCTTACTAGATAGCTGCGTTTCCATTTGATAGATAGGACGCGTGTTTTAATGTCATTTTATAGAAGAGATGGGATTCCTGCCCGTTGGGAATGGACATACCATTTACTATGAAGTGCATGGAAAGGGTCGTCCCGCTCTTGTGTTGCACGGTGGTCCAGGCGGCGGGATGCAGCATAGTGCGCTTCAGCCCTTCGATTTGACCCAATGGTGCGTCGTGATGTTTGACCAGCGCGGGTGCGGGAAATCCACCCCATTCGGCTCCTTGTCCCACAATACCACCTGGGACCTAGTAAACGATATCGAGGCCCTTCGCGTACACTGTGGAATCGATGCCTGGTTCGTATCAGGGGGCTCATGGGGGTCTACCCTGGCCCTGGCCTATGCAGAGAAGCATCCTGGTCGGGTAACAGGGTTGCTGCTGCGCGGTCTCTTTCTTTGCGACGAGTCGTCCTTTCGATGGCTCTATGAACAGGGTGGAGCATCTGAGGTGTTTCCCGATGCATGGGCAGGATTTATCGGAGTTCTTCCTTTGAACCTTCGAACGAAAGGGTGGAGGGCCATAGCACGGTACTATCAAAAGAAACTCAAGGGCGCACATGCGCAGACCTATGCGGATGCATGGTGGAACTGGGAAGGTGCCATTTCCTTTTTACGTCCGCGAAAGGATACGACTCCCGCAATAGAACGGCGTTCCCTTTCGCTTCTTGAAAATCACTACTTTCTGCACGACTGTTGGTTCGCGAAGGACGAATTGCTTCATGGTCTCCATGCACTACGGCACATTCCCATTACGATTGTACATGGAAGATACGATATGGTGTGCCCTATGTCAGGGGCCTATGCAGTGAAAAAGGCGCTTCCGCACGCTCGGTTGATGATTGTTCCTGATGCGGGCCATGGCGCGGCGGAACCGGGTACGAAGCGGGTACTACGTGCTACGCTACGTAAGCGGCGTACTCGCAGACATACGCGTGAAAATCAGTAGCCTCTCTATTTGCGAGGACTAAGCAGCAATGGAGGCCACCCCACAATTGAACCCCTCCGAATTATACGATAAACGCAAGTCCAAAGATGCCTCCCGTCTCAAAGCCTACAATAAAATTTTAGAGCAAATCTACAATCGCATTCGTGTCATGTCCAAACTTCCTCAGTCCCAATGTTATCTGTTGTATACGGTTCCGCCTTTTATTTTCGGATTGCCCAAGATTGACCTGGAAGATTGTGTCATCTATTTGATTTATCAATTGCGCCATGCCTCCTACGAGGTTCGCTATACGCCTCCCAACATGATGTACATTTCGTGGATGCATCATGAGAAATCCTACTTGGTGGACCAGTCGCCCATCATGCATGCCATGATGGAATCGGCGGAAAAGACGCAGGCCGAGATGGACCGAAAAGAGAAAGAGGCGTCGCGGCTTCTGCAAGGCCGCAAATCACAGCGAAAAGTTCGCATGAATGTTCCAGGTGAATTCCAGGGACAAATGCAAGGACAGAAACCATTCCGTGCGATTCATACGATTCTCAATCGACCGTTATCGAATCCAACCGCGGGCCCGCCTCCCCCTTCTGCTTCCGATTACACACCCCCCAATGCCTTCCTACAGAACATCACCCATCCCATGTAATCATGCATGTAGCAATTCCTTCAAACGCTTCGAAACCACGGGCCCGACCTTTCGTGTTCCCACTTTGACCTGCTCGATGTCCGTTGCCGACGCGCCCATGACGCCCTGCAAGGTTCCAAAGGTTTGAATCAGCGCGTCTGCCATTTTCACCGATACACCAGGGCATTGTGCCAGGCATGAAATCGCAAACTGTTTCGGCTCTCCTGCATTCGCCTTCTTCTGTACATGGATTCCATCCGTGACTTTTACGAGTTCCGTGGTTCGCATCAATGACGCAGGCTCCTCCTCCCATTGCTCCACCAATGTACGAATGAGCTCCGCGGTTTCCTGAACGGAGGACGTTTGCATCACAGGAATTTGATAATGAAACACGAGCCGATGGATGAATTTCATAATGGCCTTCTTTTGGAGTCGACCTGTCCCTGATGACAGGGACCCCTCCAGAATATACATGGGCTGGGTCTTTTTCTCTTGGCAGAAGGCAAGGATTCGGCCGCGCTGCTCTCGGTATCGCCCGTCAAGGATGGACGCCTCCAGGTCGCGAATGGATTTTCGCTCGATAATCAGGCCTCCTTCCTTGATTTCATTGGTGTCCGTTAGGCCAATCCAAATGTCCCCCACGGGAAGTTGTGTTACGGTGGTGGGCACCAAGGCAATTAATTCAGCTTCGCGTGTATCTAAACAGAACATACTCTATCTTATGTATCTTTTGTTTACGTTCAGTAGATGAGTCATCTTCTATTGAGTAATAGAGAATTAGAACAACTCGCTTTGAAACATCCTGATAAAATCCCCGTGTTTATTACTAAATCGCCTGATGCGAAGGATTCCATTCCCGATATTCGTCGGCATAAGTTTTTGGTACCATCGCAGTTTACGATGGGGGAATTTATCATGACCATTCGCCGATGGCTTATTTTGACACCTGAACAGGCCATCTTTATCTTTATTGGAAACACGCTCCCGATGACGGGGGCGACCATGTATGAATTGCATGAGGCCCATAAAAGTGTGGACGGGGTGCTCCGCATGACGTATGCATCGGAACATACGTTTGGCCATTCTATGGATGATTCTTTCGATGTTTACGATTGAATTTCTTGACCGCCGCCGATTCGGCCTGCCCACTGCTTCGAAACTCAGGGATGCGACCCGAATTCTCTTCCTCTGTGGGGCGAACCGTTTGCTCCGTGTCCGATGGAATGGAAAGGGTGAGGGAAGAGACACGTGCAATCATCGCGTGGGCAGATTCATCTGGTTCTTCCTTTTGCTCCTTTGGTTCCTTTGGTTCCTCCTTTGCCTCCTTTGGTTCCTCCTTTGGTTCCTCCTTTGGCTCCTCCTTTGGTTCCTCCTTTGGCTCCTCCTTTGGTTCCTCATTTGGCTCCTCCTTTGGCTCCTCCTTTGGTTCCTCCTTTGGTTCCTCCTTTGCCTCCTTTGGTTCCGTTGGCTCCGGAACGGCAATGACCTCTGTCATCGTTTCCTGCATTACACGGGACGAAGGCTCAATGTGCATCACTTTTCTGGATGAAAAGGGAAGTGACAAATAGGAACCCATCTCTACTACAGACGAATCTAATTCTATCCTATTGCGTGATAGGTACATTAATTCCATGCTGGAACGGGGTAACTGGGAACAAACATTCGGTCCACTCCCGCAGACCATTCGCGAACATCGGATTTGCCGTTTCCCACCCGCTCTCGCGGGCTTGCAAATGGATTGAGTCCACGAGCACTATCGGTGGCCGTACGAGGTACTTCGATGGTCTCCTCCCCCCGCATGTCCATTTTCTGACGAGCGCCGTCCTCCCACACAATCGTGGGATTCTTCTCTTTCACCTCCGTAATCTCCCAAATATTGGGTCCCTGCTTCGATTTAACAATAACAGGAATCAGACCCTTTCGTGTGTATACCTTGTCCACAAGGGACTTTACATCATCAGGGGAATACTCAAGGAGACCCTTGCTCGAATTCGGTTGGTAGGTTTGCAGAATCTTTCGTTCCTCGTCTTCCATGCTGCTCGGTACGCTCGACTGGGTTTCTTGATTCTGGTAGGGAACCGGTCTGTTCTTCGAGGGTTGATTCTGCGCCTGTTTCTCCTGAAAGTTCTGCGAATTCGGACCCTGTGTGGACCAATCAATGGGATAGCGCGTCATGGCATCGTTAAGTTGTTGTTTGGAGACTTCGCGCGAACCCTCGTTATGAAAGACAGCGGATACTTCGTATTCATCGGGAGGATTTTCCGGCAAGGCATTCCCTTCCGATGTGCCTGGCCCCGTAGTATTGGCAAATACAGTAGGAGGCACTCCCTCGGGACTATCCCGATTATCCGTAAAGGTTTCTAGATACTTCCGCCCTCCCAGATATAATGCAATGTATCCTATTATCAAAAGTATCGCAATCGTAAGAAGGTTATAATCCTCCATTCTCTATTCTATAGCAGGATAAAACGAATCTACAGTAGGATGCCCGCGACTCGTCGTAAACAACGATTGTCTACTAAAAAAGCAAAG
The DNA here is from genome assembly GCA_903913885.1 of uncultured Bacteroidales bacterium. Lineage (GTDB taxonomy): Bacteria > Bacteroidota > Bacteroidia > Bacteroidales > FEN-979 > CAIVAT01. Next base: position 53,659 of record CAIWMX010000068.1, on the reverse strand, counting down.
TCCAATTCGGGGGCGCTCTTTTCCCCATTGGATGTGCGTACGGAAGCCGATATCCCTGCCTTACTGAAACTTCTTAGAAAGAATCCTACCATTCTTGTTCTTCTCGTGCATGCCAATTGGTGCGGCCATTGTCACACGTTTATGCCGAAATTTAAAGAGGCTACGTTGGAGGCCTCCCAGGAATCCAAGAAGAACCATTCATCAATGAATCCTTCCGCGATGATTGAAGAATCCATGGTTCCCTCCTTGAATCAGGCCATGTCCAAGATAAATGGGAAGACCGATTCCATTCGGGTGGAAGGATATCCGACGGTATTGGGGATTACTCCTCAGAGCATGAAATCGGGAAATACAGGAAAAACCATCGTGACCATTCCCTCGAATCCTGAAATGGTGAAACAAAGCCTGCTGGCTCAACCGGATAACAATGAGAATGCCATTGGGAATGCCAATGAGAATGCCATTGGGAATGCCAATGAGAATGCCATTGAGAACACCAATGGGAATGCCAATGAGAACGCTAATGGGAATGCCAATGAGAACGCTAATGCGAACACCAATGAGAACGCCATGAGGAACACCATGAGGAACACCATTGGGAACACCATGAGGAACACCATTGGGAAAACCAATGCAACCGTCAATGACACCAAGGTCGGAAAGGACGAAGCCGATTACGTTACCTCTCTTCGAACACGTGGAGGAAGCTTATATGCCACCATGGCACAAACGGCCTACACCCTTGCTCCTGCCGCCGCCCTCTTGGCCACCGCCTCCTTGGTAATGAACGGTCGTAGAAAGCGAACGCATAAGCGCCATACACGAAATAAGAAGCGCTCACGTGGTACAAGACGTCCATAAAATTGAATCCGATTTATCCCTCGTGAACAGGCAACCATGAGCGTTGTCTTCCATCTCTTAGACATCCAGTCACGTGACATATGCATCGAATCGGAGAAGGAAGATACAGTGGAACTTGTCTATGAATCTCCTTCCGATGATGATGAATATCAGCCCATGAAGAAAAAGAAGGGAGTGTCCACTAGCAAACAGCGTGAACTGGTCATTCACCTATTCGGCGCGACCGAAACCGGCATTCCCGTTCGCTGTGATGTCACGGGATTTCGTCCCACCTTCTATGTACGACTTCCCGAAGAAAAAACATCTGCTGCAGCGGATTCCATCAAACAATACATCAATCGTCAGGGCATTCCCATGGGACAAATCAATATCACTCGCGTCACCAAAAAAATCTTTTATGGATTCACGGCACAAACCTTCTATCCCTTTCTCCAAATTGATGTACCTTCCCTGAACCTATTTCGAACCCTAAAAGGGCTCTTTCTCGATGAGAACCTGAATCCCTCTACCAAACGACCCTTGGATGCCCCTCTTCATGGGAAAAAAGTAGAAGTATTCGAAGCCAATCTTGACCCCATGCTTCGCTTCCTGCACTGCCAAAACATTCAACCCTGCGGATGGGTTACGGTAACAGACGGCAAATCATCCATTATCAGTGAAACAGACAGTTCATTGATTATGGAATGTGACTATCAACAGATTCTTCCCACCCAAGGACCGCGCGTATCCGCACCGTTCGTTACCGCCTCCTGGGACATTGAATGCTTCTCGATGACAGGAGATTTTCCCGTTGCCAAACGGAGCTGGAACAAAGCCGCCAAGGATTTGATTGCCCTCAAGATGAATCCATCGGAAAACATATTGAAAAGCCTCTCCACAGGAATTACCCCTGTATCTACGCTTCCCAAAGGAATGACTCCCATCTATTGCTCCCTCAAGAAGCGCAAGACACTGGACATGGTTCGCGATGCCCTTCTGCGCATGGAGGACGAACTAATCGAGGCGACGAAGCAAGGGTCGGTCGAACGGGTGGAAGAGGTTCTTCAGGGCTTGAATCCGCTCGTGTATCTGGTCGGTGACCCTGTGATTCAAATCGGAACCACGTTAACACGCGGGACCGTGGAAACGACCGAACGGCATCTCTTTGTCTTTCCTGATTGTGCGCCCCTTCCAGGAATCGTGGTTCACGCCTATCCTACCGAAAAGGAAATGATTCTGGCGTGGTTTGAGTGGATGATTCTAGTGAACCCTGACATCATGATTGGATACAATATCTTTGGCTTTGATGAATCCTATACCTGGCAGCGCGCCGAAGAGCTGGGACTCCTTACCGATAACTCTCCCATTCATGCGATGAATCGCCTGGTAGAACTTTCGGGGGAGATGAAATTGGAAGAGAAATTCCTGAGCTCCTCGGCCATGGGCGACAACCGAATGTACATTTGGTCCATGCAAGGGCGTCTTCAGATTGACATGTTTCATTCCATCAAGCGCAACCATGTGCTTCCTTCCTACAAACTGGACGAAGTCACCAAACATTTCATGTCAGGAAAACTCAAGAAACAAACGTATGATGCAGAGACAAAACAGCTCCTTCTTGAAGTCGGCGGTGCGGTGAAAGATGTTCGGGCCGGTCGCTCCATCACTCTGTTGGATGACACGGGGGAGACCGTTTCCCAAAAGTTACTTGTCGCGTCGGTAGACGGCTCCACCATTTGCATCACCTGTTCATTCGATGCCGATGCACTCGCGGAACTAGAAGATGCCACACGGTGGGTCGTGGTCAAGGACGATGTGAGCCCCCAAGATATCTTTCGGCTCCACCGTGGGTCGGCAGAGGATAGAGCGGTGGTGGGAAAATATTGCTTGCAGGATTGCGATTTGGTCCTTGATTTGTATAAGAAACTGGAAACCTTTAACAATTCCATGTCGATGGCAAATGTCTGTTCCGTTCCTGTGAGTTACATCTTCATTCGAGGCCAGGGCATCAAGATTGAATCGCTGATGTTCAAGTACTGTCGCGAACGCAACATTGTGATTCCCGTTCTTCCCCAGCCCGTCGAAGGCTCCACCGAGGATTCCTACGAGGGTGCTATTGTTCTTGACCCCGTTCCTGGATTCTATGCCACGAGCCCGGTGGGCGTATGCGACTTTGCCTCCTTGTATCCCTCCACCATCGTCAGCGAAAACATCAGCCACGACTCGCTTCTGTGGATAAAGGATTATACCGATTCGGGCCAGCTGATTACGAAACAATGGGGCTCGGACGTATACGATGAATGCGATGGATACGCGTATACGGACATTGAGTTCGACATCATTCGTCCTGACCCCACCGATGGTCGAAAGCATCCGCGAAAAATCAAGTGCGGGCGGCGCATTTGCCGCTACGCCCAGCCACTCGATGGAACGAAATCGACGCTGCCCCAGATTACCACCTGGCTTCTTACCGCCCGCAGTGCGAAGAAAAAGGAGATGAAGGCGGAAAAGGACCCTGAACGGTATGCCCTGCTCGATGCGGAACAGTTGGCGTATAAACTGACGGGCAATTCGCTCTATGGACAGCTCGGCTCTCCTACGTTTAAGATTCGTCTGCAGGCACTGGCGGCGTCCGTTACCTCCTATGGTCGAAAGCAGATTCTGTTTGCCAAGGCCGCCATCGAACAATTCTATGGACCTCATGCGAACGATCCACGATGTGCGGCACGCTGTATGGCAAAAGTCGTGTATGGCGATTCGGTGACAGGAGATACTCCGCTTGTTCTGCGAGAAGATACAACGGGTTCACTCTTTATTAAGCGTATGGATGAACTTCGTTCGGAACACGAATGGAAAACCTATCATGACACAAAAGATGCGATTGTACTTCAAGGATTATCAGTATGGACCGAACGAGGATTTACTCCGATTCATAAAATTATCCGTCATAAATTACACAAAGATAAAAAACTCTTTCGAATTAATACACATACAGGAATTGTAGATGTGACAGAAGATCATAGCCTGGTGCTACGCGATGGAACAGAAGCAAAACCATGTGATGTTACGATTGGAACGGAACTCCTTCACAATGACTTGTTATTTCAAGAATTTAATACGATTACCACACCCTGCTCCATTACAGAGGATGAAGCATTTGTAATGGGATTCTTTGTTGCGGATGGATCCTCTGATGTATACGAATGTCCTTCTGGAAGAAAAGCATCATGGGCCATCAATAAAGCAGATATGGGACTTCTTGCTACCGCAATGGAAAAGTGTCCATTTCCTACACGTATTCTAAACACGATTGAAAGTTCGGGTGTATTTAAACTTGTTCCCGTTGGAAACATTACAGAAGTAGCGAGACGATATCGTGATCTGTTTTACAATGATCACCGTGAGAAGAAAATTCCAGATGAAATCCTTTGTGCTCCTCATGACATTATCCAATCGTTCTGGAACGGATTCTATGCAGGAGATGGTGATAAGGATACCCGTGGATATACTCGATTTGACCAAAAAGGAAAAGAAATTGGTGCGGGGATGTATCTTCTGGCACGACGCCTTGGATACAATGTCTCCATCAATGAGCGCGGATCAAAAGAAGTTATCTTTCGATATACCATGACAAAGACCACACAACGAAAATCGGCATGCGCCATTAAGAAATATCGAGAATTGCCCCATCCTGGGGATGCCTATGTGTACGATTTGGAGACAGAGAATCACCACTTTGGTGTAGGACCTGGTGCGCTCATTGTTCACAATACCGATTCTCTCTTTGTCGAATTTAATCCTCGAAATCCAGAGACGGGTGAACGGCTCGAGGGACGCGAGGCCCGCCAGGCCACCATCGACCTCACAGGAAAAGCGGGGCATTTCATTTCAAACGTACTGGCGGCGCCCCATGATTTTGAGTTTGACAAGGCGTTTGACCCCCTTCTCATGTTCTCCAAGAAACGCTATGCAGGAAACATGTACGAGGAAAATGCAGATGACTATGTGCACAAGTACATGGGGATTGCGCTCAAGCGCCGCGACAATGCCCCCATTGTCAAGACCATTTTCGGGGGTGCCATGAAGATGCTTCTGGATAAACGCGATGTAGTCGGCGCCTTTCAGTTTGTCAAAGAGAAGTGCATGGAACTGGTGGAGGGAAAAGTGAGTCTCGGGCAACTCACGGTTACCAAATCCTTGCGCGCCGACTATGCGGACCCCTCCCGCATTGCGCACAAGGCGCTGGCCGACCGCATTACCGAACGGGACCCAGGCAATGCTCCTGCCGCAGGAGACCGCATTGGATACGTCTATATCAGTGCCAAGGCGGGGCAAGAGGCCTCTGCGCTTCAAGGAGAACGCATTGAAACGCCGCTGTTTATCACGGAACATGCGCTGGTTCCCGATTATCGACATTACATCGAACACCAGCTGCAGAACCCCATTTCACAGGCCTTCGGCCTGTTATTGGAATCCATTCCTGGATTTCATGATGAGATGATGCAAGGGTGTCCATCCTTCACGGATAATATGGAAAAATATTTGTCCTTTCGAGAAGCCAAAGCGGCCGCGTTGCTCTTTACGGACTGTCTGCGGCGATTTGAGAAGACCAGTACACGTAGCGCACTTGCAAGTATGTTTAAGGGGACGGTTACCATCAACCATGGAGCAGGACCTAGCTCTGCCATTCGTGTGACACGCGCGAATGCAGCGAATGCTACAAGCGCAGCAAATGCAACAAGCGCAGCATCTTCCCAAAAGAAAACAGTACGACAAACTACCATGAGTAGCTTTCTATTGGATTCCATGATTGTCGACACCATCAATCGAAAGGCGCGCTCCGCAAACGCGAAAAAGAAAGACTCAGTAGAATAATGGGGCACGCCTCCTCTCGTTCGGCACTTGCCCTGACCCTTATTGATAGCAAACGAACCGCACAAGACCTGTTACAAGAAGCAGAACGTGCTGATTTTTACCTGGAAGAATGTCGTGACGATGCCATCAATGCCTTGGCGCGCCGCCGCCTTGCCTATTCGGCCAATTCCATTACACCTGCAGAATCCATCACCTATCAGGCCCACTTGAATCAGATGATTCCGTTGCTCCCCCTTCGTCTTCAACTCGACTTGGGAGACATTCGCATTGTTCCACTCATGCCCTCTGCCGATGGAGGAATGCCCCATACCCGCCCTGGAAATGTGGTATGTTATCCGATTCTTTCACAGCTTCATTCGAAAAGCACACTGACGCACGAATTATGGCACGTTCATCAGCGAACCTTTCAGGAAGAATGGCAGTCCCTATTTGAACAACTGGGATGGACCCCATGGAACGGCGTGTTGCCACCCCTTATGGAGAAAAATCGGCGATTCAATCCCGATACCATCGACCATCCGTTGTGGGTCTATCAGAATACATGGGTGCCCGTTCCTATTTTTAATGATAGTGCGACCCCCCTTCTTCATGAAGTGAGCATCTGGTGGTATCATTGCATCGAGAAGTATCACGTCAAGCAGATTCCTACCGCGATTCAGAACCAATTTCCAGGCATGCCTCCCAGCTCCTACGAGCATCCCCGCGAACTTACCGCGTATTTATTGGCGGATGCGGCAGAACATCGAAACAATCCTGCCCTACGAACCATCCTGACCATCCTTGGTCAGGATGCGATTTCATAATCTATAGTAGTGTGTGTTCATGTGTACGTCTACTACACGGTGCGCGGCATGGCTGTCTCTCGAGTCAGTCGGCCTGCCCCATTCAGGATGCCTTCATTCTCCAGGGTGGCTGCAGAGATGCATTGTTCCTAGCTCTCAATCCATTATGAATCCCTCGGTATACGTGTCTACCCCTCATGAAACACTTAGGTGCATCAAGACGGTGTTTCATGGTACATTTGGATACATTGATTGGGCAACCTATGATAATGCAGAAGGAAGAAAGGGCGTGTATTGCAAGCGCCCCATTCTTGCAGGAAGGAGTCTCTTGTTGGAAGCGTGCATCCAACAGTTGGTGGGAGAAACGTTGGCATCCATTGGATTTCAAACGGGGGCACCGCGCGTACTGCGTGTGTTTCGCCTTCGCGAGGAATCCGTCTGTTTCGCGATGGAACCGATTGAAGGGGCCATTACCTTGGATAGTTACCTTGCCACCCTTCCCGTCTCCTGTTTACCAAATGTGCTGGTGGATTGCCTTCTTCAGTTATGCGCAATGATATGGCATCTGAACAACCACGTAGGAATCAATCATCGTGACCTGAAACCGAGTAATTTTCTTGTCGTGGAACATGAACCTCGCTCCAAACTCCTTCTTATCGAAAATGAAATGATGGAGATTGTGTCCCGTTGCACCCTTACCTTGATTGATTTTGGGTTCTCGTGTTTGGGCTCTCTTTCTACGCGAATCGCAAATGTATCCCTCAGCACGGTCTATCCCCCCTCGGACCCCTGCCCAAAAGATGGAAGGGATTTATTTCTATTATTGGGCATTCTCTACATCGATTATTATGGTGTTCTTCCTGCACAGCTGCTTGCACTATTCGAATCCTGGCTACAAGAACCAGGGTCGACCTTCTGTCGATTCTTGCGACTGGACAAGGAGAGCTCGAAGCGATGGCTGTATTTTATGATTGGAAATGATACCGTTACGCGGTTTCCTTCTCTTCCGCTGCGGATGGTGCAGGATTTGCAGGCATTCCTTGCGACGTAGGCCACGTGTCCATGGAGTAATACACCTTGCATCCCTCATGGAACCCTGCAAGACTCTGTCCCGTTCCTTCTATTCCGCCATAATGAGAATGATAGGGAATGTGAACCTGGGTGGCGTTTCCCAGAAAGGCTGCCATCCAGGAAAACGTAGAGGCGGAAAGAAGCAACGTATGTGATTTCATGAGAAAATCGAAATCGTCTGCCATGTTCCCGTGAATCGCGACGGGATTCAGGCAATCAAACTGCGCCACATAGTGTTTCTCCCAGTCTTCTTTCAATGTATCATGGACAAGATAAAGAGTCGTATGAGGAATGGACCGAATGAGTTCAATCAGCGAAGATGGATCGGTGAGCTGGGAAGAAAGAACAGAAGACGTGGGAAACAATAGGCTCTTCTGGTCCAGAAAGTCGCCGCATCGGATGTGCATGGTTAGGTCGGTGGGGCCAGGGACCACCGTGTGTTTCGTTTGATAGGACACGATGTTCTTGATTTGCACCGTGCGATTAATGTAATGAAGATTGTCGATCGTAAACAGGCTGCGAAGATACTCGCGATCGGCTTCGAAGGGTTCGGAGCGCTGAAAGAATCCCATCATGAGAATGTTACGCGTGGTATCGAGGGGGACAGGGTTTCCTTCTTGGTAGCGTGTGCAAATGGTCTTCCATTTCGCATCGTCAATGACCAGATTGAATTCGAGATTAATCTGGAAGGTGAGTTTGACCTCATCGTATCCATACATCTTTCGCATGAGCTCCGCGGCAAAATACTGGAAGAGGTTGTTGGCCAGTCCGCCTTCTGCAATAAAGTATACGGTTGGCATCTTCTAGTTATGATTCGGTGGAAACACCGGGTATTTTAAGGGAGATTGCGCGGAAGATCGTGGCACGGGAAAGGATTTCAGGGGAGGAGGGGGTCATTCTTTTTTCTCAGGGAGGGCTTGGTTTTCTGGGGATGCTTGCGGATTATGTGCGCAAGGTGAAAAACGGTGATAATGCGAGTTATATCAGGAATTTCCATATTGAACCAACCAATATCTGTGTCAATAAATGCAGGTTTTGTTCCTATTCGCACCATTTCAGCGCCACACAATGGGAATTGACCATCGACCAGATCCTGGAAAAGGTGAGGGTACAGGAGCCTGATGTGAACGAATTGCACATTACCGGTGCTGTCCACCCCGACCGCGATATCTATTATTATGGCGATTTGCTGGTCCGGATAAAGGCCGAAAGACCATTGCTGCACCTGAAGGCCTATTCGGCGGTAGAGCTGGATTATATGATCGGCAAGTCGGGGATGAGCATTAGGGAAGGGCTTGAGTACCTGAAATCCTGCGGACTTGCGTCGATTCCCGGAGGCGGTGCCGAAATTTTCGATGAAACCGTCAGAAGGGAGATTTGTGGCATGAAATCATCGGCAAAAACCTGGCTTGCCATTCATGAAACAGCACACGAACTCGGAATTCCGTCAAATGCCACCATGCTTTACGGGCACATGGAAACATACGCGCAGCGCATCGATCATCTCGAACAACTGAGGCAACTCCAGGACCGTACGGGTGGCTTTAATGCTTTTATCCCCCTGAAATTTCACAGCGGGAACAATGCCATGTCGGCCATTGCCGGGGTTTCGGTGGTTGAAGATATGAAAATGTATGCAGTGTCGCGGATTTACCTCGATAATTTTCCGCACCTGAAAGCATACTGGCCGGCGCTTGGCCGCAAGCTGGCGCAGATCTCGCTTTCCTTCGGCGTTGATGACCTCGACGGCACTATCAACGATTCAACGAGGATATATTCATTGGCCGGCGCTGAAGATCAGAACCCTGTCATGACGGTTTCGCAGATGATCGCCATGATTACGGAGACTAAACGGATCCCGGTGGAAAGAGACTCTTTTTACAATAATATTAATTAAGCCAGATCAGAAACTCTCTTTACAGCGTGTTGCTTATGACCTTTGACCAGATAAAAGAGAAACTGAGTACAAAAAAAGTGGGCATTGCCGGTTGTGGCGGACTGGGTTCCAACTGTGCAGTGGCGCTTGCACGCGTTGGCCTGGGAACAATCGTCATTGCCGATTTCGACCTTGTCAGCGAGGGCAACCTGAACCGTCAGTATTATTTCACCGACCAGGTTGGCATGACGAAAGTCACTGCGCTCAGGGACAACATCTCCAGGATCAATTCCCGCGTCAACGTAATTGGTCATGAGTTGCGGCTGGAACCTGTCAACATTCCTGAAATCTTTGCAGGATGCGATGTGGTGGTGGAGGCTTTCGACCTTGCCGGCCAGAAGGAGATGCTGCTTGAAACCATGCTGACGGTCATGCCCTCGGTTCCGCTGGTCGTTGGCCTTGGCATGGCCGGGTGGGGCATGAACGAACTCATCCATTGCCGTAAGGCCGATAATGTCTATATCTGCGGGGATGAGGTGTCGGAGATCAGCGCCGAACTGCCGCCCATCGCACCCAGGGTTGGGATGGTTGCCAATATGCAGGCGAATGTGGTGGTGGAAATCTTGCTGGAGAATGAGTAGCAGGGTAGGGGCACAACATGTTGTGCCCTGGTTTGCGAGGTTGTGAAATGGTGAAATGGTGAAATAGTGAAATGGTGAAATGGTGAAAGTATGAAAATATTGCTGAATAATATTCCGGAGGACATTGCCTTAGACGGGATTTCGGTTTCGGAGTTGCTGAAATATAAGAATTATACCTTTAAGATGCTGGTGATCAAGATCAACGGGGAGTTGGTCAAAAAGACGGAGTACGACACCGCAATGATTGGCGATGGGGATGATGTGCATGTGCTGCACCTCATTTCAGGTGGCTGAAACCACCTCGGCTACCACGAAGCTACTCCCTCCCACAAAAACCAGATCATTTTTTCCGGCGTTTTCCCGGGCGGCTTTCATTGCCGCGTTCACCGAATAATAGCACGCACCTGCGAGTCCGGCTTCCATAGCCTGCTCCTGCAGGAGTTGTTCGTCAAGTCCCCTGGGGATGTCGGGTTTGCAAAAGTAATAAATGGCATTTTTCGGCAGCATTGCCAGGATGGGGGCGAGGTGCTTGTCATTGACAACACCGAACACGAAATGAAGGTGCTCATGCGGGGTGAGTGCGATCTGCGCAATCACCTCAGTCAGCCCTCCTTCGTTGTGACCGGTATCGCAAATCGTCAGCGGCGAATGTCCCAGTACCTGCCAGCGGCCAGCCAGCCCGGTGTTTTTAACTACATTCCTGATCCCTTTCCTTACGATGTCATCGTCAAGGTTGAACCCTGTTCGCCGGAGCACTTCGCAGGCCCCCATCACGGTGACAATGTTTTTACGCTGGTACAACCCGGCCAGGGGCGAGACGAGGCGCTCCATGAAAAGCCGGCTGCCGCGAACCATGTCGAGGGTCATCAGGTTTTGGCCGTGGTGATGCACATGGCGGAGGTTTACGACATTGTATAGCTGGTCGGCAAAGAGGATATCCGCGGTACATGCTGCTGCCTTCTGCTGAAATACCGCCGATGTCGATGTGTGTGTTTCCCCTATCACCACCGGTATTCCTGGTTTTATGATGCCTGCTTTTTCGAAAGCGATCTGTTCAAGCCGGTCGCCCAGGAACTGCATATGGTCAAAACTCACATTGGTGATGACCGATAACACCGGGGTGATGATGTTGGTCGAATCAAGCCTGCCGCCCAACCCTACTTCCACGATGGCAATGTCAACCTGCTGCTCCCTGAAATAATCGAAGGCCATTCCCACCGTGAGTTCGAAAAAGGAGGGTTTTATATTTTCAAATTGAGCGCGGTGCTTACCGATAAAGGAGGTCACGGATTCTTTGCGGATCATCTTTCCATCGACACGGATGCGCTCGCGAAAGTCCTTCAGATGAGGGGAAGTGTATAGTCCGGTGCGAAAACCTGCCGTCTGCAGGATCGATGCCAGCATATGCGAAACGGATCCTTTCCCGTTGGTGCCGGTGACATGGACCGAACGGAATGAATCCTGCGGGTTCCCCAGCAAACCGCACAGGGCGATGGTATTGTCGAGGTTTGCTTTATAGGCCTGGGCACCAACCCGGTGGTACATCGGCAGTTGCTCAAACAGATACTTGATGGTTTGCTGGTAGGTCATTTATGAAAAAGTGAAAAATGCCGCATTGACAAGGAGAACAAGGTTAACGGCTTCAAAAGTAATACAAAACAGGGCATGAGCCAGAACTATTCAATAGATAGCACCGCCGGACGAATCGCGTGAGGCGCCGGTTACGCTCTGAAGGCAGTTGTTTTCATGGCGTTGACGTAACACCCCGAGAAAAGCAAAAATAAGCGCCTCTTTGAAGTTAACGGTCAGCGCATCGGGAATGACGATCTCAGGAAGCGTATAATGGCGGATCCGGCTGATCAGGTAGTTATTGAATGCGCCGCCCCCGGTGACAAGTATCCGTGCACTATTTTTCATATTTGACGCTGATGCAATCTGGACGGCGATGTGTTCGCAAAAAGTTGCGAGAAGATCATTTGCAGAAATGCTGCCGGTTTCCAGCAGGTGGATAATGTGCTGGAGCACCCACTCTTTTCCCAGCGATTTCGGCGGGGTCATGCGGTAATAAGGCAGGTCGTTGAGTCGCGCAAGCAGCGGCCCGTTGACAGTCCCGGCGGCTGCCAGCATCCCGCCCGCGTCGTATTCGCAGCCAGTAAGGGAGGCGAGGTGGTTGAGTACAATATTGGCTGGACAGATATCGTAAGCAATTCGCCTGCCATCGATTTCAAAGGAGATGTTGGCAAATCCGCCGAGATTCAGGCAACAGTCGAAATCTCCGAAAAGAAGCCGGTCGCCGAGCGGAACCAGGGGGGCACCCTGTCCGCCTAAAGCGACATCAAGCGTCCTGAAATCACACACTACGGGAAGCCCGGTTTCTGCTGCGATGGCCGCCCCGTTTCCGATCTGGCTGGTGATCCGTTTCCCTGGCTGGTGAAAAACCGTATGCCCGTGCGATGAAATGAGACCTGGCTGAAGACCGTGCCGGGCAATGAATTCACTGGTAAGCATGCCCAAAAGGTGGCCGTATTCAATGTCGGCGGTGACATATTCCAGGGCAGATGCCGATTCCAGCCCGGAAAGCGTATTCTTCCAATCTCTGCTGTAGGCAATGGTCTCAGCACACCGGATTTTATAACACCAGCTACGGTCGTCCAAACTGAACTCGCAGCAGGCGATATCAAGTCCGTCAAGGCTGGTTCCCGACATCAATCCGATCACGTTGTATTTCACAGCACCTTTTTTTTAGATGACGGCATTTATAATTTTTTCCTACAACACATCAACCACTTTTTCCAACCTGATTCCCCTGGATCCTTTGATCAGGATGGTGCTGTTTGTTACCCGGTGATGTTCGAGCCACATCCTGGCCAGTTCGCTGTCGTGGAAGCACATGGTTTCACGACGGGTATTTAAACGGGTGAACACCGGGCCGATAAGGAAAACCCTGGTTAATCCAAGCCGGTCAGTTAATTCCATAATGTGCAGGTGTTCCTCGTCTGCTGAAGCACCCAGTTCAAGCATGTCGCCCAGGATCACCGCCTTTTCAGGATAGCCGGATGCGGCAAAGTTGTAAAGCGCCGCTTCCATGCTGCTGGGGTTGGCGTTGTAGGCGTCGAGGATTAGGAGGTTAGTTTCGGTTCTGGTTACCTGCGAACGGTTGTTGTCGGGCTCGTAGGCTTCAAGGGCCGCTTTAATTTGCCCCGGGGATAGGCCGAAATGATGGCCCACGGAAGCAGCGGCGAGGATGTTTGTTTCGTTGTACCGGCCGTAAAGTTTCGTTTCGATCGTCAGTTCCTGGCCGTCGCGGAACCGGAGATACAGGGTCACAAGCGGATCGGAGGTGGTAAGGGCAGTCCCGGGATTAGCCGGGATCGTTCCATAGGTCACGGTGTTCATGCCGATGGCATGTTCTCCAAGCAGCTCATCCTGGTTATTCAGGAAAACCGTGCCATTTTTTTCCTTAAGAAAGCGGTAGAGTTCCGTTTTGGTGCGGATGACCCCTTCGTAACCCCCGAACCCTTCCAGATGCGCCTTGCCAATGTTGGTGATGAGCCCGAACCCGGGTTGTGCAATCCTGCAAAGGAAATCGATCTCTCCGGGGTGGTTTGCACCCATTTCTATGAGGGCTATCTCTGTTTTGTTCGTCAGTTTCAACAAGGTCAGCGGGACGCCGATGTGGTTGTTTAAATTCCCTTTGGTTGCAAGTGTTTTGTATTTTTCAGACAGAACGGCACAAGTAAGTTCCTTCGTGGTGGTTTTTCCATTGGTTCCCGTAATCGCAATAACCGGGATATCGAATTGCATCCGGTGATGGCATGCAAGTTCCTGCAGGGTTTCAAGAACGTTGTCAACAACGATAAAACGTTCGTCCAGTGCATATTCGGCTTCGTCAATAACGGCATAGGCGGCTCCCAGGTCCAGGGCGCCGGCGGCAAATTTATTCCCGTTGAAGGAATCACCTTTCAGCGCGAAGAACAGCGATCCGGGAATAATTTGCCGGCTGTCGGTTGAAACCACGGGGTGTTCGAGGAAAATGGCGTAGAGATGGTTTATTGATCCGGTCATGGGGAGAAATAAAAGTCAGCACAAAATAAATAAAAAACCCCGTTTCGTTCAAGAAACGGGGTTTGAATTTTCGTTAAGCCTGTTTATTTACCGGCGATTGATCCGCCTACACGGGTCATGGCGCAACGGAAGCCAATGGCGTCGGAAGCGTCATTTTCATCAAGATACCTGCGTGTGCCGGGGCTGAGGTAAAAAGCCTGGTCTTTCCAGTTACCTCCCTTATAAACACGTGCATGGTCGGTGATGAGCGAACTCATGCCATATTCGTACATGAGGTTGGTCGCATTTGGATTCGCGGTAGTGTCTTTCCACTGGGTTGCGTCGATATTTGAGGCAAAATCGCCATCGAGGTAGTTGATGTTGTCTGCTTTACGATAGTTCTTGCGCGTCATGGCTTCAGCCGGGGTGATGTCGCGGTACCTGATATGCCCGAGACTGTCTTTTTCTTCCAGAGAGCCGGTTGCATTACGGACAGCTGTTTTGAAAACATTGCCGCGGAATGGCCTGAGATCGGAAACTTCAAAGGAGTTTAACGGACGGTAGACATCCAGCACCCATTCGCTTACATTTCCGGCCATGTTATACAGACCGTAATCGTTGGGGAAGTATGAGCCGCAGGCTGCCGGGACATCAGAACCGTCGTTCAGGTTGCCGGCAACACCCATGTAGTCGCCTTTACCGCGTTTGAAGTTGTCCATGAAGGTTCCGTAGTAGCGCGATTCGTTTGTTCTGACATAGCTGCCGTTCCACGGGTAGTTCTTCCGTTCAACAACCCTTTCAAACAGCGTGTTTCCAACAAGACCCAGTGCTGCATATTCCCATTCGGCTTCGGTCGGCAGGCGGTATTTCGGAAGCAGGATCCCGTCTTCCATCTTTACTTTGCGTGTTCCGGTTCCGTTCGGGTTCAGGTCGGGCAGCGCCTTGGCAACAAGCCCTTCGTACTGGCCGGCCAGGTAGGCTTCGGTATTGAAGTTGTTTTCATTCTTTTGGGCAGGGTCCATTGAAAGGATTCCCTTCCTGATCAGGAGCATTTCATTGACACGGTCGGTACGCCACTGGCAGTAATCGTTGGCCTGAACCCAGGTTACACCTACTACAGGGTAGTTTCGATAGGCAGGATGACGGAAATAATATTCCACCAGGGGCTCGTTGTATGCCAGTTTATCGCGCCATACCAGCGTGTCGGGCAATGCTTTGCGGTAAACGGCCGGGTAATCGGTTGCATAAACCCGGTTAAGCCAATAGAGGTATTCAAGATAATCGAGGTTGCGCACCTCGGTTTCGTCCATATAGAAACTGGCGACGGTGACCCTTCGCGGGCTGTTGTTCCATTCGAACATTACGTCATCCTGGGTGTTTCCCATGGCAAATGTACCCCCTTCGATAAAAACAAGGCCCGGCCCCGTTTGCTGGTTGGCAAAAGGCCTGACTTCAAATCCGCCATTCTTGGAATTGTTATATTCCCAGCCGGTGGAGCTTGAAGACTGTTTCTTCGCACATGCGCCAACCAGGAGGAGGGCAGCAACGAGCGTACTTACCTGAAATAATCTGTTGATTTTCATCCGTAGAAAATTTTTGCAAACCTACATGAATTACTCCAAAATAGCAAATTTTAAATCGAGTTTACGCAGGTTTACGATGACCAATGAATAGGATTTATTAACATCGTAACTAATAACTAAAACCGCGGGCATTTTATTGCCCTGACATGCCTTCTTTTTTCAACACACGGGAACTGCCATGAAGCTGATACTTCGTGAGCCCCGCCTGATACGCCTTTCAGTTTGCTTACCGTATAATCGTAACTGTATCCGACCCTTAAATTTTTATAATGAACTCCCAGCATGGGGATGATGGCGTCGGCATTTTCGAAATTGTGGCGAAACCAGATCCCACCCACGAACGGATCGATGGTAAGGTACATCCCCAGGTTCAGCTGATGAAACTGGAACTGCTGCTGGTAAAGGATGTTGGGGGAGATCGAGAATTCCCGGTCTTCCTCTGTGCTGCCGTCGGTACGCAGGTTAATGACAGAACCTATATTTACGGTAAATTTCATCGGCAGCTGCGTGGCGTTGTCGGAATAGAAACCGATCTTCGGTTGCGAAAGATGGTCAACGGCAATGCCGCCGTATAAAAGGTCATCATAACCAAGAAAGACACCGGCCGAAAAATCGGGGACGCCTACACTGGTATTGTCAGGCTGCTTTTCTGCTGTAGGTAAAATGAAACCGCCCTGAGGATCGATCATATCCTCGAAACGAAGATTTTCCCATACCAGCCTTCGCTGGTAGTAGCCGACCTTTACCCCCCCGCTTGCCTGCAGATGGCTCGTCAGGTTGAATTTATAGGCATACATCAGGCTGATGACGGTCGTATTCAGGTTTCCTCCCCCGGCACGGTCGGCGGTGAGCAAAACGCCTAGTCCGCCATGCAGAAAATCGACATACTGATCGTACGAAAAATTATAGGTGTTGAACGCTTTTCCTATCCCGGGCCATTGGTTGCGGTAATTGCCGATAGCCCGCGGGCAGATCGTGATCCCGGCCATGGCTGGGTTCAAGTAGAGCGGGTTGGCATAAAATTGAGAGAACTCAGGGTCCTGTGCAAAAGTGTTTCCTGTAAAAAACAGAAATGCAAACAACAAGATAATTGCAAATCTTCTGACCATGTAGGGTTGTTGTATCCTGATTAATTATACGTTACAATATTACAATTTTTTCGGATATGCCGAAGCACTCCATGACAATATTAACTAACACCTAACGTTAAAAATGGTGTTAAAATATATTTTTTTTTAATATTATTGGCTGGCATCAACTTTTATGTTGAAAAGTTTGTCTCTTTATAATCCTTGAAACCCTCCGATGTATACAAAAAAGCATTTCACCGCGGTTCTCTGTTCAATCCTTCTCATCAGTAATTTTGCGATATCCGCAAAAGCCCAGGAATCACGAACAGAGCGTAACTGCACCATTTCGTGGAATCCACTGCGGGAAGCCGGCAACGATGGTTCGACCGGTTTCGCGTTAATGTCGTTCACGAATTCCGTGCTGCGCACCGAATCCGGCCTGTTGCCGGTGTTCACGCAATCATTCCCGTTCGATGCCGGCAGGGATTCGGTAAGCCAGGTGTCCATGAGCAACATGGTATTTGATCCGGTGGCTGATCAGGACATTGCCAGGGTGGCTGGTGTGGATAAGATCACAACGGAGATCAGGTTATTTAAAGAAGTAACTGTGTCCAGGAAGAAATCCTCGCTGGAGGTTTCGCTGGTCCCGCTACGCCGTAACCCGGCATCAGGATCTTTTGAACGCCTGGTATCGTTTACCCTTGTACTTGAAGTTACTTCGCGTAAAGCCGCGGGGTCACTGAAATCTGTGAATACCTATGCGTCCAATTCGGTGTTGGCCACAGGTAATTGGTATAAATTTGCCGTAGGGGCCTCCGGGATTTACCGCCTTACCTATGACGACCTGAAAAAGGCCGGGGTCGACGTCGCTTCCATTGACCCACGGAACCTGCGTATTTATGGAAACGGAGGAGGAATGCTGCCCGAAGCAAATGCTTCGCCACGCGTTGACGACCTGATGGAAAATGCGATTTTTGTCTCAGGAGAAGCAGATGGTCGTTTTGATCCGGGCGATTATATACTATTCTATGGACAGTCGCCCGACAGATGGTATTACAACAATCAGGACCATTTGTTCCACCACCAGAAAAACATCTATTCCGACCTGACCTATTATTTCCTGACCGCCGACAAAGGGGGCGGGAAGCGCGTGGGGTCAGAACCTTCAACCACCAAGCCGTCAACTTATGGGGCCAGTAGTTTTGATGATTTTGCCTTTTATGAAAAAGATGAAGACAACCTGATCAAGTCGGGGCGGATATGGTGGGATCACCAGCATTTTGACATGACCACGAGCCGCGACTATTCATTTAACTTTCCCAATATAAACAGCATAAAGCCGGTGACCATCATTGCGGATGTGGCGGCACGATCAACGGTTGGCAATACCTCCTTTGTCGTTTCCGCCCAGGGGGTCGCCGTGACTTCTATCGATATCGGCGGCATCACCGGTGGTTTTGAAGACAATTATGCCCATGAAAGTTCCGGCAAGGCTACCTTTAATACGTCGAATCCCCTGATCGATATCAACCTTAATTTCAACAGATACTCTGCAAGTGCTGTCGGTTACCTAAATTACATTGAGCTCAACGCACAGCGGTTGCTTACCATGAGCGGGACTCAAATGGCATTCCGTTCGGCTGCAGGAACAGGCGCCAATAGCGTCACCGAATACACCCTGAACGGGAATGGCCAGAACCTGCAGGTATGGGACGTAACCGATGGCGGCAGCATCAGCCGCATCGAGACAAGCCTCACAGGCGGGAACTACATTTTCAGGCTGGAGACTGATAGCCTCAGGGAGTTTATGGCCTTCGACGGGGCAACCTTCTATTCCCCCGAATTTACCGGTAAGCTGGTGAATCAGGATCTCCACGGCACACCAGCGGCGGATTACCTTATTGTTTGCCATCCTTCGTTCCTTGACCAGGCCGAACGCCTTGCTGCATTTCACCGTGCAAAAAGCAACTTATCGGTATTTATCACCACGCCCGACAAGATCTATAATGAATTTTCGTCGGGGGCCCAGGATATCACGGCCATTCGCGATTATGTGAGGATGATGTACAACAAGGCTGAACCAGGAAAGGAACCCAGGTATCTCCTGCTGTTCGGAGACGCCTCCTATGATTTTAAAAACCGCAGCCAGAACAATACCAATTTTGTACCGGCATTTGAATCGGTCGAGTCGCTTTCACCCTCCGATTCCTTCGTTTCCGATGATTATTTCGGCATGATGGATCCTAATGAAGGGCAGTCGGCCAACGGTACGCTCGACATCGGCGTCGGCAGGTTCCCGGTTTCAAGTGCAGAACAGGCCAGGCAGGCTGTCGACAAGGTGCTTCTGTACTGTTCGGGCAGCGATACTGTTAAAAACGACTGGCGGAATGTGGTTACGTTTGTGGCCGATGACCAGAACGACGGCGGGAACATGTTTGTCAATGACTCGGAAGACCTGGCCGGAACGGTCGAAAACTTATACAAGGATTACAACATTGACAAGATCTACTCCGATGCCTATCCCATGGAATCAACCCCCGGCGGGCCACGTTACCCGGAGGTGAATGCGGTGATCAACAAGCGGGTGGAGAAAGGGAGCCTCATTATGAATTATGTCGGTCACGGGGGAGAAGTCGGCTGGGCGCACGAACGAATCCTGGAAGTTCCGGATATCCAGAACTGGCAAAATTCATCCAACATGCCTGTTTTTGTCACAGCTACCTGTGAATTCAGCCGGTTCGACGATCCTGAGCGCACCTCGGCAGGGGAGTGGGTGTTCCTCAACGGGCATGGCGGGGGGATCGCACTCTTTACCACCACCCGGCTCACCTATGCAGGCACCAATAAATCGTTGCTGGTCAATTTTTACAGCAACGCTTTCAAAAAAACCAACGGAAACTACATGAAACTGGGAGACCTGCTGATTGCGGCAAAACTCAACATGGGCAGTTCCGCCAATATTCACGCCTTCGTGCTGCTGGGAGATCCCGCTATGCAGATGGCCTATCCCGACCTGCAGGTGGTTACGACCTCCATCAACGCCCAAACGCCCACCCTGGTTCCCGATACCCTGAAAGCCTTACAGGTGGTTACCATTACAGGTGAAGTAAGAAACGCGACGGGCCTGCTTGCTAACGATTTTTCGGGGACGGTCTTTCCAACAGTCTATGACAAATCTTCTGAAATCTGGACAAAGGCAAATCAGCAGCAAGGGCCGCCGGTGCAGTTCTTCTTACGGAAAAATCCGGTTTACAAGGGAAAAGTCAATGTGGTTAACGGTAAATTCAGCTATACGTTTATCGTTCCAAGGGACATCGCATATCAATATGGTGTCGGGAAGATAAGTTATTATGCCAGGAGCCCGGAAACCGACGCCAACGGGTACGGTGACAACATCCAGATTGGCGGATACAACAGCCAGGCTTCGCAGGATACGCATGGCCCCCGGGTTACGCTCTTCCTGAACGACCGCAACTTCATTTCGGGCGGGATCACCAACCAGGATCCCGTGTTGCTGGCCGACGTAAGCGATTCTTCCGGTGTGAATACGGTGGGGAATGGCATCGGGCATGATATTACCGCCGTGATAGATCAGAAAACAACCTACCCCTTGATTCTGAACGATTATTATGTTTCGGATCTCGATACCTACAAGAGCGGAACCATCAATTACCCGCTCAGCGGTCTGACCGACGGGCCTCACCAGCTTACCATGAAGGTATGGGATATTTATAACAATTCAACGGATGCAACCATCGATTTTATCGTTGTTTCCGCCGCACAATTTGCCTTTCAGCACTTGTTCAACTACCCGAATCCCATGAAGGACCATACGACCTTCACATGGGAAACCAACCAGGTAGACCAACCCGTTGAAATGGAAATCCGTATCTTTACATTGTCGGGAAGCCTTGTCAAGACCCTTCACCAGTCATTCTACCCGCAGGGTTACCGTGAAACATCGGTCCAATGGGATGGTACCCAGGATGATGGACGAAAGATCAGCTCGGGGCTATATGTTTACCAGGCACAAATGATGATCCCCGGCGGCGCGGCAAAACGATTGACGTCAAAATTGGTGGTTATCCGTTAAATGCATATTTTTGCAAACCATGCGCACCATGTCCAGAAAAACGATTTCCGCCCTGCTGTTCCTTCTTTTGCCAGTCCTTGTCATGGCAGGATTGCCTCATAAAAGTTCTTCGGTACTTTCAACCGGTCGCTGGTTCAAACTGGCCGTCGCAAACTGGGGGATACACCAGATCACCTACCACGACCTCACATCAATGGGGATCGACCCGGGATCACTGGATTTAAGCAAGATCCGTTTATTCGGCAACGGCTCGGGGATGCTCCCCGAAACAAATTCCACCCCCCGGATCGATGATCTGCGGGAAGTTTCCATCCAGGTTGCCGATGGCGGCGACGGGCACTTTGACTCAACCGACTACATTCTCTTTTATGGCGAAGGAGCAGATAAATGGAGTTATGAAGGGTTCAACAGGTATTTTTCACACGTGCGGAACCTCTATTCCGATTCCACGTTCTACTTCCTCAATATTGACGTTGCCCCGGGCCGGCGTGTCCAGGCGATGCCCGAAGTTACGGCAACACCAACCTATCTTTCTGGCAGGTTCGACGATTACCAGCTACATGACCTGGATCTGCTTAACCTGATCAAATCAGGCAAAGACTGGTACGGGGAATTTTTCAACAATATGCGTAATTCGTGGGACATCCCGTTTTATTTCCCAAACGCCGACAGTACGACTCCGGCCAAATTGCGGACCTTAGTGGCGGCAAATGCACCGGTACCAAGCTATTTTATCATATCACAACATGGTGCCCGGATTGATTCGCTTAATGTTGATTCCTCAAACCCGGCTGAATTTACCCAGGTAGGTTTCTCAAAGTTCAAACAGACATCCATACCCAACCCTTCTTCCGATCAAACCATTACCCTTACCTATAATCTGCCACAGGTCAATTCCATTGGCTGGCTCAACTACATTGAAGTGAATTGTGCACGCCTGCTGAAGTGGGTAGGTCCCCAGATGCGCTTCAGGGATTTAAACAGCCTGGGTGCAGGGAAGATCTCCGAATTTGCACTGAAAAATGCCAACGCAACCGTGAAGGTTTGGGATGTCACCGATCCCATAAGCGTGAAAACCATTGCGGCAACGCTCACCAACGGCATCCTGAAATTCAGGCAGCATACCGACAGCCTGCGGGAATTTGTCGCCTGTGACGGTTCCTATTATTACCCGGTAAGGTGTTGCGGCCAGGTACCCAACCAGGATCTCCACGCAGATGAACCTGTTGATCTGGTTATTGTGACAAACCCTCTTTTCAGTGCACAGGCAGAACAACTGGCTGCCTTTCACCGACAACACAACGGCCTCACGGTCAGGGTGGTTACCTCGACCCAGGTTTTTAATGAATTCTCATGCGGGCAGGGCGATCCGACAGCCATTCGCGATTACATGAAACTGGTTTATGACAAGGCAACAGCCTCCAGCCTTCCCCGGTACCTGCTGCTGTTCGGCGACGGATCGTACGACCCGAAAAACCGGGTTCCGGGCAACAACAACATGATCCCCACTTTTCAGTCGCTCGAATCGTTAAATTCAACAAAAACGTTTGTTACCGACGATTACTTCGGCATCATGGCCGACAATTCTGGTATGGAAGCGAACGGGAATATTGATCTTGGCATAGGCCGGCTTCCGGTTTCAGATGTCAACCAGGCACAACACATGGTCGACAAGATCATCCATTATTCGTCAAAATCCTATCCTGTTGAATCTGACTGGCGCAACACCATCACCTTTGTAGCAGATGACGAAAATAACAACCTGCACCTCAACCAGGCGGAAGAACTTACAACCATCGTCGCGAACAAGTATCCGTTATTTAACGTGAACAAAATTTATTTCGATGCCTATAAAATGATCGAGATTCCCGGAGGACAACGTTTTCCTGATGTCAATCATGCCATCAACGATGCCGTGGCAAAAGGGTCCCTCATCATCAACTATACCGGTCATGGAGGAGAAGCAGGCTGGAGTTTTGAACAGGCGCTCACAACCACCGATATCGATTCGTGGACAAACACGGACAAACTCCCGGTTTTTGTTACAGCAACCTGCGAATTCAGCAGGTTTGACAACCCCGAGCGATTTACGGCAGGCGAATCGGTGATCCTCCATCCCAGCGGAGGGGCGATCGGCCTCTATTCAACAACCCGCCTTGCCTTTGCGGGGCTCAACATCCTGCTTGATACCAGCTTTTTCCGTCATCTTATGGATAAAGCAGCCGATGGCCAGTACGTTAAAATGGGAGATCTGATCAGGGTTTCAAAGAACAACAACAACAACAATTTCCAGTTGCGCAATTTTGTACTACTTGGCGATCCGGCCCAGGGCATTGCCTTCGCAGGCAATAATGTAAAGACCGTTTCGGTGAACGAACAACCAGTCAATGCTCCTGATACAGTCAAAGGGTTGTCGACTGTTGTGGTGAAGGGTGTTATTGAGGATGTAAGCGGGCAAAAGGTTACCTCTTTTGACGGAACTGTCAACTGCAAGGTGTATGATAAGCCGATGATCAATACTACACTGGGCAACCGATCGGGACCGGATGGCTCATACCCGGAGAATTTTGTCATCCAGAACAGCATCCTCTTCAAGGGTGATGCCGCGGTGAAATCGGGTGAGTTCCAGTTTTCATATGTTGTTCCAAAGGGGATCTCCCTTCAGTACGGACCCGGAAAACTTAGTTATTATGCCTACAGCAGCGATGCCGACGCATCGGGGTATTCCAGCCAGATCATCATCGGCGGCAGGGATAATACTGTGAACCCTGAGAACCACGGGCCCGATATCGGGCTGTGGCTCGACACCCACGCTTTCATTTCAGGCGGCAGCACAGGGAAGTCGCAAATGGTATTAGCCGACCTGTTTGATACCAACGGGATCAATAGCCTGGGTTTGGGCATCGGTCATGAAATTGTAGCCGTGATCGACAACGACCGCGCGCACTCGGTGGTGCTTAACGACTATTATGAACCGGTATTTGCCTCTTATACCAGGGGAAGCCTTTCCTACCAGCTTACCGGGCTGTCGTCGGGCAGGCATACGCTGAGCCTCAAAGCCTGGGATCTGTTTGACAACTCTTCTGAAAAGGAAATTTCGTTCTATATTCCGGCAGATCCCGCGTTGACTGTTAAAAATGTAGTGAATGCACCGAACCCGATGTCGGACCATACTACATTTTTGTTTCAGCCCAACCAGGTTGACTTTAACGGGTTTGATGTTGTGATCAGGATCTATAATGTCAACGGCATATGCGTGCGGACCCTTAATTCTAGCTATCGATTGCCGCTGGATGCAGGAGGATCTTCGTTTTCATGGGACGGGACCGATTCAAACGGACAAAGACTCAGCAACGGGATTTATCCTTATAAAATCAGTTTTACCGGGCTAAATGGCGGGTACAGTGAAACGTCGCAAAAACTTGTGATTCTCAGGAAATGAAAAACAAGGCAGTCAAATATTAAAGTCAGGCAATATCCGTTAAGTAAAAGCGTTATTTTTGCTACCTCTTAAAAAAAACAGTTCATTTTTATATTTTAACCGATGAAGATCCGATTATTATTATTTTTTGCCTGTGCATTGGTGATGTCAAGTAGTTTTGGTCAGGGAACGGAACCAAGCGACGGAAGCCGGGTAATCTCCACTGCCGTACCTTTTTTAACGATTTCACCGGATGCCCGGTCGGGAGGAATGGGTGACGTTGGTGTCTCTTCAGCCCCCGATGCCTATTCCATGTTCTGGAACCCGGCAAAGTATGCATTCATTGATAAAACATTTGGCATTGGCGTGGGCTATGTACCCTGGCTGCATGCCCTGGTAAACGATATCGGATTGGCTTCTGTAGTCGGTTTCTGGAAAATAGGAGATAAACAGGCAATCGCGGCATCATTGCGCTTTTTCTCCATGGGCGCAGTTGATTTTACCGATAATGACGGAAATCCGCTTGGCCAGGTAAAACCCAACGAATGGGCAGTCGACGCCACCTATTCGCGTAAATTCTCGCGTGAATTCTCAGGTGCCGTAGCCGGCCGGTTCATTTATTCAAACCTGGTTCCTGTCGACCTTGCCAATTTAAGTGTCAGCCCCGGAACATCCATTGCAGCGGATGTCGCCATCTATTACCATCATATGATGGAAATCAAAGGAATGGCTGGTGCGTCCATCGATTTCGGCCTCAATATTTCGAACATCGGATCAAAAATGTCGTACAGCAGCACCTCGATCGTCCGTGATTTCATCCCGACCACCCTTCGCCTGGGACCAACATTTACCATGGATATTGACGAATACAATAAGGTCTCCTTTTCACTCGACCTGAGCAAACTCCTTGTCCCCACACCTCCGGTTTACAAGAGAGATTCAAACAATTATATCGTCAAGGATGCCCAGGGCAACAACGTTATATTGTACGGACAGAACCCGGATGTTTCTCCTGTCAAGGGGATGATCCAGTCATTCTATGATGCGCCTTACGGATTCAAGGAAGAGATGCAGGAAATCGACGTTTCTTTTGCTGCGGAATACTGGTACAATAAATTGTTCTCGGTGCGCGCGGGTTACTTTTATGAATCCAAATATAAAGGAGAGCGCCAGTTCTTCACCATCGGAGCAGGATTAAGGTATAACGTTTTCGGACTTGACTTTTCCTACCTGGTTCCTGTAAAGAGCAACAACCCCCTGCAGCATACCCTGCAGTTTACCCTCCTGTTTAATTTCGATGCCACCAAAAAGGCATCGAACGAAAAAGAGACAGGCGGCACCAATTAGCCTGCTATGATACGGATCGGTTTCGGTTTCGACACACATGTATTGGACGAGAACCGTGAATTCTGGCTGGGAGGCGTTCTAATCCCGCATACAAAAGGCGCCGCCGGCCATTCCGACGCCGACGTCCTTATTCACGCAATCATTGATGCCCTGCTTGGAGCAGCAGGCCTGCGCGACATCGGGACCCAGTTTCCTGATACAGCACCGGAATTCAGAGGGATCGACAGCAAAATCCTTCTTTCTCTTACCATGGACCTTATCCGGGTCAAAGAGTTTGCCATTGGCAACATCGACAGCACCGTGGTGCTCGAAAAACCAAAGATCAACCCGTTTATTCCCCAGATGACAGAGACCCTCGCTTCAGTCATGAAGATTGAACCGGGACAACTATCCATTAAGGCAAAAACCAGCGAAAAAATGGGGTTTATCGGCCGCGAGGAGGGGATTTCGGCCTATGCGGTGGTGTTGTTGGAGGGAGGCATCAGGCAATAGGGAACAGGCAGTAAGTACTTCCCCGCCTACTGCCTAATGCCTACTGCCTATTGCCTTCTGCTATATATCCTAACTAAAAAGTCATCAATCAATACAGGTTTCCTGCCGGTTGTCCAGATATAGATTTTCAGGATGCCGGTGGGATTTTCAATTTCGGGTGTCATCAGGGAAAACGTGCACTTCCTCCATTTTTTTACGGTTTTTTGGGGTGTGTCATTCAGCAGGAATCCATACCACCAGTTTTCCCCCTTTCTGACCGAATCCATACTCAGCACGACCAGGCAACGATTGCTGGCCCCTGCAAGGCTGTCAAGCACCATGACTTCCCCTTCGACATACAGCATCGATGGTACTTTTGCCAGTTGTTTCATGGAGATGGAGATCCCCGAACTGAACGGATGTACCGAATCAAGGTACCCGGCCTGGCTCCCCGAAAATGCGACGGAAGTCTTCATTGTAGTGAGTGAACTCCAGTTTTCGCGGGGCTTTTCAAAATCATTGGCAAGGACCTTCACCGGGTGCACCTGGTCGATGTCATAGTTGGCCATCTCCTGGTTGCCACCCAGGCTGTTGACGACAGCCGAATCGGTTCTCATAAAGATGTATTGGAACTTCTCCCTGTTCATGCTGTTCGGCTGGATCACCATGTGCGTGTATTGCCAGGTCTGGATCATATTCATTACCACGAAGACCAGCATGAGCCCAAATGCCGCGCAGAGGGCAGGTTTGCTGCGCAACCCGTTCATAAGCATCGCGAGCAGGATCGCAAAGATACCGTAGTAATCGATGAATGCCCTCAGACCGAAACCGTCGCCATAATACCAGTTCCACCAGCTGGCAATGATGTAAACAGCCAGGAAGAGAAACAAGACCATGCTGAAAAACCGAAGCCTGTTTTTTACGGCCAGAACGATTAGCCCCCCCAGCGAAACAAGGATCAGCGGAGTATAAACGAACAGCCCCTTGCGGTAACTGAACAGCACGTTCACGATCTCCGGCGAGGTAAACCGAAACCCTTCACCCTGGTACGACCACAGCAGGATATGCCCGGTTTGAATATACCATGATACCATCTGAACTGATACCACCCCAAGAAAGATAAGTCCGAATAGCAGTGCCGCCCTTGGTTTTTTCCTTGCCGACCTGCAGAAAAACATCAATTGTTCGGTATTGCCGGCGAGAAACGGGACCAGCATGACGACTACCAGGTTGGTTGGCCGGGTCAGTATGGTCAGCCCCAGAAACAGACCCGCCAGGCAGGCATTCCTGGTATTCCATTCCCTAACCGACAGCATTACAAACCACAGGAATCCGTTGATCAGGCAGAATGAAAAAACATGAGACATGGTGGGCTGCCACATTGCATAATAAAAGAGGTTGGTTCCGAAGAAGATGGCGAACATGGCCAGGAGTGCAGCTCCCGGCCGGATGGAGAGATGTTCGAGCAATCTTGCCAGGAAGTAAAATCCCAGCAGGAGGTAAAACAGGGCGCCAAGCCCGGCAAATAGCTGGAAGAAAAAGGAGTACCCGTCGACCGGTGTGCCGAAAATCCATGAAAAGAGCGTTCCCGTCAAAAAAAACGGCAGCAACAGGAGCGCTTCGCCGGTGAAATATTTATTGAAAGTTTTGTTTCCCGACTTTACAAGGTACCCGGGTTTGTACTGTTTATACCCGACGAGTTTGGTTTCCCGCTCAACCACCTTTAAAAAGGAAGGGTCGTGATCGATCAGCAGGGCGGGAAGGTATGCATAATAGCCGCGGCCGTCGCTGGTAACGATTTGTTTCCACCCGGGGCTGCCATCATTGAATATGCGCATGTTCAGGAAGAATGCCGCCAGGAAGCATCCGAAGCAGATTAGTAGGGTGCGGGTATGTTGGTTGCCGGTCGACATATTGATGAATTTATCGAATGTTCAAATTTAGAGAAGTTAACCGTTTGGTAGTATGAATTATTTATCGTATTTTTGCAGTCCTTTTTAAAAAACCATAAATTCATTAAAAATCAACGAGAAATGTTAAAACAGTACGAAACCGTTTTCATTATGACTCCCGTTTTGTCTGATGAACAGATGAAGGAAACGGTAGAAAAGTATCAGAAATTCCTCGTCAGCAAAGGTGCTGAGATAGTTCACGAGGATAATTGGGGGTTGCGAAAGCTCGCCTATCCCATTCAGAAAAAGTCAACTGGCTTCTATCACCTGATAGAATTCAAAGCTGACCCTGCACTGATCAGGGAATGGGAAGTGACCTTTAAACGTGATGAGCGGATTCTCCGCTTTTTAACGGTAGTGTTTGACAAGCACATGCTCGCCTACAGCGAGAAGAAACGTGCACGGTCAAAGGCTGCAAAGGAAGTAAAAGAATAGTAACCATCCAAAAACAGTTTGATCATGGCAACACAACAACAAGGCGAAATAAAGTATCTGACCCCGATAGCCGTCGATACCAAGAGAAAAAAATATTGCCGTTTCAAAAAGAGCGGTATCAAATACATTGATTACAAGGACGCTGACTTTCTGCTTAAGTTCGTCAACGAACAGGGTAAACTGCTTCCCCGCCGTATCACCGGTACATCTACAAAATATCAGCGGAAAGTAGCACAGGCAGTTAAACGGGCCAGGCACATTGCCCTCATGCCCTATGTTGGAGATTTACTAAAATAAGGAGGCTGGAACCATGGAAGTAATTTTAAAACAAGACGTCCTCAACCTGGGCTATACGAACGAAAAGGTAAATGTAAAGCCCGGTTATGCGAGGAATTATCTGATTCCCCAAGGCATTGCCATACTGGCCACCGAATCGAATAAAAAAATCCTGGCGGAAACCCTGAAACAAAAGGCGCACAAAGAAGCCAAGATCAGGAAATCGGCTGAAGACCTGTCGGAAGGCCTGAAAAACCTGGTAGTAAGAATTGGCGCCAAAGCAGCCGAAAGCGGAAAAATCTTCGGATCTGTGAACGCCATCCAGGTAGCCCAGGCGCTGAAAGAGCAGTTTGATTTCGATATCGACCGGAAAAAAATTCATGTAGACCATGAACATATCAAGGAACTCGGAACCTACAAAGCAAAAATTCATTTGCATAAAGATGTTCAGGTTGAAATAAGCCTGGAAGTTTTTGCCGAGTAGTGCATGTATAAAAATCGTAATTTTATCCCGGGATCTGTTTGATCCCGGGATTTTTTTATGCTTTCACAAAACCAGGTCAAACATATAACCGCCCTCGGGATTAAAAAATACCGGGAGGAGTACCTGCAATTTATCGCCGAAGGCCATAAACTGGTGACAGAGCTGATAAACAGTGATTTTACCGTTGCAGGTATCTATGCTTCCGCCGAATGGCTTGTGGCAAATCTCCCCATGATCAGGCAGAAGAATATTCCCGTGTTTGAAACCCTGCCCAGGGAGATGGAAAGGATTTCTGCCCTGGCCACTGCGAGCCCCGTGCTTGCGGTAGTTGACATCCCCGGCCTAACCCCCGCACCTCCTGGTGTAAACCCCGCTACCGGGCTGATACTTGCACTCGACGACATCCGCGACCCCGGTAACCTGGGCACGATCATCCGGATCGCCGACTGGTTTGGGATCGGAACGGTACTTTGTTCCGAATCCTGCGTTGATCAGTATAACCCCAAGGTTGTACAGGCTACCATGGGCTCGATCGCCAGGGTGCGTGTCACCAGGTGCAGCCTTCCTGAAACCCTTTCAACCCTTGACGGGTATCCCGTGTATGGTGCCTTCCTCGAAGGGGAATCAATTTATGATCAGCCACTCACCGGCCAGGGCGTCATCGTGATCGGCAACGAATCCCGCGGAATTTCACAGGAACTTGAACCTTTTATATCCCGGAAGATCTCGATCCCATCCTATGGAAACTCGTTGAGCGGTAAAGCCGAATCACTGAACGCTTCGGTTGCAACAGCCATTATTTGCGCGGAATTCCGAAGAAAGGGAATTAATAATTAATAATTGCTTCAACTTCGATCCCAGCTTCAAGTTCAAACTTCAAAATTCGTTTTTCAATATTCATTCTGATTTGCCTGCAATGAAAATATCGCTCTCCACTTTGTTTTTGCCCCGTTTTTCAGGTTTGTCAATCATTGTTCTTTTAAGTGTTGCCGGTTTTGCAGCGGAGTTGCCCAACGACAATTTCTGCTATTCATCCTCCATTAAAACCATCCAGGTTTTCAAGGAGGGTTTCGAGATGTCCCCTCCGATTATTCAACTTAACTCGACCGAACGGGTTTTGCTTTCTTTTGATGATCTTGATCCGGATATTAAACCATACAGGTACACCATCATCCATTGTGAATCCGACTGGTCGACATCATCCGGGATTTCGGCCTCCGATTTTATTTCCGGGAATCGTGAGGAGAATATCGATCAATATACCTATTCCTTCAATACGACGGTAAAGTATATCCATTACAAGGCTGTATTCCCGGTCGACAACATGAAACCAAAAATTTCAGGTAATTATTTATTCCTGGTGTATGAGGATGATACTTCCAGGGTCGCTTTTACCGCGAGGTTCATGGTGGTGGAATCTTCACCGGTGGTGGCAGCCGGCAAGGTGGTCCAGGGTACCAGGATGGCCGACCGGAATGCCGTCCAGCAGGTTGATTTCACCGTAAAACTGAACGGGTTCCAGGTTTATGATGTGAACCGGGAGATCAGGATTATCCTCCAGCAAAACGGCAGACTGGATAATATCCTGAAGTTATCCAAACCGCGTTTTTCGGGATCGGGTGAACTGGATTACCGGTACGACGAATCAATCTCCTTCACCGGGGGCAACCAGTTCCGCAACTTTGACATTAAAAGCCTGGTTGTGCCATCGGAACGAATCGTGAAAATGAATTATGACACGGCAAACCAGGTGTACCTGCTTCCCGACCAGCCAAGAACCTTCAAGCAATATGTTTTTGAAAAGGACCTGAACGGGAAATATTTTATAAAGAATGAGGAATACGCCGATAACAGCAGCATAGAAGCCGATTATGCCTGGGTTCATTTCTTCATGCCATATCCTGTCCTGAATTCATCAGGCGATTTTTTTGTCCTGGGTGCGCTGACCAACTGGCAGATGAATTTTAAAAGCCGTATGAAGTTCAATTTCGACCGTAAAGGGTATGAAATCAACCTTTTTCTGAAGCAGGGTTATTATAATTACATATATGTGCTAAAAGAAAAAGGGAAAACAACCGGCGATGAAACCGTGATCGAAGGAAGCCACTGGGATACCGAAAACGACTACACCATCTATGTCTACTTTCACGAAACCGGTTCATTCTACGACCGACTGGTCGCCGTGAACTTCCTCAACACACTGCAGCAGTGAAACGTGGGACGTGGGACGTGGGACGTGGGACGTAGGACATAGGACGTAGGACGAAGGACGTAGGACGTGGGACGTTGGGGGATATTCGTCATTCGTCCTTCGTCATTCGTCATTCGTAAATCGTAAATCGTAAATCGTAAATTAAAAGGGGTAGCCTATCCCAAAATTCCACACAATGCTCTTGAATTGCATCTTGCGGAACATCCACTGGTCGGGACTGGGATTGGAGGGATTATATAGCGGGATGGCCGGGTCGAACCGGAAGATGAAAAAATCAAAGTCAAGTCTTACCCCGATGCCTCCGTCTAACCCGATCTGGTTGAGAAACCCGGGAAAGGTGAACTTTCCCCCGGGAAGATCTTTAGAGTCCTGCAACAGCCAGATATTGCCGGCGTCGAAAAACAGGGCGCCCCTGATCCACTGGTACACCGGGAACCGATACTCCACATTGGCTTCGAGCTGGATGTCCCCGATCTGGTTGTAGTTGAAATCCCCGTAAATGTTTTTGTAGGTTCCGGGCCCGAGCGAATACATTTTCCATCCCCGCATGCCGTTGGCTCCTCCTGTAAAAAATGCTTTTTCAAACGGCAGGATGGAGGAATTTCCATAGGGAATGCCGATACCACCGTAAAAACGGTAGACAATTGAATGGTTGTTCCTGATGATGTTGTAATACCTGAAATCGATGTCGGGCCTTACATATTGCGAATAGGGCAATCCAAACAGGGTATACGAACCGCCGGTTTTCGAAACGTTCAGCAATTTGTCGAATGCATAAACGAGGTTGCCGCCTGTTTCGAAATTCGCGCGCACATATACGAAATTCTTCACCTTGTTTAATTTCTGGCTGCTGTAGTTAAAGGTGTATTTCATGCCTGCTACCATGTGGTCGGTATACTGGTTTTTCACCCTGACATCCTGGGTGTTGTTCAACGTATCGGTAAAATAGGCATCCTTATATACTTTCACCAGCGAAATTTCAACAGGGTTCAGCATGTGCTTGATCTGGTCATTCTGAAGCCAGGAGTAGCCAAAAGAAATGTTCGAAATATGACGGTCGAAATGCTGCTGGTGCTGGAAATTGTAGCCAATGCTGATGGTTGTTTTGGGTTTAAATTTCTTAGACAGCGTTTCAGGCCGGATCGGCAGCAGGAATTGCGGGAAGGTAAGACCGGCATTGGCTCCCAGCTCAATGGTGTTGAAAAAGGTTTTTACCGTTGTTCCCTGCGCGGCCTGCATCTGGAGTGAACCGTTCAGGTTAAGCCTGAAAAGCTGGGCTCCGCTGAAGATGTTCCTGTTCTGGTAACCAAGGCTGGCCTGAACGCCGAATGCCCCCCCCGAGTTCGTTCCGTCAGTTGTAACCGAAAATGATTGTGCAGGTGCACGTGTGAGTTCCACATGACAATTAATCAGGTCTTTTTCGTGCTTGTCATCGGCCCGGATGTGCTGATCCTCCTTGAACTGGATATTGATATATTTGAATACCTGCAGGCTTGACAGCTGCGAATAGCTCTGATCAACGTCAAACAGGTTATAATGAGACCGTGGCGTGATGAAAATAGATTGTGCGATGGTGCGCGGTTTGACCTTGAAATGCGTTTGATACAGGAAATAATAGGTGTTGGGAGGCTGGTCCCTGACAGGGCTCTGGTAAACTTTTACCAGGGTATCGTAGGGGCCGGTGTAATTGATCAGGTGATCAAACTCCGGATAAACGTATACCTTGTTAATATAATACCGTTTGTGAGGTGACTGGCGGACCGTGGTAAAAATATCGAACGACGGCACAACCTGGTTTATGATTTCCAGGGTGATGTCGCAAAGGTGCTGCCTGAGGTTGGTATCGATGGTGTATTTAATGTAGGCGGCTGAGAAACGGAAATACCCGTTATTCTGCAGGTTGGTGGTGATCCGCGTCCGTTCGTTGTCAAGGAGGTAGGAGTCGAAATTCTGGCCGGTACGGATCAGGCATTTGGAAGTGTCCCGGAAAACATAAATTGCAAGCTGGGTGTCGGCCACCGAATAACTCAGTTTCCTGATCCTGTAAGGCGTATTAGGGTGAATGCGGTAAATGACCGTGGCTTTTTTCTTTTTAAAGACGATGGAATCGCTCCCGGTTGCCTGGAAGAATCCTTTGTTGCCCAGGTAGAGGTTCATTTGTTTCAGGGAGACGGAAACCAGGCTGGTATCGAGCAGCACGGGGGCTGATCCGATTTTTTCCCTCAGCCATTTCTTGAATTTTGTATCTTTTCCCTTGTTGCCTAAATTGTAAATGGCAATACTGGTTCTGAATATCCCGAATTTTTTATTGGGGAGTTGCTGGAGATAAGGCTGAAGGTCTTCGACAGGTATTTTCCGGTCGGATACCTGGATCTTGTTCCGGATCAGCAGGTGCTCGCTGGGCTCGAGGTTTTTCGTGACATTGCATCCAATCATTAAGAAAAGGATAACGCATAAAATACCAATCCCCGATAATGATTTTAATTTCAACTCCCTTTGAATTTTGAATGACAAAAATAGGGATAAAAAACCTGGCATCGGAATAAAAAAAAAGAGGCTGTCGTCGCGACAGCCTCCCTTGCCATGATAATTGACTGGCTTCACCACGATGCCGTGATGGAGCCGGGCTCAGGCAGCTTATTGCTGTTTCATCATTTTTTTTGTATCAATAACCTTGTCGTCTGCAACCAGGGTGTATGTATACATCCCTGTTGACAGGTCGCTGGCATACACGATCAGCCTTCCCTGGCCGCGTGTGGTGATGTCGCTCACCTTGATGAGCTGCCCTTTGCTGTTGTAAAACATGATCCTTGCAACACCGATCCCCGATGGGATGTTGTATGTAATGGATGTTTGTTCGGAAAATGGATTAGGAACATTCTGGTTCAACACGATGATGTCTCCGTCAGACAGTGTAATCCCCGACTGGTAAACGATCCTGTCGGGATTGCTTCCGGAGCCATTGGATTTGTTTCCGCCCAGGTTCATGGCTGCGGTCAGCAACCTGATCACGCTGTCCTGTTTTTCATTCTGCTCCTGCAACTGTTGCACCGACCTGATTAAAATCGCTATAAAGGCATCATAGTTGACCGCCTTGAAGGCAACCGCTTCTGTAACGACCTTTCCTGTCGAGTCGGCCATGGCAGGTTTTTTGGTGTTCACAATGAGTTCGGGTAGCACCTTTTCAACCTCCTGGGCAATCACGCCATATTGTTTTTTATCGCTGAAGTGCATACCAAATTTGTTATCCGTTTTATAATAAAAGGATTTTGGCTTTAATTGCCTGATGATATTCAGCGCATTGGATATGGTATCGACCTTGGTTTTGAACATCTGATCCGATGTTATGGCAAAACCCGTCCCTGTAGCAGTACTGTTGATCCATACATCGCCGTCAAAAAATCCAGCAAAACCAAGGATGGTTCCTGAAGTATTCGTGACCGGGGCCTGCCCGTATACACCAATATGAACATTGGCCGGATAGGTCGAGGGGTTGGTGATTACAGAAGGAAATGCCCTGCCGGTCACCCCGATGTTGGTGGTGGTTCCTCCCCATGCTTCAAAGATGCCCCCGTTAGTCGTGATTGCACCGTAGCCCACGCCATGCATCCCGGTATTCGTGTTTGTTCCGCCATAGGCAAATGCTTCCACGCCAAGGTTATCGGGTGCATTTGCGGCGATGGATATAACCCCGAAATTGAATGAATTTCCGCCGGTTGTCGCATCAAAATAGCCGCCGTATGCAGGTCCTCCGGGAAAGGCTACTACGCCCGCCTGCCCGTGAACCCCGATTGCCTGCCTGTCGCCGCTTGCCACGCCCCAAACCCCTGTTTCATGGGTACCCGATCCAACGGAGGTTGCTTCCCCGTATACACCGGTATTATTTGAGAAAAAGCCGCCATATGTATCTTTGGCATAAATGCTGTAGCTGTCGTTGGATGATGTGGGATCACTCTGAAAGTTGGTGGTCACATTCAGTTTGCCAGGCTGCTTTGGCGTTCCGCAGGGGAACCCGATATTGACCTTCTGATCATTCGTGCCGTCTCCTGAAAAGTAATAATCAAAAGTGTTTAACGGAACGTCATAATCCGATGTCAAAGGATTGATTGGAGAAGTGCCACAAAAATGGCCGATGCCGCTGCCACCTGAAGGCGCTGCCACGTAGATCACATCGCCGCTGTTATCTACCGCGAGGAGACCTGCACCCGGGTTGGATGTGGTTGGGGAGGTCGCAGTTAAATCCCTGAACCTCAATCCTGAAGCTGCTGCTGCAGGGGTTAGGGCAGGGGTGTTGATTTCCAGCCAGTTGGATGGGCCGGGGGTAATACCGCTTAACCCGACTCCCACCTTTACATTGCTGTTGCCCAGGATCATCTCGTTGCTTCCCGTCACCGATGAACCGTCGCCAATGGCAATGGAATTCTGAAGGGCCGGGAGACTTGGCCCGGCCCCCCCGCCCAGGGCGACATTGTTGGCTCCTGAAACGTTGGCTGCGCCTGCGCCGATGCCGATGAACACATCCTGGTATCCGTTCAGGGTGTTCATGCCTGAGGCATTGCCGACAAAAGTGCAGTGCAGGCTGCTGGTGCTGTTGAAACCGGAGTGCCAGCCAACGTAAACATCCTCATCGAACCCTTCGTTTGCACCCGCCCCGGAACCGATAAAGGTTGAGTTATTTCCGAAATTGTAGGCGAACCCTGCATGGTACCCCATAAAGGTATTCTCTTTCCCGAACGACAGGTTCATGCCTGTTCCGCTGCCAACCATGGTATTTTTGTCGCCGATGGTCGTGCCCAGGCTTGCCGCGTTGCTGCCCATGAAGGTATTGTCGTTCCCGGAGGTCAGGCCGGCACCGGCGTTTACACCGGCAAAGAGGTTGCTTGTATTCCCCTTGTGCCATAAGATTTCAGTATTGCCAAGCTTGTAGGCACTTCCCGGGTTATCGACATTGAGATCACCATTGCTTCCCCCCAAACCGATATCCAGGGCATTCGTTGGCGCAAGAAAATTGATCCCGACATTGTTGCTCGGGTACAAATCGGTAATGTTGGTGCGGCAGATCGTGCTGCCAACGGTGAACTTGGTTACATTGTTTGTGAGCGGACCCGGAACAGCACAAACACTCACACCGCCCGATGTAGCGGGCACGTAGATCACGTCCCCGGCAGGGTTCAACGCCAGCACGCCCGGTCCAGGATTGGTAATGGGGGCAAAGGTGCTGTTAAGCTGCCTGAACCGCAAACCCGACAATCCTGACGTGTTCGCCTTGATTTCCAGCTTGTTCTGCGGGCCGGTAGCGTCAGCACTCAGCCCGATCCCGACATTTACGTTATTGTTGCCAAGGATCATCTGGTTGTTGTTCATCGTCTGGGCTCCAGCACCGATTGCAACGGACCCTGCAAGATTTGTCTGCAGCGGCCCTGGTCCGGATGCCCTGCCAAGCGCTACATTGTTGTTCCCGGTAACGTTGCCGCCCCCGCTGGAATGTCCGATAAAGGTATTGTCGCTACCGGAAAAATTGTTCAGACCGCTGAGATTTCCCAGGAAGGCATTACGGAGACTTTGATTGCCGTTATAACCGGATTTATAACCAACATAAACGTTTTCGTCGCCGGTTGCCTGCGAGAATCCTGCCTCGGAACCCAGAAAAGTTGATAATACGCCAGATCTGAAGTTATAGCCTGAATGGTAACCCATGAAGGTGTTATCATGTGCATTTCCAAAAAGGTTAGCGCCCGATTCGCCGCCAACCATTGTGTTCATCAGGCCTATGGTGGTGTTGATGTTGGCGGCATCAAAACCTACGATCGTGTTATACTTCCCTGAAGATCCGGCAGTATTCAGCGCTGCGTTGACACCCACATAGATATTGGTAACATTTCCCTTGTGCCGGAGCACGTGCAGGTTGCCTATTTTATAACCGACATCATTCAGCGGGGAAAACGCATCGATATCCCCGTTATATACATCCAGCATATTCAGCGGGGTTTCGGTATTCACCCCCATGTAACGCAGCGGAGCCGGGAACCAGAGGGCGCCGATATTGAATCCTCCCATAACCGTGTAGATCTGGGTGCTTACCCTGACCCGGTCATGTGCCGGCCCGGGAACGAGAACATTAGGGGTCCACTGGAATGACCCGCCATTGCTGGTCACTACAAGCGGACCGTTGATTTTCGCGCTGTCGGCCTGGAAATACCCGCTGATTTTTATATCTCCTTTTGCGCCGATTTTCATCCGCTCAACGCTGTTTGTCTTGAATATCAGTGGCTTATTGTCAGTGGATCCGATATAATTTACAAGCGAATCCAACCCGGTGTTCCCCATGGTATCCCAGAAAGGCGCAGAGCTGTCAACGTTGTCCCATTGGCCATCGAAATACCAATACCCTTGCGTATCCGTGTCGAAAACAAGCAGCCCTTTCATGCCGGGTGCTTCAGTATCAATTGCCAGCCGCTGCGCAGTTGTCAGCCTGGGTAACGACGGCTTCCGGTTTTTGGAATCTGGCTTCCAACCCGCAATCGTTGAAGCTCCGTTTGTAACGGAATTTGCCTCATCCGGTTTGCTCACTTGGCCTGATACATTGAAGGCCGCTATACCTGCCAGGAAAAAGAAGAGTAAATATCTTTTCATAGTATGTTAGTTTAAGGATTGTAAATGAAATATATATAATAATAATAGGACTAAATAAAAACAAAGATACAATCAAAACACTCCGTTGTCAAGAAAAAAGTATTTATTTACCACTTTACCTGATAGGGAAGGGGATAGAATCCATGTTTCTTGGCCTGGAGGTTATCGGCCTGGTAAAATCAGCGAGCCGGATGATAGAAGATTGTGTAATGTTTTGCATTCCGGGTTTATTTTCAATCAAGGTTTCGGTGGTTTCGGGAGCCTCAACCACCGATGATCCCGGTTACCGGTAAATTGCCTATTTTTGGGAAAGGTATTTTACCAGATTCTTTGCAATTATCCTGCATTTTTAAAAGGAGGAACATTCGATATGAAAAATGTAAGAAAAATACTGGTATTCATTTTATTGGCCTGTGCCGGGTTTATCCCTGGTTCATTTTTAACCCTGGCTGGAAACCAGCAACGGGGGAACATCCCGGCGAATACGCTGACCGATACAGCCACCGTTCTGAAGGGGATATTTGATATTCCTGAATTAACCATTAAACCTTCCCCGGTATCTGCAGACTCGTTATCGTTTGCCGTTTCTGAGAAAGTGATCGATTATGATGTTTCACCAGAGGGACCGCTTGTTGCGGCGATCGTTGAGTCAACAACAGGCCGGGATTTCATCCGTTTCTGGCATATCGGCGGGAAGCGTGTTCCTGAAAACTGCCTGTTGCCGGAAGGATTGAAAGCCAGGGCGGTTGCCTGGCATCCAAATGGGAATGCCCTGTTCGTAATGGGAGAGGTGTCTTCAGGGCACCAAATTTGCAAGGTTGAAATGATACGGGATGATTGGACTGTTATGCCCATCTTTTCCTCCAGGTTGCCTTTGAGAAGGCTGGTGGTGTGCCCGAGACCATTCATAATCCCCGGGAAACCCGAAGATAAAAATACATATTATACCTACCGCCTTTTTTTTGGAATGGATAACGGGGATCAATCGTGGAGGATCGTTTCGGTAACAGAAACCGGTAGCCGTTTCTACCAGGTTGCCGGCCCCCCGAAGACATTTTCCATCAGTGATGATGAATTTCCGCCCAGCGAGATCGAAGCCGGATGGGCCTTGCCGGTGGCCTTCCACCCGGCCGGGCATGAACTGATCTGGGAGGATAAATACCACAATTTTTTCGTAGCCCCTTACGACAAAGCCTGGGGCAGGTCACTCCCAATGAAAATTTCCCTGAAAAACAGCGGGACAGTGACACCTACACCTAACGGACTGGGCCTGTTACACTGGCAGAAAAATCAACCGGGTATCGGGGTTTACCTGTTTTCAACCAAAAAGGAAGAGATGCAGGCTACCGGGTTTCATTTTATTTCAACTCCCTCCTCTGTGCCGGACGGAAAAGGAATTGTTGGACTGACCCTGGACAATGGCCGGTATACCCTGAATTACGTGCCGATAGAGGTGCCGCTTGCCGATGTTACCAACGCCTGGATGTTCGCGGCATCATCCGAAGAGGTCAAGCTATTCGGGAAACAATACGGGTTATTCCGCGCGGAGTCCTATGATCAGCTTTACAACCTCTATGAAACCGAAAACTATGCCTGCGCAGGATACAGCAGGAATTCGCCTACAAGGCCATACCTGGTGACCACGGATCTCTTCTGGGAATTGTTCGGTGCGGCTTACCAGGGCCTTTTCATTGTCAGGGAACGGGATGAAGCCATCCCGAATTTCCTGGAATTTGTGAACGAGTCGGGCGATTATATGAACAACACAGGAAAGATTTCTGCCTGGGCCCCTGTGTTTGATGCAGTCAGGGACTTTTTGTCGGGAAATATGTTTAACCCGGAGGCAAAAAGGATACAAAAGGAGGAGGATAGCATTTCTCCGCTTACCGGGAAGCAATACGAATATTCTGATCTTAAGCCACGGGGTTATTATACCTCAACACCCGAACTTGGCAGGTACTTCAAAGCGTTCCGCTACCTGACAACCATTTTTGCTTCGAAACCGGATACGATGAAGGAGTTGAACCAGCTTCCGAAGGATATCAGGAGTTACGCGGAAAAGTGGGTTGGCAGCTATGCGGGTTTTATTTCACCCTCCCGGACCCCGCTGGTCTGGAACGATCTAAAAAGCAAATCCCCAGCCTATTGCCAGCATCCGGGGAAAGGTGTGAGCATGTTCCCGCTTTCATGGGGGTTTGACAATGAGGTGCTTAACTCAACGGTTTTTCATAACGAATTCCCGGCAGAGCTCCAGGTCAGGAATGGCGATAACTTCCGCCTTCTTCCGTCGGGGCTCGACCTTGCGGCCGTTTTAGGAAGCGGGTTCGCTGAATCTTTGCTGGAGTCGGATTATGTAAGTTATCCTCCCTTAAGGAAGGTCATCGACAACTTAAAGGTCAATTACAGGAAAAATGGCAGGGATCCCGCCCAAAAGGAAAACCTCTACAGCCAGTGGATCAATGCACTTGCCGTTCAATGGGCCGATACAGTGCGCTCTACAAACGGCAGCGCGGATAAAGGGATATGGGAGGCCAAGCGGTTGCAAACCGGGCTTGCTTCCTGGGCTACGCTCAGGCACGCGACCATCCTGGTAAATGAACGCTCCGCGGCTGAATGTGGTGAGGGCGGATTTGAAGAGATGCTGATGCGGGCGCCCCGGGGGTACGTTGAACCCGATCCCTATACTTTTGCGGCGATTGCCGGGCTATTTGAAACGGCGGTCAAATACGTGCCGGCAGGCATTTCTGGTAAACCCGATATTGAAGACGAAAACACTACTGCAGCGAAACGTTCATTGTACGAAGGGATCATTGCAAGGCTGAAAGAGGCAGCCGGCGAGGCGCGTGCTTTCCAGCGGATGGCTGAAAAGGAGGGAAGGGGAGAGGCGCTGACCAATGCTGAAAATGAAAAGGTTTTATTTGTTGCCCGCACCGGTGAGCATCTTTTCCTGGTGTTCAACAGTCTTTCAAACAAGGATTATGCCCTGTCAAATCCCGATCCCATCGCGAAGATTGCCGATGTGGCTGGGAATGCTTCCTTGTCATACCTGATGTTGGCAGTAGGCAAACCATTGGAATGGGATTTTGTTGTGCCGTTTTACGGCCGGCATGAAATCGTTAAGGGAGCTTCGTATGCCTACTATGAGTTTTCGTCCGGGCGGTTATTCAATGACCAGGAATGGCGTGAAAAGGTAAAAACGCAGGAATTAATACCATGGATAAAACCATTTTTTACGCCGCTCGACGGTTCAGGCATTCCTGTTACCTGCTATTAGCGCTGGTAACTGGCCTGGTAACGCCGGGCTGCAGAACGACCAGGCCTGAGGTTCGGGTGCTGGTTACCGGCGATATCCTGCTTTCCCGGAATGTGAGGGAGGAAATAAAAACAGGACGATCGGCGCCATGGGCCGATCTGCAATCGCTGTTCCAGTCGGCTGACCTGGTGCTGGGAAACCTGGAAGGCGCGGTTGGCAGCCGGGGCGACTCACTTGATCCCGGTTCCGGATCTCCTGTATTTGTCATTGGCAAACCGGCGATCGTCATGCTCAGGGAAGCCGGGTTCAATATCATCACCGTTGAAAACAACCATTCAGGCGACATGGGAACGCAAGGGAAGGCAAATACCATGAATGAACTACGGAATTGCCATATCTCGCCGGTTTGTTATGAAAACTCGCCCCAGTTTTTCACGGTAAAGGGCACCGTGATCGCCTTATTGGCGGTCAACATGGTTCCCGGCCGCAATGTGCAGGGGAACCAGCTACCTTCCACCGAACTGAAACAAAAACTGAGGCTGGCCCGCAACCTGGCAAATACGGTCATTGTATCTGTTCATTGGGGAAGCGAACTCCTTGAATGGCCCGACCGCCGGCAAAGGGAAGCTGCCTTCTGGCTGGTTCATAACGGAGCCGATCTGATTATCGGCAGCCATCCCCACGTGATTCAAAAGCCTGAAATGGTTGAAGGAAAGCCTGTTTTTTTCTCGCTTGGAAACCATCTTTTCGACCAGAAGTACCCGGAAACGAAAAAAGGCCTTATCGCTGATATCAGGATCCGCAAGGGAAAATGCACCTGCAGCGGGATCATCACCCATACAAAACCCGATTCATTTTATCCGGGGATTTCAAGCTATGAAACGTATCATTTGAACCCTGTGCCACTTTATTGCAAGACCGTACGCCTCAACGGGTATTCAATCAGGCCGGTCTCTGTTTCAGATTCCACCGGGAACAACCTGGTACTGGAAGCATTCCGGAAGGGGCGACGGACCTGGTATACGCGGCCGATGCCGGTTGTCTCAATTGTAGCAGCAAAACTCGACGGCAAAAATGAATACCTGTTTATGCTTGAACGTCACTTTTCAAGCCTCGACGGCGAAACCGGGCTGCGGCCGTATGTCTACGGGTCCGATCACAACGGGCTGGTGGCAAAATGGCGGGGTTCCGGCTTGTCGTGGCCGCTTGCCGATGCAGTTATTTCCCCGGATGATGAAACGGTGCTCTGTGCCCTGCACCGGGGCGATTCTTTTATTTCTCCCGACAAAACTTCGCTCCGCACGCGGGTTGCAGCGTACCGGTGGAATGGCTTTGGATTTACAGGGATTAGTGACTCAACAAGGTGTATCCCGTGCATTAAGCTTTTGGGGAATGAAAAGGAGTGATCCTTGCCGATGGAGTTTCACATATTTATAAGCACCTTCCTGGCCATTTTGTGATCGCAGTTCAGTAAAACCACGGTATAGATCCCTTTTGCTGCGGGGCTTATATCGATCTCCTTTTCGACTATG
Source organism: uncultured Bacteroidales bacterium (assembly GCA_903913885.1). Lineage (GTDB taxonomy): Bacteria > Bacteroidota > Bacteroidia > Bacteroidales > FEN-979 > CAIVAT01. The sequence goes on along the minus strand of CAIWMX010000068.1, from coordinate 10,768 downwards.
CCGGTAACAAATAAATCCCGCAGTTCAAAGACCTTTGCTCCGAGCTGATTGTAAACCATTACATCATAGCGTTCTTCTGTCATGCTGCTGATCGAGATCGTAAACCGTCCTTCGTTGGGGACAGGGTAAATTGTGAAATTGCGTCGCTGCATTTCCTGCTCCCCGGTGACCACAATCCATACTTTATTGGAAACAGGCGATGAACAGCCAAAGATGGTAACCCTGCACCAGTAGTATCCTGTATTGTTGGTAACCGAATATGTTTGGCCGGTTGCCCCGGCAATGGCCGTACCCTCGTAATACCACTGGTTGCCGGTCGGGGCACTGCTCGTAAGTAAGTTGCCCGATACCGTTATTGTGGGAGCATCGGGAATTGCATTGATCGAAACATGGAAGTCCGGCGAAGTTGGGCCGGGGCCACAGCTGTTAATCCCCATCACAGTGATGTTGCCCGAAACGGCCGTGCCGAAATTCACCGTGATGTTCCTGGTTCCTGCTCCCGTTGCAATGGTAGCCCCGGACGGGATTGTCCAGGTATAGGAGGTCGCGTTGAGGATGTCGGGGCAGGAGTATGCCACACCCATGGCGCCTTCGCAAACCTGGTAGGTACCTGTAATGGCACCGGCTGCATTCGGCACGGGGTTGACGAAAAGGTTGTATATCCCGGGCGCACTGACCGGGCAGGAGAAAGTGGTCGTATAGGTCACGCTGACCCATTGTAAGCCCATCCCGTTCCAAGTTACGTTGGCGACACTGGTTCCCTGGCCCGAAGCAATGGATCCTCCGGTTGATACCGCCCAGACATAGCCTGTCATCCCGTTTTCGGTATAGTAAATGTTTCCTGTTGATCCGGCACAGGGCGTGTTGGTGCTGCCAATGGTAGGGACAGTGCCTGAACTTACGGTGACACTGAAGGTGGTTGCCGCCGCCGCCGAGCACCCGGCTGAATTTGTATAGTTAACTGTAACGATATTGCCACCGCCCGAAGTCCAGGTCACTGTGATGCTGTTGCTGGCGGATGTCCCTCCCGACGTGACGCTTCCACCGGGGGTTACTGTCCATACATAGTTGGTCATCCCCGGCTGGGTTACGTATACATTTCCAGTGGTGCCAACGCAAGGGGTAGCCGGGCCGGTGATCGTCGGAACAGGCAACGAGTTGACCGTAACCGTGGCGCTTCCGTTCATAAGGGCGGTGCAGGTGGCGGAACCATACCCTGCAACCACGGTGTAAATTCCGGCCAGGGTCTGCAGCCCGAAGCCCAGGGCTGCCCCTGTTCCGGGAAGCGCGGAGACGACTGTTGAGCCCCTAAGGAGGGTATAGGTGATCCCGGCGGCTGATCCTGACAGGCCGACCGCAACCCCGGTGCCACCGGCGCAAAATGAACCGCCCCCGGTTACATTGAAGATGGCCGGAGCGGCCGTAACCGCGACGGCAATCGCTGTCCGTGTAGCACTGGCAGTGCACAGACTGTCCTGAACATAGTACGTTGTATTTACAGTCAGCGCGGGTGTTGTGTAACCTGATCCTCCTCCCAGCCAGGTGCCGCCTGTTGGGGCATTATACCATCCAAGGGTTCCGGAACCGCCTGCACTCAGGGTCGTTGAATTTCCGCTGCATACCGTCAGGTTTGCGGAGGGAGTGGTGTTTACCGGGGCAGTCGGAGTGGCGCATAGAGGCGTATATTCCCAGAAACCATTGGTGGTGCCTGTCAGGATGGAGACACCGGTACCGAAATATCCTTTGGTTCCGATACAAAAGCCAACCGGCTCTTCCCACTGGCCTCCCCCGAAAGTAGCTCTTTGTGTCCATAGGTTTGCCACCGGGTCGTATTCCCAGAAATCGCTTGCAAGGTTATTTGGCGGCGTCAAGCCTGTGCCCAGGTAGCCTTTGTTCCCGATGCTGAAGCCGCTGGCCCATCTCCGGGCCGTACCCGCAAAATCTGCTTTTTGGGTCCATGTATTCGCAGTTGGATCATATTCCCAGAAGTCGGTGGTTTGCGCGCTGCTTTGCGTATTCCCGGTACCAATGTACCCTTTGGACCCGATTTTGAAACCAACTGCATTGGCGCGCAAACCGCCTCCGACGTTGGCTTTCTGTGACCAGGTATTCAGAGCAGGATCATATTCCCAGAAATCCTGCAGCAGTTGACTTACAGCAGTCCAGCCGGTGCCGATATACCCTTTGGCGCCAATGCTGAATCCAACGGCCTGGTATCGGCCAATTCCCCCGAAATCGGCTTTCTGTGTCCAGGTATTCAGCGCCGGATCATATTCCCAGAAATCATTTCGATAGGTTGTTATATCCTGGCCAACACCGATATATCCCTTTGAGCCGATGCTGAAACCGACAGCCGCATGCCTGGCGGTGCCACCGAAATCGGCTTTCTGTGTCCAGGCATTTGTAGCCGGGTCATATTCCCAGAAGTCTTTATGATAAATGCCATTGATGTCTATCCCGATTCCGATATAGCCTTTGGCCCCGATGCTGAAGCCTGATGCTTCCTGCCGTCCCACCCCTCCCACATTGGCTTTCTGGGCCCAGGTATTTGGCACCTGGGCGGTACAGGGCTGGTTCAATAGTGCCAGGATGACGGTTAATCCTGTAAAGGCAAATTTTAGTGCTGCGTTCATAGGTGCCATTATTTAAACCATTAATTTCAAAATATCATCAGGTGTTAAATTGGGAGGTGTTTCGTGGTTGTTGATTTTGCCGGTTAGTGGCAAGCCGGGCAATAAAGCACGCCTGGTTTTCAGCGGAACCGGCATCCGGGACCTGTTTGAAAATCAATATGAAGGATATAAAGCCAGAATGGGGTATCATGAAAATTTTCAGTCAACCTGTAAGCCGGATAATTTAATAATGAATTTTGATGGCTAATATAATAAATTTCCGGGGTGAAAATTCGTCTGATTCTTGTCGAACGCCCTAAAATTAGTCAGCCCTAGTCTGGTTACCAGCTTTTGTCCAGCTATTCAGGGGGCTAAGACAATATTTTATAACTCTGGCAACATTCCATGCCGTGGTAGTTCATTGTATATATGACCCAGGGAACGATCAAGTCATCCCACAAGAAACTCAAAGGCTCCGATCAGGATTGCGGCGGCTATGATATCGGCCTGGAAGGGTTTTACCCCGGTATCGAAAAAGCAGTGCGGGAATGGATTCAGAACTTCGGGATCGACTTCAAGGGAATCGTGATCATCCGGAACTGCTCATCAGCCAAACGCTACCCGATCGGTGAGCCATTCAACCTGGTGCACATCGAAACCATTGAAACAACCCGGGGGGAAGAAATCGACAAGGACAAAGGGCACAAATTAGGCTTCCTTTGCAAACAGGGTTCCCCGATGGCCTTTTATGAAGGCACCACGGTGGATGGATTCCAATCCACTGGTTGGGGGTTAATAAACAAAGCTTTCTAAGCATGTTTACATAAGTGTTGATTAGTTGAGTCTGCCGGAGCGATCCTGCAGGTTTTTTATTCATTCAAATTATTGGATATTTATAGCGTTAAGAGAATATCTATTCACGTTTTGTCATACATTTACAGAATATGGCGGGTATCATTGCGCCAAAAGTTAAAAATTTTCGCGATATGGCGGTTTGAGAGAAGTGTTATGCATCATTCTAAAAACAGACATGGCAACTTACACTAAAACAAATAGAAAATGAAAAATACAGCATTGATAACAGGAGCATCTAACGGAATTGGATTAGAATTGGCTAAAGTTCACGCTTCAAAAGGGGGTGATTTAGTTTTGGTAGCAAGAAACAAATCTAAATTAGATGAACTTAAAACAGAGTTAGAAAAGCAATTTAAAGTTTCTGTTTATACCATAGACAAAGACCTTTCTGTGACTAACGCAGCACAAGAAATATATGACGAAACGAACAAACAAAATATTCAAGTTGACTATTTGATAAACAATGCAGGATTTGGCGACTTTGGAATGTTTGTAGAAACTGACTGGAACAAAGAACTTCAAATGATTAATTTGAACATCACAACCCTGACACATTTTACAAAATTATATCTTCATGATATGGTTAGCCGAAGAAGTGGTAAGATAATGAATGTTGCGTCAACAGCAGCTTTCCAATCCGGACCAACTATGGCGGTTTATTGTGCAACCAAAGCTTATGTATTAAGTTTTACTGAAGCACTTAGCAATGAATTAAGAGACAAGGGAATAACTGTAACTGCTCTTTGTCCAGGTGCAACTGAAACTGGTTTCCAAGTTGCAGGAGGAATGGAAGAAAGTGAACTTTTTAAAGGAAAAAAATTGCCAACTGCTATAGAAGTTGCTGAATATGGTTATACCTCCATGATAAAAGGAAAGTCGGTTGCAATACACGGAATTATGAATTATATAATGGCTAACTCTATTAGATTTATACCAAGATCTATGGTTTTAAAGGTTTCACGTAAATTGTTAGACAAAGCCTGATATTCATTTGTCGAAATGAGGAAAAAGAACGAACGCATAAGGGCACTTACCCAGAAGGCGGGATTTCGTGTTCCAAAGTCAGTTTTCGAGTTAATCAAGTATTGGTTTTCAAATCAAGTTTTGTGGTAAAAGTCCTGCCCTTCGTGTAGACGCAAAACGATAGGTGTAATGCTACGAAAGACTTTGCAAACATCAACCGACCGACAAAAATTTATCTTTGTGCTTTCAATTCAACAATGGCTGACGAAATAAAGAAACTTAAATTTAAACGAAATGCAGAACTTCAAATTGAAGTTATTTCGCTTCAAACTTTGACAACTGTTAGCAAAGACCATTTAATAGTACCCCATCGGACAAATTTTTATCACATTTTTTTATTTGAAGACTGCCAACCAACACATTTTGTTGATTTTGATCCCATAAAAATTGAACCTTACACGCTATTGTTTATTGACAAAGACCGTGTTCATCAGTTTGACCAACTTCTAAACTATGAAGGACGAATTTTAATTTTCACTGATGACTTTTTTTGTACTTCTGAATCGGACACCAGGTTTTTGAGAAGTAGTATTTTGTTTAATGACCTTGCCGGAAAGCTAACTATTAAACTAAATAAAACTGATTTTGAAAAATTTATTCACATTTGCGAGAGCATTACAGATGAATTGAGTTTGCCAACCGACAACTCGAAACATATTCTATTAAAAAACTTACTTTATAATTTTTTACTTCTTTCAGAAAGAGAAAAACGCAAACAAGGTTACACTGAACTTAAAAAGGGTGCAGACCTTGATTATACTTTGTTGTTTCGTGATTTATTGGAAAATAACTTTACCAAATTAAAAAGTGTAAATGATTATTCTAAAATTATTTGCATTACCGAAAAGCGTTTGGGTCAAGCCACTGCTAAGGTTTGGGGTAAGTCGCCCAAAGAAATAATCACTGATAGAATATTATTGGAAGCCAAACGACTTTTAGTTCATACTAATTTATCTATTAAAGAACTTGGGCAGGAATTGGGTTTTGAAGACCCTGCATATTTTGTTCGCTATTTTAAAAAGAACACGGAAACTACGCCAGTAGAATTCAGAGCAACTTACCTCAAAAGGTAATTTCCCCAAAAGTACCACATATAGGCTGATTTGTCCATTGTGCAACACCCGGGACCATCTCATCTTTGCACCATTATTAATCCTTTAAATTTTTCAGACATGGACAAGAATCATGACGCCTTAACGGCATTTTACAGGAAAGCATTAACCGTAAATACAGAAACCACACCTACAGCAGTTTTAACTGAAGTTTTAGCTGACGATTTTCTTTCGAGCGGTTCAGTAGAAAGCAAAGGGAAGCCTGCTTTAATCGGACAAGTTGAGTTCTTTTGGAAACTGATTCCGGATTTAAAATGGGAGCCACAGGATATGGCTAATGATGGCAATAAATACGTAGTGCGCAGTTTGGTGAGCGGTACACCCAATGGTGACTTTATGGGCTTGCCTACCGATGGCACAAAATCATTCAAAATTATGTCGATTGATTTCCATACGGTTATTGACGGCAAATTAATTTCTGTGCATCACCTTGAAGATTGGGGAACAGCAATGAAACAATTAAAAGGGTAAAAAAATGAAAAACCAGGTAATTGAAATCACCTGTTTTAAGCCGAAAGCAAATATTTCGTAAGAAGAATTTGAAACAAGGAATATTCGTGTAGGCATTGAATATGCTGCGAAACAACCTGGATTTATCAGCCGGGAAACAGGTGTAGATGCAGATGGAACCTGGGTAATTGCAGTGCATTGGGAATCCTTAAAAGATTCCCGATTATCTATGCGAAAATTTGGAGAAGACCCATCCGTATCAGACTTTAACGAAATGACAGAGCCTTTATCTTTCAGAATGAGCGTTTTCCAAGCAAAGGCATTTCTTAAACAATGAATATGAAAACTGCTTTTATTACTGGTGCAACAGATGGAATTGGCAAGGCTACAGCAAAAAAGTTATTGTCTGAACGGTGTTAATAAGGCAGTTGATATACCCGCTTAATTTATACATGCCCGGGCTTGTAAAAACAAAAATCCTTGCCAACGAACCTCAGCCCATTCGAATTTTTGTGAAAATAATGAATATGATTGTTGGCATTTCAGTTGAAAAAGCTGCCGAATATATATTTTCGGTTATCAACGATGTAATCAACCTTCAAAAAAAGGAGCTTGTTACAGTTGGCGAAAGGCAAGATCATTTCATAAAGTAGAAATGGAATAAGTTGACCAAAAGAAACTTTGGGAAGTTTCCCGAAAAATATTGGCCCCATTAATTTAAGACATTAAAATCATAACGATTTTATGAAATGGAATAGTGGCATTATGATCCAAATCCTTTCAATAATTATCGGGATTTTAACAGTAATTCCGGGAGTTATGAAGTTGGCAGAAAGTTCAGTTATGATTAAGGAGTTCAATGAATTTGGATTACCGAATTGGATGTTGATTTATATTGGAATTGCTGAAGTTATTGTGGGTATTGGTTTGTTAATTAAACCTGTACGTTTTTTAGCTGCTTTCGCTAATACCTTGTTGCTCACCTGGGCAGTAACTGCAACAATGGCTTTAGGAATGTATGCATTTGCAGCTGTTCCTGTTGTTATATGTATTTTATCAGTCGTAATCACAGCATTTTATTATAAACAAGTTAACTAACTAAAAATTATAAAATTATGACAACACACATTGACATTGTACCCAAATGGGTACGGATTGTTGTATGCGTATTAGCTTTAATGAACATCGCATTTGGTGTGATGAGTTATTTGGATATGACGGTACTTTTTCCCAATGCCAAAGGTTTTGATTTAACCAATGCTATTTTCACAAGTGCAAGTTTTGAATTTGCAGCACGAAATCTTGCCATTGGCCTGGCTTTGATGATTGTTGCGTTAAAGGGTGTTCCTGAAAGCATTACCATTGTTACCATTATCAGGGCTTTAATTGAAATTCAAACCATTATTATCGCTTTTGCACATGGTACTATTACTTCGGCATTAATTTTACCGTTGGTTTTATTGGGAGTTGAAATATTCATAATTCTAACATTAGTAAAAGCTATTACAAAACGCGACGCAAAATGAAAAAATTAATAGTATTAGCAATTTTAATTTTCTCAACAACTTTTATTTCCAGAGCTGAAACTACAAATCGTATGAACATAAAATTGGAATACATCGAAATTGCCAGATTCAAACTAAAAGAAGGCTTTACAGACTAGCAGTTCATCGATGCCGAGATTGCAGTTCGCGGTGGATTGATAAAATCACAAAAAGGTTTTATTAGTCGCGAAATCAGCAACGACTCAGAAGGCAATTGGTTGATAGATATGCGTTTTGCAACTAAAGAAAATATGGACGTTTGGTTAGTAGCTTTAAAGCAAGATCCAACAATGAAAGTATTGGGTTCAATGATTGATTTCACAAGTATACGAATGGAATTTTATACAAAACATATATAATAGTATGTCCAAAACAAAAATCTTAGTAACATTAATCGCATAACTTATGATAGTACCATTTGCCAATGCTCAAACTAATCACAAATCAAAAAATGGAAGCAAAATGGAAATAAAAACACAGTATTTATAAGTAGTTCGCTTTAAATTAAAAGCACTGAAGGCCCGCTTCCTGAAGGCCTGACATTGGATGCATTGAAACGATCTCATTCCTCAAAACCAAGAAACCCGATCATCGCCGATGTGAGTTTTAAAGGCGGGTATATTGATGCCTGGGGCAGAGGAACAATAAAAATCCTTGATTCCTGCAAGCAAACAGAATTACCTGAGCCTGAAATGCTGGAACAGGATGGTGGCTTTATTATCACGCTTTTTAAAAGTAAATTAACTGATGAACAACTCGTTAAACTTGGGCTTAATGATCGTCAATTGAAAGCGGTGCAATTTGTGAAGGAGAAAGCCAGAATCTCAAATTCTGATTTTCAGACGCTTAATGCTATTTCAAAGGCAACTGCTTCACGAGATTTAGCAGAGTTAGTCGAAAAATTCGATTTATTTGAAAAACAAGGACTAACAGGTGCTGGAACAATTTACGTGTTAAAAAAATAATGGGCTCAAAATGGGCTCAATCGCCTCAAAATGGGTTCAAAAGTGTTCCTGTCTAACCTCGAAATTCCAGCAAAATTACCTGCGAAAAATCCGCTTCGCTGTAAAACTGTCAAGGGCTGCCGGTGAAAAACCGGCACCTTTCAGGGCTATTCAGATTGTACCAATCTGACCCAGCCCCTTGCCATTATTTATTTTTCTCGGTACAGCTCCCTGGCTAAAATTTCAAGTTTAACCAGGTGGGCCAGATACCAAGAAAAGACCCCAAGGCCCTATGTTTGTAAAATGAAGCATAAGTCTTATCAAGAGTTTCCTCTTTTGTCGGTTTTAGCCCCTTGGAAAAATATTTGTCATATGTGTCAAGAAGAAAGCTGTTTATTTCCCGAAGTCTCTTGTTCGTTTCGGCATGATCCTTCAGCGGATAGGCGCGCTGCTCTTCGTCATTCCAGGCTTCCTTGGTAACATTTAATCCGGTAGAAAGCCTCAGCCTCTGATGGTTAAAGGTAAATGTAGCCAGGATTAAACATCCGTTTTTCCTCTCTTTGTCTAAGTAAAAAATAACCGTTGCCATAATTTTGATTTTTGCCTAAAATGCTTTGAAAACTTGCCTAAACAAAGGTACGAACTGGCAAGATTTTAGGCAAAGTTGCCTGTAAAAGTTGGATCAGGAACAATAGTTGTGGAGTAGGACTGAAATTCTGACCTTTGCCAGGAACAAACTAACTGCCATGAACGATTCCTACAACGTCTTACTGAAACTAATCCTGCCCGAATCCCTGGATACCTATTTTGAACTGATTTCGTACATTAAAGAAGGGGAAGATTTGCATCTGTACCTCAAAGAAGTAAATACTATTCCGGAAGAATTTCATGGCAATAAGTTATCCTCCAAGGGCTTTTATGATGAGATAACCGTACAAGATTTTCCAATACGTGGCTACCGGGTATACCTGCATATAACGCGCCGCCGATGGCTGAATGAAGATACAGGTAAGGTCGTCTCTCGGGACTGGGATCTGGTAGCACAGGGAACGCGAATCACTAAAGATTTTGCGGCTTTTTTAAAAGAAATCGGCCGATACCCAAGCACATAGCATGCAAACCATCGGCACTTTCTATGGGGTGAATGGAAAAAACCTCCAGCGCTCCTATAGGAATCGACTAAGTGAGTTTCAGCAATGGGAACATAGAAAGGATGCTAGTAAAGGCCTGGTATTTCCTAAGAACCTGGGGCCCTATCTTTCCATTGACGAAACGTCACTGTCTCATGGGGAACTTTACACGATTGTCACAAACAAAGCAGCTAAAGGAAAGAAGGGATCGCTGGTGGCCATTTTAGAAGGGACCAATTCTGAAACAATCATCCCCTTTTTACAACAACTTCCTGTAAGGGAACGGAATAAGGTACTTGAAATAACCCTGGACCTGGCCGGGAACATGAGCCTGATCGCCAGGCGGTGCTTTCCCAATGCCACTCAGGTAATTGACCGGTTCCACGTCCAGCAGTTAGCTACAGAAGCTCTGCAGGAGATCCGTATTAAATACCGATGGGAAGCCCTGGAAGCAGAGAATGACGCAATTGACGAGGCTAAAAAGAGCAAGAGTCCATATAATCCGCAAATACTCAGTAATGGAGATACATTGAAACAACTTCTTGTCAGGAGCAGGTATCTATTATACAAACAGGAGCAGAAATGGACCAGCCACCAGGCTGGCAGGGCGGCAATACTGTTTGAACGCTTTCCTGACATCAAAAAAGCATATGATTTAACCCAGAACCTATCCTGGATTTTTACCAATACAACAGATAAAATATACGCTTACACGAGGCTTGCCAAATGGCACGAAAAGGTTGAACAGGCAGGGTTTAAAGCCTTTAATACGATATCCCGTACAATCGCCAACCATTATAAAACAATCCTGAATTACTTTAACAACAAGAGCACTAATGCTTCCGCCGAATCATTCAACGCTAAAATCAAGGCTTTCAGGGCTCATTACAGAGGAGTAACTGATATAAATTTCTTCCTCTTCAGATTGTCAAAGTTATACGCCTAAGGGTGGCTGCTCCACAGGTTTTGCACTTGATCCGTTATTTTGGTGTAACAGGCTGTAACAAAAAAGCCGCTGTAATCAGCGGCTTTTCTTGGTTTTCAGTGTTTTGAGGGGGATTTTCTGTGGGAGCAACAGGATTCGAACCTGTGACCCTC
>CAIWMX010000067.1 GCA_903913885.1 uncultured Bacteroidales bacterium | reverse complement strand
GTCCAATCGGTGACCCCTATATTATACCTCTAAGTTAATAAAACCTCCGAAACTATTACTATGTCAAAGAACGATTTTTATCTTATTTTTGTTAACTAAACGACATTGATTTACGATTTACGATTTACGATTTACGATTTACGATTTTTCGCTACCTCGCCACCTCGCTACTTTTCTATCGCTTGTTTTATTTTTTCAGCGATCGTTAGAAACTCCTCCGGAGTAAAAGAAAGCTTTGGTTTGCGAAAGTCCATGTCGTACAAAGTTTTCAGCGGGATCAGATGAATATGAGCGTGGGGGACTTCAAGGCCGATCACAGTAATGCCGACACGCTTGCATGGAACGACTTTCCCGATGGCATTCCCGATTATCCGCGCAAAATTCCACAGGCCGGCATGAAGCTGCTCATCCATGTCAAAAATAAAATCGACCTCTTTCTTGGGTATTACCAGGGTATGTCCCTCCTGAAGCGGGTTAATATCCAGGAAGGCAAGGTAGTTATCATCTTCAGCAATTTTGTAACAGGGGATCTCCCCGTTTACAATCCGGGTGAATATTGATGCCATGCTTATCCGTTTTGTCGTGATATTTCAAAAATTTCAAAAGTGATTTTCCCGGCAGGAACAGCGATTTCAACAGTCTCGCCAATGCTCTTTCCAAGGAGGCCCTTGGCAATAGGCGAGCTTACCGATAATTTCCCTATCTTGATGTTGGCCTCGTTTTCAGGAACCAACGTATAGGTAACCATGGCTCCGTTCAGTGTGTTTTTAAGCTTCACCGTAGAGAAAATCAGGATTTTGCTGTTGTCAAGTTTCCGTTCATCAATCAATCTGGCATTGCTAAGCACCTCCTGAAGCTTGGATATCTTAAGTTCAAGCATCGATTGAGCTTCCTTTGCAGCGGCATACTCCGCGTTTTCAGACAAATCTCCCTTATCCCTGGCCTCTGCAATCTGCCTTGAAATGGAAGGCCGTTCCACGGTCGTCAGTTGGTGTAATTCATCCCGCATTTTCTCCAGACCTTCAGGAGTATAATATTTAATATCTGACATTTCAGGTTGATTATTTGATTTTATAATAAGGCAAAAGACCCTTTGTTAGGGTCCTTTTGCTAAACAAAATAAATTGGGAATAAACTTTAAACCAGAGGATTAAAAGTTAAGTTTTATACCAACGGAGTGTGTTCCCTGGAAAGGATTGGTTGCCCTGTATGAATAATCGATGGCAATCCCCGATTCCTTTTCCTTGTTGAACGGAACTGAAACAGTAAAACCTGCACTTGGCCCGGTGAATACAGTTCCCCTGTCGGCTACACTTGTATTGAAAATCCCATCCTGGTAGGTATAACCGGCCCTGAGCTGAAGATAACTCTTCAAAGCATATTCGAGCCCGAGGGTAAACTGGTCGGCAGTAAAGGAGTTTGAAGTGAAGTTACCTGCCAGGGTGATGCGGTGCATGTCGCCGATAAGAAAATCGTAGGAAGCACCGATTCTCAATGTTGCTGGAAGCTCGTAGGTAGCCGACCGCTGCTCAACGGTAAACTGGTCGTTGGAATTGTCATGCCCGGGTATCACTCCGCGAAACGACAGACCATCTCCGCTGAAATGCATCGGGGCGCCGACATTCTTCAGGGCGATACCGAATTTTACCTGTTCCTTTTCGCCGGTCACATATTGAATCCCTGCGTCGAGAGCGATTGCCGTAGCACTGGCGTCGGAAATCGATTCAGTGATCAATTTGATGGCGATACCCCCGTATATGCTGTTGGAAAAGGCTTTGGCATACGCAAGGTTGATATTCATATAACTTGGCTTGAACGTTCCCTGGATAGGCTCAGGCGAACTTGTAGTGGTTATATCAATATCACCAAAATTCATTGACATAACTGCCGCGGTAAGAACACCTCCGTGCTGGCCCAGTTTCTGACTGATCCCGAAGGCCATGAGGTTTACGCCTGAACCTTTCAACCAATCGGTATACGAAAAGATGACATCGGTTCCCTTGGTAAAGCCAGTCCCGGCGATATTGGTATACAAAGCTTCGAGACCTTGTCCGCAGGAAGTACTTACCGACCCCCACCCTGAGCTTCTTGCCCAGGGGTTGATAAGTAGTTCCGATGCTCCTGCCTGACCAGAACGGTCCTTATTTCCGGCAGTCACCTTATCCATGGGAATTAGAACCAACCCCATCAAGAATATTGCAACTAAGCAGCTATATATATTTTTCATAATCCTGGAATTTTTTGTTTTTATCCTGTTTAAATCGTGTGTGCCTTACAATGAGTTTAAGTCAACCGGTCTTAAGATCCCGAACCACTTGATGGTGCGTTCACCCAGCCCGTCGGCTTTAACATGGATCAGGTAAACTCCGCCGGCAATTGGAATTCCGGCAAAATTCTTAAGATCCCAGTCAATTGATGTTTTCGCGTCGGTGTTCAGTCCGGAGGTTGAAGAACGTGGTTGGGCAATGCCCGACTTATCAACAACGAACTGACGGATCAGCACGCCACTCATATCAAAAATAGTGACTGTACATTTGTTAGGCAGGTTTACGATTTTTATGCGGTTGTCAAGCTGATTCCTTTCGTAATCGTTGTAGGCATAATAAGGATTCGGCACAACATTGATCTTGTTCATATCGGAAAGAGCAGCCGAAGGGTTGTTCTTCGAAGTTGAAATTGAATTCGTGTTAAACGTGTACATCGGGTAGTTACGGTTAACAGTATCAGTTGACCCGGCAGGCATCGGCGTTGAATAATAGCGCTGGTAAGGTTTGGAAACCCTGATCTTCGTGGTCACGGCATTGTTAAGCCACTGCTGACCTTCAACTGCCAGCGGGATATTAACATACATTGCTGAAGCATAGGTACGGTCCTTATAAATGGCATCATTGGCCGGAACCTTCATCATATTGGCGCGAATATAGGCGCCGGCATCATATGCCGGGAAAAGGAATGTATAAGGACCAACCTGTTTGAAAGTCTTATGACCCATGATATACACGTAATGTTCGCCTCCGAATACAGGAGTACCTGATTCATCATAAACCCGGCTGGTCGGGTTCCAGATCATGTCTCGGCCGTTATCGGCAACAAGCCATGAGTTTTCACCGAACATAATGTTTAACCGTTCACCGGTTTCCAGGTTGACTGCATAACCCGGGAACCAACCCATGCCCGTAGGACTGATGTAGTTCGAATTATACATAGGGTCGGAACTTACCTTCCCGGTATCGCCATCCACGTTAACAGATGGAGCAGCCCTGAAATTAAACGCTTTGGCACCTCCCTGGGCCAGCTGTTTCTGCGGGCAGAGTTCCACAACCGGGCAACGTGTCCACAATTTCTTATCAGGTGTAATTACGACATCAACACTGGCCAGCTGGTCCATGGTGCCCAAAAGCTTGGAACCAGCAGAGGAGGCAGGTCCTGCATACAATTCAGGATTAGCGACAACTCCGAGGTTGTTGACGGCAGTAAGGCAATACGGCGCCCAGATACCACCCTGAATTTTCTGGAAGTTTTTATTCGGGTCCCATGGCTGGTTTGTTCCCATCCTCCAGTCGTAATACCTGGCATCGGATCCCTTGTAGGTCCCTGAACGGATCCAGTTCAGCGGAGAATTCGGGATGTCGCTGTCGGCAACACCGCTCAACCACCGTTTGGAACTGTCGGCATAGAGCTGGGGTGAAGCATAAATCAACCCGTTACTCGCTGTAACAGAACCCCGGAGGGAGTCGCCGGCATTCGGCACCTGGTTGATCGTCAAAGCCAGACCAAGGTCGAGGAAGTTTTGCTCATACTGGTATATCGTTGTCGTATCTGACCTGTAGGTAACACCGGTTTTATTGTTGATGAGGGTCCATTTTCCGAACTGGATTTTCTTGGTATTGGTGTAGGGGTTTCCTACAGTAACATTAACCATCGAATCAAAACGAACGGTGTATTCCCCGTTGACCACGTTCAGCGGATCGAGTACCTGGACGCGCAACGGACCCATTGACTGGGCATACGTGGGCTGATAGGCGATGGGATAATCAGGATCACCCAGTTTTGTGGTGTTTGAATCCAAAGGCGGTTTTGAAAGGATCTCCGCCACGGTTGCGGCAGAGAAATCGGTAATCATGCCTCCGTTACCCTGGCCCTGGATTCTGGTAATTACCGGACCTTCACCATAAGCGGAATTTGCCACATCGGCTAGAGGAATATGCGGGATGGCCGTATAAACTTTGATATTGCTGCGTCCTCTCAGGTAAGGCTTTTTCTGACCATCGAGCGCAGTAGGATCGGTTTGATCGTATTTCTTATACTGGTTGTATGCATAGGCAATGGCCAGGTAATAATACTGTTTATGATTCACCAGGTGGTTGTTGGTCCCTGAATTGAACATATCCTTGGTGAAAACATAGGAGTGGTGTATTCCAAGGTCGGCGCCGTCGGTCATCACCTGGCCGGCATTGCCTCCGATGGTCTGGTCAAATGTCCAGTTTACAAGTTTCGTCACGCCATTCTGCACGTCGCATTCGGCAACGATGCGCGACTTGCTCGGGTCATCGATATCGGCGGCTGACACGGTTGCGTCCTTCAGCTGGTAGATCTGGTACCCTTCGAAATGGTACAGGGAGTCGTTACGCTGGCTGTGGGGAAGGTTATCCGGGTTCGGAATGTTCGGGTCGAATTCCTTGTACTTTTCACCGAAGTTGTTGCCTGCGTCGGCAGTTTTGCGATTCGAAATATAAATGATCAGCGAGTTTGACATCTCCTCGATGGTGAGATCAGGAGCATTGGGTCCGTTGAGTACGGCGAAGCAGTTGTCAAAGAGGCTCTGTGCCTTATCGTCAACCTGTTTCAGCAGGGTAACTGATTCCTCCGGGGTCCCGGCAATGGAACGTGCCCATGGGATACCAACCGTAATGTAGTTGCAGGCTCCCGGCAACAGGGTAAATGGTCCTGCCGACTGCATGAAACGACGGTCTTCAGGTTTATTCTTTGCGGTAACTTCCGTCCATTCCTTTGGTGACGGTGGCTGACCAGCAGTACCCCAATCGCACAGGTCGGAAAGATCGGGGAACATAAAGTCGCAGGGAGGACCATCGCCGCCTGCTCCGAAGTGAGCGTTTCCGCCGTAGGTCATCTTGGCGCCATCTTTCCAGATACCACGCAGGAAGTTATAATATTCCGGAGCATAAGTCGGATCGGTCATGTAGGCGGGAACACCGGAGTTGCTGTTATTGTGATATACGAACCGGCGCATCCCGTAACGTTCGTTATCGACAATGCCATCACCAAAATTGATGCCGTTGATCGCCTCGGAACGTACAATGAAAATGGCTGAATCCTTGCCATTTGCTCCATATCCCATTTTAATCGGCGTGCCATTCAAACCCACGATGTCGCAGGGGTTGGGGAAGGTGCTGAAAGAAGGTCCTTCAACGCTGCTTCCTTTGAATGAGGGGTTGTCGCATCCGTCAGGATCCATGTATGGACCCTGGAAAAAGTCAACACCAACTGCGGGAGGATGAGCGCCGTAAGCATAGCTCTGTCCGGTTCCGTCGGTGGGAGTGCCATTATAACAGTAACCGAGACCACGGTTTACATCGCAACCAACAAAATCATCGTTGGCCCAGCCAAGGTCGGGATCGACCCACTGGCTGAAATACGTTCCGGTAAGGGTATAGGTTGACCGGTTGATCAGTTCATAGGAATAAAAGGTCATGTTGTT
Source organism: uncultured Bacteroidales bacterium (assembly GCA_903913885.1). Classification (GTDB taxonomy): domain Bacteria; phylum Bacteroidota; class Bacteroidia; order Bacteroidales; family FEN-979; genus CAIVAT01. Next base: position 46,221 of record CAIWMX010000067.1, on the reverse strand, counting down.
GACCTCGTCGTTGGTGGAAAAAGCAAAGTACTGCGCCCTGATTTCCATACCAATAGGCTCACCCTGTGTTTCAGAATGGTAATTTCCCTTATCGTTGTAAACGCTCCATAAGGTCTGGTCGCCTTTTAATACCTGGTCAACAAGGATACCAAGGGTATCGATATCGACTCCGTTTTTGGTCTCGCCGTTCTTGATTTTCGCCCGAACGATGCGGGGAATTGAATCTTTCCGGTTTTTAGGGCACAGGTGGTTATTGAGGTCATAATAAGGATAATCACCGCTTTTGGGATCGTAGTTACCGTCACCGTTTACATCCATAAAAGGGGCAAGGTAGTATGCCTGGCCTTTTGATTTATTGCCATGGGCGGGCCAGTCGGTAATCGATTTTGGGATCACATAATTCGGGTAATCGGCTTTATTTTCCCACCAGGCAAGAAATTCCTGTACTTCAGCCCGGGTAATGGGAAATAGTTTATCATAGGTGGCACAGGTTTCCGGGTCAATGGCGGCGGTACCGTCAACTGTAAGCGGGCCAGGCCAGTAATCATTCTTGGTATGCGCCGTCCCGCTTGCACCCTGCCCATAACGGTAGGCTGCAAGTTTCAGGTTGTTGTTGATATCGATCCCCCCGATCCACAGGGAAAAAGAGAACATGGAAGTTTTCTTTGATCCTTTTGGGATTTCGTATTCGGCGTTTTCGAGGAACCATCCGTTGCCATATGAATAGCAGAGCGTCCTGACGTTGTTGATGTCAAGGTATTTATAACTTGATCCGGAGGCACAGCCGGCTGCCGTTTCTTTGATCGTACTGGTGCTTTTCTTTCCAGCCGGATTGTGTACCTCTTCTGCAAAGATGGCGTTGGTGACCACCAAACAGGAAAGTGCAATCACTAAATAGCGAAGTATATTTTTCATAGTTGCATTATTTTTTAACATACCGGAATTTCTTCTCATTACCTTGGTTAAACACATCAGAAATTAAACATTAAGCCTAAACGAATGGTTCGTGGCGAACTATAGCGGTACGGGTTATTCATGTTGATCGTATAGAGATCGCGGAATGACTGCGTATTGACCTGCTGGCTGATGGCATTCTGCCATTCAGGCGCCGACAGGAAGCCGTCATCGTTCACGGTTCCGGTTCCCGGATACACATTCAGAACATTCGCCGTATTTAACAGGTTGGCAAACTCGATATAAACATTGAGCGTACCTTCTTTTTTCTTGCCCATCTGGAAGAAGAAGTCTTTGTCAAACCTTGCGCTGATAAGGAACTGCCAGGGTAAACGGGCACCGTTCATGCTTCCCTGGATCGGGCCCATGGCGCCGTAAGGAAGAATGGTACTGGTTTTGGTATACGGTGTGCCGGACCCCCCGTTGAGGGTGAAGTTGGCGCCTAAATTTGAGAAGATCTGGACAGGGGCTTTGCCGCTTTTCTTGCGGTTGATCACCGGGCCATTGTAATCTTTTCCGCGGCTCCATCGGTAGTCGAGGCTGACGTTGAACTGGTGACGCTGGTCAAAATTCAGCGGGTTCAGCGTACGCAGGTTCGGCTGGTCGGAACGGATGATCGCCTGGGCTGTGTTGGCGTCTGATCCGGTTCCGTCGGCAAACTGCAGGGTATAGCTGAATCTTAAACGCACATTCCCCGAACGGCGGAGGTCATAGGTGACGGTAAGTCCCTTTACGGTACCAAAGTCAATGTTGGCATAGGAATAATAGGTTCTCGGGTAGGCGCCGCTCAAACGGTACTGCTGGATCTGGTCGCGCATTTCACGATAGAACAGGGCAAGTTTAAGCGATGAAGCGTTGTTGACCTTTTGCTGGAAACCAAGTTCATAATCGATGGTCTTCTCGGGTTTCAGGGCCGGGTTGTTAACCTGGATCGAAGAGCCGGTTACACCAATGTAATAGTAGGTGATCGGGTCGATCTGGACTTCGGAGGATGAAGGCCGCTGGGTTAAGATATCGTAGTGGGCATAAAACAAAGCATCATCTGAAATCGGGAAGGAGAATGCGATACGCGGCATCCAGTTAGTCTGCGGGTCATATTGTTTGAAGACATTAGCCTGCACCGTTTTATTCGAAGGATCAACCAGGTAAGGCTGCACTCCCTGGCCGCGGTCAAGTGCACGGACGGGGTCGGTGATCGGGCTGCCTTCTGCATTGTACCATACGTTGCCTGAACGGTAACCGGTGATCGCTGTCGGGTTATTCGCATCATCAACATAAACCACATAATCGCCGCCCATTCCGGAAGGGTGCTTGACTTTCTGCCCGTTCAGCAGGGATACTTCGCCCACCGTCTTGGCAGGATAGAACAGATAGGGATCCTTCAGCACAGGCTGGTTGGCATCGAACCGGTCGACACGGACACCAATATTGAAAATAAGATCTTTGAATGCGAATTTATCCTGGATATAACCCGCCATGTAGATTGGCTGGTATGCACCGACAGCACGCGTATAGTTGCCATTGGCATCCTTGGCGGAGAAGAAATCATCAAAACTCGTGGAGCCCGACAATCTTTTTCCGGTATAGTCATATCCGCTGTAAACGACACTGGGTGCGCCGTTGTTCAGAACTTCGTCGGCACTGAACATATCCATCGAGAACAGGTTTCCGCCTGTGTTGACCGTGTGCAGCTTCATGTCCCTGTCGTAATAATTGATTGAGTTTTTGGAGAAGTCGTATGAATAGAGATCAATGTAATCGGTTCCGTTGACAGGCAGACCTAATTTTTTGCGGAGGTTGACGTCGAAGTTGCGTTGCAGTGTCGGAACGTATTTGCGAAAGTAATTGATCGTATCCATGAACACCCCATTGCGGGAGATCAGTTGCGGGTTGGCAAGGTCAAGGTCGGCAAGTTGGCTGTTGGTCAATCCCTTCATGAGATCCCAGAGGGTGATGCCTGCATTTGAGTAGGAGGCACTTTTCCGTTGCTGATATTGCAATCCAAGTTGGATTTCATGATTGCCAAAGTCGGCTGCAAACGATGCATTCACGGCAACCTGGTCGGTTTTGCTCTCGGCATATCCGTTGGGCCTGTTACCTGCTCCTGCAAAAATGCCGTAGGGCGATGCAGGTTCCATTCCGTTTAACAGACCTTTTCCCGAAAGGATTTCGCCTGTGTTCTGGTAATGTCCGACAGGTGAGTCAAACAGGTCAAAATACTGTTGTGTCCAGTTTGAGGATTCGGGATTGATATCGGAGCCTTTGAAGATGACGATGGTGTCGCGTGTTCCGTTCTGCAGGTGAGCCCATTTCTTTGCCACCGAGTCATAGGCAATGTTCGGGGTGTAGGCGCGGATGGTATGCGTGGCAAAGCTTCCCACGTATCCGTACTGGAAATAGTTGTTTTTATGCTGTACATCTTCGGTTTTTCCAAAACTGCTCGTATAGTCGGCACCAATAGAATAATAGATGTTCTTGACAAAATTTTTGCTGTCGGGCGCTGATGGGAAGCGCTGTGTGAAACGGCCGTAAACGCGCCAGGTGTTGCTGTTTGAATGGGAGTTGGCATTCCAGTCGAGGAGTGAGTTGGCAAAAGAGAAATTGCGGCTGTCGTTCCATGTAAATGTACCTCCGAAGGAGAGGTTGATGGAAGGAGTTACCCTGAAATCAAGTTTTCCCGACACGTTGATGTTGGTACCGGCTGAGTTCAGTGAATATTTCGTTTTTTCAAGCTGGTCTAAGGTCAGAAATTCTGAATTGTAAAATACGGCATTGTTCTGGCCACTGATACGCAGGGGAGTTTGTGAAAGGCTTCTCAGCACATCGTCTTTAACCTTGTATTTTTGAAAAGCTGATGGGGCTCCGTCTTTCTGGTAAATCAGGTCGCCGGCGAGGAAGAAGCCCATGATCGGGGTTTTTGTTCCGTGAACGGTATCCCTTCTTGACACCAGCGGACCGGTGAAGTTCAAACCCAGACGGTTGTACCCGAAGGCATCAAGGTATTGCGAAGTCTGGACGTCGACGCCACCTGAAAATTCCTTTGACGGTCCTTTTGTAGTGACGTTGATAATCCCTCCTGTGGCATCGCCATAGGCAGCGGGTGTACCGCCGAGGATAACTTCAACCTGTTCGATGGCGCTCTGGGGCAGCGCATTACTCCCCGTTACACGCATCCCGTCGATATAATACACAGTGCCGCTTGAACGCTGGCCGCGCATACTGGTAATGTTCCCGTTGGCGTCGGTTGAAACACCCCCTACAGTGGTGGCAACTGAAGCTGCGGATTTGTTGGCCATCTTCGAAATTTCTTCAGAGGTAACCGTACCGCCTGAACTGGTCTGGTCTTTGGAAATCAGAGGCACCTTGTAATCCACAACTTCAAGTTCCTTGAGGGTTGTCGTGGATGCTTCCAGTTCGAGGTTCTGGAAGGTGATTTTGTCGGGTGAGACATATATGCCCCTGTACATGAAGGGATTATATCCGACAAAACTGGCTTTCAGGTCTACCTTCCCGGGAGGGATCGGCTTGATGGTAAAGTTCCCGTCAAAATCAGAGGTGGTTCCTCCTACCTGAACTCCGCCGACTTCAACAATGACGTTGGCAAAGGGAATCGGCTCCTTTGTCTGCTTGTCAATGATTTTTCCCTTAAGGGTTCCTGACCCGGTTTGCGAAAATACCAACAAGCTTGTTGCCAGTACAAATCCAATAGTAAATAGTAAATTTCTTAACATACCATACAATTTTATGTTAGATTATAAATGCGCTATTAAAAGGCGGTAAATGTAATAATTATTTAAAATACAAGCCCAAATTATTTAAACCGTTTATCAAATATATAACCATTCTAAATTAGCCTGAAGTCTAATATACGAACCGTTTTAAACGATCGCTAACATCGAAAAAAGGAGGGGTAAAAACGGAATCTCAGCGTTTGATCGGAAGCGTTTTTTTTGAAGCCTTTTTTGTCTGTTTCATGCTCTTTTTCGTCTCTTTCGACTGATTGTCGTTATGGCGTTTTACCGCCTTCTCATACTCCTTTTGGGCCTCTTTTTGCTTTCTTTCCCTTTCACGTTCGATTTTTTTCTGGTTTACACGTACTTCCTGGGGGGTAAAGGAACACAACAAAGGCAGAAAAGCGGCAACAATGACAAATTGATATATCCTGGATTTAAAACTCATAAGGTTGCAACGAAAAAAACAGGTTGCAATAATACACAAATATATTATAATATTCTGTGGAAGTTCCCGTTAAAATTACGAAATTTGCAAGATGATGAACCCAACCTCCTCATTTTATGTTAGGGTACTCCTCGTTTTCGGGATGTTTTCATTTATGGCAGGTTCCTGCAAAAAAGAGACGCCGGCCCCTGAAATTCCTTTTACCTATGTTAATTTCAGCCTGAATCCCAATGGGACCCAGTATCTTTCACTCAATGGCGTAGGTGGCTGGGAAACGGTAACTGGCGGGTACAAAGGCATCCTGATCTACAGGAAGTCCATCAACGAATTTATGGCATATGAACGGGCCTGCCCCTACGACCCGCTTGTGAGCGGCGCCCAAATCAGGGTTGACAAATCGGCGATCACCTGCACCTGTCCAATATGTGCCTCAAAGTTCATCATAACCGATGGCAGCCCCTATGCGGGCCCTTCGCACTACCCGTTAAAGCAGTACACCACCGTTTATGACGGGGCGATGCTTTATATCTCCAACTAAAAAGATTTACGATTTACAATTTTAGATTTACGATTTTTAGAAGATTGATGGGGTGCCGGATAAAACATGGTCCTCCTATCGCTGCTCCAAAATCGTAAATCGTAAATCTAAAATCGTAAATCTAAAATCGTAAATCTCTTAGTAGCGGTAGTGCTCCGGCTTATACGGTCCGTCGGCGTTCACATTCAGGTATTCGGCCTGTTCGGGGGTAAGTCTTGTCAGTTTCACGCCGATTTGCTCAAGATGCAGGCGGGCAACCTCCTCATCAAGTTTTTTCGACAGGCGGTAGACGTCAACTTTGTAGTCGTTTTTCCAGAGGTCGAGCTGCGCAAGAGTTTGGTTGGTGAAGGAGTTCGACATGACAAACGAAGGATGTCCGGTAGCGCAGCCAAGGTTCACCAGGCGGCCTTCGGCAAGCAGGTAAATAGCTTTGCCGTCGGGGTAGATATACTTATCAACCTGCGGTTTGATGTTCACATGCTGGATGCCGGGCCAGTTGATCATCTGCTCGACCTGGATCTCGTTGTCGAAATGGCCGATGTTGCATACGATCGACTGATCTTTCATTTGGGACAGGTGCACTGCGGTGATCACATCCTTGTTCCCTGTGGTGGTTACATAGATATTACCTTCGGGGAGGGCATCCTCGATGGTGCTTACTTCAAAACCTTCCATGGCTGCCTGGAGCGCACAGATGGGATCGATTTCCGTCACGATCACCCGGGCTCCGTACGACCGCATTGAATGGGCGCATCCTTTGCCCACGTCGCCATAACCAAGAACCACGACTACCTTGCCGGCAATCATGACATCCGTGGCACGCTTGATCCCGTCGGCGAGGGATTCGCGGCATCCGTAAAGATTGTCGAACTTCGATTTGGTAACCGAATCATTTACGTTGATGGCCGGAACAAGCAGGGCACCTTTGTCTTTCATCTGGTAAAGGCGGTGAACGCCCGTGGTGGTTTCTTCGGAAACCCCTTTCCATTCGGCAACAGTACGATGCCAACGGGTTGTATCTTCAATATAAATTTCCTGCAACTGTTTCATGAAGGCCTTTTCATCAGCATTCTCGGCAGGGACGGTCAGCAAAGCGGGGTTCTTTTCAACTTCAAATCCTTTGTGGATCATCATCGTGGCATCACCTCCGTCGTCAACGATCAGGTTCGGCCCTTTGCCACCGGGAAAACTCAGTGCCATATGGGTACACCACCAGTATTCGTCAAGCGATTCACCTTTCCAGGCAAATACCGGGATCCCTTTGGCTGCAATAGCGGCAGCGGCATGATCCTGTGTGGAAAAGATGTTGCAGCTTGCCCAACGAACATCAGCGCCCAGCTCGATCAGTGTTTCGATCAGAACAGCTGTTTGGATCGTCATGTGCAGGGAACCGCTGATGCGGGAACCAGCTAAAGGCTTTTCAACTGAATATTTTTTACGGACTGCCATTAATCCCGGCATCTCCTTTTCTGCAATTTCTATCTCTTTACGTCCCCATTCGGCCAGGGACATATCTGCTACTTTATAACTAAGACTGGTGGACAAGGTGTTGTTTTCCATGGGTAACGGGGGTTTATGAATTGGGCGGCAAAAGTACGAAAAAATCAAATATGAGAATGCAGGAATGTCGTATTTTTGCACTTTGTTTCTATAAATTTAACCATACCCTATGCCCTTTATCCGGGAAATCGTGCCCGACATCGGGATTTACGCAGGCACCTGGCACATCACCGAGACTGAGGATGAGCTGCTTGCCCTGGTCAATCTCACCAGGCCCGAGCAAGTTCTCTACAGCTCATTCCGCCATGAACTGCGCAGGAGACAATGGCTGGCATACCGGGCGCTGCTCAGGCACATGTTGCATCCGGGATCTGCTGAAATTTTATATGACCTGAACGGAAAACCCTTCCTGACCTCACACAGTCACTACATTTCCGTATCGCACGCAGGAGAGTTCGCCGCGGCTGTTTACGCTGAAAACAGACCGGTGGGAATTGACATTGAAAAACTCAGGGACAGGATTGAGCGGGTAAAAGAAAGGTTCATGCATCCCCGGGAACTTGAATCTCTCGACCACGAAAACCTGCTCGAGCACCTCTATGTTTACTGGTGCGGCAAAGAGGCGCTGTACAAACTGCATGGCAAACCAGCTGTTGATTTCAGAAACGACATTTATATTCATCCATTTGATTACCTTTGCAATACGAATCAGACATGCCGCGCAACACTGACTGTTGACGGCCGGAAGGAAGATTACACGCTCTCTTTCCGGAAAACAGGCGACAGCATGCTGGTAATTGCCTTTTAATCTTGAATGCAAACAATGAAAACAATGCAGACAATGCAGACAATGCAAACAATGCAAACAATGCAAACAATGCAGACAATTACGGAAAATCCCGTCCACCTGCCCACCTGCCCACCTGCCCACCTGTCCACTTGTCCACTTGTCCACTTGTCCACTTGTTCACTTGTCCACTTGTCCACCCGTTTACCCTCTCACCCGTTCACCATCTATAACCCTTGACCAAAAAAAATGACAACCAACATATACGATGCCATCAAATCCCGTGTTCTTGTGCTCGACGGAGCAATGGGAACCATGGTCCAGCGGTACAAGCTGGATGAAGCCGCTTTCAGGGGAGAGCGGTTCAGGGACTTTGCCTATAATCTAAAAGGCAACAACGATCTCCTGGTATTAACGCAGCCCCATGTGATTCGGGAAATTCATTCAGCATACCTGGATGCAGGAGCCGATATCATTGAAACCGACACCTTCAACGCCAACAGGATCTCCCTCTCTGATTACCACCTGGAAGACATTGCCTACGAAATCAACCTGGAAGCTGCAAAACTTGCAAGGCAGGTTGCCGATGATTTTTCGGGCCGCCCCGGCGGGAAGCCCAGGTGGGTCGCGGGATCAATCGGGCCAACCAGCAAGACGGCCTCCATGTCGCCCGATGTCCAGAACCCGGCATACCGCGCGGTAAGTTTCGACGACCTTTACCTGGCTTACAGGGAACAGGCCAGAGGACTCATCGACGGCGGCGCAGATATCCTGATGGTTGAAACCATTTTCGACACGCTCAATGCCAAAGCCGCGCTGATCGCCGTTTTCGACGAAATCGGAGAGCGGCGTGAATCCGATCCCGAAACCCGGATCCCCGTCATCGCCAGTGTTACCATCTCCGACAACAGCGGGCGCACGCTGTCGGGCCAAACCCTTGAAGCTTTCCTTATTTCTGTTATCCACTTCGATCTTTTTGCCATCGGGCTCAACTGTTCGCTGGGCGCGGCCGAACTCCGCCCCTATCTCGAAGAATTATCTGCCAAGGCCCCGTTCCCCGTTATCACCTATCCGAATGCCGGATTGCCGAACCAGTTTGGGGAGTACGACCAGTCGGCGGTTGAAATGGCGGGTTACATCGGCGATTTTATCACAAGCGGGTTTGTGAACATGGTGGGCGGCTGCTGCGGAACCACCCCCGAACACATCCGCGGATTCGTTGAACTGGCAGCCACCGCAACGGTACGACAGGTTCCTGAACGTATCCACGAACTAAAGCTGAGCGGCCTTGAACCACTGATCATTTTCAAAGGAAGTAACTTCATCAACATCGGCGAGCGGACCAATGTAAGTGGCTCCAGGAAATTCGCCCGGCTGATCAAGGAGGAAAAATACGAAGAGGCGCTTTCAGTTGCCCGCCAGCAGGTGGAAAGCGGCGCCCAGGTCATCGACATCAGCATGGACGAGGCGATGCTTGACGCTGAAAAGGCCATGGTGAATTTTCTCAACATGGTGGCATCCGACCCTGATGTGGCCAGGGTCCCGATCATGATCGACTCGTCGAAATTTTCGGTGATCCGGGCCGGGCTTAAATGCATCCAGGGGAAACCGATCGTGAACTCCATCAGCCTGAAAGAGGGAGAAGACGCTTTCCGCGAACATGCCATGCTCCTCCGGAAATTCGGGGCTGCTACGGTCATCATGGCGTTCGACGAAGAGGGTCAGGCCACGAACCTTGCCCGCCGCATTGTTATTGCCCGCCGTGCTTACGAAATACTCACCAAAGAGTTGAATTTTCCACCCGAAGATATCATTTTCGACCCTAACATCCTCACCGTGGCCACAGGGATCGAGGAACATAACAACTATGCGGTTGAATTCCTGCATGCAGTTACCTGGATCAAGGAAAACCTTCCCTGGGCAAGTGTCAGCGGCGGAATCAGCAATCTCTCGTTTTCCTTCCGGGGCAACGATCCCCTGCGTGAAGCCATGCACTCAGCCTTCCTGTTCCATGCCATCAGGGCCGGGCTTGATATGGGCATTGTGAATGCAGGCGCCCTGCCCGTGTATGACGAAATACCAAAAATGCTCCTTAAACTGGTTGAAGATGTCATCCTCAACCGGCGAAAGGACGGAACGGAACGTTTGCTCGCCTACGCCGACCAGGTGACCGATTCCGGGAAAAAAGAGGAAACAGAAGCTGCCTGGCGAACCCTGCCGATCATTGAACGCCTGCGCCATTCGCTGGTTAAGGGAAACGCCGAGTTCATCGACCAGGATGTCGACGAGATCATGCCCCATTTCGATAAGGCGCTGAAAATCATTGAAGGCCCCCTCATGGATGGCATGAACATGGTGGGCGACCTGTTCGGAAGCGGAAAAATGTTCCTGCCCCAGGTCGTAAAAAGTGCACGGGTGATGAAAAAGGCCGTGGCACGGCTCACCCCGCGGCTTGAAGCGGAGAAAGCCGCCCTCGAAGGCCCTCCCCGGAACAACGGGAAAGTGCTTCTTGCCACGGTCAAGGGCGATGTGCACGACATTGGCAAGAACATCGTCGGGGTGGTGCTCGCATGCAACAATTACGAAGTCATCGACCTGGGCGTGATGATCCCGGCCGACAGGATCCTGGCCGCCGCAAAGGAACACAATGTGGATGTGATCGGCCTGAGCGGTCTGATCACCCCTTCGCTTGAAGAGATGGTCCACGTGGCCAAAGAGATGGAACGGATGAAATTCACCCTTCCGCTCATCATAGGCGGGGCCACCACTTCGGAGATTCACACGGCTGTAAAGATAGAACCTTACTATTCACACCCGGTCATTCACGTCAAGGATGCGTCCAAGGCTGTCGGCGTGGTTTCAAACCTGCTCTCGGCCGAGGTTAAACCGGAGTTCACGGATACCATTAAAAAAAGGTATGAGCACATCCGGAACACGTATGACAAGAAGGCTGATCACACTTATGTTTCATTGCCTGAGGCACGGCAAAACAAACTGGAAGCCGATTGGTCCAATTATTCGATTTATACCCCGCTTTTCACCGGGAGTAAGGTATTCAACGATTTTCCGCTTGAGGAGATTAAAGAATATATCGACTGGACCTTCTTTTTCCATGCCTGGAAGATGAACGGCAAATACCCGGCAATCCTTACCGATCCTGTAAAAGGAACGGAAGCCAGGAAACTTTTCGACGATGCTCAGCAGATGCTGAAGGAGATCGTTGAGAAAAAAATGCTCACCGCCAGGGGCGTTGTCGGGTTTTATCCCTGCAATTCCATCGGCGACGACGTCGAGGTGTATACCGACGAAACCAGGTCGGAGGTGCTGACAACCTTCCGTTTCCTGCGCAACCAGCAACAGAAAGAACCCGGCCAGCCCAACCTTTGCCTTGCCGATTACATTGCCCCGAAGACAACGGGGATCATCGATTATATCGGCGGTTTTGCCGTAACGGCAGGATTGGGTGCAGATGAGTGGGCCGCCAGGTACGAAAAGGACCTTGATGACTACAACGCCATCCTGGTCAAAATCCTGGCCGATCGCCTGGCCGAGGCTTTTGCTGAACTTTTGCATCACCGCGTACGCACGGAGCTCTGGGGGTATTCCAAAGACGAACAACTCGATATCTTCTCCATGATCCGCGAGGAATACCAGGGCATCAGGCCTGCGCCGGGATACCCTGCCTGCCCCGAACATTCCGAAAAACGCACCCTTTTCGACCTCCTGGATGCGGAAAAAATTGCGGGCATCACCCTGACCGAAAACTTCGCCATGTATCCCGGGGCTTCGGTAAGCGGTTTCTATTTCTCACACCCGCTTTCGCAATACTTCAACCTCGGCCGCATCAGCAAAGATCAGCTGACTGATTATGCAATGCGAAAAAGTTTTAGCTTTGAACACGCGGAAAGACTGCTTAATACGAACCTTAATTTCTAACCCCGTCACCTTGTCCGGTGCTCCCGGCAACGAACGGGTGCAGGAGGTGATATATACTCAAATAATTGAATATGAAAGTAATAGACCTGATCAATAAATCCAGTAAAACACTTTTTTCATTCGAGTTGCTTCCCCCGTTGAGGGGACATAACATCAACAGTATCTACCGTACCATCGATCCCCTGATGGAATTCAATCCTTCGTTTATCAATGTCACCTACCACCAGGAGGAGGTGGTTTATAAAAAACGTGAAAACGGACTACTGGAAAAAAAGACGATCCGGAAACGCCCGGGCACCGTCGCAATTTCTGCTGCCATTAAATATAAATATCCTTCGGTGGAAGTCGTGCCGCATATCATCTGCGGGGGCTTCACAAAGGAAGAAACCGAGTACGCCCTCATCGACTTCCATTACCTGGGTATCGACAATATACTGGCATTACGGGGCGACGCCCCGAAAAACCAGCGTACATTCACCCCCGAAAAAAACGGTCACGCTTACGCAAGTTCGCTTGTGTCGCAGATCACCGACATGAACAGGGGCAAGTACCTTGACGATGAACTGCTCAACACCTTCAGCACAAACTTCTGCGTAGGCGTTGCCGGTTATCCCGAAAAACACATTGAATCGCCCAACCTGGCGTACGACATGAAATACATGAAGGAAAAAATCGAAGCCGGGGCGGAGTACATTATTACGCAGATGTTCTTCGATAACCGGAAGTATTTCGATTTCGTGGATGCATGCCGCAAAGAAGGCATCACGGTACCCATTATCCCGGGACTCAAACCGATCTGTACGTTAAAGGAGATCAATGTGCTTCCCCAGATTTTCAACATCGACATCCCCGATGACCTTGTAAAAGAGGTCATGAAATGTAAAACCAACGAGGAGGTGTTTAAGGCCGGGATCGAATGGAGTATTAAACAATCCCGCGAACTGATCAGTTTTGGCGTTCCCGTGCTGCACTACTTTTCCGTGGGGATTTCCGAGAATATCGCCCAGATAGCCAAAGCTGTATTTTAATCAAATTTCATGATGATATACCAGGCCCTCCTGACAGGAAGATCCTCAGGGAAAAAGAGTTTTGCGGTATTGATCGATCCGGATAAATACCAGCCGGAATTGCTTAGCCGCGTGGTAAAATTATCGGTGGAAGCCTGCGTCGACTTTTTCTTCATCGGTGGAAGCCTGCTGATCAACGACAATCACGACAGGGTCATCTCGCATATCAGGGAGCATTGCAGAATACCTGTACTGCTTTTCCCCGGAAATAACCTGCAGCTCAGCAACAAGGCCCATGGAATCCTGCTTTTGTCGCTCATTTCCGGGCGTAATCCGGAAATGCTCATTGGACGCCATGTGATCTCGGCCCCCTACCTGAAGGCAAGCAACCTGGAGATCCTCCCCACCGGGTATATGCTGATCGACAGCGGCAGTATGACAACCGTGAACTATATGAGCAACACCACCCCGATACCGGCAGGGAAGGATGACATCGCCGTTTGTACCGCCATGGCAGGCGAGATGCTGGGCATGAAACTTATATATATGGATGCCGGAAGCGGCGCACAAAACGCAGTTCCACCCACCATGATCCGGAGCGTGAAAAATGCCATCGGACTGCCTTTGATCATTGGCGGTGGGATTACAACGCCGTCACTAGCCAAGACAGCGTTCGATTCAGGCGCCGACATGGTGGTGGTTGGCAACGCCATCGAAAAGGACCCGTCGCTGATCACGGGGATAGCAGGGGTACGGGGGACGTAGGACGTGGGACGTGGGACGAAGGACGTGGGATGAAGGACGTGGGACGTGGGACGTGGGACACTGAGGTTCTCGGAGTGGCCCGAACAAAATTCATGATTCGATATTCAAATTCAATATTCGATATTCAAATTTTCAACTCGAACTCAACCTCCATAACTACCATGCAAAAGCTCCTCTTGACCCTGATCGTTGCTCTTCTTCTGCCCTGTCTGGGCGTTGCCCAGTCCAAACACCTGACGATTGACGACGCAACGAACATGAATCCGAAACTGAATCCGGCCAATCTCAGCCAGCTTCAATGGTTGCCGGGTACCGCGGAATTCGTTTACGTCGCTAAAAACAGCCTTGTCAGGGGATCTGTCTCAACGGACGGCCGTGATACCATTTTCAGGCTGAACAGCCTGAACAGGGCGCTCAGGGTTGCCAGCCAGGATACGCTGAAACGGTTTCCCTCCGCAACTTTCAGAACGGCCGGCGAATTTTCATTCACAAACGGGAATGCGCTCCTGCTTTGCGATATCGTTAAAAACACGATAACAGTTGCAAACAGCTGGCCCGATAAAACTGAAAACCAGGATATCGACAAATCGGCCAGCCTTGTTGCCTACACCCGTGAGAACAGCCTCTATATTTCGGCGGGGGGCAAGGAAACAGCCGTCGCCGAAAGCAACGCCCCCGGCATTGTGTATGGTTCCGAAAGAGTCCACAGGAACGAATTCGGCATATCGAAGGGAACCTTCTGGTCGCCCAAAGGCGCCTTCCTGGCCTTTTACAGGATGGATGAATCGATGGTCGCCGAATATCCGCTGGTGGATATTTCCGCCCGGATCGCCACCGTGAAACCGACAAAATATCCCATGGCAGGAGAAACCAGCCATAAGGTGACTGTGGGGGTATACTCGGTCGCCGGAGGCAAGACGATTTACCTTCAAACTGATTCCACCACGGTGAGCGACCCTGGTTCCCTGATCGAGTACCTCACCAGCATTACCTGGAGCCCCGATGAAAAGTACATTTACATCGCATGCCTGAACCGCGATCAGAATTTCATGCAGCTGAACAAATATGATGCTACCACCGGCCGGTATGTAAAAACCCTCTTTGTTGAAAAAAATCAAACCTATGTTGAACCGCTGCACGGGCCAGAATTTCCGGGTGGCAACCCGGCAAAGTTCATCTGGGAAAGCCGCCGCGACGGGTATAACCATCTCTACCTTTACACTTCCGAAGGGGTGCTGGTCAGCCAGCTTACCAAAGGGACCTGGGAGGTTACCCAATTCCTGAAGACAGATCCCACGGGAAGCCGGGCGTGGTTCATGTGCAACAAAGACAACCCCATCGACAACCAATTATATATGGTGGAGATGGCCAAAGGCAAGGTTTCTGCCATTACTTCCGTTGCAGGAATGCACAACGTAAAAGTTTCGGATGACGGGAAATACTGCCTCGACAGCTACAGCAGCACCGCCATTGCCCGCCAGGTTGAGCTCCTCGATGAACATGGCAAATCGCTGAGGGTACTCCTTGCAAATGAAAACCCCCTGAAGGATTACCAGCTTGGCACCACTTCCGTGTTCACAATTAAAAATGAAGACAATACGGATCTGTACTGCCGGATGATCAAACCCGCCGGTTTCGTGCCCGAAAAAAAATACCCGGTCATCATTTATGTTTACGGCGGCCCCCATTCGCAGCTGGTAACCGATTCATGGCTGGGTGGCGGCGGGCTTTTCCTGAACTACCTCGCAAGCCTCGGGTACGTCGTATTCACCCTTGATAACCGCGGAACATCCAACCGGGGCGCCGAATTTGAACAGGCCATATTCAGGAACCTGGGCACCAGGGAGGTCTCCGACCAGATGATGGGCGTAAAGTACCTGAAGTCGCTGCCGTTTGTCGATTCCACCCGGATCGGCATCAACGGGTGGAGTTACGGCGGTTTCATGACCATTTCGATGTTCCTGAAACACCCGGGCACATTCAAGGTGGCCGTTTGCGGCGGCCCGGTAACCGACTGGAAATATTACGAGGTGATGTACGGCGAACGGTATATGGATACGCCGCAGGCCAATCCCGACGGGTATAAAAACGCCTGCCTCCTCAACTACGTAAAAGACCTGAAGGGTAAGCTCCTCATCATCCACGATGACCAGGACAATACAGTCGTTCCTCAAAACTCCCTGACATTCCTGAAAAAATGCGTGGATGAGGGGAAGCCTGTTGATTTTTTCTTTTACCCCGGGCATGAGCACAATGTACGCGGAAAGGACCGGGTACATTTGAACCAGAAAATGGTGCAATACTTTTTGGACTACCTTTAATGCAGACAATGCAGACAATGCAGACAATGCAGACAATGCAAACAATGCAGGCAATGCAAACAATGCAGGCAATGCAAACAATGCAAACAATGCAGGAATAGTGACGGTTTATTGCCTACTGCCTATTGCCTACTCACGCTAATTAGCCATATTCCGCTGTAAATAAACCACTTACCTTTTCATCGGCGAATTTCCGGTGTTCGTCGGGTGGAAGCGTGTGCTTGACGACTTTTTTATATCAAGTCTAAATAAGGACGTATCTTTGCAGCACAATAAATTAATTATCAATGCTTTGTTAAATAATTGTTAAATAGTTCAACGGGTGTAACGTTTAAGGTTCGCATCCGTCTTATGGACACAAAAACAATAAAGATTACAAAATAACCAATGAAAAACACGAATAAAATGAAAACAATGAAATCTATATATGTACTTGCTGCTTTACTCGGATTACAGTTGAACACAATGTTCGCAGCCGGAAATTTCATCGAGGCTCCTGCCCCGGCAAGCAATACATCCAGCGTAGTTGCCACTTCAGCGCTCGCACCGGTAATCCCGGCCGAGGTGACCTTTGAAGATGCAAGCGCTATTGCAGAGAATATGCCGGCAGCCGCGATATTGGCGCCGGTAATACCCCTGGCAGCCGATTTCGGTGATGAGACGCCTGCTGCTGAGATCAGCATCAGTTCTCTGGCACCTGTTACACCTCTTTCAGCAGACCTTGACAACGACCATGGCACCAACGGTAACATCAACCTGGTCAAACTGGCCCCAACCATTCCGCAGGTTGTCCCGACAGAGGATTACGAATAACCCTCAATATATTTTCCTTACATTGTGTTGTAAATGTTAAAGCCCGCTTTCGCGGGCTTTTTTATTATTGCATTCCCAGTGGTCTGAACGCGCCTATTCGGTGTAAAACTCACGAAGAGCCCCGAAATAATAGGTATTCCAGCCATCGGCGAAATCATCATACTCTTCATCGGGGATATTGGTATGACTCAGCTCAACCGACGTTCCGTTGCCTTTCTCGTGCAGGATGATGGTAACGACCGACTCCTCCTCCTGGTCGCCGAAATACCATTGCTGAACAATCTTCTTTCCTTCCTCAAAAGCAATGTTCTTACCTGAAATACTGCCGTCCCAGAGTGAAAACTCCGACCCGGGTACGGTGGTCATTTCAGCAGGTTCGCCTGTCCACAACTGAAGGGTTACAGGGTTTGTAAGTGCATTATATACATCTTCAGGAGATGCCGGAATGGTGTAATACTTTTTATAGTCTTTCATAACAGTTTTTTAACTTGTTGAAAATAACTGCCAACCGGTCAGTTTATCATCTTCCGGGCCCTTCCTTTAACCCTGACCGGCCGCATCACGTTTATTCGCTGTAAAGATAATTGTTTTAAGGTTGTTGAAAACTGGTTCAACCATCAAACATCATCCGTCAGGTTATTATTCTTCCTATCTTTGCACTAATCAGGAAAAACCTGTATTCACCTGCCGCTGAAATGCCCTGAAAAAGTTTTATGCCGGCTGTTACCCAACTCAAAAACACGTTAACGGGGTTATGAAAACCAATGTCCATTTAATGCTATTTTTGACAATTTTGCTCTTTTCACTCGGTTCCTGCCAGGAGTCAAAAAAGAAAAATGATGCAAAAGATGCCAATGCCGCTGTCTCATTCATTGAGGGTTATATTGTCAGGCCTTCAACCATCGATGAAACCATCCTGATTTCAGGCACCCTAAAAGCGTTCGAAGAAACGGTGCTGATGCCTGAAGTATCGGGGCGTGTGGTGAGCTTAAATCTTCCTGAAGGACAGTATGTGAAAAAAGGCACCCTGCTGGTCAAGATCTTCGACGGGGAACTCCAGTCGCAGCTCAATAAGGCGCATACCCAGCTGGAAATTGCCCAGCAAACCCTGACCCGGCAAACCGAACTCCTCAAGGTTGACGGGATCAGCCAACTGGAATATGACCAGACCAGACTGCAGGTCAACTCCATCAAAGACGACATCGATTTGCTGAAAGTCCAGATCAGCAAGACGGAGATTCTGGCTCCATACGATGGCGTGATTGGTCTCAGGAACCTCAGCACGGGGGCCCAGATCACGCCGGCGACCGCAGTTGCCACCATTCGTGCCAGCGAAAAACTGAAACTTGATTTCGCCGTACCCGGAAAGTACAGCCAGATGATCCATCCGGGAACCAAGGTTAAATTTTCTGTTGAAGGAGACGATCACAAGTTCGATGCCGAAGTGCTTGCCACCGAAGAAGGCATCGAACTGAACACCCGGAACCTCAAGGCCCGCGCCGTGGTTGCCACACACAGTCCTGCACTTGTCCCCGGTGCCTATGCCAACGTGGAATTGCGGCTGAATGAAGATCATCATGCACTCATGATTCCAACCCAATCCGTTATCCTGCAGGAACGAAACAAGCAGGTGATCGTCTGCAAAAACAGGAAGGCCGTCTTTACAAAAATCATTACCGGTGTGAGGAAAGCATCAGATATTATGGTCACGGAAGGGCTGAATGAAGGCGACACCATCGTAACGACCGGGGTATTTTTCATCAAACCGGGGTCGGTCCTCAACTTCGCCAAAGTCAAATAAAACCAGCCATGACTATTTCCGATTTTGCAATAAAACGTCCGGTTGCGTCGATCGTCATGAGCCTGATCATCGTGCTTTTTGGCGTGGTTGGCTTCTCCTTCCTGGGGATCCGGCTCTACCCGGCCATCGACCCCCCGGTCATCACGGTACAAACAACTTACACCGGCGCCAATGCCAACATCATCGAGTCGCAGATCACCGAACCCCTCGAAAAAGCCATCAATGGCATCGAAGGGGTACGTACCATCTCCTCCTCCTCCTCCACAGGAAGCAGCAACATCACGGTAGAATTCAATGTCGGGGCCGACCTTGAAAAAGCGGCCAACGACGTCCGCGACAAAACCAGCCAGGCCAGCCGACTCCTTCCGCAGGACATTGACGCTCCCCCGGTTGTAACAAAGGCCGATGCCAACAGCGATCCGAACATCACCCTGTCGGTCCAGAGTACCACCATGAATGCCATCCAGCTCAGTGAATACGCGGAGAATGTATTACAGGAAAAACTCCAGACCATCCCGGGCGTGAGCGCCGTTGCCCTGTACGGGCAGAAAAGGCCATCAATGAGGCTGTGGCTGAATCCCAAAAAAATGGCGGCATTCAACATGACTGCCGAAGATGTAAACATCGCCCTGCAGCGGGAAAATGTGGAACTCCCGGGGGGAAAGGTCAGGGGAAAGTCGACTGAACTCATCGTCAAGACCTTCGGTCGCCTTTCGACCGAGGAAGATTTCAACAACATGATCATCCGCCAGACAAACGACCAGGTGATCCGCCTGGTTGATATCGGCGAGGCGGTGCTCGGCCCTGAAAATGAAGAGACCAGTGTTAAACTCAATGGTGCCGACGGGATTTCCCTCGCCCTCATCCCATTGCCGGGAGCCAACGACATTGCCATCGCCGACGAATTTTACAAACGGTTCGCGGAGATTCAGAAAACCATGCCTCCCGGATTGAAATTATACATAGGATATGATAAGACAAAGTTCGTGCGCCAGTCGGTCACCGATGTGGCCGAAACCCTGGCCCTGGCTGTTTCGCTGGTTGTACTGATCGTTTTCCTGTTTTTCAGGAACTGGGTGATCGCCCTGCGCCCCCTGATCGACATCCCGGTATCGCTGATCGGCTCCTTTTTTATCATGTACATCTTTGGCTTTTCGGTCAATGTCCTCACGTTGCTCGCCATCGTGCTGGCTACCGGGCTGGTAGTCGACGACGGGATCGTGGTCACAGAGAATATTTACAAGAAGATCGAGCTGGGGATGGATAAATACCGTGCCGCCTTTGCCGGCACGAAGGAGATCCTATTTGCCGTCATCTCCACTTCGCTCACCCTGGCTGTGGTCTTCATCCCGGTCATCTTCCTGCAGGGATTTACCGGCAGGCTTTTCAGGGAGTTCGGCATTGTATTGGCCGGGGCGGTGCTGATCTCTGCCTTCGTCTCCCTCACCCTCACCCCGGTACTTAACATCAAGATGGGTGGGTCAAATATTAAAGACAAGAAATTCTACCGGATGACCGAACCCTTCTTTGAAGGACTTGACAGGTTTTACCGCAGGTGGCTCATGGCATTCATGAACCGCCGCTGGGTCGCTCCCGCCATCCTGGTGGCCTGCATCGTCCTGATGTTCGTCCTGTTCAAGGTACTGAAGTCGGAATTGGCGCCCCTTGAGGACCACAGCATCATCCGGACATCCATCACAGCTCCCGAAGGAACTGATTTCGACAATATGGTTTCCCTGGTGAACCGCATCGGGGATGAAGTCAGAGACAGCATTCCGGAAGCGCGGCTTGTTTTCGCCCGCGCCGGCTCGGGGTTCGGGGGAAATACTGCCACCAACACCGGCGGGCTCAACATTTTCCTGAAAGACCCAAAGGAACGCAAGGCAACCCAGCAGCAGGTCTACGACAGGCTGGTCAAGATGTATAAAAAATATCCCGAAGCCCGCATCATCCCCAACCAGGAGCAGACCATCTCCACCTCGCTCTCGGCCGGATCGCAGCTCCCGGTGCAATTTGTGGTACAGAACCTTGAATTCAGCAAGCTCCAGCAATTGGTACCCCGGTTTATGGAAGAGGCCAGAAAAGACCCGGCATTCGGGAATGTGGACGTGAACCTGAAGTTCAACAAGCCGGAGATCAACATCACCGTCGACCGGATGAAGGCCACCGACATGGGTGTCAATGCCATCGACATCTCCAATACCCTGCAGTTTGCCCTGAGCGGGAAGCGCTATGGCTATTTCCTCCGGGATGAAAAACAATATTTCGTAATCGGGCAATTCGACCGCGAAAACCGCAACAAGCCATCCGACATCGCCTCCATGTATGTCCGAAGCAATGCCGGGAACCTGGTCCAGCTGGATAACCTGGTAAAAATGACCGAGAGCAGCGAACCTCCCACGCTTTACCATTTCAACCGCTTTAAATCGGCAACCATCTCGGCCTCGCTGGCCAAGGGGAAGACACTTGGTGAGGGGATCGCCGCAATGAAACGGATCTCAAAAGAGATCCTCGACGACTCGTTCCATACCGATCTGCTCGGGCCCTCGCGCGACTTCGTCGAAAGCGGGTCCAACACTTCCTTCGCGCTGCTGCTGGCGCTGTTGCTGATCTACCTGATCCTGGCCGCCCAGTTTGAGAGTTTCGTTGACCCCTTCATCATCATGTTTACCGTGCCCCTGGCCATCACCGGGGCCATGCTTTCCCTGTTTATCTTCGGAAGCACGCTGAACATCTTTTCAGAGATCGGGATCATCATGCTGATCGGGCTAGTGACTAAAAACGGCATCCTGATCGTGGAATTTGCAAACCAGAAACGCAAACAGGGCCTTCCCAGGAAGGAGGCAGCCTTCGAAGCCGCAGCCGCACGTCTGCGCCCCATCCTGATGACCTCACTGGCAACCATGTTCGGCGCACTGCCCATCGCACTTGCGCTCGGTGCCGGGGCACAGAGCCGTACCCCCCTGGGGATCGTCGTTGTCGGCGGTTTGCTTTTCTCACTTATCCTCACACTCTTTGTAATCCCGGTCATGTACATCATGATGGCCGGCAAACAGGAACAGGTTCCCGATTATTCGCACCATGATGACTGATCCGATGAAAAAAAGATTGACCATGTTTACGCTGATGTTGTTTTGCCTTGCTGCAGCATCTGCCCAGAACTTAAAACTCCTGACTGTTGAAGAGGCGGTAGGTATTGCCATGAAGAACAATTTCAACCTCATGGTGGCACAAAACAATGCCGACATTGCCCGTATCAACAATACCACCGGCAATGCAGGCATGCTCCCTACAGTGGGTCTGAACGGAACAGACAACTATTCCCACAGCAATGTCAGCCAGAAGTATGTAAACGGAACCACCATTGAAAAGACGAATGGCTACACCAATTCATTCAATGCTGCCGTAGCACTCAACTGGACCCTGTTCGACGGCACAAAAATGTTCATCACTAAAAATAAGCTCGGCCAGATTGAGAAACTCGGGGAAATCCAGTTCCGCGACATGGTGCAGCAGTCGGTGTATAACGTCATTGTGGCATACTACAATGTGGTCAGCCAAAAACAGCAGCTGGAGTCGATCAACGAAGTAATGGCCTACAATGTTGAAAGAGTCAAGATCCTCCAGAAGAGCTTTGATGCCGGCCTGGGCCGCAAAACCGACCTTCTCCAGGCGAAGATCGACCTCAACGTGAACAGGGAACTGGAGATTAACCAGCAAACGGTGATCAAAACCAGCAAGCACAACCTGAACGAACTGCTCAGCCGCGACCCGCAAACCCCTTTTGAAGTAGGCGATTCCATCCCGCTCGCGTATACGCCCGACGCGAAAGACCTGTTGCAGAAACTGTACTCGATGAACACCGGCGTTCTATCTTACCAGAAACAGGCCGACATTGC
This sequence comes from uncultured Bacteroidales bacterium, assembly GCA_903913885.1. Taxonomy (GTDB): domain Bacteria; phylum Bacteroidota; class Bacteroidia; order Bacteroidales; family FEN-979; genus CAIVAT01. Next base: position 23,721 of record CAIWMX010000067.1, on the reverse strand, counting down.
AGCGCTGAGCACCAGGGAACTCAAAACGCTTTACCTGCCCCGTCTGAACTTCAACGCCGGGTACAATTTCCTGCAGGGCAACAGCAATGCCTCACAGCAGCTGTCGAACCGTTCGTATGGCCCGGTGGTCGGCGGCAGCCTGATTATGCCATTCTACCAGGCCGGGAACGTGTCGCGCCAGGTAAAGAGCGCAAAAATCCTGGAGACCTCGGCCCGGCTAAATCTTGAAAGCATCAAACTTCAGGTTAACACCGAACTGCAACGATCCCTCACCGAATTCGAAGACCAGCAGCAGCTGTTAAAATTCGAAAGGGAAAATTATTCCCTCGCCAAAGAAAACCTCAATATCTCCCTCGAGCGTCTCCGTCTCGGACAAACCACAGCGCTTGAGGTTAAACAGGCATCCGAAAGCTTCGGCAACTGCCTTGGCCGCCTTGTCGTCTTCAAATATAATCTCAAGGTGGCCGAAACCCGGCTGAAACAGCTTGTGGCCGGATTATAATCTGAACAGTTTTTTTACCATGGATATCACCATCAGACCTATTGGGTTTGTGAAAAACGCAAGAAACGCGCCCACCGACGACTTCTGGGAGGAGGTCATTTCAGAAATTGAACTTGCAGAGGATATTCCCACAGAAGCATTTGACCACATTTCAGACTTTTCACACCTTGAAATTATTTACCTTTTTGACAAGGTCCGGCTTGAAGATGCCGTTTATTCTGGTCATCCCCGGGGAAACCCGGAATATCCCCGGGCTGGTATTTTCAGCCAGCGGAAAAAAGACCGGCCCAATGCGATCGGGCTTTGCACTGTAAAACTTTTAGAACATCACGGCCGGATCGTCCGGGTTGCACTTCTTGATGCCATCGACGGCTCGCCGGTGCTCGATATTAAACCTGTATTCAGGGAATTCCAGCCGCAGGGGGAGATCAGGCAACCTGATTGGGTTTCGGACCTGATGAAAAATTACTGGAGGTAGTTTATGCCTGTTAAGGAACATTATGACAACCATCTCGGCAATTTCTATTCCTGGATGGCTGGCGATTTTAACACCGGGATGACGGTTATCATTGCCGAAAAAAGGGCATAAAAAAAGCTGCCATAAGGCAGCTTCGAAGATAAGCGGAGAATATAGCGGGTTATTCAAAATCAACTTCCACAGGAATAACGGGTGCCAGGATTCGGATATCCGGACCGGCAACTTCCGCTGAGTCGTCAAAATTGACCATGAAAGACGCCACCGGGGCCAGGGCAGAAACTGAAGCGGTTTCATCCGGCATCTCCTCGAAGGCGGCTTCTGAAGGCGTTACAGGCGCGAGAAGGGCAACTGCAATCACTTCCACATAATCTTCGAATGTTGCAGGTGCCGGGGTCGCCGGAACCAGCGAAATACCGTTTCTATCATTCAACGGAAAAACCGTAGTGGTTTCATTGCCTGCAAAATTTACACATGCTGTTAAGGAGAGGAGTGCTGTGAGGATGATCGTTGTTGCTTTCATTTTTCCTTGTTGTTTGAGGTTGATGAAGCAAAATTAATACGAAATGAGGGTTGTGTCCAATCCGAATCGACCGGGAGAGTGTGAATCCCGACAAACAGGGGGAGGAACCCGTCAAACAGGGTTGGCGATCAAACCGGGAAAGAGGGCGATCAATTTTACGTGGCGGGCTTCAGCCAGATTTTTTGTTCTGCAGGAAAACCGTCACCAGCAGACCGGCTGCTGTCAGCACATCCACGATTTGCCATACTTCCCTGCCCAGCGAGACCTTCAGGAGCGGTTGAAATAAAAAGGCCAGACCAACAAATACAAAGGTTTTTGGGACGTTTTTCCGCTCGAATTCATAATAAGCCAGGATAGCAAATCCAACCACGGCCACGAACCTGAGAAGCTGGTAATAACCATAGGGCATGTTGAAAAGGCAGAGGAGCAGCAGGATGGCCAGCGCTGAGCGGACGAGGGTTTCGGTTGAGATCTTCATAATTATTTTTCAGTTTCAAGGTACTCCACCAACTCCTCCTGGTGGGACTGGTCGAATTTGAGATGATCCTTCAACGGCTCAAACAGTTTGTCGGGATACCGGGTGAGGGCGACCATCAGATATGTTCCCAGCGTTTGGTACCTGAATTCATCTGCAGATTGGGTTGTCCTTTCGAACAACTGGAAGGTGAGCGGTTTGGGATACCTGGCCAGGGCCTGGAAAAGCATCCGCCATTTCTGATAGTCGTAGTACTTCTGCGCCCATTCATGTTCGAACATCTTTACCAGGAGCGGGTAAAACGATTCATCCGGGAACTCACGGGCGCAGTATGCCGCAAAATACCCTGTATTTTCCCTGTTAAACAACCGTCTGATGATGGCAGTGTCTGCCGGTTTGTGGAACCTTGCCAAAGCCAGGGCGGCCTCCGGGCTGCCCTCGTTCGTGGCAATTTCCCTTACCCTGTGATAGAAAACGGGAGCCGGTTTCATCCTGTACAACAGTTCATATTTTGCCGCCAGCAGGATGGAGGGGTCATACAGCAGGATGCTGTCGATGGCAATGGCCTGTTCTTTTGCCAGGATGTGGTGTTCTTGTTGAAACGCCCCGGAAGTTCCCGTATCTGAATTTGCAACGACAGGATATACCAGGTTCAGGCAATAATCACCAGCAACGGTAGTTGAAACAATGCAACCCTGGAATGTTTCAACGCTGGCCGTGTCGTGCAGCAACCGCAGAAGAACCTGGTAAACACCGGTATTTCCCCTCAGGATCATGCCCTGGAAAGCATAACACCGTACAACGGCATTCGGATATTTCATGAGAGCGGTAAGCTCTGTATCAGAAGCCTCCCTGGTCAGCGTTTCAAACCTTTCCCACTGGTCGGTGCGCATACCTGCCTCACCTACGCCTGAACTTTTTAAAACGTTGTCCAGAGCAATTTCTTTGGCCAGGTTACTGATCTTTGGGCTTAATACCGGCAAGGTGTCATTTGCCGGTTTTTGAACCTTGCAGCAAGGGATCCGCCACAAAAATATCAGAACCACAAACAGGCTCAGCAGCATCAATATGGCAAACCCGGGAGTTCGGGCAAATTTCATGGTATCAGGCGGATTGATCCCGCAAGATAACGGTTTTTTCTCATCTTTGTGATCTCATTCCGGGTGATGCCATGAAAACAAAGCTTTTGGGTTTTTTATTCCTCCTCCTATGCCCGTCTTACATCCAGGCGCAAAACAAGGAGGAAATCACAAGGACTATGTCCAATTTCTATTGTTCCGGCTGGCTGTTTGATTTCCCCGATACCATCCGCCTTGCCGCGAAAGAGGATTCAGTTCACAACCAACCAAAGTATTCAGAGGCCTGGGACAACGGGAGGGGATATTACAACCTGCTATGCTGGAGTGCGGGGTTCATGAATCCAGGTGTACCGGTTGACAGGCTGTATGTAAAAATCGGGGAACACGAGGTCACGTTCAAGATAGGCGGGGTTAAATGTACCTACATTTTTCAGAAAACCGGCAACCGGGTCATGCTGATCAAAAAGGATAGAAATCCACATAAGAAATATACGCCCGGCAAATACGGCATGCAAATCCAGATCTGATGGTGGAGGAGTTTCTCTGCACCTTCGACACACAAGGCTTGAAACAGCAAGCATGTAAAAAGAGGATGACCCAGGCCATCCTCTTTTTAACACACACTGTGTGGTTTTATCTGGTAACAACAACCTTTTTAAATGCACTGCCTGTTACGGCATTCATCCTGATGAAGTAGAGGCCTGACGGGATTGTCGCCAGGCGGATTAAATAATTCTTCGAATCAGGATTCACAGTTATCATTACTTCCCCGAACTGGTTTAGTATGGTAATGTTGTTTAGGTTGCTGTTGGATTTGACCACGATATATTCGCTTGCCGGGTTGGGATAGACCAGGGTTGAAAATTGTTCGGTTTCCGGGACATCAATATTGCCGACCGTGATATATTTCACCTTTGTTTTGACGCCGGGGCCACCCAGGTTTGAGGCAGTCAGCGTTACATCATACTGACCCGCAACAGCGTAGGTTATTTGCGGGGGAGTTTGCAGGGTAGATGTTCCCGGCGTTCCTCCCGGGAATACCCATTGCCAGCTGGTCGGATTCCCGGTTGAAAGATCGGTGAACTGGACATGGCCGCCAACCGCAATGCTAGTCAGGTTGGCAATGAAGTCGGCAGTGGGGGCGGCAGGATTGGTCACATGAATGTACTGAGACTTTGTTTTTGTGCTGACACCGGCAAAATTTGTCACAGTCAGAATGACATCATACTGGCCTGCAGCGCTGTAGCTGATCAGCTGTGGGGTTTGCTGGGATGAAGTAGCGGGTGTACCCCCCGGGAAACTCCACGACCAGGTGGTCGGCGAACCGGTCGACATATCCGTGAACTGAACCTGTCCGCCTGGCAATATGTTCGTTTGGTTGGCCGTGAAATCGGCATAGGGAGGCGCCGTAACGGTGATGTACTGAATTTTCGTTTTGGTGTTTGTTCCGGCAATGTTCGTTACGGTCAGCGTAACATCATACTGGCCGGCAAGGCTGTACATGATCATTGGCGGAGTTTGCAGCGTTGATGTTGCAGGTGTCCCGCCAGGGAATGACCAGGACCAGCTGGTTGGCGTGCCTGTCGACAGGTCGGTAAACTGAACCAGGCCGCCCGCGGCAATGTTGGTCAGGCTGGCCGCAAAATCAGCCACAGGTGCGACAACATTGGTAACCGTGATATAGTTGACTTTTGTGTTGGTGTTGTTGCCAAGGCTGTTGGTCACCGTCAGCGAAACATTGTATGTGCCTGCAGTGCTGTATGTGATCAGAGGAGGTGTTTGCAGGGTTGAAGTTGCCGGTGTCCCTCCCGGGAAACTCCATGACCAGGTTGTAGGAACCCCGGTTGAGAGATCGGTGAACTGAACCTGGCCACCCGTGGCAATGTTCGTCTGGTTGGCGGTGAAATTTGCAACAGGCGGGGCAGTAGAACTCACCACGATATAATTGGTTTTCACCTCCGCATCGGTTCCCCAGGCGTTGGTGATGGTAAGGGTAACGGTGTACTGACCGCCCGAGCTATACGTTACCGGAGGAGGCGTTTGCAGGGTTGAAGTGGCCGGGGTGCCTCCCGGGAAGGACCATGACCAACCTGTGGGTGTACCTGTCGAAAGGTCGGTGAACTGCACTTGTCCGCCAACTGCGATGTTGGTGAAATTTGCTGAAAAATTGGCAACGGGTTCCGCCAAAACTGTATTGAATTTGTGCATTCCCCCTACGGTGGCGCTGGTGTTAAACCCGCCGGACCAGCCGGTCGAGTTGTTGATCCAGTCCATTGCCAGGAACTGTGTGCCAATGGTTGCAGCCATGTCGCTCCAGTTTGTGCCGTCGTTAAATGAGTAGGTAACGCCGGTGAAACCGGTGGCGGCGCCGGTCGAAACCCATGTGGAGGTGGTGCCTGGTATATAAGCGAGATCATTGTAGAATAGGTTCCCGGTGGTTGTAACCGGTGTCCAGGTTGTTCCGCCATCGGTGGTTTTTACAATTGCCCCGGTTGTAGTATTGCTTCTGTCCTGGGCCAGCCCGTTCAGGGCATCGCGGAAATAAGGCTGTACATAAATTGCACCCCATCCTGCAATAGCAGAAACCGTCCATGTATTGCCGTAATCGGTTGATTTGTATATACGGCCCATGTTTGTCCCAAACCAGGTAATATTGCCGACACTCGAATAATATCCGATAACGCCGAATTCACCGCTTAACGGGTTCGGAATATTTGCCCCCGGCACCAGGGTCCACGTTGTGCCGCCGTTTGTGGTAGTGTAAATTTCAAAGTCCCCGTTGATCGGGTCACCCACGCAATAGCCGTTGTTCTGATCCCAGAAATAGACAAGGTCGGGGAACGACACGGCATTACTGAATGTCGCGGTGGCCTGGCGGGTCCAGTTAACGCCGCCATTGGTTGTTTTATAGATTCCCTGCCCTGTGGTCGTTGCACCCGGGGGGAACATACAAACCCACGCGGTGGTGGCATCAATGGCAACGATGTTTGCAATTTCAAGATTGGTGACCCCGGCGATTGTATGCGGAGTCCACAGTGTGCCGCCGTTTGTGGTCATGGTAAGATCCTGGCAGGCCGCTGCCCCGCCGCTCCCGTCATAGGCGCTTGCCCATACCACTGTCGAACTGACTGCATAAACACACCTGATTCCCCGGCTGGCCGTAGCGAAGCCGGATGCCTGGTCAGTCCATTGTGCAAAAACACACGATCCCGAGAATATCAGGATAAAAAAAAGTAGGAATTTTTTTTTCATAACAGCGTGATTTAATTGTTAATATAAAGGATTGTCAAATAGATATGTGACCAATATTCATTACTAACAATAGAAAAAAGAAAAATCATCCAAAACGGGGACATGCCCGTTCTTAGTCAGAAATCACCCTGCGAAATTCAAACAGCAATATACGAAATAATTATGGTATTGTTTTGTGACGACGGAAAAGTTATAAACAGGGGGCATTGAAGCTCGGATTTGCTACTTTCCCGTCGGAAATCCCTCTCGATCCAAAAGTTGGCGGTAATCTGGCCTAAAATAAAAAACCACTTACAGGTTTGGTTGTAAGTGGTTGATTTTATGTGAGCCTCTCAGGGGACTTGAACCCCCGACCTGCTAATTACGAATCAGCTGCTCTACCAACTGAGCTAAAGAGGCGGTTGCAGTTTCACCGGAACGGTTGATCATGTGCATTCCGGTGAAACGGACTGCAAAGATAAAAAAAACGCTCAGACTGAACACGTTTTTCGCAAAACAGCTGAAAAAATCACACCTGGTTGATCGATCCGGTTGTTACTGTAAGCGACCAGAACCAGGCGCAAAGGAACCCGGTGGCGAGCAAACCCGCGATGTTTACCCACATGGGAAGGGGCTCGCCGCCGATGATCACAGAAATCCCGGTGATCAGCCGGAGCAGATGGATAAGCGCAATGATTCCGAAAACAGTGCCTGCAACACGCAAGGCTAAGGTTTTTGATTTCATAATAACTGGTTTTTTAAAAACTGAATGACTGAATGAAATCTTTTCTGATTAAGCACAATCATACCAGGAAATTTGGGCTAAAGCCCAACAGTATATTGCCAACTTTCTACCACGGGCTGAAGCTCGTGGCAATTCACCGGTGCTCAACTAATAATTCTCTTCCCTCATCTGCATGTAGGCCTTCGGATGAAGGCAGGCCGGGCAGTTCTCGAGTGCCTTCTCCGACTCGTAAACGTAGCCGCAATTGAGGCACTTCCACCACACTTTGCCTTCTTTCATAAAGACCTTGTCCTCTGAAATATTCTGAAGCAGCTTTAAATAGCGCCGTTCGTGCTCAGCCTCCACTTTCGAGATCATTTTAAAGGCGGTGGCCACTTCGGTAAACCCCTCCTCTTTTGCCGTTTCAGCAAAGTGCGGATACAGGTCGCTCCACTCTTCATGTTCGCCTTCGGCCGCTGCTTTCAGGTTCTGGCTGGTGGTGCCGATGATCCCGGCAGGATAGGCCGCCGTGATTTCGGTCATGCCGCCTTCCAGAAATTTGAAAAACCGCTTGGCATGCTCCTTTTCCTGGTTCGATGTCTCCATGAAGATGGCGGCAATTTGTTCATAGCCCTCCTTTTTGGCGACGCTGGCGAAAAATTCGTACCGGTTGCGCGCCTGCGATTCCCCGGCAAATGCTTTTAACAGGTTCTGTTCTGTTTGTGTACCTTTTAATGATTTTGTCATGACTATAGGTTTTAATAATTAATAAATCAAATGCCAGGATACAACCTATTTTTGTTCCATATCCCGGGAGGAGTGCGCGGTCACTTCCTTTTTGACGACCTTGAAGCACTGTGCCCGCCCAGGAATCCCCATCCTCCGCTGCCGACCATGAAACCAAAGGTATACCAGATCCCGTTATTATTGGCTGCGAATACCGAAACATCATCCCACCACAGCATGGCAACCAGGTCGATGGGCGCGATGATCCCGTGCCACAGCCCGCCCCAGAAACCATAAGTATGCCCATGAAGACAGGCGGTTACGATCTCTTTGTTGGCACAGCCGGCCAGGAGTAGCAGGCTGACGAGGAGAAAGATGGTAATACTCCTTGCGTTCATGATAAAAAACGTTTCTTTATTCATCCGGCTTATGGTTTTTTCGGTGGGTTGTAATCTGATTTCCCATACTGATGGAAGGACACGTTTGTAATATTTTGCAGCCTGTTTCAATCCGGTATCATACAAAAATACCAAAATTCAGGGTAACAGTAATATGTTTTCCCGGGTTTTATGCTGCATCTTAATAATAATGCATCGATTTTTTCTTGCAGATGCAGTATACCGCGAGGAATAGTTTGTCATATTTGGCAAACCTGTTCCGGTCCGGTTGATTAAAAACCATGGCTGGTCCTGCAAAATTGTGAATTAAAATTGATTTTTTCTCATGGTCTGCCCCTTTACTAAGAAAATGTAACTTTGATCCTCGAAATAATGCAAACATGACCAAATCAGAAAAGGCTGCCGCCAGGTTTGCAGCCACATTCAACTGCTCCCAGGCTGTTTTCTCAGCCTTTGGAACCGGCCTGGGTTTAACCGAAGACCAGTGCCTGAAACTCGGCTGTGCATTCGGCGGAGGGATGGCCCGCAACCAGATGACCTGCGGTGCCGTTACCGGCGCCCTGCTGGCGCTTGGCCTCCATTTCGGCCGGGGTGCTGATGATCCGCTGGCAGCAACCGGCAATGCCTACGAAAAAACAAACCGCTTTTTTGAAGAATTTCAGAAACGGAATGGCTCCATCAACTGCAGGGAATTGCTGCAGGGGCTTGTCATGAATGACCCGGACGATATGGAGAAGATCAGGGAGCTCGATTTGTTCAAAACAGTTTGCGCGCGTTACGTCACGGATGCTGTTGAGATCACCGAAGGCCTGGTTAACGGCTGAAGATCTCCGCCCTGCAGGGAGTTTTCTCCCTTGTCCGGCTCCAGAGAATATCCTTTTTCATCTGGTCGTGAAGATGGTCGGCACTGACCGAATGATTCCTGTTTGCTTTCAGCAGGTATACTTCCGTCTTAAAGAGCTGCAGCGGTATGTTCAGCATTTTTTCTCCTCCTGCGGATGATACAAGTTTCACGGCTGCCAATGTGTGATGACATGAAAGATCGAGGGTAAGATAAGTGCCGGGGTTCAGTCCGCAATGTTTTTGCCCGTCAACATAGACGTCAAGGGTGGCGCCGGGGTCGGAGACTTTTGAAAGAAAAAAGACGACCCGTGATGAAATCATGGTGTAATCTGTGGCATTGACCGGCAGGAGCTTCCCGTTAAAAAGATCAAGTTTCAGCTTCTCAGCCTGGTCTGGATCTGAACTGAGCGCCGCAATGCCTCCGGTTAATGACGCGCCTGCGAGACCCGCGAAGAACCAGCCGAAAATGGCTGCCGACACCACATCGCGCGTGTATTCCGACGAACGGCTCCAGGTGATGAAAAGGTCTCCTTCCCGTTCCAGCAACGAAAATGACCTTCCGCCAAACACGTAAACTGAATCCCCCTCGCAGAATCCCCAAATCTCCACCGGCTCCACCCCTTTCGGAAATTTCAGGAAGGCTTTGGAAAGCCTGGGGTTGTCTTGATTGTAATAGTGGATTGCCTTGAACCCGGTTGTGGTATCAGGAAGGTTATCCCTGAAGTCAAACCAGGTGCGGTACAACCCCTTTCGCGGGTTTTTCCCAGCAAAAAACCTGAAATAACCCGGTTTCTGGAAGGGATTTTCATCAAGATGCTCCCGGGTGCAAGGCGCACGCAAAGTTAACCCAGCCGCTTTCCTGGAGTTATACTGGCTGAAGGCCTCATCAAACGCCCGTGCGATGATCCCGGGCAGGCTGGCCGGAATGTGCTTCCGTTCTTCCTGCAGCGAAACAGAGGCGGTGAAATCCTCCTGCATCTCTTTATCCACGGGGAAAATAAAACTCAGGCTCAGCTGGAGGCAGGTGTACTCGCGGACACCTTCTACAGGCTGGTATATGAAAATACGGTTTACCCGGATGATCAGCGGCAGCAGTCCCGGTTTTTCAGGCATGGAGTTCGCCAGGAATTCTTTCAATTCCCCCCGGATGCTTTTTTCAAAAAAGAGGATGCTGTACCTGCGCCCGCTGTGCGGATGGAGGTACCCCACGCAGGAATCCTCCCGCTGGCTGACAACAACATCCCGGATAAAATACCCGGGCAGGGCTTTTGACACCTTCAGCCCTGCCATTGACAGGGTAAATTCTTCGGCATGGCTGAACAAGCAGAATGAACAGAGGAGCACGACAAGGAGCATCTTTTTCATATGCTTCATATTTGTTCCGGTTCGGTTTACAAAGATATCAAAACAGTGCTCCCAGCGGAGGTAAAGACAGAATTTTTCACCTGTGTGGTTCAGGCACCTTTTCAATACCTTTGTTTTTTAGATCCAAAATACCAAACCTGATGACTGAACAGGAAATGATCGCAAAAACCATGGAGTTTGTGAAAGCTGAACTCCATCAGGCCGAAGGAGGACACGACTGGTTTCATATCGAGCGGGTGTGGAAAAATACCAAGACCATTGCTAAGAATGAACCCTGCGACCTTTTCGTCGCGGAACTGGGGGCGTTGCTTCACGACATTGCCGATCATAAGTTTCATGGCGGCGACGACACCATCGGGGTTGAAAAGGCCCGGAGCTTCCTTGAAAGCCTGCAGGCACCGGGAGAGGTGACCGACCGGGTGGTAAAGATCATGACCGGCATCTCCTTCAAAGGCGGGAATGTTCAGCAGGAGTCCTTCTCCCCTGAGCTGGCGGTGGTTCAGGATGCCGACCGGCTTGACGCGATCGGCGCCATCGGCATTGCAAGGGCGTTCAACTACGGCGGCTTCAAGGGCCGTGAAATGTACAACCCGGCCATACAACCGCAAACTGGCATGACGCCGGAACAATACCAGAAAAGCACCGCTCCCACCCTGAACCATTTTTATGAAAAACTGCTGCTTCTGAAAGACCGAATGAATACCAAAACCGGCCGGGAAATGGCGGAACAGCGCCACCGTTATATGGAACAGTTCCTGGAACAATTCTATTTTGAATGGAATGGCGGGGAGCCGTCACCGTAAAAAGAAAAAAAATTCATTAATCAAGCTCAAGCCCGACGACATCCGTCAGGTTCGCCCCGGCAAGGTTAGCACCGCGCAGGTTAGCGCCGCTGAGATCGGCATAGGTAAGGTTCGCCCTCCTAAGATCGGTTCCGGTCAGGTTTGCCCCCACCAGTTTGGCCTTCCACAACGTGGCCCCGCTAAGGTCGGCCAGGCTCAGGTCGGCCAGGCTCAGGTCGGCACAGGTAAGATACGCCTGGCTGAGATTAGTCCCGGCCAGGTGCGCTTCACGCAGATTCGCATCGAAGAGATAGGCTTTCCTGAGGTTGGCCCCGCTGAGTTTCGCCCCCTTCAGGTTGCAGCCAGCCACTTTTCCACGGGCCAGTTCCAAGGCTTCTGCTGAAACTTCTTCCGCAGCGGGCTTCACCTTATTCGCCATGCGCGGAACGCCGGGTTCGCTTCCCCTGAGGTTTGACAGAATTTTATTAAAGCTGATCATCAAATCGACTTTTTGGTTGAGCCCGGCTTACACATATATAGTTCAAACGAAAAATAACTGCATCAGGTTACAATTCCGCCTCCTTTTTCATTTCAACGGGCTGATCTGCAATTCATTTTTACCTGATCGTACCATGTTCCGCAGTTTATTCATTGCCCGGTATTCTATTGCTTTTTTTCGTATTTTGCAGATGTAATCGGTTTTCAAAGGCAAAGTTAACATAAACGTAACTCATGTTTCATCAACACGCTGATATTGACTGTAAATAAACAAAAAATAATTATCTTATGCAAGTTATAGCAATAAACGGAAGCCCGCACAGGGAAGGAAATACATTTCACGCTTTAAGCATGGTCGGCGAAGAACTGGCTATTGCCGGCATTGAATTTAAGATCCTGCATGTCGGGCACCAGATGATTCATGGCTGCCTTGCATGCGGCAAATGTGCTGAAAAGAGGGATGAAAAATGCAGCATAACGACCGATGAGCTGAATACCTGGATACAGCAGATAAAAGAGGCTGACGGCCTCCTCCTCGGCTCGCCGGTATATTATTCGGGGATCGCGGGCACGATGAAAAGCTTTTTAGACCGGTTATTCTATGTTTCCGGTTCCAATGGCGGACTGTTCCGGCATAAAATTGCGGCCGCAGTGGTGGCCGTCAGGAGAAGTGGCGGCTCAGCCACCTTCGACAGCCTGAACCACTACCTCACCTATGCCGAGATGATCCTGGCCACCTCCAGCTACTGGAACATAATCCATGGCCGCAATGCAGGCGAGGTGATGCAGGATGGAGAAGGCATGCAGATCATGCATGTCCTGGGCAAAAACATGGCATGGCTGCTGAAGATGAAGGCGGCTTCGGCAGGGGTTGTTGAACCCCCGGCGGCCGAAAGGAAAGTCGTGACAAATTTCATCAGGTAGACCGGGCCGGTTACCTGCAATATCTTTTGATCATTTCGTAGGCCTCCTTGACGCCCAGGTCCTTCGCCCTGCTTAAGTCCATGCACCCGTTTTTCTTGTTACCAGATTCAAAACTGGCTATTCCCCGGTTGAACCAGGCATCCCTGAATTTCGGGTTGAGTTCAATGACGACCGTATAGTCGGCAATGGCTCCTTCGAAGTCTTTGAGGGCGCCCCTGGCATTTCCCCTCAGGAAAAAGGCGCCGGGGTTCTTCGGGTTGATCCCGATCACTTTCGTAAAATCGACGATGGCCCCCTTGTAATCCTGCACCGAACTTTTGGCAACGCCCCGGGCCTGGTAAACCGCTTCGTTGGGGTCAATTTCGATGGCCTTTGAAAAGTCGATGATGGCCCCTTTGGCATCCAGGAGGTTGCTCTTGCTGAGGCCCCTGTCGTAATATGCCAGCGCATATTTCGGGTTGATCTCAAGGGCTTTTGTGAAATCGGCCACGGCGCCCTGGTAATCGAGCACATTGCTCCGGTCGACGCCCCGGTTGTAATAGGCTTCGGCAAACTTCGGGTTCAGTTCAATGGCTTTGGAAAAATCGGCAATGGCCCCGCGAAAGTCCTTCAGGGCCCTTTTCGCCACGCCGGTGTTAAGACACTCTTCGGCCGTCTGGCTGTACCCGGAAGCGGCTGCAACGCACAAAACAAGGAATAATAAAATCTTTTTCATAATAGTTAGTCTTTCATACAGTTTGGTAATGGATCCCCTTTGCAAAGAACGCACCTTTTTCTGACAGATGATACAGCGTCCGTCAGGTCCGGGAAATGTCAGATCGTCACCCGGTAAACATCGCTTTTGTTCCGCCTGATATCCCTGATATGGAAGGCGCCCGGCAGCGGGATATCCTCGAACAGGTCGAACAGCTCGCAGGTTTTCGGCAGCGGGGCGAAGATCAGCGTGAACCGGGCCGTGGTTCCCGCCCAAATCTGCATCCATACCGGGGCGACCGGGATGTTCTCGGCGTGAAGCAAACGGCTGCGGCTCCCCGACTGCCGGTCAACCAGCACGGTGGAGTTCCATATCCGGATGCCTTCATCAAGCAGGGCTGTGTAGGAACAGTGCACAATCACCGTACCCTCCTCGCGGATCTGGCCCAGGATCTCTTCCTTCAGATTTTCATCAAATATCACTGCAGGCGGCGCTGTGGCTGTTTCGGGGTGCCCTTCGGTTTCGGTGTTGTATTTCGGGGTGGTGAGGACCATAGGACAAAATTACGGAAATTGTTCCTTCCGTGGCATCCCGTCCTCACATATACTGAACCGGAATTGCATATTGCATTGGAATTTCATATATTTGCTAGTGATTGTCACTAAAATACAGAACGGCCTGACCCTAATTCCGAAATTAAAATTTTCCTATGAACAGCATTTTATTAGCAAAGGGCATGCAGATCATTTCCGGGGAGGATTTCCGGCATTGCCTGCAGTCGTTCAGGGGTGTATTGAATCTTTCCATGGACCAAAAACAGGAATTAAAAGAAAAATCGGGGAGGTTGTACAAGAAGGCTGCAGGCTGGCTTTGGAAAGCCTGGGAGGAGGATCCGAACGACCCGGAGACCAACCTGGCACTTGCAAAAGTACTTTTTGCCGAAATAACAAGAACATCCTGGCTGGGCACCCGTGAGGAGAGACATCTGATGTTGTCGACCGGATTTCACGGTAATGATGGTCAGCTGGTAACGGGTTATCAGCAGATGGCCAACTATCTTGTTGGCCGTTGCCGGCAGCTGGACCTGGCTGGGAAATACTCGCAGGAAATCGAAGAACTTCTGGGAACCCCATATGGTCCGCCCGCCAAAAAGAAGGATATAAACGTCATTCATGTCCGCCCGCTCGGGAATGAGCGCATGGAGGATGCACCCCTTCGATCACCTATTCCTGTTTCTCCGGGAACTGGTGCCGCGCCGAAGATCCGGATTAAACACTACGGTCCAACGAAGTTTCCAACGCACACGCCCGACCGGGCAGGTTTTGAATTCAACCCTGATGACCTCCCTGTATCATCGACTTTCAGGGAATTACAGGAAATTGTTTTGGATGGCAACATGCCTGGTTCAATACTCAGGCCATTTGAACAAATCTCAAAGAATGAATCACTGCAACATGCCAAACCAGTGTGCTCAGAAAATTCCCTGCCGGAACCCGCGCCGCCCACATCCGCGGTAAATGCCGAAATCACAAGGGAGATCTTTGTGAGGTCGTTAAATAGAGCAGAGAGTTCAAAAAACATACAGGAACCTGCAGCCCCGCTCCCTCCCCCACCCTCCGGTGCCAATCCGGCAGATGACCGGCCGGCGGCCGGAAAAAGCAGCCTGCACACACGACCAAAAAAGGCTGATGTTGCCAGGCGATCAACAAAGGGAGACCTCGTAAATTGTTCGGTTTACGCCCCGGGTGCTGCGCCAAGAAACATCAGGTTCCTTGTTGCCGTGTTTTTCCACCTGCCTGAAGAAGAATCAGAAGCGGATCGAAGGGCCAGGATGTTGGATGAAACACTGATGAAGAAAGCCATTAAAGTATTGGATCTCCCGCTGGTAAACGGCGATCGCCTTCAGGCACGATTCGTGATGGAGGGTGCCGTCATTCCTGAACCAACGCAAAATGCCGTATGGAACGGAAAAACCACATCCTGCGAATTCGAGATCACCATTCCCGGCGGCTACGAGGGCTCCTCGGCAATCGGCACCATGCTGATCACCATCGACTCGGTGCCGGTTGGGGAGATCAGATTCAGAATGAATATTGATAACCTCGCCGCACCTGCCTTTTCGCAACTCTCAGAGACCTACCCGGCAAAATACAAGCATGTATTCATCTCCTATTCTTCAGATGACAGACCGGAAGTGTTAAAACGCACCCATTTGTTCGCTCGTCTCGGCGTGAATTATTTCCAGGATATTTTCGATCTCGAATCCGGTGATTTGTTTGAAAATAAAATATTGGACGACATCAAACGATCAGATGCGTTTTTCCTCTTCTGGTCTTCGCACGCAAAAAAATCAAAATGGGTGACAAAGGAGTGGAAATATGCCCTCCGGCTCCAGGAGGAGAACCCCCTGAAACCCCCGCATATCATTCCCGTTCCGATTGAAGGTCCGCCATTTCCCAAACCGCCCCGCCCCTTAAAACACCTGAATTTTAAGGATCCGATCCTCGATTTTATCAGGAAATGAACCGGTCGGCTATTATTTTGGTTTGTTCAGCGATGCCATCAGCCCGTTGCCCAGCCGCGCATCATATCGTTTCCTGGTTTCAGACTCCTTGCTTTTGTCATCAATGAAGATGATCGTTCTGCCGCCATCTAGAACCACGGGATATTTATCTTTAGTTGATCCCGACAATAATTTTGAATCGGGAACCTTTAAACGCTGCCGCTCCTGCATCATCCTGTGCTCCAGGGTGTCTTTTTTCATTATCTGTCTGTTTTTTTTGCCGGCCTGAAACCGGTTATATCCGACAAGGTACGGATAATTTACATGATTCCTGAGAAATAGTTTTGCAATAAGGCCGGGGTTTATGGCTATTATGCCTGAAGGGAAGCCACCACACTGCCTTTCTGCTTCCGCAGAAAAAAATTACCCCGGGGGAGTAATCCAGGCTAAGCATCCCGGTTGTTGAAGAATTGAACGATTTCCATCCCGTGTTCGTCGGGTTTAACCCCCTCCCAGCCGATTCAGACTGTACCACCCCTGCGATCTGGTATATCTTTGCTTCATCAACATTAAAAACAACGATAAAATGAAAACAACAATGACAATCTTAGCAATGGTTCTCACACTCCAGTCGGGTATTCTTTTTGCCGGAAACGAAATCACCTTAGCTCCTGCAGCCAGGGTAAGCAGCACGATCGCGCTGGCGCCGTCCGTACCGATGGAAGTGACCTTCGAAGATGTCGCCACCTCCACCCTTGATATTTCATTCCTGGCTCCCGCAACGCCGCTGGAAGCCGATTTCAACGATGTGATCACTGAAGCAGTCATCGACCTGGCCACCCTGGCTCCTATGGCGCCGACGACAGCCGATTTCAGCGATGCCATTGCCACAACCCCCGACATCAGCGCGCTGAGCCCTGCAGCTCCCGCCGCCGATTTTGAATAGCGCTCATCACCCCATATATATTTTCCGTTTTCAACAGGAAGCCGCCCGGGAGGGCGGCTTTTGTTTTTTGGACAAAAAAACGGGAATTACAGCATGTACCCAGATTTGTACCAGGCATCCACGCCAAGTTCCAGCAGGGCGGCCAGTTCCTTTTCATCAACCTGCTCCACCTTTTTAAAATGGAAGCAGGTTTTTCCCTTAAGGTATTTAAGCAATGAAGGAGCGGCCTCCATCAGTTTCATGTTCATATAGATCGGAAAAAAATGCATCGTGACACTATCGCTCCGCTGCGCGATCGAAGCGAAGTACATGCCCGGAACTATTTTTTTATCATACCCGTACGGAACGGGTTTGTTGCCCATGATCTCGTAGGCGGTGTTTTCCTTATCAACACTGACCACAAGGGGTGGGGTGAATTTTCCGAGGGTGGCTTTCAGTTTGGCGAAGATGAGGGTGCGGGTTTCGGGGGTCATTGGCATTTTTTTCCTTTTTTAAAGATTCATTTCTGGACCAAAATAAATAAAACTCTTTCCCATATTCCTATTTTTTTAAGAATTTATTTTCAATTATTTCTTTTGCAAAATCAATACAGAACTGAGCCCTCGCATTTCCTGATTCAGGCATGACAACTTTCCCGTTTTTATACGCAGCAATTTTTGCAAGCCGGTTGTTATAATCGACCGGGGCAACGCTGATACAGAAAGTAAAAAGGTGTTCATCCTTTAGCCTTCTTTCCATAATTGGCATTTCATTTTCCCAGATGTACTTTTTCTTTTTTACATATTGATATGCCTGGCTCACCAGTATTAGATATCCATCTGCTTCGTTAAACATCTCTTCAATATCCGCATCCCAGTTACGGCGGCCATTTATGACTTCTTTATCATACTGAATCTGCAATTCTCCATTTACTTCATAGTTGGAGAGGCTCATTTCTATAAAATCCAACGCCGCGATATCTTCAGAAGCGTAAGAAATAACCAGCCTTTTTGGTGGGATTTGAATAACATCTTTCAGATTTTCTTTCAAACCTGTTTTAACTTTTTCTGATTCCTGCTCAGGATTAGTATTTTTTGCCTCGTTTCGTGAATTTTTATTGTCCTGGTTTGCTGATTTTTCTTTTGCCCTGTTCTTTAACACATTTACATCTAACACCTCTTTACTTTCTATATCAATACCAATTGTCCAAGTCTCTTTACTTTCTGTTTGGTTAATTTCTTCGAACGAAGATATGATCTCCCACAGATAGCTGTCCTCCGCAGCTGCTTCAATCTGTATTAAAATTGAGGGGTTGTTTTTATCTGCCGTGACCCTGAAAAATCCTTTATCAGTCAATACCATCAAGCCATTTCTCCATATATATTCAACATTCGTTTTGTTACCTACATCTACAATAAATTTCTGTATTTTGTAATAGTTAAGGTAGTTTTGCCTGCAACGGTAGGTGTTGACATTTTTTACCGCGCTCCATGTATTGGCAGAAGCAGGTGTTTCATTTTCAGGAAGAAACTGGGGAAAAATAAAATAATTGTCTTCGGTTTCTTCTTTCTGCCGTGTAGTAAGTGGGAAACACAAACCGCAACCCTGCATAAATCGTAAAAACAGCCATTTTTCTTCCTGGGTATATTGCGTACCAAAAATTTTGAATAATTTTTTCGCTCTAACGCGCCCCTTGTAATCCTTGAGCATTTCATCATAAAATTCGCTCTTCCTGTCAAGGGGTTTGTAAATAGCATCCAATGCCCATCGCTGATCGGTTATTATCTTACCCTTAAATGTTTCTTCGTTAAAGTATACCAGACCAGTATGGTGCAGCAGTTTAAGCAACGATTTTTCCGACCCCTTCATTACTTTATAGCGATTACATATCGTTTCAAATCCCGCTATGCTCATTATTCTTCCCCGGTCTTCAAAAGGCATCTCCAAATTATCCAGAAAATATTGCTGTACGGCCAACCAGGATTTTGGCATTAGCATGCCATAATGTAAAAGCTCCTTACCCTTTTCTGCCAGCACTAATCTTAACTTTTCAATTCCAGTTCCCTTGATTGCGCTTACTTTGCAAAATTCAAAGTTTAGTGCAGCAGCTTTTGTATAAATCCAGTTTTCATTTTCATTATTTACATCTGTTTTATTTTCTGCAATTACAAGAACGCTTGACGGGCTCTGCCTACCTGCCAGCTCGATATAATGCTCCAGAGGCTGGTGTAAAACTAGCTGATCCGTTATGACTCTGTCTGGCACACTAATACCAGCTGCGGCATACTTTTCTGTTTCAAAGTCTGTTACGATCAACTCCACCGATTCAGAAGAAATGAACAGCTTATGCGTTCCATGGAATATCTCCTGACCGCCAAAATCCCATGCCTGAAAAGTAACGGGTTCGCCATTAACCGGGTAGCGAACGTGCTCAATAAGTATACCATGCGTGGACAGAAAGTTCTTTTCACATCTGCCATGTTTCAAGGCTTCTATGATAGAACTTTTTCCCGCACTTGCATTGCCGATCACCTGCAACTTTACCAACCAGTTTTCACTAATTGTTTGAGGGTCGGCCGTTTCCTGCCACCAGTTTTTAAGGTCGGAAATACAATTTTCGTCTGCATCATATCCCAGTAATCCTTGAGGGACATCTTTTAGGGGGTTATTAAGTAATATGATATCAGTTAATGATAAAAAATCCCTAATATACCTTACCGATCCTATTTTATTGGATGAAAGATTCAACTTCTCTAATTGTGTTAGTTTAGACATCCCCTTGATCACAGAGATTAAATTGTTACTAATGTTCAGGTCTGTGAGTTGGGTCAATCCATCCAGACCTTTGATTTCTGTGATTCTATTGTTGCTGATGTCCAAATCTATGAGTTGAAGGAATTCATCAAGACCTTTTATTTCAGTGATATAATTCTCACTTAAATTCAGATGAGTGAGTTTGTGTAATCCTTCTAACCCGCCAATTTTTATGATATTGTTGCCACTGACGTCCAAATTAACTAGTTGGGGGAAATCATCCAAACCCTTGATTTCTGAGATTACATTATCGCATATGTCCAAACGAGAAAGTTGATGTAACCCTTCCAAACCTGAAATTTCTGTGATTTCGTTAGCACTAATGATCAGAATTTTGAGCTGGGGTAATCC
The DNA here is from genome assembly GCA_903913885.1 of uncultured Bacteroidales bacterium. Lineage (GTDB taxonomy): Bacteria > Bacteroidota > Bacteroidia > Bacteroidales > FEN-979 > CAIVAT01. The sequence goes on along the minus strand of CAIWMX010000067.1, from coordinate 3,889 downwards.
GTCCAAGCCCTTGATCTCCGAAATTTTATTATTGCGAATATTAAGATAGGTGAGTTGGGGTAAACAGTCAAGTCCTTTAATTGCCGTGATTTGATTGCCGCTGAGGTTAAGTTTAGTTAGTTGGGGTATTTTACCTAGACCGTTGATTTCTGTGATTTTATTGTCGCTGACGTCCAGGTTAGTTAGGTGAGATAATCTTTCCAGACCTTTGATTTCTACAATTTTATTGTTGCTGATAGTCAGATAAGTGAGCAGGTGCAATCCCTCCAAACCTTTAATTTCTGTGATTTTATTATCACTAATGTCCAAATTATCTAATTTACTTAATCCTTCCAGGCCTTGGATTTCTGTGATTTTATTGTCACTAATGTCCAGTCTAGATAGTTGAAGCAAGCCATGAAGCCCTTTGATTTCTGTAATTTTATTATCCCAGATGACAAGATTAGTAAGTTTGGACAAACCATCAAGACCTTTTATTTCTGTGATATTGTTCATTCCGATGTCCAGATATGTAAGTTGGGATAATCCTTCAAGACCTTGAATTTCTGAGATTTGATTACCACTAATGTCAAGTTTAGATAATTGGGACAAGCCATGAAGCCCTTTGATTTCTGTAATTTTATTACCCCAGATATTCAGGTTAATGAGTTTTGGTAGGCCCTCCAAACCTTGGATTTCTGCAATTTTATTGCCACTTACGGCCAAAGTGGTTAGCAGAGGCAATCCATCTAAATTTTTGATTTCTATAATTTCATTCTCACTGATGTTCAAATGAGTGAGTTGGTGTAATCCATCCAAATTTTTGATTTCTATGATTTCATTTCCACTGATGTTCAAATGAGTGAGTTGGTGTAATCCATCCAGGCCTTGGAATTCTGTGATTTGATTATTGGTGATATCCAAATTAGTCAGTTTGGCTAATACACTCAGCCCTTTAATTTCTGTTATTTTGTTGCTCCAAAGGCTCAGAATTGAGATTTGGGGCAAATTATCAAGTCCTTTGATTTCAGTGATTTCATTATTGCTAACGTCCAGAGAAGTAAGTTGAGATAATCGATCCAACCCCGTAATTTCTTTGATTTCATTATAACTTATTTTCAGATCGATGAGTTGGGCTAATTCATCTAGCCCTTTGATTTCCTTGATTAAATTGTCGCTGATATCCAAATGTGTGAGCTCTGATAATCGACCTAAGCCATTGATCTCCTTGATCAGGTTATTGTCAAAATAAAGTTGTTTTAAACCAATTAAAGTATCCATTCCTGTAATTTCAATGATACGATTGGAGGCCAAGAATAAAAACTTAAGATTTATTAAGTTTACTAAACCGCTTAGTTCTGTAAGTATGTTATAACTCACATCCAAATACAATAAACTGGTTGGAAGTATTCCTGCCGGGATCTTTTCAATCTTCCAGCATCTTTCCCTATATTTTGAGTTATAACCGCTTAACCTAAGTACTTTTAACCTTTTCAGTTGGCTCAGTTCAAAGGGTATTGTAGCCAACTTGTTAAGCGGCCCATTATTTTTGCTCTTTTCCCATTTTCGGGTTTCCTCCTGCCAGATATAATTCCCCAGGTTAAGTTCTTCCAGCCATTCTATTTTAAAAACCTTTTCTGGTATTTCATTTAATCCACAGCAGCCCAAGTCCAGGGTTGTATGACGTTCATTTATTGCTTTTTCGATAAGGACATCCGCAAGGTCGATTTTTTTTATATCGCTCATTAATTCAATTATTATTTTTCACTACAAATGTAAGTTAATTGAGCTGGCTACAATGGTTCAATTTTAGAAGTAAAAACTGCATGATTGAACAATCTGGTCATAGGTTTTAAGCGTCCGGCGTTCTTTCAGGGGTCAATAAAATACTAACAAGAATCCTGTCAATATCATAAAATGAGATTTAAAGGCTTTGCTCTTTAAATTTGAATTGATATTACTGGCCAATATCAGTTAACCCCTCTGACTGAAAATGATAGTGAGAATTGCCTTAACCATTGGTCCTGTCAGACGTTCTTCACAACTTTATCTTTGCCAACTTTAGCATTCTTAACGTTAACCTGAAACACATAGGTTAAACCTGTTAACTTCACTTGGTGAATGGTTTTGGGGGGGATTATTATAATTCCGACTTTTGAAATAGTTGACATTTTCGCATCAAAAAAATAAACAGACATTAATGATTCGGAAATATATATTTCCAGGGTCGAATTATGAACATGCATATCTTGCTTCGAATTTTCATTTGCAATTGAAAGTTGAAAGATATCCATTTTATTAAGAAGCACATTGATGTCCAATTTGCCATCACAATTAAAATATTTCCATTGGTGTTCATTCCATTCAGATTCGTAATCGAATAAATCCGGGACGATAAGTTTCAGCGGTTTTTCCTCCAAAATATTTAAGCATTCTTTGATACTTTCAGTTTCAGCATAATAATATGATAAAAATGATTTATCACTATCTCTCTTTTCCACTAATAATCGAAGAATATATGCATTTTCATACAGGCAAATAAAAGATAAGGCCAGAAAGATAAGTATTCCTATAATTACACAGAAACCAAGGGAATAATTGCAGCCAGCATTCAGATGAGAAAAGAGCCATACACTAAGTAATGAAAAAATAAAACAGTAAAGAACCATAATTGTTTGTTGTACTGAGATTATTCCATATTTAAATTTAAAATTAAAATCCGGAATGGCCTTTTTTATATCCAAATTTTCTTCAGCAATAGAAATTTTTTGCATTTTGCTTTTAAAAATAATATAATGCGCCGTTGCAATGTAAAAGCCAAAAATATTTATAGTTAGTCCTGTAATTAATAATATTGTAGTGTAGTCGCCGTTTAATTTATCCTTTGTAATTAACGTGACAAGATTACCTGCTAATAGTGCGAGAAAAACCCAGTCTTGTCTTCTTGAATGATGAATGTCTTCCCATTCGGCTTTAATAAATTCTGATGTATCTGACATAAAAGTAATATTATTAGTTTAACAAACCTTCGGCCAAAAAGTAAAGTTTGTTGTGATCGATTATCACCCCCCAACGTGAAGCCTTTTCACATAATCATTTTCCATGGCAATATTTTCATATTTGTAATACTCCTCACAAACTAGTCAACATAAGAAATATCGCAAGAGAATGCCATATCGTCATGATACGGTTTTTCCCTTGAAAAAATAAAATTAAATTAAAATATCAATCCATCACACACCGGTTGTAAAAATATTTCGGTCTCTTCGTTTTGTAAAGAACATTAACAGGAGCATAAACGGTTTGTTTGCCCAAACCCCCAAATTGTTTTTTTCCTGATTTACCATCTTTTCTTGATATCCCTAATAAATCTCCGCCCTATTTACCTCAAACCCCGTCAACTTCAACAAATCCATACATATAGTAGTAATCTCCCCACCCGACCACCGGTTAACAACATCGTACCTCCCGGGCCATGTCCCTTCTAAATCCATTGGGCGCCGGCGCGGCCGAAAATTTATCCCGGGTGCCAGGTAAATCCCAGAAGCCTATGGCATCGATTTACGCGTTGATGTTAGCAGCAATGATTAGAAGTTTTTGGATGACAGCGTAATGGCAATAAAAGATTTAACCACGAAGGCGAATAAGGAAAATAAAAAAGGCGCACGAAGGCGTATCCCCGCAAATTATATTTTTCGTCGCCTGTGTGTGTACTTTTTCGCCTTCGTGGTTTTCATTACTCAGAAAACAAGGATACTATTTATAACTGGGTAAATCGTGGTCACGATCTGGTCACGCAGGAAGGAAAAAACAGGTTGAAAACAAAAAATCCAAACTTTTTAATATGTTGAATATTAATAAGTTTGGATTTCTAACTTTGAAAAAGTCGGGATGAGAAGACTCGAACTTC
>CAIWMX010000066.1 GCA_903913885.1 uncultured Bacteroidales bacterium | reverse complement strand
GTGGTGGACCCTGACGGGGTCCACCACCCTGACGGGGTCCAAATGAAATTTCGGCGAAAAGTCCGTCCAATTTATATTTTCTTAAATTTGGCATCTGTATTTTGCCCCGGAATAACAAATATCACCCCATGAACCTGAAAATTAAAACTTCTTTCGCCTGCCTGCTTCTATTTTTATTACTTACCGGACGTGCAACGGCCAATGATACCCTGCTCAACAATGCGGTAAAGGATTCAGCAGCATCGAAGAAAACAGTGAAAGGCGCTGTTGTTGCGCCGTTCGGCCAGCCTGTGTTTAATATCTATTCACGCCTTGGCCCTTTTTCCCCGGCCGAACGGGCAGCAGCGGTTGAAAAGAAGTTAAAAGCGATGGCTGAGGACCCTTTTTTCCGCAGCGACTCCGTCAAATTATTTAAAGGAGCGGAAACCTGCGATGTGATGTTCGGCGAATCGGTGATCACATCTGTTGACTCCAGCGATGCCCGTGCCGAAGGAACCACCCGGGAACTCGTTGCCAGGGCCAGGCAAGCCAAAATTATCTTTGCCGTTCAACAACGCAGAAGCGTGACCAGCATGGGCGAAATTCTGAAAAACGTTGGGATTTCTGTGGGAATATTGTTGTTCCTGATCATCCTTATTACACAGATCAACAGGCTTTTCCGTTTTCTGAAAGGCAAAGCCATTTTCTGGCAGGAAAAAATAATGACAACCATTCACCTGAAAGATTATGCCTTTTTTAACCGTAAAAGGCAACTGGTCATCTTGCTTGTGATTCTGAAAATACTAAAATGGCTGCTAATCCTGATACTGCTCATCATAACCCTGATCACGATATTCTACCTGCTGCCCTGGACAAAAGCCATTAGCATCGGTATACTGGGGTTCTTTATCAGGCCCCTGAGAAACATTTTAACCGGTTTCTGGGGGTATATCCCCAACATGATCACCATCATCGTAATGTTAATTGTTTCCCGCTTCATTATCAAGTTGTTCAAATTCCTGAAAAGTGAGGTCGAAAAAGAGGCACTTAAAATTCCCGGATTTTATCCCGACTGGGCCTTGCCAACCTTCAACATTTTCAGGGTGCTGATCATCATCTTCACCATTGTTGCTATCTGGCCCTACCTGCCGGGGTCAGGCTCCCAGGTCTTCCAGGGGGTTTCGGTGTTTTTCGGGTTGGTTTTCTCCCTCACTTCTGCCAGCTCACTCTCCAATTTCATGGCAGGCCTCACGATTACCTATACCCGGGCTTTCAAACTGGGCGACCGGGTGAAAATCGGCGATGTAACCGGCGATATCATCGAGAAATCAATGCTTGTAACTAAAATCAGGACTATTAAAAATGAAGAGATCACCGTTCCGAATACCAAGATCATGAATTCAGAAGTGATCAACTACAGCACCTGCGCCCCTGACCACGGCTTGATTATCCATACCACCGTCACCATTGGGTATGATGCACCCTGGCGGCAAATCCATCAGCTCCTGATCACCGCAGCGCTGAAAACCGACCTGCTTCTTGATACCCCTGCCCCCTTTATCCTTCAAACCGAACTGAATGATTTTTATATCAGTTACGAGTTGAATGCTTACACGCGGGCACCTAACCAAATGGCTGTAATATTCTCAAACCTGCATCAGAACATCCAGGATACCTTCAACGAAGCTGGTTTAGAGATCATGTCACCTCATTACAAAGCCGTACGCGACGGCAACACCATCGCCATACCAGAAGAATACAGGGAAAAGGACTACGCGGCACCTTCGTTCAGGGTGGAGAAACCTTAATTCTGTTCCGCCAGCACCTTGTGTGCTTTTCTGCGGCGATTTGTCCGCTTCTTGAAATCATTGGAAAGGACGCTGATATTACCATCCACCTCAAGAACAGCCAGGTCAACGTCGCTGAGCAGTGCAACGCCATGCTCCCGAACGGCCTGCATCACCTCCTCCTCAGTAATACCCGCCATGCGCAGGTGTGAAGGAATGATTTTACCGTGGTATACCAGCATAATCGCATCACCCTGGATCAGCCTGCCGAACTTCGGGAATTTAAACTGGAGCCGTTTAAGGATGAAATTCATGATGAAAAGGGAAAGTGCCGCAGCAAGTCCGCCAAAAAGTGTATTGTCGCCCAGCACCATTGCATTCTGTACGGCATTGCTGATAAGCAGGATGAAAACGAGGTCGAAAACCGAAAGCTGCGACAACTCCTTCTTCCCAAACAAACGAATAGCCAGGATAATGAAGAGGTAAACCGCGATCGAACTCAGGATGATCGATACGTATGAATTATGAAAAAACTGCATGGTTTGTTGGTCGTTAATGAAAAACACTACATGTTCAGCGCCTGCTTTAAAATCTTGTATCCTGAAGTACTCGCCCTAAGCTTGGCCCCGGTTTTGGTAAGCACAGCGTAGTTTTCCTTGTCGTAATACTCTATCCTGTCGATAAACTGTGCATTTACAATAAAGGACCGATGAATGCGGATGAATTGCGCCGGGTCAAGGTGGGTCTCGAAATATTTCATGGTTTTCTCCTTCAGATGCTTGGCATCCCTGGTATAAATCATGACATAATCGCCTTCGGCTTCCAGGTAAACGATGTCATCGATGGGCACTACACTGACCTTGTGACGCGATTTCACCGCGATGCGTTGAAGGAACTCCGGGTTCTCCTCCAGGGTTTTAACCAGGCTCTCAACAGGGGCCGACAGCCGGATTCCGTTGCCCGCCAGCGTCATTGCCTTTTGCACTGCCTGGATAAAACGTTCTTTTGAATAGGGCTTAAGGAGGTAATCGATGGCATTCATCTCGAACGCCTTGATGGCATATTGGTCATAGGCTGTGCTGAAAATGATCAGGGGTGGCTGATCAAGGAGATCGAGCAATTCAAGTCCGGTGAGCTTAGGCATCTGAACATCCAGGAACACCAGGTCAGGCTTCAACTCCTGGATGGCCTTCAGCCCGCTGAAACCATCAGCAAATTCACCCAGGATCTCTATCTCCGGAAAATCCTTCAGGTAAAACTTAATAACATCCCTGGCGGGTTGTTCATCGTCAATAAGAATGGTGCGAAGGGTCATAAAAATATGGTATTAAAAATAGCGAAATAGCGAAATTGAGAGGTAGCGAGGTAGCGAAATAGTGAAATGTAGAAATGGTGAAATTGCAAAATAGTAAATTGGCGAAATTGCGACCAGGAACTGTATTTGAAGAGAAATAGACATGTATTTAGCAATTCTTTTGCACATTGTTGCCTGGCCACCTGTTCACCCGCACACCCGCTCACCTTTTCCCCCAACCGCTTATTTTCCTTCCGTATTCGGCAGGCTCAAAAATACGGAGAATCTCGTTCCTTCCACGACCGTGCGGAGGAGTTTATCGTTTTTATAGAGCAGGCGCAAACGCTCCCTGATGTTCTTCAGACCAATGCCCGTCCCTTTCCGTGCATGGGCATTGGGATCAAAATCATTCACGATCGTGATCTCCAGGTAACCCTCCTTGTATTCGCAATCCATCTTGATGCTCACCTGTTCCGTACTTTCGTACACCCCGTGTTTAATAGCATTTTCGAATAACGGTTGCAGCAGCATCACCGGGATCAGGTGATTGCGGCAGCTCCCTTCAAGGTTAAAACTGAAAATAAGTTTATCTCCGAACCTCACCTTTTCTATTTCCAGATAATGGCGGATGTTGGCCATCTCCTTCTCCAGCGTTGTGAAGCTGGTTGCATTGTGCGAGACGGAATACCTTAGGAAATCGGATAATTTGATCACCATTTCACGCGCCTTTTCAGGATTTGTGATCGTAAGCGAACTGATTGAATTGAGGCTGTTGAACAGGAAATGCGGGTTGATCTGCGATTTTAGCATGTTAAGTTCTGTCTCCTTCAGCACTTCGCGCAGCCGCGATTCAACCTTCACCTTCTCCTGCAAGTTGATATAATAGATAAAAAGATAGTATACCAGGGCAATGACCGTGTAAAAGATGACCCCCATGACGATCTCATAAGGTATGGAAACAACGAGGAATTCCAGGAAAACATGGTTAGCATGGAAAATCGTGCTAAGGATGGTATAAGAGAGACCTATCCACACCACCAGGGTAAGCGTCATGAATGACAGGTGGTTGAATATAACATTCCAGAGATTGTTCTGGTTCGGGATGGAATACCTTACGATATACCACATGGATATCCCGGCAGCACCGAAAAGTGTATTGAAGACGAGGCTGTGGGCAATGGATACTTCGATCGAAAGAAAAAAGACAAAATAAAAAACGGAAAAGTGGACCCCCGCAATGAGGGCCCACAAACCAAAATAAACGGAAACGGATCTTTTGTTCAGGAAAACCGGGTGCTGCATGTTGCTCAGTTTGCTGATCAGTAACTTTTTATTTCACCACCGCCGAAAATCGTGCTTCCCTTGATGATCAGCATCCGCGACGGATCAGGATTTTCTTTGATGTATGATCTTTTATCGGAGAAACCACCCATGATCGAGGTCATCTTCATCTGGACTTTCCAGTCGGCCGGAACAATCAGTGTTACACCGCCGAAGATGGTGTTTACCTCCAGTTCGTTTACGCCTTCGCCCAGGGTAGCCTGTGTCAGATCGACTTCCGCCCCGCCAAAAATACAGTTGATATGGCCTCCGCGGAATACCTGGTTAATGACACGCTGTTTTCCTCCGCTGAAAATATTTTCTTCATGTATAAATCCATCGTCGAGACCCTGACTGGTTGTTCTGGCAGTGGGCATGGTCCAGCTGTTTCCCGGTGATCTTCTGATGAGAATTACTACCCCGATGGCGATCAGTATAAGTGGCCAGGTGAGGTGCATTACGTTGAATGACATTTCAAAAATGCGGGAGATCAGGAAAATACCGCCAATGGCGATCAGGATAGACCCGGGCGTACGGCTTTCACTGCTGAAAAAACTGATGACCCCGATGGCGATGAGGAACATCGGCCAGGATATTATGATATGTTGAATTTCAAATGGCAAAAAGCCGGTTTTGTCAAGGAGTAACAGGATGCCGGCAATGATGATCATAACGCCGATTGCATATTTTTTCTTTTGCTGACCATCGTAGTTCTTAACTTCGTTCGGTTCCATGGCTGTGAGGTTTTAATAGTTAATGTTTGATGAAGCAAAAATATCCCGATTTGTTAGGGTACCAAACAACAAATCGACGGAGAGCGGCAAAATCCCGACGAACAGGCAAATCCGGTCAGTACAGATCAAGGTACTCGAACGTATTCCCGGTAAAAGTAAGGAATTTTTCAAAATCTCCAAAGGAAACAACGATGGAAGCCGTATTGATGCAGGGGTGAAAACTGATCCTGGCCGACTCGCGTAAATGCTGGTCGAGGAAAAGGTGAACATGCCTTCCAGTATCATTGATCAGCCCGAATGGGGAGACAGAACCAGGGGTCAACCCGAGATACTTCTGCATGCGTTCACCCGATGCGAAACTGAGTTTCCCCTGTTTGAGCCTTTGTTCGAGATCGCGCACCGCCAGCTCCTGCGAATGTTCGATGATAACCAGGTAATGCCGGTTTCCCTTGTGATTCCGGAAAAACAGGTTCTTGCAATGGGTTGCGTCGATATCTTTCCAGTATTGCCGGGCAATCTCAATGGTGGGGGCCGGCGGATGGGCATGGTATTCAAAGGCTATTCCAAGACTGTCAAGCAATAAATAAAGTGCGGGATCGCCATTCATTATTATAAAAGTTAGCAGACCGCTTCTCCAACCAGGTTGTACATGATGGATACGGCAGGTCAGAAGATTTCCTGTGCCTGGAGGTAAAATCCCTGGGAAAACTCCCCGATTCCAAAGTCAATTAATATGTTGGTCCGGTCGTGTTTCCCAACCATGATCCGGAAACCGAACCCGGCTCCCGGTTTCAGGTAACCGAACAGGGGAACGTGGACATCCCGGCTGGATGCCGTCGAAACATTGGCAAACAATACACCGCCCAAGATCCTTGAACAGGGGGAGATCGGGAAACGATACTCGGCTTCGCCATAAACTATATCTTCGCCACGCCAGCGTCCCTGGGCATACCCGCGACCCGATGAATTCATCTGGTCGAATCCGTTCGACATGAGGTTAAGATAGGGCAGGTCGCCGCTCACCTTGAAACAGCCGTATGCCCAGAAGGCCAGCACATGCCGGGGCACCTTCCCGTCGAGGCCGATATAGGTGCGGAATTCCGTCCAAAGGCGGGAGCCGTTGCGATTGCTTCCAAGAAATGTGAAATTGGAAAGATAATTCACATTGACATATATCCCCTTGTATGCATTGATAATGTTGTCGCGGGTATCATAGGCGAAGTTGACGCTGATACCCGACGTAGTATACGTTTTAGGGTTAAACTTATGGATCAGGGAGTAAGCATAATGGGGGGTCATAACATAATGGGCTGAATCGAGGTTGAGAAGGTCGTCCTGGATATCGTAATAGTGATCGAGGTGATAACCCAGCCCGGCAAAAAAATGGCGGGAGACTTCCATGAATAAAATATTGTGGAGCCTCACCCAGTTGAACCGCATCGGGTACCGGTCGTTGTTGTCATAGCTGTCCTCATCGGCAGGGTCAACCGGCAGGTTCGGGTTGTACACCTTGGGCCCGGTTCCTAATCCGTAAGTCGGCAACCTGAAAATATACCATCGCCAGTCGGTTTGAATGAACCATTTGTTCTGATCAAGGAACATATTGCTGCGGATCAGGAAAATCAGCTGCTTATTGGTGGTCCACATCAACTGCGTTGCCCCGGCCGACAGTTTCGTGGCAGGATTGTGCCCCATGGGCCACGATACCGAAGCCCCTGCACCGAGCTGAAACCGGGTTGTGGGCGAATAGCCGATGAGCGGGAGCACAATGGCCCGCACCTTCAGGGAAGGGATTTCCGGGTCGATCACCTTTTTCTTCGACAACACATCGAAAATATCCTTCTGGGGGCAAATGTCGATCGTTGTTAATGAATCATGCACCAAACGTTCGCCCGTTCCCTGGCACCAGGAAAAATAACTAAATCCTAACAGGATGAAAATGAAAATATAGCGGAAAATCGTCTGCATGATCAGCCATCAAAAGTAATAAATTAATTGCTTTTCGTTAGCTTTGTAAGCCAATAACAATGAAAATTCAATTTTATAAATACCAGGGAACGGGCAATGATTTTATCATCATTGACAACCGAATGATCAACTGGGCACCCACCGTGCAGCAGGTTTCGGGGCTTTGCGACCGCCGCTTCGGGATTGGCGCAGACGGACTGATGCTGCTCAATGAGAAACCCGGGTTCAGTTTCACCATGGCTTATTACAATTCCGATGGCCATGAAAGCACCATGTGCGGCAATGGCGGGAGGTGCATGACCGCCTTTGCCAGGTCGCTCGGACTCGTTGGCAGCACAGCGCAATTCTGGGCAATCGATGGCCGGCATGAAGCGGAAATCAACGAGAGCCCTTCTCGCCTCTACCGTCTTAAAATGAAGGATACATGGATAGACAAGGTATTTGCCGACGGTTTTTTCTTAAATACCGGATCACCCCATTTTGTGAAATTCACCACAGGAGTGGCACACGTGGATGTTGTTGCTGAAGGAAGGGTATTGCGCAATGATGAGCGTTTCGCCCCTGGCGGCACGAATGTCGATTTCGTTGAGGTCCTTGATGAAGAAATCTTTGTGCGGACTTATGAACGGGGGGTGGAAAATGAAACGCTTTCGTGCGGCACCGGTGTTACTGCCTCCGCCATAGTCTCCGCCTTCAGGAATCCCGATCATCCCGGAACTTACAATATAAAAACGCCTGGGGGATCGCTAAAGGTCAACTTCATCCAGCAAGGCGATATTTTTTCGGATATCTGGCTCGAAGGTCCGGCGGAGTTTGTGTTTGCGGGCGAAGTAGAGGTAGCGAGGTAGCGAAATAGAGAAATGGTAACATTTTGTTGGTTGGCTGAAAATATGAAGTTAAAATGCCGGAGAATATATTAAATGGTAAAAACATACGACTTCGGGCACTGGAGCCAGGGGATGTGGAGGTGCTTTACGCCTGGGAGAATGATACTTCGGTTTGGGGGGTTAGCAATACATTAACACCGTTTTCAAAATTCCAGCTGGAGGAGTATGTGCTGAGCACGCAAAATGACATTTATGCGGCAAGGCAATTGCGGCTGATGATCGTCATTCCCGGTCAGGGGGTGGAGGAAACGCCGGTGGGTACGATCGACCTGTTTGATTTCGACCCGTTCCATCTCAGGGCAGGTATCGGGATCCTCATCAGAGAGCCGTTCCGTTCAAAGGGGTTTGCATTGGAGGCGATGCAGGTGCTTATCCGGTATGCTTTTGTAACGTTGCGGCTTCACCAGCTTTACTGCAACATCACGCCCGATAATGAAGCGAGTCTCCATTTGTTCGGGAAAACAGGGTTTCAGAAATGCGGACTGAAAAAAGATTGGATCAATGATGGGGTGAAATGGAGAGACGAATGGATGTTACAATTAATCAACCATGACATTTAATTTTTTTTCGCTATATAAAAACAATGCCAGGCGGTCGCTGGCAGGCGACCTGATGCCGGCATTTCTTATCACGGCCACGGTACTAATCATCATGGCTGCACTTTTCCGCCTATACTATCTGACCATCCGCCCTATGATCGATCTGAAAGGCAGGCAGTCCTGCTATTTCTACATTCATACTGGTTCCGGGTTCTCAGCAGTCAGGGATTCACTAGTTAAACATGGATACCTGTTAAATCCAAAGGAATTTGAATGGCTGGCAAAGCGGAAGCACTATCCCGAAAAGATCAGGGCAGGCCGTTATCTCCTGGAAAACGGGATGCGTAACAATACTTTGGTGAACCTCCTTCGATCGGGAAAACAGGAACCCCTGCGGATTACCATCCAGGGTTTAAGGAGCCCGGAAGATCTGGCCGGCACATTCGGGAGACGGCTGGCGGTTGACTCGTTGCAGCTGATCACCCTGTTCAGGGACCAGACCTACCTTTCCCGGTTCGGAACCACACCCCCTACCCTTTTTACCTTGTTTATCCCCAATACCTACGAATTTTTCTGGAATACCTCTGCCGACCAGCTGTTCAAAAGGATGAGCAGCGAATTTGAACGCTTCTGGACCCCGCGAAGGCGATATGAGGCGGATTCACTGCACATGTCTATCTCAGAAGTCGTTACCATGGCCTCGATCATTGAAAAAGAGAGCAACAAGAATGATGAAAAACCGGTGATTGCCGGCGTATATATCAACAGGCTGAAAAAAAAGATGCCGCTGCAGGCCGACCCAACGGTTAAATTTGCGCTCAATGATTTCGGTCTGCGGCGGATTCTTAAGAAGCATACAGCCGTGAAGTCTCCTTATAACACCTATCTCAATGCCGGCCTGCCCCCAGGGCCGATCTGCCTGCCATCCATTGTTTCGGTTGATGCCGTTTTGCAGGCCAGGAACCATGCTTATCTCTATTTTTGCGCCAGGGAAGATTTTTCGGGATACTCCAATTTCGCAGCCACGCTCGACGAACATAACCGGAATGCGCGGAAGTACCAGAAAGCGCTTGACGCAAGGAACATCAGGTGACCATCATGACGGCCTGCATAAAAACAAGGTTATTCGCGCTCTTGCTGGCTTTGTTCCTGTTTGTCCCATCATGGCTGAATGGCCAGGAGGCGGCGAAACAGGACACTTCAGGCATCCGCAGGGGCCGCCTTACCGGGGTGCTGGCCGTGGAGGGAACCCTGTATGTTGCTTCGCTCACCGGCCTCTATTTCGCCTGGTACAAGGACTATCCCCAAACTACGTTTCATCTCTTCAACGACGATGGCGAATGGATGCAGGTAGATAAATGCGGACATGCCATTACCGCATTTTATATCAGCAGGATAGGATATTCCACCTACCGCTGGTCAGGTGTAAACGAAACAAAGGCGGCCTGGTTCGGCGGTTTGTTTGGCTTTGCCTACATGCTCAACATCGAGATCCTGGATGGGTTTTCATCGCAATGGGGATTTTCATTAGGCGATTTCACTGCCAATACCCTGGGAAGCGCAATTTTTGTCACGCAGCAACTGGCGTGGCACGAACAGCGCTTTTCGTTGAAATACTCCTTCCACCAAACGAAATACGCGCAATACCGGCCCGATCTGCTTGGCGACAACCTTATCCAGAACATGATTAAAGATTACAACGGACACTCTTACTGGATATCCGGGAACATCTCCTCCTTTTTGCCTGAACGATCAAAGTTCCCCCGCTGGATCAACGTTGCGGTGGGATACGGAGCTGAAGGCATGACCGGGGCTTTCGGCAACTCAGCAAATCACAACGGGCAGCAGATTCCTCCCTTTCCACGCTACCGCAAATTTTTCCTTTCCCTCGATATCGATCTAACCCGGATTCGGACAAAGTCAGCCATACTCAGGGGTATTTTCACCGTAGTGAGCTTTATCAAGATCCCTGCACCCACCCTGGAATACAACACCCTTGGTCAATTTAAAGTTCACGCCTTATATTATTAAAAAATCGCGTATCTTTACTGATTAATCCAAACCGGAAAGTCTTTATTGCCGTTAAGGCCGGGACCAAGAAATATTCTCAGAATATGAAAATCCTACCCATTCCACTTGTCCGGAAAGCCGACGCGTACACCATCAAAAACGAGCCGATTGCCGATATCGACCTTATGGAACGGGCTGCCGGTGCATGTTTTAAGTGGATTGAGTTAAAAATCGGCCGCGACAGGAAAATCAAAATTTTTTGCGGGTCGGGAAACAATGGCGGGGATGGACTCGCCATCGCCCGGATGATGGCCGGGGCAGGGTACAATGTGGAGGCCTTTGTCATGGCGCCACCCGAAAAAATGTCGCCGAACTGCCTGGCTAATTACATGCGAATGCAGGAATGCAGAATTATAGAGGATGTGGATGATCTGCCGGTGATTGACAGGTCGGATGTTGTGATTGATGCGGTTTTTGGCAGCGGGTTGACCCGGCCGGTTGAGGGATTTACAGGCGCCGTGATTGAGCACATCAACTCAAGCGGGGCGCTGATCGTAGCCATTGACGTGCCATCGGGTTTGTTTGGTGATGAAACCACCCCCTCGGGCAGCAAAGCCGCGGTGATCAGGGCCGATTATACGTTAACCTTTTCGCCTCCGAAACTGGCCTTTTTCTTCCCCGAAAACGATCGGTTTGCCGGTGACTGGCAGTTGCTCGACATCGGCCTGGCGCAGGAATTCATTGACTCAGCCTCCGTCGCCAATTTCACGCTTGAGAAAGAGGATGTACGCCATATCCTCAAAAAAAGAAACAAATATTCACATAAGGGAACCTTTGGCCATGCCCTGCTGATCTGCGGATCAACGGGCAAAATGGGGGCTGCCGTCCTGTCGGCCGGGTCATGCCTTCGTTCGGGATCCGGGCTTGTCACTGTCAGCGTGCCGCAGTCGGGTGTCGCCATCCTGCAAACGGCTGTTCCTGAAGCCATGCTGGCGATTGACGACGGCCAGGATTGTTTCACAAAGGTACCCGTACTGGCAGCCTACAGCGCCATTGCCGCAGGCCCCGGGCTGGGCACCTCCCCCGAAACGGCTTCTGCCCTGAAGGTCCTGATACAGGAGACGAAGATCCCGCTGATTTTTGATGCCGATGCCATCAACCTGCTCTCGGAAAACAGGACATGGATGGGGTTTATTCCCGAAAATTCAATATTTACGCCCCATCCCAAAGAATTTGAGCGTCTGGTTGGCAAAAGCAGCGATAATTTCGAGCGAAACCGCATGCAGCGGGAGTTCTCGCGTAAATTCCGGTGCATTGTCGTGTTAAAGGGAGCTAATACCGCCATTACAACCCCAGATGGCCGGTGCTTTTTCAACACTACGGGCAACCCTGGGATGGCTACCGGCGGCAGCGGTGATGTACTTACCGGGATCATTGCCGGGCTGATGGCGCAGGGATACACGCCGCTCGAATGCTGCCTGCTTGGGGTTTTTATTCATGGAGCCGCCGGAGATCTTGCGGCAGAAACAAACGGCTTTGAAGCGCTGATAGCCGGTGACATAACGGAATACCTGGGAAAATCATTTATTTCACTTTATGGAAAATTTTGAAAAAGACCTGCTGGCCGGCATGGTCATAGCACCTTATTTTCAGAAGGCCACAGCCTTGCGTGGTGTGAAGAGGTACGTTGGTGGCAACCAGTTCCGCCATGCCTTTGCTACTTTTGCCATTTTGATTGATTATCACTACGTTGACCCGGTTTTACTAAAAGCATCGGTCATTCATGATCTGATCGAAGATGTGAAAGGCACCTCGCATGAAGAAATCCGCAACATCGACAGCGACGGTCCCGCTGTATTGAAACTTGTGCTTGAAGTGACCCGGCGGAATTCCGAGTCAAAGGAAGAGTTTCTCAGGAGGATCCTGTTTGACGGTTCGCAACTGGCCATGGTTTTGAAATGCGCCGACCGGATCAGCAACCTCACCGATCTTCATCCCGATATTTTTGAAAAGGAGTACATCAAAAACACCATTGCCGATACCCGGAAGTGGGTCGTTCCCATGGCTGACCAGGTAAACAAGGATATGTTGTTTGAATTGCAGGACCTGATCAAGCGGCGTGAAACGAACCTGAAATTCTCCGCCATGATCTGGCCATTGAAACGCAAGGACTAAAGCAACGCCACTTCGGCATCTTCCACGATGTCGGCTTCGACCCTCAGGTTGTCGATGATGAAATTTTGCCGTTCCGTCGTATTTTTTCCCATGTAAAAAGTGAGCACGTCAAGCACGGCCGATTCACGGGTCAGGATGACCGGGTCGAGCCGGATGTCTTTGGCGATAAAATACTTGAACTCATCGGGAGAGATTTCGCCAAGTCCTTTAAACCGGGTGATTTCGGGGTTTGCACCACACTTCTCCATGGCCGAAAGTTTCTCCTGGTGCGAATAACAGTAAAAAGTCTTTTGTTTATTGCGTACCCTGAAAAGTGGTGTTTGCAGGATATAGAGATGGCCATTCCTTACCAGGTCGGGATAAAACTGGAGGAAGAAAGTGAGCAGAAGCAACCGGATATGCATGCCATCCACATCGGCATCCGTGGCAACCACGACATAGTTATAGCGCAGGTTCTCAAGTCCCTCTTCAAGGTTGAGCGCAGCCTGGAGCAGGTTGAACTCTTCATTTTCGTAAACAACCCGTTTGCTCAGCCCGAAGCAGTTGAGCGGTTTTCCCTTAAGGCTGAATACCGCCTGGGTGTTAACATCCCTGGCCTTGGTGATCGATCCGCTGGCCGAATCACCCTCGGTGATGAAAATGGTTGATTCGTAACGGCGGTCGTCGTGGTTGTTGTAATGGATGCGGCAGTCGCGCAGTTTCTTGTTGTGAAGGCTGACTTTCTTGACACTCTCCTTGGCAATTTTTTTGATGTTCGCCCACTCCTTCCGTTCCTTTTCGCTCTGCATGATCTTTCGCAGGAGGGCTTCGGCGGTATCCGGGTTCATGTGGAGGAAATTGTCAAGATGTTTTTTGACAATATCCATGATGTAGTTGCGGATAGTAATCCCGTCGGGCTCGATGTGAACTGAACCAAGTTTGGTTTTCGTCTGCGACTCAAAAACGGGGTCCTGCACCTTGATGCTGAGCGCTGCGATAAGCGACGCCTTGATGTCGTTGGTGTCGAAGTCTTTTTTGTAAAATTCGCGGATCGTTTTTACCAGCGCCTCCCTGAAGGCAGCCTGGTGGGTGCCTCCCTGGGTGGTGTGCTGCCCGTTTACAAACGTGTAATACTCTTCGCCGTATACTTCGCAATGGGTGAAGGCACATTCAAAATCACCATCACGGAGATGAATGATCGGGTACAGCACTGGCGTGTCGATATAACTGTTGAGCAGGTCGAGCAGCCCGTTTTGCGCATGGAAGCGTTCACCGTTGAAAATGATCGTCAGCCCGTTGTTGAGGAACACGTAGTTCCACAGCATTTTCTGAACATATTCAGGAATATAGTGATATTTCCCAAAAATATCCTCATCAGGAACGAAGGTGATGATCGTGCCGGAACGCATTTCTGCGGGCTTTTCCGCATCATCCACAACCACATCGCCCTTGCTGAATTCAACGATGCGGGTTCTGCCTTCGCGAACCGACTGTACCTTGAAAAAGGAGGACAAGGCATTGACTGCTTTTGAGCCAACCCCGTTGAGACCAACCGCCTTTTTGAAGACCTTGGAGTCGTATTTTGCGCCGGTATTGATCTTCGAAACGCACTCCACCACCTTCCCAAGCGGGATGCCGCGGCCATAGTCGCGCACGCACACAAGCTGATCTTTGATGGTCACTTCGATGGTCTTCCCGTAATTCATCACGAATTCATCGATGGAGTTGTCGAGAATTTCCTTGATCAGCACATAGATACCGTCATCAGGCGACGAACCGTCGCCCAGTTTGCCAATATACATACCCGGTCTCAGGCGGATATGCTCACTCCACTCAAGCGATCGTATACTGTCCTCGGTATAAGTTTCAACGTTGCTCATTCAGTCCATCCGGTTTTACCCGGCAAAGATAATGGAAAGGCCTGTCAACACTACATAATTCCCGGTCAATTTTCAATTAAGTTATTCACAGTCCGTAAAAAAAGCGTTACTTTGCAACCTGTTAAATCTTTAACTGACAAGAAGACATGGCGCTGGTATTAAAAGAATTAAAGGATCAGATCGGGTGGATCACCCTGAATCATGACGCAAAAAGAAACGCCCTCAGCGTTGACCTGCTCACCGAACTGTTGCAGGCCCTCAAATCATTTAAGGAAGAGAAAGCCCGCGTGATCATCATACGTGCCAACAGAGGGATGAAAGTGTGGTCGTCAGGTTTTTTCATTGATGAGCTTCCCCGCGACGGGAGCGATCCGCTGGCGTATGACAACCCGCTTCAAAAGGTGATCCGGGCCATTCAGGGCATCCAGGTGCCGGTGATCGCCATGGCCGAGGGCAGTATCTGGGGCGGTGCCTGCAATATTGCTTTTGTGTGCGACATGGTCATCGGAACCAAAGATACCTGCCTGGCAATCACCCCTGCGAAGATCGGGGTTCCCTACAACACCTCCGGGATACTGCAGTTCCTCGATATCATCGGGTCGCACATCGTGAAGGAGATGTTTTTTACCGCCGAGCCCATCAGCGCTGACAAAGCCCTGGCCCTCGGGATCATCAACCACCTGGTTGACGCCGGCGACCTTGAGAACTTCACGGTCAGGCTGGCCAACAAGATCATCGCCAATTCACCGCTGAGCATCCAGGTGATCAAGGAACAGCTGAACATCCTCGGAAATGCATTGCCCATGACCCCGCAAACCTTCGAGCACATCGACATGCTGCGCCGCATCGCCGGCACAAGCAACGACTATCTCGAAGGCATCAAGGCCTTCTATGAGAAGCGCAAACCCGACTTTAAGGGAGAATGATGATCTAAGGATTCCTCATTTTCTTTACTTCGCTTACCAACAGCCTTATTTCGTGGCGCGTCAGCATGAAATCCCTCAGCCTGAGTTTTGTCATCCGCGAGAAAATAATGAATTGGTAAAGGGTAAGAAACGTATAGGACACTGTAGCCGAAATACCAGCCCCAACGATGCCATAGACGGGGATTAGCACTACCCCGAGCCCGATGGTGAATACCAGCCCGATGGCCGAACTGATGGTATTATGGTACGGTTTGTTGATAGCAGAGTAAAAGCCGCTGAATATCATAGAAACGCTTAACACTACGATGCCGATGGCCAGCGAAGCAATCACCAGCTTTACATCTCCGAACCGGGCTGAAAACACCCAGGTGAATACAAACCTGGGAATGGCCAGGATCAGGGCCATGCCAATGGCAGTGACCACCCAGGCGATCTTTGCCAGCGTCAATGTCAGCCGTACCGAGTAATCATAATTCATTTCATTGGAAAGCCTTGAATACTGAACCGTGGCAAGGCTGCGGCTGATCAGCCAGAGCCCTTCTGCCAGCTGCATCCCAAGCGAAAGCACACCCACTGCGGCCCGGCCCGTATAATAATCCACAAATTTCAGGCTTAACCGGTAGTTCATTGACTGGAACAGGTTTGCTACCTGTACATAGGTCCCGAAGCGCAAAATTTCAAGGACCAGCGCTTTCATATTGGTCAGCGGAACTTTTTTGAATGCCGGCCACAGCTGGATAAAGCTGAAGCCAAACGAAAGCACCCAGGAGATGAAAACAGCCCAGTAATAGGCCATCACCTCGCAGGAATGGATGCCCGGCAGGCAGAACAACAGAATCCCGAACATGACGATCACCTGAACCAGGCTGATGATGTTGAAGGTGTTTAGTTTTTCGAGCCCCAGCAACAGCATGTTGTTGACGGATGCAAAGGAAAGGACCAGCGAGAGGCCAAGCACGGGCAGGAAATACCCCGCCGGGATGACCTCCGCGATGGGAAACCACTTGCCAATGGCCCACATCACGCCGGCGCTCAGGGTGGCAACAACCATTGTCCAGATATAGGCCGGGATAATCAGCTTATATATCCCGGTTCTGGGGGTCATATAAACCAGGGCCGACCCTGCAACGAAATTCGTAAAAAGCTGGATGATCGCCACGGAAAAGATGATCAGGCTGATGGTCCCTACTTTTTCAGGACCCAGGTAATGTGCGTTCATGATCCAGGTGACAAATGCCAGGATGGCCGTCAGGGCCCGCGTGCCGATGGTACCGATGATTTTTTTAAACATTTCCGGGCCCTTTGATCTTCAGTTTCGACTGAAGCTGTCTCACGAAAAAGTGTCGGTTGAACCTGTAATACTTCCCGTCGATGAGGGTATGTCCTCCAACCCCCGAAACAGTATGCAGCCCTTTGTTATATTTCGAGCCGGCCACCGGCATTACAAAACCGACCGGCAACTCATCAAATTCACTGGATGAAAGTTTCAGCACTTCATTGACTTCCACCCGGCCGCCATAGGTAACTGAGCAATCCTGCGCGGGGCGGTATAGCCTGCCATTGTGGATAAACGGAGTTCCTGCCGGGCGAGCCGAGCGCACATCGATCTTTACCGGATTACCGGCATGCGGTTGATAGTCGCCTGCAAGTTGATCTGAATAATATATAAAGAGATGGGTTGTCGAATATTGTTTCACAGTAAAAAAGAGCCACCATAGTCCGTTATAAAAAAAGAGGGTCGGGTCAACCGCTTCCACGTCGGCTATCAGGATCTTCTCCGGGGTGAATTTTCCATTCTCCGCATTGCGTTTGAACAGGGTGATGGCGTGCGATTGATATGATTCAGGCAAACAGTAAGTTGCCCCGTTCAGTTCAATTACAAACGGATAGGAAAGGTGGTATACACTATCGATAACGGGGATGGGGCCTGTGACCGGGGTGATCTCAGATATGCCGGCTATTCCGGTTTTATAGTTGTATTCTTCGGCGAGGATGTGAAGTTGATTGTTTTCAATAAAACCCGACGGATCGGCCAGGTATTTATCCCTGCCTGCACCGCGCAGCCATGTTACATCGCCTTTTTGCAGGGTGCCGGTACCCAGAGCGATCTCATGGATCGGCTTACTTACCATGCCGACATTCCATACCTCAGAGCAAAAAAAATCATCCCGGTAAAACCTGAGTCTATTCAATAAAAGTTTACCCAGGAACAGGATCATATTCCAATTGCCCGGCACTTTAAACACGGGTGCTACTGTCTTACTTTCCGGGAAGTCCGCACCCCGGTTCCTCGCAAGTTTATCCGCTACCATCGCCGGCCAGGCTGAAGAAACTGTAAGCAACTGTTCCAGGTTGCCCCGGTATGAATGACAGACCGTTTTCAGGTATCCCTTCTTCAGGATGATCCCTCCGTCGAGCTTGTTGGTGAGCTGCTGCATGATCGCTCCATTCACCGGATCGCGATTAAAAATCTCCCAGAAACCGGCAGGCCCCCCGCGGTACTTTAATTCATCATCATGATGGAATGACCACACGCCAAAACGCGCAGCGGTGAGAATATCCCCGCGGATGATGTTGAACCCGAAACGGAGGATGAAATCCACCTTGCAATTCCTGATGAAGTCGACGTCGGCGCCTGTGAAATACTCCGAAAAGCCTTTTTGTTCCACAAGGCAATGGAGGGTTTTAACACCCTCGGTCCCGATATTCAGGGTGCACAGCCTCCGTGCATCCGGTTTAAAAACCCGGTTCTCAAGAAAAGAAAAAAGAAAGGTGCTCCATTTTTTCTTCAGCAAGCTCCTGAAACGCGAGGTTTCCGGCGTGCTGCGCGCATCGACGACCAGCAGGACGAGTTGATGTCCGTGCCGTGCAAGGTCGTTTATAGCATCCGTCTGCCATCGCTGGAACACAGTTCCGTTGCACATAACCCCAAAACGGAGGGAAGAACCAGCTTCTGTCCTGGAATTCAACATCTTGCACCTCGTAATTTTTAATTTTTAATTTTTAATTTTTAATTTTTCACCCACTGTCAAAACCTTCCGATAAAGATCCACAATCTCCCTCCCCACATTTTCCCTTGTATATTTAACCGCCACACCTGCACGAATGGCTTCACGGTCGAAGGAGCCGCAACGGCCGATCATCTGTCCAAGCGCCTCCGTCATGGCAGTTTCATCGCCCGGAGGCACCAGGATTCCATTTCCTGCATTGATCACCTCAGGGGCAATGCCGACATTGGTTGTTACAACGGGTATTCCACAGGCAAGGCTTTCAATCAAAACGGTTCCAAAGGTTTCATACCTGCTCGAAACCACCGAAAAATCAGCTGCAGCTAAAATCCCGGCCAATTCATTGTCAGCTTTCAACCCGGTAAAAAACACGACTGAGTCACGGATGCCCAGGAATCCGGCATAGTCTTTCATCTCTTCCCAATCAGGTCCCTCGCCAACCATCAGGCAGCGAAAATCGCTGCGCTGGCCTGCCAGTTCCTTTATTGAACGCAAAAATCCTGAAATATTTTTTGATTTATCTTCAAAACAGGAGATATGAACCATAGTTTTCACAGGATGCGCCCCAAAGGACGGGCCGACCCGAAAAATTTCCGTATCAACCACATTGGGAACGACCTTGAATTCCTCGTTCTTCAGGTTGCATTGCTGCATGGCTTCCCTGAGTTTTTCTGAAACTGCGATGACTGCCCCAGCCTTCTTCACAATAAAGGAGGTCAGCAGTTGCCTGAAAAATCCCCGATAAGTATTGTTTTCAGGATAATAGCGCGACCAGTGTTCGGAAATAACCAGGGGAATATGCCTGCTGCGGCTCACTTTCATGCCGATCAGCGCCATCCGGGTAAGGATGTGCGCATGAACCAGATCCGGCTCAAACTGGCGGATGCTGTATATCGCTTTGAGGTTTGCCCGGTAAAACTTCCAGAAATTAAGTGCTTTGCCTGCCATGGTTGCCGGCTGGCCTTTAACCTTGTAATATACCCGTAAAACCCGCACCTCGTTTTCTTCGCTGAACTCGGCTTCAAAGTTGTTCGGGCAATCGGGATCAGGATGTACATATATTACGGCCACATCACAAAAAGGGGTGATGGCTTCAGCCTGCCTGCGGATAAACAGGCCGGGCATGGGATCATACCTGTTAGGATACCACTTCGGTAAAAAAAGAACCCGGATTTTTCTATCCATATTTGTCCTGTTTTGAAAAAAAGAACTACATCTTTGTGATTCGGTTAAAGGCGAAGTTTTCAATAAATTCAACTGCATTCTGAAGTCGCGCGGGCCCTGTTCCACGCACGATACGGAACGGGTATTTTCGTGATGTCAGTTCGTTATGGTATAGGTCAAATAAAAACTGCCGCTGGTCGGGATGCTCTCGCAACGGATCATATTGCCATGGGAGATCTATGTCGCACAGCAGGTATAGGTCATAGCAGTGCTGCTCGAAGGCGTCTGAAATCCAGGGATGGCAGCGTTTATATTTCACTTCACTCCAGATTTTGGTCACCAGCATTTCAGTATCGCAGAAAAGGTAACCGGCTGCCTTTGTCAGCTGTTCAGCTTCACACGCCAGCTGTCCCTTTGCAATCTCCAGGATATCGTCTTCCTCATAGGGTCTGCCGATCTCTTCGAGGTATTTGCGGGCATATTCAGGAACCCAGGTGGTTTTATAATGAGCAGACAGCTGTTCAGCAAGCATTGATTTGCCTGTGGATTCAGGCCCGGTGATGGCAATTGTCCTGATCATCGCACCAGTTTGGTTCTCCATTCCCTGAACCCCAGGACGGCTATGATGGTGAATACGAGGTATTGAAAACTGCTGAAATAGAGTCCTTCCCACGCACACAGTCCGATCATGACTGAGTCTGCTGAAATCCACAGGATCCAGTTCTCAATTTTTTTCCGCGACAGCATCCATTGGGCAACCATGTAAACAGCCGTTGTTGCGGCATCCCACGACGGGATCTCGGTCGCAGTGTACTTTACAAGCACAACACGGATGATAATAAAAAAAACGATGGCTGCCAGCGCGTTTAGCAGCAGCTCACGACCGCCGCAGCGCGAAATCCTGAGGGTGTTGTCGGTGCTGTCTTTTCTCGTCCAGTTGTACCAGCCGTAAGCGCTCATGATGAAGAAAAATCCATTGATCGCCGCGTTGGCATAAAGCCGGGCGACGAAAAATATGTATACGTAAATGAGCACATTCACGATGCCGATGGGGAAGGCCCAGACACTCTCCTTTTTCATGCACCATACGCAGACCAACCCGAATGCGACTGCGATGAGTTCGATGAAACTGGTTTGAAAAGGTCCGATTTGAAAAACCGAGGTCATATCCATGGGCGCAAAGGTAATATTTATAGGTAAAGGAGGACAAGGAATGGTCGCAACCTTTTTTCTCCGGTATCGGAAAAGGCATTACATTTGCACAAGATTCAGGAATCCCGGCCCATATGTTTCATGTAGACCATTATCAGCTTCCCTTCATTGTCAACCTGCTGATACTCTTGCTGTCTGCAAAACTCCTCGGGGAGCTGGCCGAGCGCTTCAGGCAGCCCTCGATGATCGGCGAGGTCATCGCCGGCGTTATTCTCGGACCCTCTTTGTTTAATGTCATCCCTTCGCCGGGAGAGATCAAGGTCATTGCCGAACTCGGCGTGTTTATGCTGATCGTGCTTGCCGGCATGGAAATCGAAGTCGAGGAGATCAGGAAATCCATCCAGGGAAAAAACATCTGGATTGCCCTGCTGGGCTTTATCATTCCCATGATCAGCGGGCTTGCCATCGGACTGGTGTTCCATTTTTCAAACACTTTTACCATCTTTCTCGGCCTCTGCATAGCCATCACGGCATTGCCGGTCAGCATCCGGATTCTGATGGACCTTGGCAAACTAAAAACGGACGTGGGCCAGCGGATCATTTCAGCCGCAATTTTCAATGACATTGTTGCCCTGCTCATCCTCGGGATCATCCTTGACTTCAATGATGAAAGCAAAAATATCAGGGACCTGACATTTTCCATCCTCTCTGCCACGCTGAAAATAAGTGTTTTCACCTTCATCCTGGTGATGGCCTACCGTTTTTTCAAACTTGCCAAACGAAAAGTCAACGTCATTAATCCCAGGATGCATAAATTTCTGCATTACCTGCGCGGGAAGGAATCGTTGTTCGCGCTGGTCATCCTGTTCGTGATGGTCTTTTCAAGCATCGCAGAACTGCTGGGGCTGCATTTCGTGGTCGGGGCGTTTTTCGGTGCCATCCTGATTCCCAGGAGCATGTTCGCCAACCGCGATTTTGAGCGTGTTCAGCGCAGTATTTCAGGCATCACCATGGGTTTCCTGGCCCCGATATTCTTTGCCACCATGGGCATCTCTTTCAACATTGAATCGCTCACCAACTGGTGGCTGTTGCTGGTCGTGCTCATTGCTTCGTTTTTCAGCAAAATTTTCGGAGGCTATCTTGGCGGCAGGCTCGCCGGGCTGAGCCGGAGCAAGTCGGTCACCCTGGGTCTTGGCCTGAATGCCCGCGGTATCATGGAGCTTGTAATTGCCAACATTGCCCTGGCAAAAGGATTTATCGACGTCCCTGTTTTTTCGATCCTTGTGCTGATGGCACTCCTGACGACCATCACCACCCCGTTTTTATTGAAAAAGGGGTTCAATTTGATCGACATGAACAACGGCAGGAACAATAATACTTATACATAATTTTTAACAATCTCTTGCTGGTCGGGATTTTCTTTTTAATTTTCCGCCTTCGATCCCATATGCGGGTTCTGTATCCACTAACGATTACATCATGTTTGGTCTCGATACCTCCTACACAGTTTTACTATTAATTTGTCTCCTGGCCGCCGCTGCCTTCGAATTTATAAATGGGTTCCATGATACCGCGAATGCCGTGGCCACCGTAATTTATACCCACTCGCTAAAGCCTACCACTGCCGTTATCTGGTCGGGACTCTGGAATTTTATCGGTGTGAATGTGGGTGGAATAGCAGTCGCCATGGGGATTGTCAACCTTTTACCCATGGAGGCACTGATTGACCAGAATCTTATGCACAATATTTCTATGATTGCTTCGCTCATCGCGACAGCAATTATCTGGAACCTGGCAACATGGTACATCGGCATACCTTGCAGCAGTTCTCACACGCTGCTTGGTTCTATCTTCGGAGTAGGCCTGGCATTCATGCTTTTACCCGGCAGTCACACCATCGCACTAAACTGGCAGAAAGTGTTTGATGTGATATTATCTCTGCTCATTTCCCCGGTGTTTGGCTTTGGATTTGCCTTTCTTCTTATGTTCATCCTCAGGAAAGTTGTAAAAAACAAAATCATCTTTAAGGAACCACCAGCAAAGAAAGCTCCTCCAAGGTGGATTCGCGGAATTCTTATACTAACCTGTACCAGTGTTAGTTATGCACACGGTTCAAACGACGGGCAAAAGGGAGTTGGTCTTATCATGTTGATTCTGATAGGTTTTGCTCCTTCCTTTTTTGCCATTGATCGAAGCAAAAAAGCTTCCGACCTTCTGTCAGAAACCAAGCAAATCGAATGGACCATTAAAAAAATGGATACCAATTTCCTAAGTTCAGAAAACCGCAAGAATCATCAGGTGGTCCTGCAGGATTTGCAATTAATCAAGACCGAGATCAACGGGGTCACCTCTTTTAGTAATCTTGACAAATCCGTCAATTTCAAAATACGCAAAGCTATTTTGTCGGTGTCGAAAAAATCCGAAAGCATTGTCAAGAACCTGGGAGAATCTCCGAAATCCCGGATAAAACCAGCCGTTCTCGCGGTTCTGACATCCAACCTTGAAAAATTCAGGGCAAACACTGAGTATTCCCCGCGTTGGGTTATCCTCCTGGTATCAATCTCCCTGGGTTTTGGAACAATGATCGGATGGAAACGGATCGTGGTCACCATTGGTGAAAAAATCGGCAAGACCCATCTGACTTATGCGCAAGGTGCAAGTGCTGAGCTCGTTGCTGCAAGCACAATCGGCGTTTCCACCTATTTAGGTCTTCCCGTAAGCACTACGCATGTTTTATCATCCGGGATTGCAGGTTCCATGGTTGCCGGTGGTGGCAGGCAAAATCTTCGGATGGGAACCGTGAAAAACATTCTCATGGCATGGCTTATCACGTTACCGGTTACCATCCTGCTTTCAGGGCTGATGTTTTTTATCCTCCGCATGATCTTTAAATAATCCCTTATGCTTGAACTACTGAAAAATTTACTGGATATCATCCTGCACATTGATATTCACCTTTTTAAATGGGTTGACGAGTATCATACGTGGACCTACCTGATCCTTTTTTTAATCATTTTCATGGAAACCGGATTAGTTGTAACGCCTTTCCTCCCGGGAGACTCCCTGCTATTTGCGGCCGGAATGGTTGCAGCAGGGAACCTTCCTGCAACGGTCAATGCCGGGACCATGGCTGCGGCGACAGGCCACCCGCTGAACATCCTGGTGCTGATCCTGTTGCTGATTTGTGCCGCCTTCAGCGGCGACAACACCAACTACTTCATCGGCAGGCTGCTTGGCAAAACTGTGTATGAAAAGAACTACCGGCTGATCCGGCGCGAATACCTGGATAAAACCCATGCCTTTTATGAAAAACATGGCGGCAAAACCCTTATCATTGCCCGGTTCATGCCCATCATCCGGACGTTTGCGCCATTTGTAGCCGGGGTGGGAACCATGCGTTACTTTCGTTTTATCTCCTTCAGCTTTGTCGGAAATGTACTCTGGGTTGTTTCATTCAGCCTGGCAGGCTATTTTTTCGGCAATATCCCGGTGGTCAAGCATAATTTCACCATTGTCATTCTGAGCATCATCTTTGTATCGCTGCTGCCTATGATCATCGCCATGGCGAAAAAAATGCTGGCGAAAAAAACGGTCTGAAACCGGTTCCGAAAAAAGCTTACATTTGCATATGGTTAACACCAGAGGTTAAACCATTAAAAATATGCGGAATACCTCACATAAATCTCACGGCCAGGCTATCTCAGCGGCAGGTTTGCTGATTACGCTCGGAATCATATACGGCGACATCGGAACCTCACCGCTGTATGTCATGAAAGCCATTGTCGGCGGCGCTAATTCCATCACAGCCCCCTTTATCATGGGCGGACTGTCGTGTATTTTCTGGACCCTGACGCTGCAAACAACGGTCAAATACATCATCATCACGCTGCGTGCCGACAACAACGGGGAAGGCGGTATTTTCTCACTGTTTGCCCTGATCAGGAAACGGGCCAAATGGGCATTTTTCTTCGCGATCATCGGGGGCAGCACCCTGCTGGCCGATGGCGTGATCACCCCTTCCATCACCATTGTCTCTGCCGTAGAAGGACTTTCGAATGTAAACCCGCGCATCCCGGTCATCCCCATTGTAATCATGATCATAACAGGGCTGTTCTTTGTTCAGAAGTTCGGCACCAAGGCTGTGGGCGAATCGTTCGGCCCCATCATGTTCATCTGGTTTGCCATGCTGGGTGTGCTTGGATTTTCGCAGATCATCAAGAGCCCGATGATCCTGAAGGCCATTGACCCGCACTACGCCTATGTGTTTCTCACGAAGTACCCGCAGGGATTTTTGCTGCTGGGGGCTGTTTTTCTCTGTACCACCGGCGCCGAGGCGCTCTATTCCGACCTTGGCCATTGCGGCCTGAAGAACATCCGGATCACCTGGGTCTATGTCAAAATCGCGCTGTTGCTCAACTATTTCGGGCAGGGTTCATGGATTCTGTTAAATTCCGACAGTGTCACCGAATGGACCAACCCGTTTTTCGCCATCATGCCGCACTGGTTCCTGATCATCGGGATCATCGTATCAACCGCAGCGGCCATCATTGCCAGCCAGGCCCTTATCAGCGGTTCCTTTACCCTCATCAGCGAAGCCATCTCGCTTAATTTCTGGCCAAAAATAAAAATCAACTACCCTACCAACATCAAGGGGCAGATGTATATTTCCAGCATAAACTGGATGCTTTATTTTTCATGTCTCTTTGTGGTACTCTGGTTCCAGCATTCTTCGAACATGGAAGCAGCATATGGCCTTTCGATCACCATCACCATGCTGATGACCACCTGTTTGCTGACCATCTACCTCTATTACAAGAAGATCCCGATTTATATCATTATCGTCTTTTTCCTGGTTTATCTATCCATCGAAGGATCATTCCTCATCGCGAACCTCAACAAGTTCATGCATGGCGGCTGGTTCACCCTCATGCTCGGCGGCATCCTGTTAATGATCATGTATGTGTGGTTCAGTGGCCGAAGGATTAAAAACAGCTTCATTGAATTTTTAAGGATCGAAAATTACGTGGAGGTGATCAAGGAACTCAGCCACGACCAAACTGTACCGAAATACGCCACCAACCTGGTATTCCTCACCAAGGCGAACAAAACCACCGATGTCGAATCAAAGATCATCTATTCCATCCTGAACAAGCACCCAAAGCGTGCCGATCTTTACTGGATGCTGCATGTTGACATTCTTGACGAGCCCCATGTGCTGGAATACAAGATCACCCATATCATTCCGGAAATCATGATCAAGGTTGATTTCAAGATCGGGTTTAAAGTGCAGCCGCGGGTGAATTTATTTTTCAGGCAGGTTTTGGAGGAATTGAGCCACAACAACGAGATCGACCTGTTAAGCCGTTATGCCTCATTGCGGAAATACCACGTATCGGCAGATTTCCGGTTTGTGGTCATCGACCGGATACAGAACTACGATTTTGATTTCCCGCCCAGGGAGCAGTTTATCATGGACCTTTACTCCATCTTCAAGAAATTCGGCATCAGTGAAGTAAGGGCGCTTGGACTTGACACCAGCAATGTAACCGTGGAGACTGTGCCCCTTTATGTAGACAAGGAGATTCCAATCCTTTTAGCCCGCAATGATCTTACAAAACGGATGGGCTGATCGCCGGTAACTTATTTTCTTGAAATAGCCTTCAGGGCTGCGGCAACGATGTCTGGAACATCAAGACCGTATTTCTTAAGCAACTCTTCCGGTTTCCCGCTCTGTCCAAACTGGTCATTTACGGCAACCATTTCCATGGGGGCAGGATGATTGCGTGCCAGCAACTGGGCAATACTATCTCCCAGTCCGCCATTTCGCAAATGTTCTTCAGCCGACACCACGCATCCTGTTTTCCTGACTGATGCCAGGATGGCTTCCTCATCAAGGGGCTTGATGGTGTGTATATCGATGATCTCAGCATGGATGCCCTGCTCTTCCAGCACCTGGCAGGCCTGAAGTGCGTTCCACACCAGGTGCCCGGTAGCAAAAATGGAGACATCGGCACCTTCATTGAGCAGCAGCGCCTTCCCGATGATAAAAGGTTGGCCGAGGGGGGTGAAATTAGGCCATTTCGGACGACCGAACCGCAGGTAAACGGGTCCCTGGTAGTCTGCAATGGCCAGGGTGGCGGCTTTTGTCTGATTAAAATCGCACGGGTTGATGACCGTCATATTGGGAAGCATCTTCATCAGGCCGATGTCTTCCATGATCTGGTGGGTAGCACCGTCCTCGCCAAGGGTGATCCCTGCGTGGGAGGCACAGATCTTGACGTTCTTTTCCGAATAGGCCACCGACTGGCGTATCTGGTCATAAACCCGGCCGGTCGAAAAATTTGCAAAGGTTCCGGTATAGGGTATTTTCCCGCCTATTGTCATCCCGGCTGCAATGCTGATCATGTTTGCTTCGGCAATACCAACCTGGAAAAACCGCTCCGGGAAATCCCTGGCAAATGCATCCATTTTCAGAGACCCGGTGAGATCGGCACACAATGCCACCACGTTCGGATTTTGCCGGCCTAACTCGGCAAGACCTTCGCCAAACCCTGAACGGGTATCTTTGGAACCAAGATTCTTATATTCTGTCATTTCAGTTCGTTTATAATTTCAGATTAACCGTTTGACCGGGTTCAACTCTCAGGGATTTTTCAACGGTATAGGATGATTGATTTGAATATTTCGAGCGGAATACAACGCGGTAATTCCCTGGCTGAAGGTACAATGTTTCCTGTTGCTGCTGGTTATCGCGCAGGTTATACAACCATACAAGCTTGTTTTTATCCTCCTGGTAGATGCTGCCATAGCCATTGGTTGGTTTCTGGATCACCGCGATGCCGGGCAATGGCATCTCCACCGTTGTGGTGTGGCTTTGCTGAATTTCAACGTCTTTGACGATTATTCGGGGAAGACACAGGATTTCAACATCGTAGGAACCGGTAAGGTATTTCTCGGTCTGATCAAACTGCTGCACGGTGATAGTTTCATAAACCCCGTGTTTCCTGATGATGCATGGCAGGTATTTGAGCGTGCTGTTTCCGGTCGCCTTGAATGCCAGATAGCCCTGCGGGGCATCGACCCCGATGACATTGTGTTTCCCGGAGGTCAGCTTTACCGTATCGATGTGAACCGGTGGAATGGTATGCACAACAATGTCGTAGGTCATAAGCGGATCAATGTCGAGGGTATCGGGGAAGCCCTTGTTATTGAAGGAGTGTATGAAATTATATTTTATCATCCCCGACAGGTGGTCATAAAAGGTCATATTGACATTGGTCTCAGTTGGTTTGCCGTAAGCGTCGAGCAGGTTTACCTGCGCTGTAGTCGGGTTCAGCGAGCGGGAGATGATTATGTTGAGTGCATTCCTGAATTGTGTTTCGTTGGAGGCATCGAAATAGGTTCCGACGCATTCAAACTGGTCTTTGAAATTCTTCCCTATCCCGATGATGAAAGGCTTCAGGACGATCCCTTTTTTCTGGAGCTCCAGGGAAACAGCACACGGGTCGCCGCCGCACTCCTCAATCCCATCTGTGATCAGGATAACGATGTTCCGGCAGTTGTCGCAGGGTGGAAAATCTTTGGTCGCCTGCGAAAGGGCGTAGGCGATTGGGGTTGTTCCGTTGGGCGAGATCGTTTTCAGGACGTGTTTCATCCTGGTTACATTGTCTTTCCCGAAAGGCACTTCCAAACGGGTATCATTGCAGTCCTGCGGGGGATAGTGTTTCTGATGGCCATATACACGCAGCGCCAGTTCAAGGTTCGGCTGCGTGCGCAGGCTGTCAAGGATACCTGAAAAGAGTCTGACCGCAATGTTGAACTTTGTATCGCTCTGCCATTGTCCGTACATGCTTTGCGAGGCATCAAACACAAACAGGATTCTTGTTGTTGGTTTTGGTTTCGCCTGCTCTTTCGTACCCTGGGCGAAGAGTGTGCAGGAAAGGAGGAGGAGAAGGACGAGGGACGAGGGGCGAAGGACGAAGGACGAAGGACGTGGGACGTGGGACGTAGGACGTGGGAAGTGGGAGGAGCTTAATGCTCCCCGGTCTGAAAAAGTTGGTTGTGCGTTTTTTTTAGTAGTCTCCAAGGGTCTCATTTAACTGGGCCAGTGCTGTTTTGGTTTGTTCATCGTTTGGGAAAACACCATGCCATTCATGGTTATCCAGCATGAAGTCGACGCCGAAGCCCATGTGGGTTGTCATAACAATAACGACGGGCTGGCCCTGTAAGGTATACCATTGTGCTTTTTTAAGGGTATCGACTACTTCGGTCATATCGTTGCCATACATGGTCAGCACTTTCCATCCAAATGCCTCAAACTTGGCCGGGATATCACCAAGCGGCATCACCTTGTCGGTGGGTCCATCAATCTGGATGCCGTTGCAGTCAATTACAGCAATCAGGTTATCGACTTTATGCCCGGCGGCAAACATCATCGCTTCCCAGTTCTGGCCTTCCTCGAGTTCGCCGTCGCCCAGGAGACAGTATACCAGGTGCTCATCGCTATTCAGTTTCTTGGAGAGTGCCGCGCCAATGGATACCGACAGCCCCTGCCCGAGAGAACCGGAGCTCATCCTGATCCCGGGCAACCCTTCACAGGTAGCCGGATGTCCCTGGAGTCGTGTGCCTAGTTTCCTGAAAGTGGCAAGTTCGCTGGTGTCAAAAAAACCATAACGTGCCAGCACGCTGTACCACAAGGCAGAGAGATGCCCGTTGGAGAGGAAGAAGAGGTCCTCCCCCGCCCCGTCCATGGTAAACTGTTGTGGATCTGGTTTCATTATTTTGAAATAGAGCGCAACAAGAAAGTCGGCACATCCCAACGGCCCGCCGGGATGGCCTGAGGATGCACCATTGACCATACGCACGATATCGCGGCGGACCTGGACGGCGATTTTTTCTAAATCCTGTATTGACAGCATGTTGAGAATTGAAATTTGATAAATGAATGTCGATATTTATTTTCAAACCCGACAAGCAAAGATAACAATTATACAGGATGTTAATAATTTTCGAGAATAACTTGCATTGATGTCTTAGTTTTTAGTTCTTTTGCGCCGGTTCACTTTACCCCGCTGCATGACCAGATCATTTTACTTCCTCCTGCTTTTTTCCACACTGGCGCTACCTCTGAGAAGTTTTTCAGGGCCGGCGGATTCAACCTGGGTTGACTCTGTTTACAGATCATTATCCATGGAACAGCGGATCGCACAGCTTTTCATCATCCGTGGATGGTCTTACCGCGATTCGGTTTACGGCGACAGTCTGAACCAGGTCATTCGGAAATTCAACCCCGGCGGAATCTGTTTTTTCAAGGGATCCCCGGTCAAACAGGCGATCCTGACGAACCGGTTGCAGCAATCGGCGGCAACACCCATGCTTGTCTCGATGGATGCGGAGTGGGGATTGGGCATGCGGCTCGACAGTGCCTTTTCTTTCCCCCGCCAAATGGCGCTGGGGGCGATTTCCGATGATTCGCTCATTTATGATATGGGCCTGATGATTGCCCGGCACTGCCGCAGGCTGGGCGTACTGATCAACTTTGCACCGGTAGCTGATATCAACAACAATCCAAAAAACCCGGTGATCAATTTCCGGTCATTTGGCGAAAACCGCGAATTGGTGGCAATGAAAAGCGCCCTGTATATGAAAGGATTGCAGGATGGCGGCGTTATGGCGGTAGCCAAGCACTTCCCGGGGCACGGCGACACCGATACAGACTCGCATCTCGGGCTGCCGGTGATCAGCCATTCCATCCGGAGGATGGATTCAGTTGAATTGTACCCGTTCAGGGCACTCATAGGCGAGGGCCTGCGCGGCATGATGATTGGCCACCTGTATGTTCCAAGCCTTGATTCGGCCAAAAATATGCCGGCCACCCTTTCCCACCAGGTAGTCACGGGATTGCTCGTCAACCAGCTCGGGTTTCACGGGTTTGTCGTTACCGATGCACTGGATATGCAGGGCGTGGCCAAGTTTTTCAAACCCGGCGAGATCGAGGTGAAGGCGCTGGAAGCCGGGAACGATATCCTCCTGCTGCCACAACACCTGGATGTTGCCGTGCATGGTATTAAAACGGCCATCGACAGCGGGCTGATCTCACAGGAGGTGCTGGAGCGCAAGTGCCGGCGCATCCTGGCGCTGAAATATGAAATGGGTCTGGCCCAAAGGCCTGTAATCGACCTGAAGGACCTGGTTCAGGAAATCAATCCCCCACAGGCGGAGGTGTTGCGGCAGAAAATGGTAAACGGCTCGGTGACGCTCCTCAAAAATGATCTGCAGGTAATCCCTGTCACAATGCTGGATCACCGGAAAATTGCGGTACTGTCAATGGGCGACAGCCTGCCTTCGGTTTTCCAGAAAACATTGTCAAGGTACATGCCCGTTGCTATTTTCAATATCCCGAAGAAATTCTCAAAAGCGCTGGCCGACAGCATCCTGAAGCAGGTTTCGCCTTTTGATTTCGTCGTTGTTGGAATCCACGGCATCACCAGCAATGTAGCCGACAGTTTCGGAATGACCCACCACATGCACACCTTCCTCGACACCCTCCTCCGGGCAAACCGCACCATCGTGGCCCTGTTCGGCACGCCCTATGCCTTGGGGCGGATTCCCCTGCTCGCCAAGCCCGAGGCGATCATGGTTGCGTACCAGGATAATGAGTCAACAGAACTTGCTGCTGCTGAGATTATCTTTGGCGGCCTGGGCGCCAGGGGAAAACTACCGGTTACGGCTCCGGGTTTCCAGTTCGGGGCTGGTGAAAAGACTGAAAAGTCAAGGCTGGAGTTTGTCAGACCTGATGATATTGGTTTGCCTGCTACCGCGATGACGGTCATAGACTCCCTGGCACTCGGCGGTATCAGGGCAAAGGCATACCCGGGATGCGAAATCCTGCTGGCGAAGAATGGAAAGGTTTTCTATGACAAAGCCTTTGGCAATCCCCGTTATGAAGACACCGTGAAAGTCACCCCCTCCAGTCTCTATGACCTGGCTTCCGTCACGAAAGTGGCTGCAACCACCCTGGCTATTATGAAATTGTATGATGAAGGGAAAATAAGCCTGGAGGACAGTCTCGGCAAATATCTTCCGATGCTCAGAGGCAGCAACAAGGCCAGTATGCTTATCCGCGACATAATGGCGCACCAGGCAGGTCTCCAGGACTGGATCCCATTTTATAAAGCAACCCTGGTGAACGGGCAGCCGGACCCTGCGCTCTACGCGGCTGAGGAATCGGATGATTTCCCGGTGCGTGTTGCCTATCACCTTTATATCCGTAGAAATTATTCCGATACCATTTTCAAACGGATAGCCAATTCACCCCTGCGTGAAACGCGTGAATACAAATACAGCGATCTCGGGTTTTTCCTGCTACGACTGGTGGTTGAGCGTATCAGCGGCCAACTGTTCGACAAATACCTCGATGCCGTTTTCTATAAACCGCTGGGATTAAAAACCATGGGTTTTAATCCGCGCAACCGTTTCAGTTTATCTGTGATCATCCCGACCGAATATGATACCGGTTTCAGGAAACAGCTTGTATGGGGCGACGTGCATGATCCCGGCGCGGCCATGCTGGGCGGCATTTCAGGTCATGCAGGGTTGTTCAGCAACGCCGCCGACCTGGCAGTCATCCTGCAGATGCTGTTACAGGATGGCACTTATGGCGGCAAACAATACCTATCGCCTGCCACCATCCGGGAGTTTACCCGGGTTCAGTTCGCGGGCAAGGGAAACCGCCGTGGGGCCGGTTTTGACAAGCCGTTGTTAAATTTCACCCCCGACGGGCCGGTTTGCAGGGGAGCATCTCCAGTCAGTTTCGGGCATTCGGGGTTTACCGGCACCTACATCTGGGCCGATCCTGAAAACGGGCTGATTTACATTTTCCTCTCAAACCGCGTTTATCCCAGCGCTGCAAACCAAAAATTATCGGAGATGAACCTGCGCACAAACATTCATCAGGCTGTATATGACCTGCTGCGGAAATATAAGAGCAAATAGTTATCTTTGCGGGCCGGTGGGAAGTCCTGGTAAACAGGTAAACGGGTGAACGGGTGAACGGGTGAACGGGAATTGAAACGGACTTCAGTTTACTTTGAATTTTTCCGGAGTACAAATCATTTAATTCGATCTGAACATGAATTCAACTTTGAAACACATTTTAATCTGGTTTTTTGCAATTGTTTTTACACTTGTAAGCGCCGTATATCAGAAGATGACCGGCCCGACTTACCCGGTTCGGGGGCATGCCGAAATTGGTGGCCAGGAAGTTAAATATAAACTCATCAGGTCATATGACCTTTCCGATGGAGCCCGGGTCACTGTAGTGGTTCCCGATACCAGTGTTAAAGGAGAACTTAAACTGCGCCGTTTCAAAAGTCTCGACAGCTGGCAAACCCAGGTGATGGTACGCCATGGCGATACGCTCATCGGCACCCTTCCCCACCAGGCTCCTGCAGGGAAAGTGATGTACGACGTCACCCTGGTCAAGGGCAGCCAGCGGGTGCTGCTCAATGCGCAGCCTGCTGTACTGCGTTATACCGGGTTTGTGCCCAGGTATATCCTGTTCCCCCACATCCTGTTCATGTTCATGGCCATGCTGCTCTCGACCCTTGTCGGCCTGCTTGTCATTTTCAGGGGAAAGAACAGTTACATTTATGCGTGGCTTACCGTTATTTCTGTGGGTATCGGCGGGTTGATCCTCGGCCCCATCGTACAGAAATATGCTTTTGACGCTTACTGGACCGGATGGCCCTTTGGCCACGACCTCACCGACAACAAGTCGATCGTGGCATTCATTTTCTGGGTGATCGCCCTGGTGGTGATGAAAAAGAACCGTGAAAATAAACTCTGGCCCATCCTGGCTTCCATCGTCCTCCTGGTTGTTTTCATGATCCCCCACAGTGTGCTTGGTTCTGAGATCGACTTCACAAAAGATCAAAAAATTCAAACCACCAAATAGTGAACTTGTAAAATGGTGAAATGGTGAAAATGCGAGGTAGCGAGGTAGCGAGGTAGCGAGGTAGCGAAAAGTGCTTAGCAGCCAGGTCACCAGACCACTTGTCCGCCTGACCGCTTGTCCACCTGTCCACCAAAAAAAGACTACCCAACCAATGAACATCACCATCATCATCATAGCAGTCACAGTCCTGGTCTCGATTCTGGCACTGAAAAATGAGGAGATCTTTGCCCGGTTAAAATTCA
This sequence comes from uncultured Bacteroidales bacterium, assembly GCA_903913885.1. Taxonomy (GTDB): domain Bacteria; phylum Bacteroidota; class Bacteroidia; order Bacteroidales; family FEN-979; genus CAIVAT01. The sequence continues at coordinate 7,796 of CAIWMX010000066.1, read as the reverse complement.
ACGCATACGATGCCAAGCACAGCAACCATTGGTACCGGTTTTTCACTTACGGGTTTGTGCATGCCGGGTATGTGCACCTGCTCATCAACATGTTCGTGCTCTATTCGTTCGGCGTCATTACGGAAACCTATTTCGGCTATTACTTTCCCGGGAAGGGCGGGTTCTATTACATCCTGTTGTACATCGGTGGTCTGATCCTTTCGATCATCCCTGCTTTCGGCAAACACAAAAACGATGTCTTCTACAACGCCGTGGGGGCGTCGGGCGCTGTTGCCGCGGTACTCTTTGCAAGTATCATCCTCTATCCACTTGGCAAGATCTACTTTTTCTTTATCCCGGTGCCCATCCCGGCGCCCATTTTTGGCGTGTTTTATGTCGCTTATGAGTATTACATGGCAAAAAGGGGACAGGACAACATCGGGCACGACGCCCACTTGTGGGGAGCCATCTTTGGCGTGATTTTCACCCTGGCGCTCAAGCCCGGGCTGCTGGTGATCTTTTTGCAGCAGATAGGGATCGGGTGACGGGGGGACAAAGGACGAAGGACGTGGGACGAAGGACGAAGGACGTGGGAGGTGGGAGGTAAGTTGAAGGGTTTTTTGAACTCAGTCTTTAATAAACTTCCCTGTTTCAAATGTCATTCCATTGGTTATCCTGACAACACAGCCCCCCTTGGAAAACATGAAATATCAACCTGGGCTGCCTGTCCGGAGAAGGAACCATTCCATATTTTAAATCCACTACTGGCATATACTGTCAGAAAATGCCGAATTGATTTTTCTGATATTTTTACGGTTATTTTATCCCTTGCCGGGTTTGGGTTGATTTTCTGAAGTTCAGAAAGTTAACCTGTTCCATGTATCCCGGCACCACCGCCATTGCAGGTTTTCAGAATGGTACCGTTTTCACCGACTTCAAAATCAGTAGCGGAACCGTTGAAAATAACTGAAGTAAGTACCTCTGTGGTCCCGGAAACCTGGGGCTGCCAGTTCTGCCCGGATGCAAAATACGTGACAAGTAATGCAACCAGGGTGTTGGTGATGTTTTTCATCATGGATTCAGTGAAGTAACCGGATTAATAAAAGACCAAGATAATATAAAAACTAACACCATGCTACGGTTGGTGTGTTTACAAAAAATCAAATTCAAACGCAAGTAGCTGGTTAATAACGAATCTCAACTGAAATGTGATTATCAGGTCAAAACAATTTCCAACAGGGATCCAGACAACTTATTCATTTTTAGTAAAACAAATTCTGTTACTATTCGCGATATACACGGGAGTTACACACCTGCGTGACAAGATTGGCGTCAGAATATTTTATTTTTCAAATATTCTCTGTGCATTTTTATGCATTAAATGATCCGTTAAATCTAACGCATCGCTGATCGTTATCCACTTCTCGGCAACCAATTCTGTCAACGCCCGGGCGATCCCCTTGCGGGCTGTATAAGCATGCCCGATTACATTTTCAACGATCTTCTCATCACCTCCAAATGTGAAAATTTTATTATTTGGTACCATAAGGATGAATTTTTTCAAAAGATCTTTAGCTGCCAAAGGATTTAAGGACCAGGACCAGCACATGTCAATGTAAGCGTTCGAGTAACTCTTTGCCAGGGAAAGCATTTCCTCATAATGAGGATAGCCTAAATGAAAAAAAATAAATTTTGTATCCGGAGATTTCCTGCACAGTGCTGCACAATCAGAAGGATTATCTCTTACCCAGCGCATGTTCATTACATTATTCATGGCCCATTGCCCGGTGTGCAGTTTCACCGGCAGCGCATATTCAGTGGCTTTATCAACGCAGTACCAAAACAGATGGTCCTGGAGTTTTTTCTCTTTTCCGGGACTTACCACCTGCAATTTGATTTTTTGTGTAAATATTTTTTCAACTTCTTCCGCTTCCATTCTTTCAAAATCGAGTTTTCTGAAATAGGCATTCCCGATTTTCACGCCTGCAGCCGTCTTGCCGTATTCAGAAAACCACCAATCAATAAGGTCGTGCCAATCAGATAAACAATTAATCTGAAAGTTTTCAGGGACTGAATATGGATTTATGGCAACCTGTAATAATCCGTTTAATGCAATATCATGAAGTAATAAATTTGGAGATTCGCTCTTTTTACATGCGATATTCGGCGCGTGGACATGACAGTGCTTAATATTTGCTATATCCTGAATGACATGTTTATAAAATCCCTTCTTCCTTGTTTGTTCGTACCTGTTTTGTAAGTGGGGAATATTTTCCTTAGAGATATCATCGATACCGTAAAGTTTGCTGATTGTATGTTGAAAAACGAATCCTGAAGCTGTATTTTTCAGATAAGGCCAATACTCCTTTATGATTCCCCATTTATCAATCGGATCAACCTTTGTTGAAAATAAACGAACAATATGTTCATGAGCTATACCTGCCGAAATCAGGTCAAAGCCAAAATAATGGTTAAGCAATAACGCCCAGTCATCGCATGGAATGATTGGGTTCAGGCAATCCAACCGTTCAGACTCATCGATCAGATGTTCATGCGTATCAATGAACGGTGTATTAAAAACCTTTTCCCCGATTAAATGCTGAATCCTGTCCATTTTACGATTGCTTTGACGTGGTCCGGTGATATTTCGAACGTAAATATCACCCTTTACTTTGCCTTCTGCTCCTGAACCAGTTTTTTGTATAAATCATAGGAATCATCCTGGGGTTCAGGTTTATTGAAAACAGAAATCTCTTCCTGGTTTTTCATCCATCTGTAAATCCAGGAAATACCCCATTTTTTATGATAATTATCTTTCTGTCTGTAAACAGGATCCTGCAATGCTTCGTCAAAGCCGATAAATGTATATTTTCTCTTCTGCAACTCATGCAATAAAACCGGCAGATAATCCGCATTTAACCTGCTGTCATGGCATAAATAAACCTGGTTTACCGGTCTTCCATAGATTTTTAATGCAAGAGAATCAAAAAAAGCAAAATACTCCATCGTCTTTGCAATGTATTTGCCGGCAATTTCATTCGCCTTTGACGCATCATTCCGCGCAAGGTAATATTCATAGATGTAATCAAACATCCAATCTGCACTTTCAACAGTGAAAGGTGCTATTTTAAATTTTTCGGAAGAGAGGTAATTTTCGAGAATTGCCTTACAATTTTTTCGCCGCTTTCCACATCAATTCTGAAAGAATCCAAGCCAACCTCAGAGTACCGGGAGTGTTTTGACGAATGGTATCCAAGCGTGGTATACCGTCTGCTTATCCATTGATTGATCAGTTCAACGTTTTTGGATATACTGTCTCCCTTGTAAATCAACCCCTCAACAATAAAAATGGCAACAGGAATATTCAATGAATCAAGCTTTTCTAAAAGCCTGGATGAAAAGTTCTCATTTTTGCTTTTGCCGGTATTTGGCACATCATCGATCGTTATCGCAACCGCCGGCTGTCCGTAACCATTCCCGGAAATACAAAGAAAAAAGAAGAAAATTAACCAATAACCCCGCCAGTATCGATCCATTTGATCAAAAAATAAAATTTCCTATGATCCTGAATATCCTGTCCACCTGCCCACCTGCCCACCTGCCCACTTGTCCACCTGTCCACCTGCCCACCTGCCCACCTGCCCACTTGTCCACCTGACCACTTGTCCACCCGTTCACCCGTTTACCCGTTCACCCGTTCACCTGTTCACCCCTTCACCTGCCTCCCCTTCCCGCTCCAGCCTGATTCTCGCATCCACCACCACTGCCATGTCCCCACTTCCAAGCAACGGGTTAAAGTCAAGTTCCACTATCTCCGGTGCCGCTTCCAGCAAGGCCGAGAGACGAAGCATGACATCCACGATAAGTTCTTCCTTAACGCCCTGTTGTCCGCGGAATCCCTGTATGATTTTGTAGCTTTTCAATCCCCTTACCATGGCAAGGGCTTCGTCATTCCCGATCGGGGATAAACCCCGGGCCACATCTTTGAATACTTCAATAAAAATGCCGCCCATGCCGCACATGACAAGGTGGCCGAATTTTGGCTCAAGTTTGGCGCCAATGATCAGTTCGATCCCTGAAAGCAGGGGTTGAATGAGGATGGCGGTCGTTTCGGTGACCTGTTCCACCCCATCAATTTTTTTGATCTCCCTGAGCCGGATCATCCTTTCAAACTCCCGTGCAACGGAAGCTTCATCCTTCACATTGAGAACAACACCTCCCAAGTCTGATTTATGAACCGGGCCAACAACTTTCATCACCACCGGGAAACCAAGCCTGGTAGCTGCCTGTATGGCATCGCCGGCAGAGTTGACAACCGCCTCGTGCGCCCTTGGGATCCCGCAGGCATCAATGAGCCCCATAACGGATCCGGGGGCAAGATATCCATCGCAAGAAGCATCAATAATGGATCGGATTTTTTCGTGATTGACTCCTGGCAGTTCCACGTCTGCTGGCGCCGGTTTGGGCGTATGAAAGACCCTGGCCAATGCGTTCCCGAAAACAACCTCATCAGGAAAAAAAACATTGCCTTTTGCGACGAATTCTCTAACCTCGCCAGCCGCCGTAAGTAACGATGGCAGAATAGGGAAGATCGGCTTGCGGGATGATTTCATTTTCAGATCGAGCAGGTCGTATACATCGAAGATCGGCGTAAGCCCGGGGGTTCCAAAGATAACTGCCATCCCGTCGATGTTGTCGAATTTCTGATCGGTATAATCTATGATGGTTCCAAGCTGTTCGGCCGTTCCGGTGGCGAGGAAGTCGATGGGATTGGCCACGGAAGATCCTGCATAAAGTTTAGCAAGGAGTTCCTGTGATTCGGCACTGTCTATTTTAGGCACGTTAAGCCCGGCGTTTGAAAGCGCGTCGGTGAGCATCACCGCGGGACCGCCGGCATGGGTGATGATGGTCATGTTTTTCCCCATGAGTTCAGGGAAGGTAAAAACAGAAGCCACGCTGACCAGGTCTTCCCTTCCATAGCACCGTACAATGCCTGCCTTGCGGAACAGCGCATCCACTGCATCATCAGGACTGATCATTGCACCCGTATGCGAGGAAGCCGCACGGCTCCCGGCTTCGGATGATCCTGCCTTGATGGCGGCTATTTTGCACCCCTTGCGGATGAGCGAAGCGGCGTGTTTGAGTAGCATGAGGGGTTTGGAAATGGTTTCAATATAGAGCAGTTTGATCCTTGAACTGGTCGCCGGGTCGAAACTTTCATCGAGGTGAGCCAGGATCTCCTCAACGCCAAGTTGTGCACTGTTTCCCACGGAGAATACCTGCGAGAATGTAAGCCCTTTCGGGATTCCGGCTTCCATTATGAACACGGCGGTGGCACCGGAACCGGAGATGAAATCACAACCTTTAGGGTTGAGCTGCGGAATGGGTTTTGTAAAGACCCCGTGATATGAGGGGGTAAGCACACCGATGCAGTTTGGCCCGATGAGCGATCCGTTCACGCTGTCGATGATCGACACAACTTTTTGCTCCAGCAATTTGCCTTCAGGACTCTCCTCGCTGAATCCTGCAGAAAGGATAATAAACCCACGTGTATTTTTCTCGTTTACCAGCATTTCAACAGTACCGGGGATGAATTTTGCGGCGATGGCCAGGATAGCCAGGTCAACTTCGGGCAGTTGCGCCGGATCCTGGAAACTTTGTATCCCCTGGACTTCCGTCTCCTTGAGGTTTGTTACATATAAATCTCCTTTGAAATTTCCTTCTATCAGGTTGCGGAGAACGGCTCCTCCTGGTTTCTGAACATCGTTGGAACCACCAACAACGACAATACTTTTGGGGTTGAGCAATGCCTGGTTGATCATACTGGATTTTTTTTGCTAAAATATCAAAATTATTCCTGAGGGCAATCACCGGTAGCCGGCGGTTTTCCAATATTTTCCGCAGTCAGGTACCCTATAAGCAGAATTGTTAATAAAAAAAATGCTCTTAACCATATTACCTTTTGGGCCTGAACCGGATTAAGCAATGTCAGGAAAAATTCCAAATCAGGCTGACACCTGCAATTAATATTTCGGCTATCATCCCAAAAATAAAAATAACGTCAAAAACTTTCGATCATGGAAAATGAAAACAATAAGCAACACCAGGATGTTGAATCAATCATTGCCGGCAGGAGGATTTTACTCAAGCTTCCAAAGAACCAGGCAGATATCACGTTCATACGTTCACTTGGATTTGTAAGGTGGGATGCAACAGGTTTCTGCTGGGTCATACAAAATCTCCCGGCAAACATCAGGAAACTGAACGACTACTTTTCAGGGAGGATACATTGGAACGACCCTGATGCAGGCAGCAATCCGAAACCCTCCCAACAAATTCAGGCAGAAGCAAAAACACTGCTGGTTGTCAGGTTCCGTAACGGCAGGATACGTTTGATCTTCCAGTATGACCAGGAAATGATCACCCAGGTAAAGCGGCAACCGCTCTATTCTTGGGACCAGGAAACAAAGTGCTGGACATTGCCCCACACTGAAAAGATCCTGGGGAATTTAGCTGGCCTGTGCCTTGCCCGCAAGTGGAAATACAGGTACGTGGACGATATAAACCAGATCAACCGCAAGCCAAAGCCAAGACCTTCTGAAATTGTGAATTACCGCAAGTGCCCGGAAATCTATATCGAGCGGATGGTCGTACTCAGGTATAGTCCCAGGACGATCGAGGGCTATGTTTCCTGTTTTACTGAGTTTATGAATTATTTCAATGAAAAAGAGCTTTGCGATATCACTCAGGATGAGATCAGAACCTATTTGCGGTATCTCATTGAAGACCGATGCATTTCGACATCATACCAAAACCAGGCCATCAACGCGATCAAGTTCTATTTTGAGAAAGTTTTAGGCGGAAAACGGGAGACATATTACATTGAGCGACCCAGGAGGGAAAAATTCCTGCCCGAGGTATTGAATGAGGATGAAGTCAGGTTGATCATCGGAAGTATCGTAAACCTGAAACACAAATGTATGATCATGACGGCCTATTCAGCGGGGTTGCGTGTTGGAGAACTTCTGAACCTGCGCATTGAGGACATTGATTCAAAAAGAATGCTGATCCGTGTTAACCAGGGCAAAGGCCGGAAAGACCGGGTAACGCTCTTGTCTCAAAAACTTGTGGAGATGCTCCGGGTTTACTATCGTAAGTATCGTCCACGGGAGTTCCTGTTTGAAGGGGTTACGGGTGGCCGTTATTCCGAGCGAAGCATTCAGAATGTGCTGAAGCGTGCCTGCAAAGAGGCCGGCATCATCAAACACGTTACCATGCATACGTTGCGGCATTCCTTTGCCACCCACCTGCTGGAGCACAACACGGATCTGCGTTACATCCAGGAACTGCTTGGCCACACGAATCCCAAGACTACGCAGATTTACACGCACATAACAACAAAGGGGCTTGACCAGTTGAAAAGTCCGCTTGACAATATTGATTTTTAATTTTTCGAAACTTTATGATAGATTGTAAAATTATATATATTTGTCATAACAATATTTCAATATCTCCGTATGGGTTTTTGTGTGACCCAGGAGGAGAATCTTTATAGAAACCCCAGGTAACTCAACTTTTGGATGTCCTATACATGCCATAAATCGGCTATCACCCCAGTTCCAAGGTTCGACTATCCCCCTGGGGGAAGTACAGCCGTCATTTGGCGGCTGTTGACTCGTTGAACTAAACCGCCCTTGGCGGTAGTTTTTGAGGTTTCCCATCTTTTTCACTTTTCGTCGTATAAGGCAATATGTTAAACCTTAAAACATATTGCCATGAGCACATTACGACAACAACTGATTCAGCAGATGCAGCTG
>CAIWMX010000065.1 GCA_903913885.1 uncultured Bacteroidales bacterium | reverse complement strand
CCTCAGTCCTAAGCGCGCGCTGCAACCTATCCAGATTGCCAGCCTGGTATTTGATTCAAATTGTTTCAGTGACCTCAGTCCTAAGCGCGCGCTGCAACAAATGTTCCCCGTATGATTTTTCAGAAGATTATTGTTTCAGTGACCTCAGTCCTAAGCGCGCGCTGCAACGTTCTGTAATTTTCGTAACTTTAGTATTTTTTAGTTTCAGTGACCTCAGTCCTAAGCGCGCGCTGCAACTTATTTATCGAGCAGGTCGTAGAGCCTAAGGATTGTTTCAGTGACCTCAGTCCTAAGCGCGCGCTGCAACCATTTTGGGTTTCTAAGCTTGGTGGGCCGGCAGTGATGTTTCAGTGACCTCAGTCCTAAGCGCGCGCTGCAACCGTCAGGAACATTCCGGGTGGGAGTAAGTCTAGGTTTCAGTGACCTCAGTCCTAAGCGCGCGCTGCAACACTTTTTGGTTACTCCAAGACCCAGCTCGAAAGCCGTTTCAGTGACCTCAGTCCTAAGCGCGCGCTGCAACCGGTGTCATAAAGATTCAGTATGAAGCAGTACAGTTTCAGTGACCTCAGTCCTAAGCGCGCGCTGCAACGGTCATCGCTTATGCCTGGGTAAAGATGCAACAAGTTTCAGTGACCTCAGTCCTAAGCGCGCGCTGCAACTCACTAACAGCACAAATAGCATTCTTCAAGTACAGAGTTTCAGTGACCTCAGTCCTAAGCGCGCGCTGCAACTGGTAGGCTTCACCAAAGATACCAGAATGCTTACGGTTTCAGTGACCTCAGTCCTAAGCGCGCGCTGCAACTTTCATTCCGGCAGTAAATTTTGCCATTGATCCCGAAGTTTCAGTGACCTCAGTCCTAAGCGCGCGCTGCAACTTTGGATTTGAAGACAAGCTGTGTCCTTTTAAAATTGTTTCAGTGACCTCAGTCCTAAGCGCGCGCTGCAACACAAACAAACAAACAAACCGGTGGTTTTTGTATGTTTCAGTGACCTCAGTCCTAAGCGCGCGCTGCAACTGTAGATATATATTACACTGTATTAACAAAGGGTGGTTTCAGTGACCTCAGTCCTAAGCGCGCGCTGCAACATTAATTAATTATATAAAACAAAACCATATGAGCCGTTTCAGTGACCTCAGTCCTAAGCGCGCGCTGCAACGATAAGTCCATACGAACAACGCGAAAGTAAATTAGGTTTCAGTGACCTCAGTCCTAAGCGCGCGCTGCAACTGGTAAGGTAGTAGCAGCTGTTAGTAAGAACTATGAGTTTCAGTGACCTCAGTCCTAAGCGCGCGCTGCAACGTAATTGCAACAGTGCGACTGCTCATTGTATTTTTGTTTCAGTGACCTCAGTCCTAAGCGCGCGCTGCAACTGACTCTTGCTCAGCGTTTATGAAAGGGAAAACTTATGTTTCAGTGACCTCAGTCCTAAGCGCGCGCTGCAACTTAGTTACCGTCTTAATGCGTATTCAGCAAATGGGTTTCAGTGACCTCAGTCCTAAGCGCGCGCTGCAACAAAAATCATATGGTGCCAGCGTCGCCACAATCAGTTTCAGTGACCTCAGTCCTAAGCGCGCGCTGCAACATTTTACATATAAATATCAGTTTGTTTATTAAAGTTTCAGTGACCTCAGTCCTAAGCGCGCGCTGCAACCAGATTATCAGTAAGCACCTTGTAATGTCTTAGTTAGTTTCAGTGACCTCAGTCCTAAGCGCGCGCTGCAACCGAAAAAGTACTGTCCTTAATCAACAACAACAGTTTCAGTGACCTCAGTCCTAAGCGCGCGCTGCAACCTACTTCCTCGAAACAAAAGAGTTCCAGGAACTGGTGTTTCAGTGACCTCAGTCCTAAGCGCGCGCTGCAACAAAATATCTAAAAAACAAAAACCATGGAAACTTTGTTTCAGTGACCTCAGTCCTAAGCGCGCGCTGCAACCAACGTATCTTATCTGGTTATTTAAAAAAGCTCTTGGTTTCAGTGACCTCAGTCCTAAGCGCGCGCTGCAACCAAAACACGCCATACTTCATTCACAGATTGAAGGTTTCAGTGACCTCAGTCCTAAGCGCGCGCTGCAACCATCAGGTAAATATGAATCTTTCAGAAAGAGAGTTTCAGTGACCTCAGTCCTAAGCGCGCGCTGCAACTTATTAAATGCTTCAAGACCCAACAAAAGGCATGGGTTTCAGTGACCTCAGTCCTAAGCGCGCGCTGCAACTGGATATAATGGCTGACCTGCTCCAGGTTGATAAAAGTTTCAGTGACCTCAGTCCTAAGCGCGCGCTGCAACACAAAGGTAAACACAAATCCTTGATATTTGCAAGTTTCCTGCAATATTTTCCGGTTGCAATATGGCCATATTATGCATTAACTAGAAAAATTCGGTTGCACGGTCGCCGGTCCAGTAATCGAGCGACTTTACCTTCCGTCCGTTGTGATGCCTGATCATCTCAAACTCTTTGTCGCGCATCGGTAAAAAATAGAACCGCGAACCCTTTGCCAGCGGATTCCGCAGCAATTCCTTCAGCTTCTGCATCAGCACCGGGTTCTTCTTCGGATCGAACCAGCCAAACCAAACCGAATAGTTCAAACGGATATACCCGTGTTGTTCGAGGTTGCGCGCCACCTTCTGCAGGGTGCGGTCGTGCGTGATGTCGTACATCAGCATATAAAATATACGGTTCCGGCTCATAAATCGTTGATTCTTTTTTTCAGGTAACTCACTTCGGTAAGGATGTGATTTTGCAGGGTGGTAACCGACGCCCTGAACCGCACGCGCTCCTTCAGCTTCCCGTTGAACAACGATATCAGCTGCTTCCGCCCCTCTTTGGAAATCAGGTTGCCGGTTTTGGTCGCTTCCAGGTAATTGACTTTTAATTCGCCGCTAAGCAGGTTGTCAATCAATATACGGTCGACTACCGGCCTGAATGGCTCCATCATGTCGAAAACCAGCGAGGGCATTTTGTACCCGTCGCGGTGAATGATGCCCAGCCCCGGATCAAGGCCGATGCTCAGCACCGCGCCCTCAACATGGTTGCGCAACATCCCGTATAAATAATTGACCGAAGCGTTGAAAGGATCGCCGGGATTCCTTTTTACCCGGTTCGCGAAATTCCAGGGTTCCGGCAGTTTCAACCCGATCAGTTGCCAGTAACGGCTGGCCGTGAAGGCTTCCACAAACATCAGCCGTTGCTTGGTCACCAGCGGATCACCGCTTTCAGAAAAATGGATCCCCGAAAGCTGGTTGGCGATCTCCCCCAGCGCCTTTTCTACATCAGCAGCAATAGTGGGTTTCCGGTCGGCCATAAACGACAGGTTGGCCTTCTGCCCTTCAATTTTTTGCAGGATGATATTATAGGCCCAATCCATCGCTTTGACATGCGTTGAATAAAGGTATTGCTTTCGGCGCAACGTGGCAATATTGCAAAAACGCGGCGACCAGATCCGCGCTTCGGGCTTCCCCCAGTTGTTGCATATGATCACCGGAATTTCCGATTGCGCGGCCAGCACCAGCGCCGGACTGCTGATCCGGCACGGGGCCGTGACCAGTACGCTGCTCACCCTGGAGGGATGGATGATCCGCGATTCATTGTCAGCCTCGATCAGGAAACATTTGTTCCTGACACTGAACTCCAACCCCCTCGTATCGAGAACGATTTGCATATTTCAACCTTTTAAACAAGGAAAGGAAGATCGAATATTGATCAATATTAAATATTCATTTTCTCACCCCGGCAGCTCATACCCAATATACCTCCAGCTGATGCTCTCCTCAAAATCAACCTGTTCAACGGCCCGGTGCAACAGGTCCGTCAGTTTTTCACAGATCGGGTGATGCTTCCCGTAAATGCTTCCCACAAAGGCGATCTGCCCGTGGATGGTTTGCTTTAATTTTTCAAGCCAGTCATGGATACGCCAGTCGGGGAACCGGTTGGCGTAAGCAAATACGTGGCCCAGTTTTTCAATGTTTTTTTCAATGTCGGCAAGGTAATCGGCGGGGATGGAGATGGTATCGCCGACGATAAGCCCGGTCACCTCCTTTTCATCTTTTTCGCCGTACCACACGGTTTTTTCCGGGTCAATGCGGAAACGGTGCGAATCAAAAATGGAGGATAAATGCGCAAAATGAGCTTCGGTGATCGGTTTTTTTGCGGAGAAGGTAAGGTCATCCACGTAACGCGTGTACACGATCGCGTGTTGCCGACACCAGTTAAGCAACTCATGGTCGAGCAGGATGGTGGCAAAATTGGTCAGCACCGGCGACGCAGGGCTTCCCATAGGCAGCCGTCCGTGCAGGGTGACAAATTTCGTGAGGAATTCCTCTGTTTCGGGCAGGAAAGAAAACAGGGTGTAGTCGCTGAACAGTTTTTTAAGTTTGTCGAGGTCGACCTGGTGAAAAAAGTCGTCGAAGTCGACTTTCAGCATAAAATCCCTGCCCAGATGCGCTGTGGCGTTGGAAAGGATATTGCGTTTGTCGGCATCGTGCTCGTACGAGCGCACAAACCCGTAAGCGGCATCGGTCTTATGTTCAAAATAGAGCCACTGGAAACCGTCGGCAAGCCGTGCCAGCGCCTCTTTTAGTTTCCCGTACGGACTTTCAATGGTCCGTTTTTCGTCCGACCCGGCCTTCTTTTTAACCTGGAAAACATGGTACAGCTTCTCCGTGTCCATGCTGATCAATTCAGGCTTCGCAATATAAATGTATGATGCGAGGTCACCGATGGTTTTAACTCTGTCGAGCGACATTGAAATCAGATTTTATAAGCGGTTAATTTTCACTCCCCCCCCTTATTTCTTCCAAAATCGTAAATCGTAAATCGTAAATCGTAAATCGTAAATCGTAAATCGTAAATCGTAAATCGTAAATCCCACTATTTGCCTTCAATCCTGTCAACTCTCCCAAATCCAAAGGCTTTACCGATTCCAAGTGTGATAAAGCCGGGCAGCATGGCATTCGCCTCGAATTCGATGGTAAACGGTTGGTAATCGTGGCCTTTGTATGGCAACGACGATCGTTTCAGGTTATCGGCTGAAATGATTGAAACGTGCGTTTCAGACAGGTCAGCTTCCAGGAATTTGCCGAAATCATGTACGATATTCTTCCGCAGCATCAGTTCAAGGAATTGTATCTTCTCAACCAGCGAAAGCGACTGGTAGCGTTTATAATTTTCGGAATTGAGCGGCAGCCAGTCGGTAAGCCGGTAACGGTGCATAGAAGCCGTATTCAGGATCTCCAGTTCCTCCTCCCTTATCAGTTTGAACTTCAGCATGAAATCCTGATCGATTTCAACCGGGTGGTCGATTGATTCGATCAACTCCCGCAACGCCTCCCTCCCATCGTTGATGCCGGTAATATAGAACCCTGAATCAACGTAGTGATAGATGATCAGCGGGTAGAGCGTTTTGGTTTGGCTGGTCGTTTCATCGTGGTTGTGGAACAGTTCAGTGCGGATGCCCGCTTTTCTAAGTCGGCCTTTGTTGGTGTTGTACAGGCGGTTGATGGTTATGCGGAGCCATTCGGATTCGTGACGGGGGAGGAAAGGACAGGGTTGAGCATATAGGAGGAAGGGTTGGATGAGGTAGGTGGAGATTTTTATCATACAGGTTCCTCAGATATATCTAATTGTCCGTAACCGACATTGGTTTTTGCACCGATGCCCAGGGTCCTTAAAATTTCGCTGAACAAAATTAATTTGGCCTTTGCCGTTATTGAAGGAAAGACAATACTGTTTTCCAATTTAAACCGAAATTCAAATTTCACCTTCGGAAGTATCTTTAAAAACTTAAGCGGTGTTGGATTACTGAAGGGATCTAGTTCAACACGATTGTCTTTGTTTTTATGCGGAGTAATGTAATCCGACCCAAACAATTGTCTGGAGGTTCCTATATTATCTCCGGTTATTGCTACCGGTACCGCATCAAAAAAGATATCCCGTTCATATACAGGAACATGCTTTATTTTGTTTTGACCAATGCTATCCGGATCGGGTGTTTTGTATGCGCCATCAAAGATTTCACGTTCAAGTTCATCAATATTTATCTCATCTTCGATATCACAAAGTTCCCGAAGAATTTCGCTAATCCAACTTTCCTTTTCAACCTGGTTTGCCGTTGTCTTTTTCGGAATAACCACTCGCTGAGGAAATGCGCTGCGTAGGATACCTTTTACCGAAGACCCTGTAATCACAGGCATGCCTGACGAATGGTCAAAGAAAAAACCAATTTTAAATGCTTCTTCGCTGTCTTTATTTTCATGCGTATAACCTGTTCCCATGATGAGTCCCGGGTAAACCGTTACTGCAGTTATTGTATGGTTTTTAACTTCATTGGGAATTCCGAAAATTCCTTTTCTGAATATCTGGTTATTGATCCGGGTGATCAAAACATCATCATTCAGGGCATCACCATAGTAATTCTTATAATATAACCATCCGGTATTTGAACCCTGGTTATTTTCGATAAATGTTGCCATATTTACAATTGTTCATTTTCGTTTTCAAAACTGAAAGTACGTAAAACCAGTTTCAGTGCTATGACAGACTGTGCTATATTATTCCTGACCTGCCTGCTATTAGAATTGGCTTCTGCAAAATCAAGAAAGCTTGGAAAAACCCTGGTTGCGGGGAATTCTGCCTCCTGATAAATTTTATAAATCAATTCAGCTATCTTACCTTTCTTCTCATCAGAATAGTAAGATAAAACGGCAGGATAGAAGCCAGGCTGGACCATGCTGCCGCCAAATGCAGAAACATATCCATTATAAACAGAAGGGATTCTCCCACCGGCTAAAAGGCCGCCAGCATTGGCTCCGAGCACTTTATATGCTGCTGTCAAATATTTATCGTTGACTTTCATAGCGCGGGTGTATTAGGTGAATCCTGCCAATCGGCTTTTATGATTGAGCAAAACCCGTAGCCGATGCTGGCATTGGCACCGATTTGAACCGGATGAGCCTGAAGTATTGTTTCAAATTTTTCAAATTCCTGATCATTATCTGGATACAAAACGCCAAACCAGAAGCGGGTTTCAGAGGGCAATACCTGCTCGTACCAAAGGTTGGAACTCCGCCCGTCGGTCAGGTTATTCCTTGCGATTACCGGCAAGTGAAAATCGCTTATCAATTCGGCGAACTCCGTGTCTCGTGCAATTGCCAATTCATTGCCTGCAATTTCATTCAGTTTAGCCAATCCGATAATTGCCGGTATATGATCTGCCTTAATGTCAGCATCTTCCAGAACCGAAGAGCCAGTGTCAAATTGAATGGCTTTAGCATCCTGTAGTAAAGTATCATTGATTTGATCCAATACATTGAAGTAGGCCTCTCCCAATTTATATTTGTACAATTCCAGTGATTTTTTCAGGTTTAAAATCAGGTAAGGACAAGTGGTCCGATAAAAAAGTCTCCGGTCACTCCGCACCGGCAAACTAAGAAGGTCGGCCTGTAAAAACCTGTATTTGGCCGGCTGCTGCCTGATAGCTGCCTTTTTTGAATCGTCAGGCGCGGTCTCGTCATTTTCATGAGCATCAGACCTGTCGAAACCAAAAACATGAAAAAGAAAGGTTTCAGCTTCAATTTTAGTCCAGGTTGCATCGTGTTTAAGTTGGTGCCGGAAGTACTCCCTGATTGCGCCTTTCAGACTTGAACTGTAAATACAGGGAAATCCGGTCAAGGGGTCCCGTTGAACGAGGTTGTCGATGATTCCATAATTTTGCGAGCCACTGCCCACATGAAGGTTCGTTTTTGCAGTAATGGTAAATACTGCCACCTTGTAATTGAATTCAGGATTTGGGACTGTCATGATTGATGGTATTTTTCAGTTTCAATTTTATAATAATTATATCCGATTGCCTGGAAAGAATTTTCGGCATCTATTAAACCTATGGCCTCCCGAAGTGAAGCTTCATCTGCAAAATAAAATACTGATCCTCTTTTCAGCAGGTAAGAAGGGGTTGATTGGCCAAAGCCTGATTTTCGTTCACCTTTGACATTGAACCATTTTGTAGAACCGGTTTTTGAAATGAAGTTGCGGAATTTTGTAATTGCCGCGTTTACGAATAAAGGCAGTTTATAGAATTTTTCTTCGTTACTGATATACGTGTCGCTGATGAGCAGTAGTTTATATACTTCATCCTTGTCTAATTTTTGAATTTGAACCTTTGGAGATATTGTGACAGAAGTTTCGGCAGGGATTGAAGACATTTGGAAAACTGACTGTTCCCCTCCCATAGTAATAAACCGTTCTGTAGTATCAAAATTAAATCCGGTAGTTAAGTCCCACTCTACCTGAAATGAAAATTCCCATGCGCCATTCAAAATAATTTTCTGCCTTATTGCAGGCATGCCATTTTTTTTGATATCCCCTGTTTCGGTCAATTCTCGGAAAAACTGTTTATAATAGGCATTTGATTTAGTGTTGCTATCCCACGACTTCTCAATCCCTACGCGACCTGTTTCCTGGATGATTATTTTCACGGGATTAGCAAACCCTGAAAAATCATTAGGTGGTAAAAAATCCGTTTCAGCTATTCTATGGTCTTGTTCTATCAGCCATGCCTCAAATTCATTTTTTTCGATCCAGGGCTCAACATCACTTTTAGGTTTTTCAATTTCTTTCAGATATATTAGTCTCGAAAAATAGTCCATGGGTACAACTGTTTGAATAAATTCATTAGTTGATTTATGTTTTGACTCAAGTCTCGGAACTCGCACCGGACATATATCGTCATCTGTAAAAGGGAAAAGTTCACGATCCCGTAACAGGAACCAGCTTTCGCCCCTTTTTAACTGAACCGGTGAAATTTTACCAATGGCACCATATCCATCGACATTCTGTGGGTTGAAACTATTAGCTCCGATCAGTTCTGTCCCGCCCTCAGGAATTTTGCTGTCACCGACAGCCAATAACCCATGTTGGGCGAGAGCCTGATAACGCAGCATTCCCAAAATGGCTGTTTGTTGAGGATATAGCGCTGACTGAAGATAGTAGCTGCGTTTATTGCCCAACTCCGACACTTGTTCCGTTCCCCAGAAAAAGGGGGATACTGGTTTTAAGGTAATATTGTAGATCATAGGACTATTCTTTTTCGTTACTTCTTAAAAAATGGATGTACCTCAATGTTCCATACAGGAGCGAATAGTTATCCTCACTGAGCAAAGTAGCAGGAAGATTTTGGACAGACATGTTTAAAATAAAGTCTTCCAGCGCTTCATAGAATGTTTTATTTGCATTGTAGTTCTCATTGAAGTTGTTTTTGAAAAAACTCCTTAAACGGTCTTGATTGCCGCTGATTTGTATCAATATTTCTTTAAGCGAAGCAAGTTTGTACGTTATGCTGTTGATGAAATTTTCTTTTGTATTTATCCGGGACTGGATGAGTGTCAGAAATTTTATAAAAACTTCCGGTTGCTTTTTGGAAATTTCAAAGGATATGTCGTGACCACTGCTTTTCAAAAGGGTAATACCAATCGCATTTCTCTTCATTTTCTCTTTTGCCGTATATTTCATAAGGAAATACGAAATATTCCTTGCTTCATACAACGGGAACTTCCTGTAAGTGATGGATATGCCATACGACAGGGATGGTTGTTTATCCGCAGGCAACCCATACTGGTATTCCGTTTGATCGCGAATTTTTGAATTGAACAGGATATCGAGTTCCGATATCAGGTCGAAAATATTCATCCATTGGTTGGTGCTTTTTTTCAAACTGGCAACAGGAGCAAAGAAAAACAGGTCATCACCTCCAATATATACAGGTGTTGCACCGTAATCGGCGATCAGTTTAGTGGCATCGATTGAATAGTTAGTAAGTATTTTGCTGAAAGCTTTTAAGGCTACCTCCTGGTTTACTATGTTGTTTTGTGAATCTCTCACATTTGTCATGCTCTTAATAATTTTTCCAACATTGTCACCATCAGCATGAACTATGGCCATGTAGTTATGATAGGTTTTAAACTTGTCACCAAACTTATTTCTTAGAATCTGGATGTTGTCAAATTCTGTTTTTCCTTCCACCGAAGAAATCCGGTCTTTTTCAATTTCCACCTGCCATGTTTCGTTTATTTCGTCCTGGACAGCATCCTCGAATTCTTTATAACTGTCAGGGTTTATTTGTTTTAGTTCAACTGTTGCTATTTCATTTAACGTACTGAAATTTCTTTTTGGAGGTAACACGAGGCGCCTTCTTTCCTCAGCGGTACCCAGCCCGTCATCGATTAAAAATGAACTGTTCACCAAATCGGTAAAAAGACGTAACGGAGAAATCCGGATGTGTGCCTTGGAAAACGAATTTTCTAAAAGCCGAATATAGGTTGTTTCTGGGAAATTTTCTGTTTGAAGCACCCTGGGTGTTAATTCCAATGAATCCAGGAACGGATAAAGCGAATTGATGATATTGTCTTTATTTTCATCAAGTTCCTTACATATGTAATATACTCGTATATATCGTTGAAGGTAGTCCAGAATTCCGTCCTGTTGACTCGCTGAACCATTAACGCTGAACGAATGGGAAATCAAATGGTTCTTTTTATCTAAATGGTGCATTATGTTCTCAGCAAAACGCTTCAAAATTTCATCTATGATCTTATGAACATTTTCCTGGGTGCAATTTGATTTTGCAATAATCCTGTCGGGATATATCCCTGCTCCCACGTAATTGCGCGTATGCACAAAGTCGGGACATGGCAACAGAATATCCATTCCTTCATTTTTTAAATCTTCAACAAGATGTTTTATAATATAAGAAAACATATAGCTGGAAGCCCACATTTCCCGGGTTGTTCGGGCGCTTGAGATAGTTTCGTAAATAGGGCCTATGGTAAGGGCGAAATATGTACTCATTTTTTTGTAATTTGATTATAAAGTTGATGATAAATATTATCTATAACACTCATTTCCAATGATTCTTCGGCAGTTTTATTAGCAATATGCATTTTGTTGGAGGAATAGAAATTAACAGCCCATTTTATATAAGATTTAACAGGGAATGAATCAGGCACCTTGAGTATCAATGGATCATCCTCCTTATTAAACAAGGAACTCTTAATTTCCACTTTTGCACCAAGATATATGGAAGGGATGGAGTCGGTCAAAATATAAACTTTAAACCTATTGTCATTAAATACAGGCTTAAAAGTAATTGGACTCTTGAACCGCTGAAGTTCATCACCCCCATTACTAACAGCCATTTTAGATATCGTATCTTCATCATAATATTTCCATGATTGTTTAGAAGCTAATCCAAGTAAATCACGGAATAAAAAATTATCAGACTTATAACTTCCCCCAGGTTCGTAGTTGACCGTCCCGTCAGGGTCCCGTCTTCTTCTAAGTATTTGTTCATATAATGGATGCTCGGAATAAAAATGTTGTCTGATTGTCTTTTTATCCCACTGTTGCTTTGGTTCAAGAGCCCTGGCATAGAAAAACATTAATGACTTGAAATATAACCCGGGAATATTAATTCCACCTCTTAATGTCCTGTAAAAAAGATCAATGCTTTCAAATAATGAAAAATAGTTGTAAATCCATTCTTTCTTTTCCTGTGTATTATATCCATTTCTGTCCAGAATACTAATAAATTTATCAGGAATTTCATGCTGATTTTCGCACTCGAAATACAAACTTGACGAAAGTTCATAGTCCGTCTTTCTCCCATTGAATTCAGTAATTGCGTAGCTTCCAAACCCCTTGTCTTGTCTATTCCCAAAATTGTTTTTTAAAAAAAATGAACAAAATAATTCTTCGGATTCCTCAAAATATTGGATTAGCAATGGGTCTGGAATAACAATTGTACAAAGGATCTCGTCATCGTCATGAACAAACTGTTTAAGTTTTTGGGGTTCTCCTCCTCCCATATTCCCAAAAAAACAAGGAAATTGAGGGTCCCAATAGACCTCTCCATTCCTTCTTTGTTTTGGAAACCCAATTTTCATACTGGTTCCTGAATTCGAACGAATCAATAGTTTAAAATTAAGAGGCAAACCCTTTGTTTCAAAATCCTTTCTATATTCATTTTCAGAATTCGTCGAAAAACCAACGATAAATTTTTTGAAAACATCAAAGTCATTCTTAAATAAGTTCTTAATTAGAAATTTATCCAACTTAGGCTTTATTTCTGTTGCTCTTAATGAGGCACCTGCCTGATCATGCTGAAAATGAATCAGTGGTGTGTGCTGTCTCAGGGTAAAATCAAGTCGATACATAAAATAATATTTTATTGTTTCAGTATTGCTTTCTTATAAACCACCATTAACTCAGCAACCCTGGAGATATCCAATTCGTCAGACTTCGAGTTGCTTTCTTTAACATGTGTAGTCTTCAACGGATTAGATTGCTCTTCAACGTCAGTAAACTTTTCAACAACTTCTGGTTTACTTTTTGAAATCTCAATCATCCTGAACAAATCATTTACCCTGTCCCGTTCCAATTCATATGCCTTTCGCTGATTTATATCACCCTGTAGCTGTGTTTGCCGCAACGCGTTTTCTTTATCCTTTTCTTTTTGAGTTTGGCAGGATACCAGGTGCTTAAACCAGATTTTAGTCAGGCAGAAGGCGTAAAGAAGCAATCCGGATAACAGAATCACCTGGCAAATGCCAAAGAACCAAGCAGAAATATCACCGCTGCCTTGATTAGAGAAAAACTTGTTGCCGGGAATGAAGACAACCAATATTGAGAGGATGATCAGCAGAATGATGCCTCCCCACAGGTAATTCAGATGATTGGAATTTTTCATGAGTGTCGTCTGTTAACTAGTGACATTGAATGGTAAATCGGTATATAATGGAGAAAATTAATGTCAGGATAACAAGGCCGTACAGAAAAACAAGCACGCTCCGTTTGCTTTTTCGTCGCCGGGCAATAAACAGGTATATCAAAGGCCCAAGCGCCAGGGGCAGTAACAACCAAAGCGGATTTTGCAGATTCATCTGTTTTTCGGCCAGCAAAGGAGGATAGATGATCATCCCCACAAAACTGATAATAAACGTCGGCAAAATAAAAAGCGCCCCGATAATGGTCAGCAACTCGATATTCCGGCTTTGCTTCTGATCTTCAACCAGCGTGATGTAACTGTGCAACTCCTCTATCTCCTGGTCGAGGTCTTTCACGTTCCGCTCGATCTGCATGTGCTCCTGCATCATGTTATACAGTTCGATGCCCTGTTCCTGCGCGGTAACTTCACGAAAATAAACGCGGTTTACAAAACGTAGGTATTGTTTGTAAAGGTTGCTCACCTGTTCTGAAACATGCTCGTCTTCCATGGCAGATATCCTGGCTACCTCATCCGAAAATCTCAGGATACAGGCACGCTGCACCAGGCACAATTCGCAGAGTTTGTAGTACATGGTTTGCATGTGGTTGACAATGAAAGCAGCGTTATTCCCGCGCAAGGATGGAAGTTCTGCAGTAAGGCAAACGAAAGAATAGCGGTTCACACCATAAAAAGTCCCGTAGTCGCTCCAGCGGGTATAGGTGTGCTTGCGGATCAGGTTGCGCATCATGAGCTGATTCTGGCAGGTATTGTCTTTTTGGTCGTTAAACATGAACTTATACCACCAGTCCGATTGAAGGTAGGTAAGCTGGCCAACCTTATCCTTGCAATGGTCTGTCGGGTTTGCGTGTAGCTCCTTGATGATCTCGTCATTGCCATACCAGCAGATCACGAACATCCGGTCATCAAGCAGGGGAGATAAAAATACCCTGGTTTCAGGAAGTTCGGTCTCCGTCTTGTCAACGGTAAGGGGAATCCCCCTCAGTAGGAATTTCAGGTGGGCGGGCAACTGGAAGGGATTGGATGCAAACCCCTCAGGCCGCCGGTATGTCTCGAAATCCTCGGTACCTTCATCGGCGATCACCCTGAATTCTCTGGCAAGTTCTTTTTTCATGGTGATGTCAAGACCGGCAGAAAAATCATTGATTCCGAATTGTTCCTGGGTGCCGACAAACTTGCTGTCCATGGCGAAAAACGGGGGATAAAGCCGCCTCCCTGCCTGGTTGATATTCAGGATATCGTCGCTGCCGCTCTGATGTTTAAGCCGGTTATTCAGGTGGAACGACAGCACCCCCACGCCGGTGGAATACAAATGCAGGATAATGGAATCTATGTGGAGGGAATATTCTTTGTACACATTATTCCTGCCGTCGGTACACACTTTAAAACTATACCTGTATGTGTCTGCAGGAATTTCATAAAAGAGATTCGCCAGCAGGGCTTCATTTTTGTCTTTGTCCTTGCCCTTGTCCTTGTCCTTGTCTTTCTCCTCGTCAAACAGGGCCTTCCTGGCCATATCATAAAAATAGTTGTACTCGTTGTAATTTAAAACCGTGTCGGTCTTATATGGTTTGTTGATCCATTTAGTTCCTTTAAATAAATTGACAAGGCGATCCAGGCAGGTACGTTCTTCCAGGGTTTTGTTCTTCATTTCAACACCCGTGAAATACCACTGGAATGGGAACAGAAATACATGGTAGCTGTAAAGCGCTCGCTCACTCATGATGTACGGCATTAATGATCATGGTTATTAAAGGTTCTTTATCAGGGTACGAAAGGAGGCCTTGCGCGGTAATACCCATAAAACCATTCATCCCGCCGCCGGAATAAGCCAGGCACTCTGAGGTTAATCCGGTAAACAGGTTGGTGAGTTTCCCGGCATTTAAACCGTAATATACCAACGCGTTGTCATTGTAAACAAGTAATGAGGAATAGGGGAAAAGCAGGTCAGTCACCGCCGAAAATTTCTCCGTTAACGAGTTGACCACCGTTACGCCGGATTTAATATAACTGTGATGATGAATGGATTGTTCTGCCAGTTGCTCGTCCGTCACGGTCACGCCCTGTTCGCGCCGGTCGGCTTTCCTGATGTTTGATATTTCATCTGCCGTTGCACCATAGGCCACCATCCCCGGGATATAGGCGCGGTCGTTGATCGCAATCAGTGTTTGATACCGCGTTAACGTGAGGTGCAGGAGATTGGCCACCTGCTCAATCGAGGAAGACAGTGCGGACTTGTCCCCATGGTGGTCAATACCGCTATAATTCGGCGGGAGTGGAATATCCTCCGTAATTTCAACCCCAATAATTTTTTTGGCTTTTATTCCCGGGATCAACTCCCGGTAACTGCTTAACCGCGCTCCCCATTGAAGATCTTTATCCAGATATCCTATATGGTATTCCGGGTTGTCTGACTGCCTGTAATTCTTAAGCATCTGCCTGATCTCCGACATCTCGAGATCGCAACCGCCCAGCAAAAAAACGATATCTTCAATGGCGCTCATCAATGAATTATAAAAGACAATTGAACGAGAAACATTAAAACAATATAACATCTCAAAAATACAATTTTTTGATTTATTTCCAACTTTTTTCTCCCGGGAGGGAATAAATTTGTTATGTATTTATTATCAACCAATTGTATGCTAAATTCTAGCTATTTTAAACTCCATATATGGAACCGCATCGAAAACGACCTGCAATATTTAAGAAACTCTTCAGATGTTGTATCGAAGCAATTTGTTATGCAAATGATAAAAAACCGGATACCGGTCCTTGTTCGCTGCAAATCAAAAAAAAAGGGGAACCCCTTTTGATTCCCCTTGCGTTAATAAAATAAACTTTGCTCCCTGCTACAGGGCGACGGTGAGTTCAGTTGCATTGTCCGGCAGATCCCGGGCAATGGCCGTGATGGTTGCCCCCGTGATATCCGTAACCTGAACAGTGGCTGTGTAATGGTACCTGACTGCGGGAAGGTTCAGCAGGCAGTCGCCCTCCTCGACCAGGGTTCCGTCGGCGGCGGTGATATTCACCCGCACCGAGGCCAGCTCAAAATCGTCGAGGGCTTTGACACTGATAACCTCCCCCGCGTTGCCATGATACCCTGAAGCGTCGATCTCAAGTACCATCGGCGGGTTCATGAAATCTTTGACCGCCAGCCGGAATGCTGTTTTGCCGGGGCCCGCCTTTGCCTTGTATTTGGCAAGCAGGACCGGATCCTGCATCATTCTCCTGGCATAATCGATCGCGCACTGGAACCTTTGACGGGCAACAAGTTGTTTTACCGAAAGTTCCTTCGCTGGTTTCAGCGGCTTCATCGTCATCACGCTGTTGCTTTTGACATTTTTTAAGACCACCTGGTTCCCGAAGATCCCGCTGTAGGTCTTTCTCAATTTTGTTGAAGTTGACATAATTTTAAAATTTAAAAAGTGAATAACTGTGATCCCGGCCGGAATCGATTGATTTGTACAAATATTTTAGATTTTTTTTTTCATTTCGCTACCTCGCTACCTCGCTACCTCCTATTCCTCAAATAAACCTCCATCTCATCCACTTTCACCAGTATCTCCTTCGACGTCCTGTTGATATCACTCCGCAGCGATTCGAAATCCTGCCTGTTTTCAGCCTTGTGCATGATCATCTCCTGCTTGAGGTTGGCCAGGTCAACGTTGATCTCGGCAATCCGAATCTCGAGGTGAATCCAGATCGTGACACACCCGATGATGAAGCCGGCGATGGAGAGCAGCTGCGACAAGCTCATGCCGGCAATGTTTGTCCGGGAGTTCATGATGCCTGTTTTTTGCTGACCAGGTGGGCGGCCAGGAAGTTTTCAATATCGGAAAGCCGGTAATAGACCTTCCCTCCCATTTTACTGTAAGGGATCAGACCCGATTCACGGTAATGTGACAGCGTCCGTTTGGAGATGTGCAGCATCTGGCAGATGTCAGGCGATTCGAGCCAATTCAGTTTGACCGGCGGTTTCTGACTGAGCTGCTCTTCGATGCGCAGGAGCCGTTGCTCGATCCGCGCAAAGATTTTCCGGTAATCCAATGTTGTTTTCATTTTGTGGTTTTTAAGGGTTTGTGCCACAAAATTAGTTTGCCGAAACTGCCGGCGGTAGTGGAAGAAGGTGTATACATCCTGGTTTAAAGTACAGTTATATTGAATGTTATGTTACTTTTCACGATTTAATTTCCGGGAATTTTTCATCATCCTGCCCAATTTCGCACATATGCGCTCAACAACATCAGCCGAAGGATTATCAAAGTGGTTCCTGAAACTGTGTTCACTGATCTTCGCCTGGCGCGTGGTGCTGAAAAAATTGGCGATGAGCCTGCAAAATTGGGCCCTGTTCATCTGGACAAACGCATGATCATTATAAAGCATCTTTCCGAATACAGCCAGTTCCTCTACCGTACAACGCACGGTGATTGTCACGCGGCGTGCAGGTTCAGACTCCTCTACACTGACCATGGGCAAGTAGTTTGTTAAACAGACGAGGTAGCCCAATTGCTCTTTTAAATCCGTGACGTGGTGTTGCCACTGGTGGGCATAACGGGAGGTCCTTTGCAGGAGCTTTTTTCGTAAGGCCTCGTCGCCCGGCTGGCCCTGGTCGTTCAGGAATGTGGCATGACGAAAATGCCATAACAGTGCCATCGGTTGGGCTGACTGATCATTGGCATGAGGTTCCGCAACAACCTGGGCACAGGTCCTTAAAAGCCGGTTGCACCTGTAGATCGCCTGTTTGAGGAACAACGGCCTGGCGTTGACCTCGATTTTTGCAAGGGTCTCCTTAAGCCGGTCCAGCAGGCCGGCTTCCAACCCCGAAAGGTATTGCGAGAAAAAAGTCACCGATCCGAAACCGTTCACCCCTGTAACCTGCAGGTCAGTCTCCCGGGGAAGACTTTTGTTTTCTGCTTTCATTCTGTAAAGTATCACGATGGATGAAGCAGCCTGGTATTCGCTGAATAACTGATTCAGCTCATAGGGAAAAGCATCAATGGGGATCATAGTCTTAAAGTTTTGAATGGTAATTGGTTATATTCTGTTGTTTAACTAGTGCCGGCTGTTTTGCCGGGCGTCTCCGTGCGAAATCCCTGAATTTCGTGTTTTGACAACTTTTTACACGGTACGATCCTTATTTCTTCGTTCATTCCCTATTCCTCCTTCATTGGTTCAACATTCGTCCTGTATTGCGGCTCCATTCATCCTCCGTTCAACCCTGTTCATCCCCTATTGCTTCCCTATTGCATCTCCATTAATGTCCATTGGAGACACAATTGCCTGTCATGGGTCCGGTTAATTCAAATCATGAAGGAAAAAGACAGTAAAACTGGAGGTCCGGGTTTCACCCCGGGTTAATACTGCTTAATCGGGAAAGGAGGCAAAAGGTAATACGTGTTTTGGCATTTTTTTAAAAAATGTTAAAAAAAAACGCCATGAACGTATTACCTTTTCATGTCAAAACCGATTAAGCATAAAAATACCTGTAAGATGAAAACACCGGAAAAGGAAAACATGAAGCCCTGCGGGGCGACCTTTGGATCAATGGAACGGGTTCGGTTTTTAATACTGTTTTTACTGCTTGCAACCGGTTTCTGCCTGCCCCGTTATGACACAGCCATCCGCCCCGGGCCCCCGAAACCCTGTAAAAACAGCGTGGTGGTGACACACACCGGATATACCCTGTCGTATAATAAAACCTGGCACCTGGCCGACTGGGTGGCATACAACCTGACGGCCATGGAGACCGTGCCTGTGGTTAAACGTTGCAACAGGTTTGTTCCCGACCCCATGCTGGCCGCCTTCACGATGAGCACCGACGATTATAAAAACTCGGGTTACGACATGGGGCACCTGGCGGCTGCTGCGGATATGTGCTATTCTGCAGCAACCATGACAGAGTCATTCTATCTTTCGAATATCGCGCCGCAGGTTCCCGGGTTCAACCGCGGAATATGGAAAAGGCTGGAAGAACAGGTTCGCTGCTGGTCGGTGGGCTGCAGCGCGGTTTACGTGGTAACGGGGCCGGTTTTCACGAAGGGGATGCCCGCCATAGGCCATGGCAGAATTGCCGTGCCTGCATCGTTTTACAAGGTAATCGCCGATTACCGTGAACCGGGCGCGAAGGGCATCGGCTTTATCATGCCAAACCGCAATGTAAAGGAGCCGCTGCAACACTTTGCTGTTACCATCGACAGCGTGGAGAGGGCGACAGGGATCGATTTTTTTTACCAGTGGCCCGGCGGCCTTCAGCGGCAAATCGAAAGTAAGGTTGATGTGAAACGATGGATCTGGGTGAAAACGGAAAGCCAGTAAAGGAGGGAACAATTACGTTCCCGTTTGATGAAAATTGAAAAGATGAAGTTGCACCCCGTCACAAGGTAATGAATAACCCGGCAGCATCTTATGGCAGGGCTGCAGCCTCCAGTCATTCCCCAACAGGGAATCCCATGCAAATAAAGGGAAGTGACACACTTATTTGAACACACCCTTTTAAAGCGGAAGTTTCATTAATTCGCCAGACTTGATTCCGAATTCTTTACGAATCCTTTGAAGTTCCTTTTTTAATTGTTCCTGATTTTGATAGTATTTAAAACTCAATTGGTCTTTTATTTCTATCAAAGTTTGAACATAACTTGTTGATTTATCTGTTTTTGGTGCCATGATCTAATAAATTATGATTAAAAATTCAAAACTTCTTTTGGGGTTCTTATTTCAATCAGGTTGTACCCGTTTTTGATGTTAATACCATTGAAAACTCTGATTCTGTTCAAATTTACAATGTGTTTAAAGTTCCAGCTTACGATCACATCAATCTTCAGAATGGTCGCTGTGGCAACATGCAGAGCATCTGAGATGTATTTCGGTGACAATGCTTTATTCTTCAGATAATCATTTGCCAGTTCATACATTTCATCTTCAACCGTAACCAGTTCAATTTTTTTGATGTACTTATTAAATAAATCTTTGACTTTCTCCGGTGCCCCTGTGAGCTCTTTGACTGTCAAGTCTGATACTATGGGTATTTTATAACCTTTATCAATTTCGATAAAAAAATGTTTTGTTGGAATTTCAAATTCGCTATCGAAATACCCGCCAAAAACCGAAGTGTCAATGTAAGTCTTCATAACCTGCTTTTGATTAACACAAATGTACGACATTTTCGCAACCTTTTTTATACTCAACCTGACAGAACCAGACAAAAACTGACAGGACAGGTCTATGTTGTGTAATCCCACATGAACTCATAGTATCATTGCGCTTTGGAAAATTGGCTAACCTGCATGAAAAACGGTTAAAACAACCAAAAATCACTTAAAAAAGCGTATCATGCCAGCAGTTGTGAATTGCTTTCAGATTGTATCTTTGACATTGAAACCACAGCAAGGTAACGGACATCCTGCATGCCATCATGGTTGTGAATTGCTTTCAGATTGTATCTTTGCCATTGAAACCACAGCATGGAAATACGAAAATGGATGAATTCATTTCGAAGGATATTTATACCAATGTTTTGTATTTTACTATCTTTGACAAAAGTAATTTCTATTTGGTTTTTTAAAACAAAAAGGCTTAAGTAGTTCGTAAATACTTAATAATCTGTAGTTATTTTAATTTGCTGATCGTGAAATAGCGGAAACAAGTTTCATGACTGTCCATAAACTGATCATAACCTATGCCTTTCAATCTGAAATTTCTCGAAAACGAAATTATTGATCAATATCTTTATGATGAAAATCCAGATCGTCCATGGATAATTGGTTTTAGCGGAGGAAAAGATAGTACGATGCTGCTTCAGGTTGTTTGGAACGCATTGAGGAAATTAGACCCGATCCTCCTTACCCGGCAAATCTATGTGGTTTGTAACGATACTTTGGTTGAAAACCCCAGGATTGTCAAATTTATTAGTATAACATTGCTGAAAATTCAAAAAGCTGCAAATCAACAACAAATACCTCTTATAGTAGTTCAGACAATTCCTAAGTTTGAAGATGCATTTTGGGTACGTCTGATTGGCAAAGGATATCCAGCTCCGAATAAATTCTATCGGTGGTGCACTGAACGATTAAAGATAAATCCTACTACACGTTTCATACAGGAGAAAGTCAGCGAAAAAGGTGAAGTTGTGATCTTACTTGGAACAAGAAGTGACGAAAGTTCAACCCGGGCTGCCTCAATAAAAAAACATGCAATCTATGGAAAGCGGCTACGCAAGCACCAACTTGCTAATGCTTACGTGTTTGCCCCAATTAAAGATGTCACCACAAATGAACTTTGGCAATATTTGAACCAGGTATCTCCACCCTGGAGTGGAAATCATAAAGAGCTTGTAACATTATACAGAAACGCAAACTCAGGAGATTGTCCACTTGTTATTGATGATACTACCCCAAGTTGCGGAAACAGTAGATTTGGTTGTTGGGTATGTACGGTTGTAAATAAAGATAAAAGTATGGAGGGGCTGATTGAAAATGGTGAAGAGTGGATGGCTCCCCTGATGGAAATAAGAAGTTTTTTAATTGAAACAAGGGACAACCCTGAAATTTATCGAGAAAGAAAAAGGAGAGATGGAAAGATTCATGATAGGTTTTGGGGACCATATAAATTTGAAACCCGTGTGGAAATCCTAAAACGCATACTCAAAGCGCAGAAGGAAATCCAAAAGTCAGAAGGAATTGAACTGATCACTCATCAGGAGATGGTTCTGATTCAGTATCATTGGTTCCGTGATAGCTTTTTTAAAACCAGAGTCTCGGATATTTATAATCGCATCTTCAAAACAAAACTTGATATGAGCAAACAAGAAGAAAAATTCAAGCAAGAGACAGATCTGTTAAAGAAAAGTTGCCAGGAGGAACCTAAAGATGTTGAACTAATTCAAGACCTTTTGGCCTTACAAAAAACAAAAACTCTCATGATCCGGAAGAGGGGATTGCAAGCGGATATTGAAAACCGCATTGATCAATTTATCGAAGAAAAAAGAAATCAAAGCTAAAGTACCACCATGACCATTAAAGAAATAGAACTGTATAACTTCCGGATCTACAAAGGATCAAACAAGATTGATCTCACTTCAAAGGGGAAAGAGAATATCTTTATCATAAGTGGGCGGAATGGGTTTGGTAAAACAACGTTTTTAATGTCCCTTGTATGGTGCCTATATGGAAGAAACATGCAAGAGGTTGATGATTTATATAAAAAGGAAATTGCAGATCAAGGCGGCTATAACAAATATATTGCAAATTCATTAAACCGGTTAGCTCGATTAGAAGAAGACCACAACTTTCATGTTTCGATTACTTTTACAGATCTTAATATTCCTGAAGTCCCTTGCCAAAATATAGTAATAACAAGAAGCTATAATGCAAAAACAAGTGTTGCAGATGAGGTAGAAGTACTTATCGATGGATATCCAAGTGAATTGGCTAAGGAAGTTGGCCCCGAAATTTTCATTCGCGAATTTATCATGCCAATTGAAATTGCAAAGTTTTTCTTTTTTGATGCGGAAAAAATTGTAAATCTGGCAGAAGTAAGTACTACAGAACAGCGTAGGAAACTCAGTATGGCTTATGCGGAAGTGCTCGGTATTAAGAAGTATGAAGATATGAAGACAGAGTTGGAAAATCTCCAACTTAAAGTCCGACAGGAATCCGCCAGTGTCACCGAACGAAATTTATTGGAACAACTTAAAGCAGACGTAATTAAATATGAAAACCTTATCCAGGAAAATGAAAATACAATTTTAGAGTTACGAGAGCAACGAAACGAGAAGAATAAGGAATCGAGGGATATTCAGGAAAAATTGATTAAAGCTGGCAGTTTAATTACAGTTGAAGAGTTACAGAAACTCAGGTCGTTGGAAGAAGAATTGACACATAAACAGACAGAATTACAAAACGAATTAAAAGAGTCATACGATATTATACCATTTGCTATTGCCGGGGAAAAATTTTTAGAGGTTAATATTCAATTGGAAAATGAGGCGAATTTTAAAGCGGCACAGTTTAAGGATGAAAACGTGCGGGGTGTTACAAATAAGATACTTACAGATTTATTAAATATACCTAAACCACCACTTTTGGCCATAGACCATCAGGTACATAAATTTTATGCAGAAACTTTCGAGAAACTAATCCGTAAACACTTTTTCGCTGATACACCCTCCCTACCAGAAGATTTCAAAACCATTCATGAATTTTCAGAGTCGGAAAGAAATGAATTGTCCGCAGTCCTGAGTAATATTAAACTTTCATTTCGAGAGTCGTTTAAAAGAATTAACGGGGATAACATTCAAACAAGAAATGAACTTGGTACCATTCGGAGAAAGCTTAAAGATGCTGAGGCCAATCAAGAAGATCCAATCATTTCAGAATATAGAAAGCACAAAGAGCTATTGGATAAAGAAATAATTCACATTGATGATACAATTGATTCATTAAATCGGGAAATCGGGGAATATACAAATGAAAAAACCCAGAAAGGGAAGCGGATTGAGGAGCTTTCAAGAAAATTGAGCGTTTCAGAAAAAAACAAAGAGAAAGATACAGTAATAGCACGAAATATCATCAATCTTAAAGAGATCATTGGCAAATTCAAAGCCCAGAAGAAGCAGTCATTGGAGGAACAAATCCTTAAAGGGCTTGAAACCTTAATGCACAAAAAGGGCTTTATTAAAAAAGTTGAGGTTGAAATTATTGGCGATGATATTGATATAATTTTGAAGAATAACAGAGGGGAAGAAATAAAAAAGGAATCACTGAGTAAAGGCGAACAGCAGATGTATGCAACTGCGTTGCTCAGGGGATTAGTTGAGGAAAGCGATATATTATTCCCGGTTTTCATCGATTCTCCTATGCAAAAATTTGATGAACAGCATGCTGAGAATATCATCAAATATTTTTACCCAAATATTTCCGATCAGGTTGTAATATTCCCGCTAATTAATAAGGAACTAACTGAAAAAGAATATAATATTTTGTCTCAACATATTGCTCAAACCTATCTTATTAATAATTTGCATGAAGATAAGAGTGAATTTTTAGTACTTGAACCCAAAGACTTTTTTAACACCTACAATCGAATGTATAACCATGCTGATTAACATTAGAACATCTGAAGCCAACAAAGTTGTCGTTCAAGAACTTACTCGAAAACTAAACCTCGGTACTGAAAATTATGTGTCGAGAATCGCTTTTTCCTACTCTATTTCAAGGGGGATAAAACTGAATTTAGAACAGGATTTATTTGACAGCAAGGGGAAGGAATACAAAGATGATATTTTATTTGGGAAATATCGCGACTATTATATGGCTTTGATTTGCCAGCATTATAACCTATACCGATCGGATAAGGATATTGGTAAATATATAAAAATGCATATTGATCATGGCCTAACTTTGATGAATAGGCTTTTTGAGGAAAATAAAAACTATTCCGGGCTCGATTTTTTATTAGAAAACATTGAACGGGGGATTGAAAAATTAGAAGAAAATGATGTTTCGAACGATGCTATCATTTTTGATGAATTAACCAGGCGAACACGAATCACAAATAAAGATTACTATGCGAATCCCATCAGGATATTAGTTGGAAAATCATTTGAGGATGAAGATATTTTCTTCAACATCAATGATACTTCCATCCATAATAATGCTCATGTTGCCGTTGCGGGCAATACAGGAACTGGCAAAACATACTTCGCAAACAATTTCCTTAAACAGATTGCGATTCAGACAAAAGGCGAGGTTAACTTCATTTTTCTGGACTTCAAAGGAATTTCTAATGAGGACGAAAAGAAAAATCAAGCTTTTTTTGATTCTACAAAAACTGAACTAATTAAAGCGCCCTATAAACCATTTCCAATCAATCCGATGTCCTTCATTGACAATGTCAATGAAAAGAATAGAATAATGGGTATCAGCAAGTTCGTGGACATCATTACGAGTTATAGCGGCATCGGTAAAAATCAACAACAGACCTTGAAAGATGCCACCCGTGATGTCTTTAATTCAATGAAAAACGGACAATATCCATCATTCAAGCAAATTTATGACAGGGTGATAGAAGTTGAAGGTGAAAAGGCCAGCACGTTGAAAGAGATTCTGCAGAGTCTAAGTGAGCTTGATTTGTTTGAAAAGCAAGCAGATATTAATAATAGTTTCCTGAACAAGAATTATTACCTCAGTCTGTCAGGGGATTTACCGCGAAATGTACGCTTTACATCCGTATTCCTCATTATAAATTATATTTACAACACATTCATGAACATGGATAATGCTCCAATTGAGGAGAATTACCAGGGAATGCGATATGTGTTACTTATTGATGAAGCTCACACTATTTTCAAGGAAAAAAAGTCCCAGGATCTTTTAGAAAAGATACTTCGGGAAATTCGATCAAAGGGGGTTTCAATTGTTTTGCTTTCCCAGGGAATTGAAGAGTTTAATCAACCCTCTTTCGATTTCAGTAGCATGTGTGAAACTGTTTTTCTCTTTGACATTAAGGATAAAGTGAATGTGAAGATGATGCAGAAATTTCTAGGTATTGGAGAACATGATTTACAAACATTGAAGACCAGTATGGAAAAAATTCAAAAATACCAACTTATTAGTAATTTAAAAGAATATAAAATCGCTGAACTTTTCAAGGCATAAAATAATTTTCTGGATGATTACGCAAGCAACATTAGATTTATTGGATGCAGACATCAGAAATGATGTAGCCCGATATAATAGCTATCCCTTTAAGGATAGACATAAATTGTATTCGCACTCAATTAGAATTGATCCATTTTGGAGCAATAGTAAAACTGCCGAAATCAAACCTTTAATTTGGAGTGAGTATTATAAATATTCAGAACATCCAAATTTTGAAAAAATAATTAAAACAAATGATATAGGGATATATATCATGTATGTTAGGCCTGAACATTTATTATTAGAAATGCCACAACATGTTATGTATGTTGGAATTTCAGGTGAACATGGGTCAGCAAGGCCCCTTAAGGAAAGATTGATGGATTATTTTTTAATTAGCAAAATAAAGCTTAGGAATAACATTCATATGATGTTACAGTTATATTATGACCATGTTTATATTAGATATGCATTATTTAAAGGAAAATACCAAGACCTAGAAAAATTAGAATCAACTTTGCATGAATTCTATTACCCCAAGTTCGGAAAAAGAGATTTTGAACCAGATACAAAAGCTGCACAATCTGCCTGGAATGCCGGGCTATAATTTTACTAAAATGAAAAAAAAGTTAATCCTTCCATGTATCCGTTCTTTGATGGGTGAATGGGTAGTTTATATATCAGCGATGGATGTTACTGAAATTGCCACAAGAGTTCAAACGGATAAAAAGTATCGTGAAAATGCGAACTTAGATAAAATTCTTCAACGTGATTTGAAAGATAGAAGGAGAAAAATAGCTCAATATCTACTTACTGATGAACATAGATTTTTTAATTCAATTATCATTGGAGTTTTCAATAGTATTCCCCGTTGGCATGAATTTCAAATTGATAGTAAAATTAATGAGATTAGTGAAGGAGGTGAGGTTGAACCTTATAATCATTCTATTGGACTTTTAGAATTTGTAGGAGATGAGGAAATGTTTGCCGTTGATGGGCAACATAGGGTTGCTGGTATCCAAATTGCCTATGAAAAGGAAAAGAAAAAGGAACAAGAAAAAAGAAGGTTAAAGGATGATAAGTTCCCTGTTATTTTTATTGCACACATTGATGATGATTTAGGAAGAAAAACCACCAGAAAACTGTTTTCTGATATTAATAACAATGCTAAACCCGTTGCTGAAGGAGATAAAATAAAAGTAGATGAAGAAAACCTAAATGCAATTGTCACAAGAAGAATTTATGCAAATTACAAGCACTTTAAAAATGGAGCACTAATTTCATTGACAGAAAGTGCAAAGCTGGAAAATAATGATTTTAAACACTTCACTAATCTACTTGGAATTAACAATACCAATAAAGTCCTAAGAAAACTTTTCACAAAGAAACCAGCAACAAAGGAATGGGATGAAGAAAATGTAATAGCATTTTATAAAATCGTTGAATCATTTTATGATTATTTAATAGAATCGGTTAAAGAATACCAGGATTTTTTTATAAAACAAGAACTTTCGATTGAGGAAGCAAGAAGGAACAACAATTATATGCTTTTTAGACCAATCGGTCTAAAATTAATTGCAGGTCTCTATGTGCATTTTAGTAAGAAAGAAAAGGGTTTATTGGTGTTGAAAAAGAAACTTGCATCAATTAGTTTCATTATGCCTGAAAGTCCCCTTAATGGAATTCTTTGGAATAATGGGACGATGGAAGTAAAATCTTCAAATCAAAAATTGGCGCTTGATATAACACTTTATATAATGGGGGAATACCCAAAACATCAAAACCAGGAATTACTGGAAAAATATAGAGGTGTTTTAAAAAACAGAGAAGCAGAATTACCTAATACTATTTAAATAGTTTAATATCCATCCAAAGGACCATTTCTCAGATTATAAGGTGATTATTAACTTTTTTAAGTCGGATATTTTCATGACTCCTCATTCACCTTGTTATGAGTTGAATGTCCTTAAATTTTCCACAACAGTTTTAACAGCATAAATCGCAGTACCAATTTCAATTTTTGTGTTATTTTTTCCGAGAGAAAATCGAATGCTATTAAAGGCGTCTGTGTCATGTAGTCCCATTGCAACCAGAACATGACTCGGTTCAATGGAGGTTGATGTACATGCACTACCATTACTGACAGCGATTAAGGGATGATTCCCCTCTGGATTACTCAATCCAAGGATCATAGCATCACTATCAATACCCTTGAATATGATGTTTGTCGTGTTGAAGAGACGGTTTTTAATGCTTCCGTTAATCATGGTCCCGTCTAATTTCAGAAGTTCAGATTCCAATAAATCTCTTAGGTTACGAATGTATTCGGCGTTGTTATTGATTTCATTTCCTGCAATTTCACATGCTGTTCCCAAGGCAACAATCCCAGGAACATTCAAAGTGCCACTTCGCAGGCCTCTTTCATGACCACCTCCATGGATTAGGGCAGGAAGTTTAACACGGTTTATTCTTTGACTTAAAAACAAGGCTCCCACTCCTTTTGGCGCATACATTTTGTGTCCGCTGAGGCACATCAAGTCAATTCCACTTGCATCAACCCAAATATTCAATTTTCCGACGGCCTGAGTCGCATCTGTCATAAAAAATGCACCTACATCATGTGCGAGAGATGAAAGAGATTTAATATCCTGGATAACTCCAGTTTCATTATTAACATACATGACAATAAGCAAAATCGTATCATGCCGTAAGGCCTCTTTAACCTTTGACAAATCAAGCAATCCATTATTCTGAACAGGTAAAAATGTTACTTCATAACCATGTTTTTCCAAATGTTTACAGGTGTCTAAAACAGCAGGGTGTTCAGTTTGAACAGTAACAATATGTTTACCTTTCCTGGAATAATTCTCAGCAACCCCTTTAATTGCCAAATTTATTGCTTCAGTAGCACCGGAAGTAAATACGATCTCATTGGTCTCCGCTCCGATTAATTCTGCAACTTGATTTCTTGCCTTTTTCACAGCATTATATGCGTCAATGCCAAATAGGTGTGTACTATTGGCATTAGCAAAGTTTGAAGTCAAATACGGCATCATAGTCTCCAAAACCCTTGGATCAGTGGGCGTTGTTGCATTGTTATCCAGATAAATTATCGGCTTTTTTATTTCCATGAAATAATCATATAGCAAGCAAAGATGTTGAAAAGTCAATACAGAAATTTTGCATTTTAATTTGTCAAAGGATTAAAATTCTTTTCAAAAGTATAGAATTATTGTTAACGGGTTGAGAAATTAATACCCAAAGACCCAGGGAGTTTATAAAAATGAGAGGTTCTTAAATTGGAAACCCACACCACCGTAAGTACCGTTCGGGATACGGAGGTTTTTTAATTTACACATCGAACTTGTTTGTAGTAGTCAGAAAAAGATGTAACCCGCCTGTTTCAGACGTTCACTGTTAATACTCTACTCAGGATTGGCCTATTGACAACGCGCCAGTTAGCCAAACCTGTTATCTGTCAGGAATCACGCCTGCCGTGGTGCCATGCCATGGCATGGCTCCGCCGTCGCGCCCCAGGTTGCCCGTAGGTCCATGCCATGGCATGGACACAAGGCAAGGACGTGTTGAATTCCTGCCGATAAAATCATATGGGTTCAGCATCGGTGGCTTCGGGAGCCTCAGCCACCGGTTCCCAACAAAACCAAACCACACAATCACTTCGTCAGAGAAATCTCCCCCCACCACCGTACCTGATGCATTTTGATTGTACCTTTGCGAGCCTCCCGGCCGGCATTTCATCCTCCGGCCGGGAAAGCAGGCAAACATGGAAAATGGTCAGATTAAAATAGCAGGGAACACTATTCCGGGCACGGACAAAAAAAAAGCCCCCGGAAATCCGGGAGCCTTTTTTGCACTGGGGTGGAAGATGGGGCTTGAACCCACGACCTATAGATCCACAATCTATCGCTCTAACCAACTGAGCTACGACCACCATGTATTGCTTTGCAAAAATACATAAAAATATTGAAATGCCAAATTACAATATGCTTTCTGCCCGTGTTTCTTAAAAAGAAGGTCGTTACCGTCACCGGATCACTGAGTTCCATCGCATGGAAAAAATTCAGGCAAAACAAGCTCGGGTTTGGATCGCTTGTCTTTATTGGGTTTACTGTCGTTGTGGCCTGCCTTGGATACCTGGTAACCCCCGACCAGACGCCCTTTGCCAACGACCAGTACCTTGAAGTGGGACTGAAAAAACCCGGCTTTTCCGTGTTGATGCTCCCGGTCAACGACCGGTACCTCCATGAAAACCAGGCCTTTTATAAAACCATGCTGTGGGGAACGGTTAAAAACCGGGAAAATATCCCCATCCGGGCATTTACCGTTAATAATTCGTCGGTCTGGTATATTGAATATGGCGCGCTGCCGGGCGATCCGGCCATGGTGAAATCACTGCCATTGCATTTGGTGCGCATGCCGGTGAAAAAAACCTTCTGGCTCGGTACCGACCGCTTCGGGCGCGATTATCTCAGCCAGCTGATGATCGGAACCCGGGTAAGCCTCTCCGTGGGGCTCATCTCGGTGCTTATCTCGCTGGTCATCGGCATTTTCATGGGTGCGGTGGGAGGTTATTACCGTGGCTGGGTCGACAACCTGGTGGTGTGGATCATCAACGTGATATGGTCCATCCCTACCCTGCTGCTGGTCATCGCCATCACCTTCGCCCTGGGTAAAGGGTTCTGGCAGGTGTTTATCGCCGTCGGACTGACCATGTGGGTTGAAGTGGCCAGGGTGGTGCGCGGCCAGATCCTGGGGATCAGGGAGAAAGAATACGTGGAAGCTGCACGGGCGCTGGGTTTCTCCGACTTCCGCATCATCTTTCACCATATCCTGCCAAACGTAATGGCCGCCGTCATCGTGATCTCCGCGGCCAATTTTGCCTCCGCCATCCTGATGGAGGCAGGACTGAGCTTCCTCGGGCTGGGCGTTCAGCCCCCCGTGCCTTCGTGGGGCTCGATGATCAAGGAGAACTATGGCTATATCGTACTGGATTACGCCTACCTCGCCGTGCTCCCCGGCATCGCCATCATGCTGATGGTGCTCGCCTTCATGCTGATGGGCAATGCCTTGCGCGACGCGCTTGATGTGCGCATGAGCGACTCTTAGTACTTGATCTTCTTTGATTCGGTGCTGCCGCAATGAACCGGACCCTTGATGCGGCAATTGCCCTTGCTGAAAAACAGCTTGATGGAAAAATAAATATCCATGCCGGTAAAATTGCTGAAGTTGAAGAATCCCCCGAGCTTGTCGGTGCCAATGGTAAAACCGTAAACCCGCATGGCCAGTCCGACGCGCGGCAGGGTCCAGTCATACAGCGAAACCGGAAGGCTGATTTCAAACATGCTTGTTTCAAACCTTGGCGTAATGGCCAGTTCTGCCGGCCTCACGATGGAGCCTTTCGACATGGGAAAGCCATAGATCAGGCTCGAATTCACATACCAGTATTTCTGAAAGTGGTAATCAAACTGCAGGCTGAGCGCCGAAGGCAGCCAGATATTGAATGAATTGCCTGAATAGGCCGAGGTTTTGTTGCCATAGAACTTGTAACTGATGGTGTCGAGCAGCCCGCCGATGGTACCGAATGGCATGTGGGTGACATTTTCCCAATAGGATGAACGGTTATTGATGGTCATTTCCGTGGCATTGGTCTTAAACTTGATCCGTCCGATGT
This sequence comes from uncultured Bacteroidales bacterium, assembly GCA_903913885.1. Taxonomy (GTDB): domain Bacteria; phylum Bacteroidota; class Bacteroidia; order Bacteroidales; family FEN-979; genus CAIVAT01. The sequence goes on along the minus strand of CAIWMX010000065.1, from coordinate 36,255 downwards.
CGATCAGCCCGAACCCGATCCGGTAGATGTAGTCTTCATAAGGCTGTGCGCACAGGGTGTTGAAATAGGGCTCCTGGTGATATCTTGACAGCCTTTGATAGGTAACGCCAAAATCAAACCCGAAACCGCCGCCCTTGATAAGGGGATTGGTATTGGCCGTGTTGGCATTGTAATTCATGGGCAAAGCCAGCCCCACGGTGGCATCAAGGTTTTTTACATTGATGGTCGAATCGTTGAGCACCGTATAGTTGATCTGGTTCACTTTCGTGTACATCCCGGCCACGCCCAGGAGTCGTTTCATGGTAATGCCGGCCGACCAGACATCGAAGCCGCGGGCGAAAAAGGTATAGGCATAACTGACCCCGATCTCGCCCCAGGCCATGGCGGTTGCCCTAAACGGCCTGTTATCGATGTAGTTGATATTCTGCTGCGGACGGTAATTCAACCCCAGGTAACTGAAATTAAGCACATCATAGGGTACGTTGTGCATGGATATCACGGTTCTGAATCCAGTCGACAGGGCAAATGCATGCCGGCCCCAGATCAGCATAGCCCCGGGGCCGTTGATCCGGAGGTTGACAAAGGCATTTTTATCGCGCGTGGTCCGGTACGAATATAAAACGCGCTGCTCTGTTCCGTATCCTTCAGAATGGGTCGGCAACTGGTACCCTGCTTTGAAGAAATTAGACAGACTGTACTGGGAATTGGACATATAGAGGGCGTTATTCTGAACAAAAACATCCAATCCGAAGAGTTCCACGTCGAGGTATGTTTTGGAGTTCAGCAATCCGCTTGGGTTCAGCTGGATGCTGTTCACACCGGCGTAGTTCCCCGGGGTGGCGCCCAGCATATCCTGCCCTGATGCGCTAACGCACGTCAGCAGGCCGGATAACAACAACAGGTACTTACTGATGAATTTCATATGAATGATGATTTACTCCAGGCTGTCTGGATTTTACATGTTTGTAAAGTTACCTTCTCTTCACCGCTAATCACTTACAACATTAAAGGGTATTGTTACATCATTCACACATGGTTTAGGATATCCCGATTTTTTGTTTCCTCGTTCATCACGATAATTTAAACGAAAAGCACAGGGTAATATTACAATTCACTACTTTTGCATAAATTATCTAAAACTCAAATTATGGCCACCATTGCATTGCATGGAAATCCGATTCATACCCTGGGAACACTCCCCGTTGCTGGAAGCCCGGCACCTGACTTTCTATTAACAAAGACCGATCTTTCAGATGTTTCGTTGTCTGGGTATCAAGGAAAAAAAATAATTTTAAATATTTTCCCCAGTCTCGACACCGCTGTTTGCGCCATGTCGGTAAGGAAATTCAACGCCGAGGCTGAAAAACACCCCGATACGGTCGTGTTATGCGTTTCAAAGGACCTGCCCTTTGCCCATGCCCGTTTCTGCACCACCGAAGGGCTGAACAACGTGATCCCGGTGTCGGAATTGCGCAATTCTGCATTTGGCACAGCGTACGGCGTGCTGATCACCGATGGTCCGCTTGCGGGGCTCCTGTCACGGGCCGTCGTGGTTGTTGACAAAGAAGGCAAGGTCATTTACTCGGAACAGGTGCCCGACATCGTACAGGAGCCTGATTATGCCGCGGCTTTGGCCTCGTTGAAACAGTGATCGAAAAAAAGTGTAACTTTGCACTCCCTTTTCGGGGGGAGATCCTGCATGCGGGTGTGGCGTAATTGGTAGCCGCGCAAGACTTAGGATCTTGTGCCTTCGGGCGTGGGGGTTCGAGTCCCTTCATCCGCACTGAATTATTTTTGAACCAATACAACAACAGATTACATGAACATTACCAAAGAAAGTACCGGAGACCTCACGGCAATTCTCAAAATCGAGATTGTGCCCGCCGATTATGCCGCAGCTGTGGAAAAACAAATCGCTGACTATAAGCGCAAGGCCAACATCCCAGGGTTCCGCCCGGGCCACATCCCGACAGGACTGGTGAAGAAAATGTATGGCAAAGCCATCCTGGCCGACGAGGTAAACAGACTGATCTCCGACAGCCTGGTCAACTACCTCAGGGAGGAAAAACTGGATATCCTCGGCAACCCGCTGCCCAACATGGAGAAGAATGCGGCCATCGATTTCGAGAACCAGGACACTTTTGAATTTTATTTTGACCTCGGCATCACGCCTGAATTCACCGTTCCCGTCGATAAGGACATGGATATCCTCAATTACAGCATCCTCGTCGACGACGATATGATCAACAAATACATCGAAGATACCCGCATGAGGTTCGGCACGCCGCTGGCTCCCGCACCGAAGGCGGAAGAAGATGCAACAGATATCACGGATGATGAAAAACCGGCAGAACCTGCGGCACCTCCCCTGGTGGAAGCAGCCGACATGACACCTGAGTTTTTCAATAAGGTATATCCCGGCATGGATCTGCAGACTGAAGAAGATTTCAGGGAACAGGTAAGAAAAGATGCTTCCCTGAGCTTTGCCTCTGAAACCGACAAGCTGCTCTTCAACAACATCACCGACGCCCTGGTGAAAAACACTGAAATGCCCCTCCCCGACGAATTCCTCAAACGGTGGCTGCTCGAGAACAATGAAGGGAAATACACCCCTGAAGAGATCGAAAAGAATTACAGCTCGTTTGCCGATTCAATGAAATGGCAACTGATCGAGAACAAACTGATCAAGGAAAACGGCATTGAAGTTACGGATGCAGACATCCGCAACTATATCGGCACCTATATGCTTCGCCAGGTCAACATGGCCGAGTTGGATGAAGACATGCGCCAGCGCTATGAATCGATCATCGACACTTTCATGCAGAACAAGGAACAGGTGCAGCGGATCAACGACCAGCTATACAACGGGAGGCTGATGGAGTTTTTTAAAAGCAACATCATTTTCCATCCGAAGGAAGTCTCCTATGAAGATTACATCAAACTGGCCGCCGAAACGCATCAGCACGAACATGATCACACGCACGAACATGGTCACGAACATGGTCACGATCACGATCACGATCACGATCACGATCATGAGCATGATCACGGTCACGATCACACCCACTAATTCTTTAAAAACCAACTTCCATGGACGATTTTTCAAAATATGCCATTGGTCATAAGGGCATCAACAGCCTCACCCTGGCAAAATACAAATCCATATCATCCAATTATATTTCACCCACCATCATCGAGGAGCGCCAGCTGAACATCGCCACCATGGACGTTTTTTCACGTCTCATGATGGACCGCATCATTTTCCTCGGCGTTCCCATCGACGACTATGTAGCCAACATCATCCAGGCGCAGCTGCTCTTTCTTGAGTCGGTTGATTCGCGCAAGGATATCCAGATCTACCTCAATACCCCGGGCGGCTCTGTTTACGCCGGTCTCGGGATTTATGACACGATGCAGTACATCAACCCGCATGTTGCCACGATCTGCACCGGCATGGCCGCCTCCATGGGCGCGATCCTGCTTTGCGCCGGCGAAAAGGGGAAACGTACGGCTTTAAAGCACTCGCGCATCCTCATCCACCAGCCGATGGGCAGCGCCGAAGGACAGGCCTCCGACATTGACATCACAGCCCGCGAGATCCAGAAGCTGAAAAAGGAGCTTTATGAGATCATCGCGCTGCATTCGGGCCAGCCCTACAAGCGCATTCTCAAGGATGCCGACCGCGATTACTGGATGACAAGCGATGAAGCCCGCACCTACGGCATGATCGATGAGATCCTGATCAGGCCGAAAAAAGATCATTAAAAAAAAAACATGGCAAAAGCTGTCGACAAATGTTCCTTCTGCGGTCGTGAAAAACGCGAAACCAGGATCCTGGTTGCCGGGCTGAACGCGCATATCTGCGAAAACTGCATCGAGCAGGCACAGGTTATTCTCCAGGAAGAACTAGCAGCGGAAAAGCCGAAGAACCTGCCCGATTTCAACCTGCTGAAACCTGTCGAGATAAAAAAATACCTCGACCAGTTTGTCATCGGACAGGATGAAGCCAAAAAGGTGATTGCCGTCGCCGTGTACAACCATTATAAAAGGGTGAATCATTCGAAAGACGCCGGCACCGACGATGTGGACATCGAGAAATCGAACATTGTCGTTGTGGGCGAAACAGGTACAGGCAAAACCCTGCTTGCCCGTACGATCGCGAAGATGCTCAACGTTCCCTTCTGCATTGCCGATGCCACCGCGCTTACCGAAGCCGGGTACGTTGGCGAAGACGTGGAAAGCATCCTGTCGAGGCTGCTGCAGGTGGCCGATTACAATGTTGCCGCCGCCGAACGGGGAATTATCTTCATCGACGAAATCGACAAGATCGCCAGGAAAGGAGATAATCCTTCCATCACCCGCGATGTAAGCGGGGAAGGCGTTCAACAGGCGCTCCTCAAGATGCTGGAAGGTTCCATCGTCAATGTTCCTCCCCAGGGAGGCCGGAAACATCCCGAACAAAAGATGATCCAGGTGAACACGCAAAACATCCTCTTTATCACCGGCGGCGCCTTTGACGGGATCGACAAAAAAATATCCAACCGGCTTCAGACGAATAAAATCGGGTATAAAACGGACAAGAAGCAGCAGAACATCGATAAGGACAACATCCTGCAGTACATCACCCCGGTCGACCTGAAAGCCTTCGGACTCATCCCTGAACTGGTTGGCAGGCTTCCCATCGTGACCTTCATGCACACCCTCGACCGCAAAACCCTCAGGCGGATACTGACCGAACCCAAAAACTCCCTGATAAAACAGTATACCAAGCTTTTTGAGCTGGATAATATCAAGGTTACCTTTGAAAACGAAGCCCTGGATTTCATCGTCGAAAAATCAATTGAATTCAAGCTTGGCGCCAGGGGGTTGCGTTCCATCCTCGAAGGGATCATGAACGATGCCATGTTTGAACTGCCATCGAAGCCCGGTGTAAAATCACTGAACGTTACGGTTGCATTTGTCGAAGAGAAGTTCCGGAAAACCAGCATGGCACATTTAAAGGTGGCATGATACGAAACCCGGCGTGGTTTTCGTTATTAAGAAAATCCTTTTACCGGGCATTCAATGAAAAGCGGAATCCTGCATATCATCTTCGTTGTTTTTTGCTTCCATCATGCTTTTTCGCAGGATACTGCCAAACGTGTTAATCCGACGCAAATCATTGACGGGGATACGGTTGCCGTCGTCGACATCACACCGGTTGTCATTTTCCCGCAGGTAATAGTGCAAACCAGCCATCAGGCTGCCAGGTGGGACCGGCTCGTATATAATGTAAAAATGGTGTACCCGTATGCCAAACTTGCCGGGCAGAAGCTGAAAATGTACAAATCCATCCTCGATACGATCCCTACCGAGAAAGCCAGGAAGGCTTTTATCAAAACGGCTGAAAAGCAACTGGAGGGTCAGTTCGGGGATCAAATAAAGGACCTTACCTACTCGCAGGGTAAGATTCTGATCAAACTGATTTACAGGGAAACAGGAAATTCAACCTTCGACATTGTGAAGGAGTTGCGCGGCGGATTTTCTGCCTTTATCTGGCAAACGCTCGCGCGGTTGTTCGGGTATGACCTTAAAACCGATTACGACCCGGCGGGAAACGACCAGGCAATCGAACAAATCGTGCTGATGATCGAAGCCGGGGCAATATAGTTTGTATTTTCACTGAATCCATTAACTTTACACGCGAATAGACGGTCATCGCCTGAAGCAGGAAAAACGCGCACATGAAACTCTCAGTTGTCATCGTTAACTATAACGTCAAGTACTTCCTTGAACAGTGCCTGCATTCTGTCCAGAATGCCTGCCGCGGGCTTGATGCGGAGGTTTTCGTGGTCGACAACGACTCGGTGGATGGCTCGGTGAAGATGGTAAAGGAAAAATTCCCGGAAGTCCTGCTCATCGAAAACAAAGACAACAAAGGATTCTCGGCCGCCAACAACCAGGCCATCCGCAAATCCTCCGGCGAATATGTCCTGCTGCTCAACCCTGATACCATCGTTGAAGATGACACCCTGCGCAAAGTGGTCGATTTCATGGACGAGCACCAGGATGCAGGCGGACTTGGCGTTAAAATGCTCGACGGAAAGGGAAAGTTCCTTCCCGAAAGCAAGCGCGGCCTGCCCCTCCCCTCCGTTGCCTTCTTCAAAGTATTCGGACTTTCCTCGCTTTTTCCCAGGTCGAGGCTGTTCAGCACCTATCACCTGGGCTACCTCGACAAGGATAAAACCCATATAGTCGACGTGCTGGCCGGTGCATTCATGCTGCTGCGCAAAACGGTTCTCGATAAAACCGGTTTGCTCGACGAAGCCTTTTTCATGTACGGCGAAGATATCGACCTGAGTTACCGCATCACCGAGGCCGGTTACAAAAACTACTATTACCCCGGAACCCGCATCATTCATTATAAAGGCGAGAGCACCAAGAAAAGCAGCCTGAACTATGTTTTCGTGTTCTACAATGCCATGATCGTGTTCGCGAAGAAGCATTTCTCAAAAGAGAATGCCCGCGCATTTTCGGTCATGATCAACATCGCCATCTATTTCAGGGCCTTTATCTCCATCCTCATCCGGTTTTTCAACAGGGTGTTCCTGCCCATGATCGACGCGTTGCTCATCTTTGCCGGGATTTTTGTCATCAAGGGCTACTGGGAAAAGCATTTCATTTTCCCCGACGGGGGGCATTATCCCGACGCCTTTATCTACATTGCCGTTCCAACCTACCTCACCATCTGGCTTTTGTGCATCTACCTCAGCGGAGGCTACGACAAGCCTGTGAGGTTGCGAAGGGTTATCCAGGGCATGGCCATGGGCACCCTCATCATCCTTGTTCTCTATTCCCTGCTGAACGAACATTACCGTTTTTCACGCGCCCTCATCATTTTGGGCGCCACCTGGGGCACCCTGATCATGCTTGGCGTGCGCTACCTGCTGCATGTCATGAATGTCAGCGGTTTCCGGCTGAATTCCGAAAAAAACAAACGGTTCGTCATCATCGGTGAAAAGGAGGAGTCGGAGCGGGTTTCCGACCTGCTCCAGAAAACCGGCATGAACCCGTCATTCACCGGGCTTGTCAGTTACCATAAACACCGGAACAATGCAAACGGGTTCATCGGGCATCTCGGCCAGATCAAGGAAATTATCACCATCCACAAGATCAACGAGGTTATTTTCTGTGCCAAAGATGTTCCTGCCCAGGTGATCATCGACAAAATGTCGGAACTGAAGAATGAACAGGTAGACTATAAAATTGCCCCTCCCGAGAGTCTTTCCATCATCGGCAGCAACTCGATAAATACCTCGGGCGACCTATATGTGATCGACATCAACGCGATCACCAAGAAAACAAACCGGAGAAACAAGCGGCTGCTCGATGTGATGGTTTCCTTTACCTTGCTTTGCCTTTACCCGGCAGCCCTCTTTATCGTCAAAAACCCGGTCGGGCTGATCCGCAACATTTTTTCCGTATTTTTTACCTGGAAATCGTGGGTCGGCTTTACACAAACCACCATCCATGAAGCCCATCGCCTTCCCGAGATAAAACCCGGCGTGCTCAACCCGCTCGATGCCTTCAAAAACAAGAACCTGCCCGAAGAAACCACCACCCGCCTCGATCTCCTTTATGCACGTGATTACAAACTTACCAACGATCTGAACATCATTATCAAAGGGTTCAGGCACCTGGGCAGAAGCTGAAAACTTATTTTTATTTTGAATGTTTCAAAATAAGAAAAAGCGTTACCTTTGCATAAATCCATTCAATCATTTGTATATGTCAAATTATGAGGTAGTTATACCAAAACTTGGCGAAAGTGTCATCGAAGCAACCATCACCCGCTGGTTGAAAAATGAGGGTGAAATGATCCTGGAAGATGAACCTTTGGTTGAAATCGCCACTGATAAAGTTGATTCTGAAATCTCCTCCCCTGTTGCGGGAAAACTGATAAAGAAAATATTCACGGAAGGACAGCCTGTGGCTGTTGGTTCGGTGTTCGCCCTGCTTGAAGTTGCGGGAGCATCAGCCGGCAACAGCAACACGGCGGCAAAGGCTCCCGAGCCTGCCCCTCAACCTGGTACAGCCAAGCCGGACATTGTTTCGACCGAGAACTGGGAGGCAACGGTTGACCAGGCCGATTCCGGCCATGAGAGCGGCGCCGCATCAGGCACGCGATTCTATTCTCCCCTGGTTAAAAGCATCGCCCTGCAGGAAAACATCCCCTTCACCGAGCTCGATGCGATCTCCGGCAGCGGAAAAGACGACCGGTTGACCAAACAGGATATACTGAATTACCTGAAGGACCGCAAAGCCGGGATCAAACCGGTTGTGCAGGAGGCCCTCGCCGTTATGGAAGCCGCACCCGTGGTGGCGCCCCGCACCATTGCACAGGTAATTCCCGGCGAAGACCGCATCGTCGAAATGGACCGCATCCGCCAGCTCATTGCCAACCACATGGTCAGGTCGGTTCAGACCTCGGCGCATGTCACCTCGTTCCAGGAGGTGGATATGACCCGCGTGGTTCAATGGCGCGATAAGAACAAGGATGCCTTCCTGAAACGCGAAAAGGAGAAACTCACCTTTACCCCCATTTTCATCGAAGCCATTGCCAAAGCCGTCAGGGATTTTCCGATGGTCAACGTTTCGGTCGACGGGACAAAGATTATTGTCCATAAAAACGTCAACATCGGCGTGGCAGTAGCCCTGCCAAATTTCAACCTGATCGTTCCCGTGGTGCGCAGCGCCCATGAAAAAAGCCTGCTGGGGATCGTGAAATCGGTGAACGACCTGGCCGAGCGGGCCCGCGTGGGGAAACTTGTGCCCGACGAAATTTCAGGCGGAACCATCTCCCTTACCAACCTGGGATCGTTCAGAACCCTGATGGGAACCCCGATCATCAACCAGCCCCAAACTGCCATCATCGCAGTGGGAGCCATTAAAAAGCGCGTGGTGGTGGTTGAAACGCCCGATGGCGATACCATGGCCATCCGCCCGATCATGATGATCTCCATCACCTACGATCATCGCGTGATCGACGGAGCGCTTGGCGGACAATTTTTAAACAAACTGGTATCCTGTCTTGAAAATTTCGATACTAACCAACCCATTTGATGGAACTGACCCTCACGAAACCAATTGCCTTTTTTGATCTCGAAACAACCGGTATCCGGGTTGCCACCGATCGCATTGTTGAAATCTGCATTCATCGTGTAAACGTTGACGGTACAACCCAGACCCGCACCATGCGGATCAATCCCGAAATGCCCATTCCGCCCGAAGTGACCGAAATTCACGGGATCACCGACGAGGATGTCAGGGATTGTCCGACCTTTAAACAGGTAGCCCATGAGCTGGCCAAATTCCTTGACAACTGCGATCTTGCGGGGTTCAACTCGAACCATTTTGACATTCCGCTGCTGGTGGAGGAATTTCTCCGTGCAGAGATCGATTTTGACCTGAAAGGCAGACGGTTTGTCGACGTGCAGAACATCTTCCACAAGATGGAACCCCGTAACCTGGGTGCCGCATACAAATTCTATTGCGAAAAGGAACTTGTGAATGCCCACAGCGCCGAAGCCGACACGATCGCAACCTACGAGATCCTGAAAGCGCAGCTTGACCGCTATGCCGAGATCACCTTTAAGGATAAAAAAGGCAACATCAGCACACCCGTTGTCAACGATATCAAGGTACTCAGCGAGTTTTCCTTTGGCATGAAAAACGTTGACCTGATCGGCCATATCGTTTACAACGACAAAAACGTGGAAGTTTTCAACTTCGGCAAACACAAGGGGAAACCCGTTGCAAAAGTACTCAAGGATGAGCCTTCATACTACGACTGGATGATGAAGGGAGAATTTCCGCTTTCAACCAAGAAAGTGCTGACAAGATTGAAACTCCGCGGATTCAACAACGAGTCAGTTAAACTTGATCTTTTCTGATCCTAATGCATTCCTGCCATGAAGATTATCTGCATCGGGCGCAACTATGTCGACCACATCAGGGAGCTCAACAATGCCGTGCCGGCATCTCCCGTTTTTTTTCTGAAACCTGATTCCTCCCTGCTCATACGCAACAGGCCGTTTTATTATCCCTCCTTTTCGTCGGAGATCCATTATGAGGTGGAACTGGTGTTGAAAATCTGCAAGGTGGGCAAGAATATCCAGAAAAAATTCGCAGACACCTATTTCGACGAAATCGGGATCGGGCTCGACATGACGGCCCGCGATCTGCAGGATTCGGCCAAGCAGAAAGGTCTTCCGTGGACCATCGCCAAAGGGTTTGATCAGTCGGCCCCCATCGGCGGGTTTCTCCCAAAAGAGAACTTCAACGACCTCAGGGATATCGGTTTTCATCTTGACCTGAACGGGAAAACCGTGCAAACCGGCAACTCCGGGTTGATGATCTATCCGTTTGATGATATCATCGCCTATATTTCGAAATTCATGACCCTACGAACCGGCGATTACATCTTCACCGGAACCCCGGCCGGCGTGGGACCGGTAAAGGTGGGCGACAGGCTGGAGGCTTATATTGGGGATGTTAAGCTTTTGGGGTGCGAGATAAAGTAAGAGGGGGAAGGTATTTACGATTTACGATTTACGATTTACGATTTACGATTTACGATTTACGATTTACGATTTACGATTTTTTGCACCTTCATGTATCCTTTTTCGCCTTTGTGGTTAAATTCCAGCACGGAATATACCATCTCAGCTTAGTACAATTTCATTGATCACGTTGGCTCCGACCTCCTTGTTGAGGGCAAAGATGATCTTGCTGCGGGCAAACATGAGTTCGTTGCGCAGTGCGGCGGAGTCGACCCGGATGAAAAGAACCTTGTTCCGGATTTGGAGGTTCCTGGTGTTTTTGGCAATCATCTCCCCTACCACCTTTTCCCAGGCAGCAATCACCTTCGCTTCGTTCAGCTTATCCCGGAGGTGAAACGAATCCAGGAACTCTTCTATGGCCGCTTTTAATGGTTTTTCGGTACCTTTTCGCAACAGGAATGGAACCCCTACGGGGTTCAGGGGTTTTAGTGATATACATTATGCAACCCCTACGGGGTTGGGGGGTAAAATTAGTCCTTTTCCCGGAAATACAGGCCAACCGGGATAAGATAATTTACGATTTACGATTTACGATTTACGATTTACGATTTCAGATTTCAGATTTCACATTTGGCAGCGGCAGGTTGAATATCTCATGCTCGATCTCCATGGAGGCGAACATGGCGGAGATGCGTTCGCGGCTGGTGTCGGTGATAAATACCTGTCCAAAACTGTTCTCGCTCACCAGCTTGATGAGCTGGGCAACGCGCAGGTCGTCGAGCTTGTCGAAAACATCATCCAGCAACAGGATGGGCTTGAAACCCTTGATGTTCTTCGTATATTCAAACTGGGCCAGTTTGATGGCGATGACAAATGATTTTTGCTGCCCCTGGGATCCGAACTTCTTGACAGGATATTCGTCAAGGGTAAATTCCAGATCATCCTTGTGGGTACCTGTCGTGCAGAACTGCGCGGCACGGTCGCGGCCAAGGGCTGCTTTAAATACATCGCGGAACGTATTCCCGGTAAGCTGTGAAATGTAACGGATGCCAACCGTTTCGGAGCCATTGCTGAGGAAACTGAAATATTGCTGAAACAGCGGGATGAACCGCATCAGGAATTCATTGCGCTTCGTAAACAGCTGCTCGCCAAGCCTGATCATCGGTTCATCCCATATCTCGAGCATGGCCTCATCAAAATAGCGCTGTTCGGCAAAGGTTTTCAGCAGGGCATTCCGCTGAAACAATGCCTTGTTGTACTGGATCAGGTCGTCGAGGTAAAATTTATCGAATTGCGAGATGACGCTGTCGATGTATTTCCTGCGCAGTTCGCTGCCGTCGTTGATCAGGTCGCGGTCGTAAGGCGAGATCATCACCAGCGGGAAGTTCCCGATATGATCTGCAAGCCGCTCATATTCTGTTTTGTTGATCAGGAATCGCTTGCGTTGCTGTTTTTTCTGGATGCACTGCACCAGGTCGCTCGTATCGTCGCCTTTGAGGAAGGTGCCATGGATGGCAAAAAAATCATCGCCATGGCGGATATTCTGCGCGTCGAGGCTGGTAAAAAAACTCTTGCAGAATGCCAGGTAGTGGATTGCATCGAGCAGGTTGGTCTTCCCGGTGCCGTTGTTGCCTACAAAGCAGTTGATCTTCCCCGAAAAGCTGAATTCAGCCGTGGAGTAATTTTTAAAGCCGACCAACAGGAGTTTTTGCAGGTACATGTCAGTTTATTTTTTCCCGGATACTCTTTCCAATTTCTTCCATGAGCCACACCGGGGTGGATGTTGCCCCGCAAATCCCGGCAGAACCGGCGTTTTCGAACCATTCACCTTTGAGATCACCCGGGCCGGAAACCAGGTAAGCGCGGGGATTGGCCTCTTTGACCACGCTGTAAAGGATCATGCCGTTTGAACTTTTCAAGCCGCTCACAAAGATAACAACATCAAACCTGCCTGCAAAGTCGCGCAAATGCCTGGTGCGGTTTGAAACCTGCCGGCAGATACTGTCATGCCAGTCAAAATCGACCGGACTCCCGGGGGAACCTGCTTCCATCCCCGCCTGTATCAACGCGGCAACCTCCCTGAATCCTTCCACGCTCATCGTGGTCTGGCTGTATAACCTTACCGGGCGCGAATAATCAACTTTCGCCAGATCACCGGAATGGCCGATGATCACAGCGGTTCCATCGGTCTGACCTGCAAGCCCGGTCACCTCGGCATGTCCCGCTTTCCCGTAAATCACCACCTGCCCGTTTTTCTCCTTCATTTCCAAGTATCCCTGGCGGATGGTTTGCTGGAGATGGAGCACGATCGGGCAGGATGCGTCGATCAGTTCAATATTGTTCGTGAAGGCGGTCCGGTATGTTTCAGGGGGCTCGCCATGTGCCCTGATCAGCACTTTGCAATCGTGCAGGGCAGCCAGGTCGTCATGGCTGATGGTCTTCAGACCAGCCTGCCTGAGCCGGCCCACCTCAAGTTCATTGTGAACGATGTCACCGAGGCACCACATGGGAGTGCCGCTTTGCAATTCGCGCTCTGCAACCCCGATGGCATAAACAACGCCAAAACAGAAGCCGGAACGGGAATCGACGGTGACCTGCAACCTTATTGCTTTTTAGTAAATTCCTGGAGGTTCACGGCTAGCGTGATGTAGTTGCGGTTTGGCGAGCCGGCCTGGTCGTTGCCGTAGGTGTAAGCCAGGCTGAACATCTTCACACGCAATCCTGCGCCAAATGAGAAACCAGCCATCCCGGCCGAACCGTAAATTTTCAACTCCTGGCGCCGTTGGTAGTTGTAACCGATCCTCACGGAGACAACTTTTGCAATGGTCAGCTCGGCGCCAAGCACAACGTGGCGCATCGCGTTATCGGCGATTTTGGAGATGCCGGTCTTTGATTTGACATCGCCGGTAATCGGGTCGGGGATGTTGGCGGGATCGGTGAGATCGAGATACGTAAGGTCCCAGCGCTGCAGGTTGGTGAAGAGTTGCGAAAACCGGAGCGGGACATGTTTCAGTTGCTGTGACATGCCGATCTCGAGTTGAAAAGGAAGCGGCAGGTATTGTCCGGGAACATACGGCACGATCTGCGACCCGATGTTTCTTCCGGCCAGGGAGGCGCTGAAAGATTTGTCCTGCGAGGTATAGGTGCCTGCAACATCGACTGCCAGTCCGAATGAATGATAAGTGTCAAGTTGTGAAAAGATCAGTTTTCCGTTGGCCCCGATCGAAAACAGGGGGGAGAGCTGTCTACCCCAGCCAACAGCCAGCGCGTATTCTGCTGCCGAAAAATCGCTGGTAAGGTTCCCGGCGGCATCGGCACCGGTAAACTTACCGTAGTTGATGTACTGCAGGCTTCCCACGAAATTGCCTGCCTTGCTGAACGAGCGTGCATAGGCAACATAACCGTAATTGATGCCCCCGGGATTGTTGACATAGCTCAGCGCGATGTTGTTGTTCATGGCCGGTGTTATCAGGGAGGGATTGGCCAGGGTGAGGGTAACATCATTGTCGTTGATGGCCAGGAAATCTCCGCCGAGCCCGGCGATCCTGGCAGAATTGGTATATTTGAGAAACTTAAAGGTTCCGTAACCACCGTTCTGTGCATCGACCTGCCCTGCAGCCAGGCCAAGGATGGCGATCATCAATAGGCTTTTTCGAAGTAAGTTGTGCACGATATCGTTGTTGGTTTATGTTATTGCTAACGTTTAACCCAAAAGAATATTTTATCCCGCATCTGAATAAATGATGCAAAGCATGTTGCTTTCAAACGCCGGGAATCAGGTCATCAACCCCCTGCCGGTTTTCTTGATTTTTTTCGCTTCGGTAAGGTCGGTGACCAACTTGTCGAGGATTCCGTTAATAAAGAGTTTGCTCTTCTGCGAACTGAACTGCTTGGATATCTCGATATATTCATTCATGGTGACCTTTACGGGGATCTGAGAAAAGCCGGTAAATTCCGTCAGGGCCATTTTGATCAGCAGGATATCGGTAAGCGCGATGCGGTCAAGTTCCCAGTTTTTGGTGCGGGCATCGATCAGCTTGTCTGATTCATCGCTGTTCATAATGGTTTTACGGAACAACTCCAGGATGAACTTCCGGTCTTCATCGGCATCGTCCTCCATATCCTTTGAGAAGAGTGCAGTAAGCTTATCCCTTTCGCCAAAGGATTCGGACATCAGCTTGATCGTTTTCAGGACAAAAACGGCGGCTACTTCGAAGTCATCTTCCCAGAAAATATTGCGTTCTTCGAACCAAGACTGGAGATCGCCTGATTTTGCGACAAATTTCCTGAACAGCTTTTCAAGGAAATCCTGATCTTCACGGTATGAACTGACGCCTGAAGCCAGGTAATCGGCAAGATCCTTGCTGGCTTTGAGTTTCTGGTATATCTTGCGCACCATCTCCTGCTCTTCGGTCCATGAAATCCGGTAGTTGACAATCTGGTCGGCAAGATCGAGGTTATGCTGAAGCTGCATTACCACGCGGTTTTCCGACAATTTGTAGCTGGGATTCACCTCTTCGGGCGTGGGATAGAATTTTGTTTTGGATTCCTCCATCCTGAACCGGTAGAAATGGATGATCTCAAGAAGGAAGGATAACTGGAGGAAATAGAGCTCGTAAACCTTATCAAGGCTTTGCAGAAGATTTTTTTCGGCAATTTCTATCCTGGCTTCACCTCCCAGAAAATATGCATAAAGTGCCTGCAGTGTTTTTATCCGGTAATGTCTTCTGCCTAACATATATAAGGTATGAAAAAGAACATGAAATATTTAATAGTTACAGTTTGCAAAGCTACGGAATAAAGAAATAAAATTTATTTCAAATAATATTTTTATTTTTGCGTTCACTGAATCGACCGATGTCGATGTACTAATCTTAACAAGACTGCAGAATGGAAGAGACTGAAAATAAGGAACGGGAACGGGAAGAAATTTTTTCACGCCCGGTGCGCGCGGGTAAGCGGACTTATTTTTTCGATGTTAAAGCCACCATTGGCGAGGAATACTATATTACCATCACGGAGAGTAAAAGGCGCTTCAACAACGAACAGGGAAAGTTCTTCTATGAGAAGCACAAGCTTTTTCTCTACAAAGAAGATTTTGACAAATTCGCCAATGGTCTGAGCGACGTTATTGAATTCATTCGCACCGGGAAAGCGCCCGACCGTCCGGAATACGACACGGAATCCTTCACGGAGAATGATTCAGCCGGGGTGCCGCGAACCCACAAAACGATCGAATTCGAAGATCTCACGTCAGAAACTGACAAGCATTAACCCTCCCGGATAACTCTTTACCGGCCGGGAATCCCTGCCGGACTGACTCATTATTTTCAAAACTTTTCAACATTCTTTAAGGTGTTGCTATAATTAGTAATTTTGTACCATTGATTAATATGATAAATGGGTAAAGTAATTGCAATTGCAAATCAAAAGGGAGGTGTAGGAAAAACCACCACCGCCATCAACCTGGCGGCGGGACTTTCCGTGCTTGAATATAAAACCCTGGTCATCGATGCCGACCCGCAGGCCAATGCCACTTCGGGCGTCGGATTTGATCCGAGGAACATCAAGACCAGCATTTATGAGTGCATTATCGATGATGTTGAAGCAAAGAACATCATCCTTAACACCTCCACGCCTTTCCTTGATTTATTGCCGGCGCACATCGACCTTGTGGGCGCCGAGATTGAAATGATCAACCTGCCCAACCGCGAAAAGATGATGCGCAAGGTGATTGCCCAGATCAAGGATGACTATGACTTCATTATCATCGACTGTTCGCCTTCCCTTGGCCTGATCACCGTAAATTCGCTTACTGCCGCCGATTCAGTGATCATCCCCGTTCAATGCGAATATTTCGCGCTCGAAGGGTTGGGCAAATTGCTGAATACGATAAAAATCGTTCAGTCAAGGCTGAACCCCGAACTCGATATCGAAGGGATTTTGCTGACCATGTACGATAATCGCCTCAGCCTGGCCAAACAGGTTGTTGAAGAGGTAAAGACGCACTTCCAGCAGATGGTTTTCAACACCATCATCAACAGGAATACCAAGCTTGGCGAGGCGCCCAGTTTCGGCCTTACCATCATGATGCACGACATCAATAGTTCGGGCGCTATAAATTATCTCAACCTGGCACGGGAGATACTTCAAAATAATGACCTCACGAGGTTGAAAAACGCAGAAAAAGAGATCAATGTCTGATACACACGGAAAAAGGAAAGCCCTGGGAAGAGGCCTGGGTGCATTGCTGGATCGCTCAGCAACCGACGAGCCTCAGAAGGATATATCCGGAGAATACATGACAGGTTATGTCACGCAGATCCGTGTCGACCAGATCGAGCCAAATCCATTTCAGCCCCGCACGCATTTCAGTGAAAATGAATTGCGTGAATTATCTTCATCCATCAGGGAACACGGCATCATCCAGCCGCTGACCCTCCGCAAGACCGGTTACGACAAGTTTCAGCTTATCTCGGGTGAACGGCGTTTGAAAGCATCCATGATGGCTGGGCTGATCGAAGTTCCGGCCTATGTGCGCCTGGCAAACGACGAGCAGATGCTCGAGATGGCCCTGGTCGAAAATATCCAGCGCGAAGACCTCAACCCCCTGGAAATCGCCTTCAGTTTTCAGCGTCTGCTTGACGAATGCAAGATCAGGCAGGAGGACCTGAGCCAGAAAGTGGGCAAGGACCGATCCACCATTTCCAATTATATCCGCCTGCTCAAACTCCCGGGGGAGATCCAGGTTGCCGTCAGGGACAATCTCATCAGCATGGGACACGCCCGCGCCATCCTGGGCGCAGAGGAGGAAAAAACACAGCTTACCATCCTGCAGAAGATCCTGGAACAGAAATTATCTGTTCGGCAGGCCGAAGACATGGTAAGAAATGCGGGAACTGTCAAGGCGGCAGGTTCTGCAGCCCATTACACCATGCTCCCTGAAAAATTCGAGAAGGCAAAAACATCGCTCCGCGGGAAACTCCAGTCGAAAGTTGAATGCAAGGTAAACCTCAAAGGAGCCGGCTCCATCATCATTGCTTTTAAATCGGACGAGGATTTCGACAGGATCATTGCCAAACTTGATTCCTAGATGAAGCGATTCTCTTTATGTTTGTTGCTTTTAATCGTGGTTTCATATATGCCGGTTCACACGTTTGCCCAATCGGACAAGGTAGTTGTAAAATCTGACACCGGCTCCATACATCCCTACACCATTTATAATAAAGCAAACAAGGCTGCGGCGCAAATCGATACGACCTTTGTCGAATTGCCCGACTCGATCCGTGAAAAAGAGCATTCGCCCACCAAAGCAACCCTGATGTCGGCTGCTCTGCCCGGGCTCGGACAGTTTTACAATAAAAAATACTGGAAGATCCCCATTGTGTACGCGGGCGTTGGCGTTCTGGGATATTGCATCTATTTCTATGCCAATGAGTACAGTACCTATAAGGGCGCGTACATTGAATCGGTGAGCGGGGTTACCAACGGAAAACACAGCGCCCTGGTAAAACAGTATACAGCTGATCAGTTGCTTACAGGCCGTGAATACTATCGCCGCAACCTCGAGATCAGCTGCATCTTCGCCGCATTATGGTACGGGCTGAACATCCTGGATGCGACAGTTGACGCGCATCTTTACACCTTTAACATCTCCGACAGGTTATCGATGAAGGTTGGACCGGCCATGCAGATGACCGGTTACACGCTTCACCCTGCTGCCGGGGTTAAACTTAGTCTGCACTTTTAGTCAAACATCGTTCCGATTATGAAAATCGCATTGCTGGGATACGGAAAAATGGGCCAGGAAATTGAAAAACTGGCTGTGAAACGGGGCCATAAAATCGTGCTCACCCTCGACACGCTTGAAGAATGGGACGAACAGGGACACCGGCTTGCCGAAGCTGAGGTTGCCATCGACTTTTCATCGCCTGTTGCTGTGATTGAGAACATTTATCACTGTTTTGATGCCAATATTCCCGTTGTAATCGGCACAACCGGCTGGCTTGATGATCTTGAGAAGGTCAGAACCGACTGTATTAACCGTGAACAATCCCTCTTTTTTGCACCCAACTTCAGCATAGGGGTGAATCTCTTTTTTGATCTGAACCGCTACCTGGCCGGCCTGATGTCGAAATGGGAAGGATACGCCATTTCGATCGAAGAGACACATCATGTTCACAAACAGGACTCCCCCAGCGGGACGGCCATCGTGCTGGCCAACGACATCATCAGGTACTCCGAGCGCAAGGAGAAATGGGTGAAAGAGGCGGAAGAAAACCCCGGGGAACTCGAAATAAAATCGATCAGGGCCGAAAATGTTACAGGGACACACATTGTGCGATATGAATCGGAGGAAGATTGCATCGAGATCATCCACACGGCAAAAAACCGCAAGGGGTTTGCCCTGGGCGCCGTTATGGCGGGAGAATGGATCATCGGGAAAAAAGGATTTTTTGAAATGAAGAACCTGCTTGACTCGCAAATATTCATGAAAGGCGAATAAGAAAAAGGATGTTATCGCGTTAGTTAAAAACAATAAATACCGGAAGATGAATTTATACATGATTTTTTCAATATTATTTTTCATCCTCTCCATGGCAGGATTGTGGGGAATCTTTGAAAAAGCCGGGGAAAAGGGATGGAAAGTCCTGGTTCCTTTTTATAACTGGTACATCTGGCTCCAGATCGTTAAAAAACCGATGTGGTGGTATATCTTTCTGCTTGTGCCCTTTATCAATGTCTTCGTTATTCTGCTCATGGTGGTTGAAATACTGAAGTGCTTTAAAAAGTACGGATTGCTCGACCAGGCCCTGGGCGTGCTTTTCCCGTTCGTTTACCTTCCCTGGCTGGGATTTTCATCAAAGGAGCAGTATGCCGACCCTTCAAAGCAGCCCCCTGTGGTAAAAACGGCAACCCGCGAGTGGGTTGATGCCATTATCTTTGCGGTGATCGCAGCCAGCATCATCCGCATTTTCCTCATCGAAGCCTATACCATCCCGACCTCTTCGATGGAAAAAACCCTGCTGGTCGGCGATTATCTCTTTGTAAGCAAACTGAGTTTCGGGCCTAAGGTGCCGAACACGCCGCTTTCATTCCCTTTCGTGCACCATACCCTCCCGCTCACCGAGGATACCAAATCCTACCTGGAATGGATCAAACTGCCTTACTACCGGTTCCCCGGCTTTGCGCAGATTAAAAACATGGATGTGGTGGTGTTTAATTACCCCGACGGCGATACGCTTTCAACGAAATTTCAAAGCACTATGAGCTATTACCAGATCCTTCGCGAAGTTGGCAGGGACAGGGCGTGGAATGACAAGCCGACCTTCGGCGAGATCATCGCCCGCCCGGTCGACAAGCGTGAGAATTTTATCAAACGCTGCATCGGCATTGCAGGGGATACCATCCGCATCGTTGACAGGACCGTATTCATCAATGGCAAGCCTGAGCAAAACCCCGGCAAAAAGCAATACAAATACACCCTGAAAACCAACGGCAGCCCCATCAACAAAAAGAATTTCGAGAAACTCGACATCACCGAAAAGATCGACGACTATAACAATGGCACCTATGAACTGACCTTGTCGGAGGAGTCCATTGCCAAACTGCACCTGTTCAGCAACGTGGTTTCCATTGAGCCGATGTGCCAGCCGAAGAATGCCTGGGATCCCAATATTTTCCCGTTCGATTCAACCTACCGCTGGAATGTTGACAATTTCGGCCCTGTATGGATTCCAAAAAAGGGCGTGACCATCGCCATCAATATGCAGAACATATGCTTCTACAAGCGGATAATCGGTGTTTTTGAAGAAAACAACCTCCAGGTCAGGGATGGAAAGATCTTTATCAACGGGAAGGAATCAAAGGAATATACCTTTAAAATGAACTACTACTGGATGATGGGCGATAACCGTCACAATTCAGCCGATTCACGTTACTGGGGCTTTGTGCCGGAGGACCATGTTGTTGGTAAAGCCGTGTTTGTGTGGCTGTCGCTCGACCCGAACAAATCGTTGCTGGATGGAAAAATCAGGTGGAGTAAACTGCTCCGAATTGTAAATTAGTTAAATTTGTCACGATATTAAAAAAAACGTCTATGAAAAAAATATTGTTTGCGATCAGTTTTGCCTTGTGCGCGCTCCTTTGCACTTCATTTCCTGCCAGTTCAGGCAAACCGTTTGAAGGTGTGATCACCTTTAAAATCACCTACCCGGATAATAAAATATCTGAAAGCCAGATGGCCATGTTCCCCAAAGTGCTTACCGTGTCGGTAAAAGGTTCGAAAGCCCGCACCGATATGGAACTGAGCGGCATGAAAACTGTGGAGATCACCGATTGTGTTGACAAGACCAAGGTTGCCCTGCTCAACATGATGGGCCAGAAATATGCCATCAAACAGAATGCTGCCGAAATTGAAAAAGAGCTTGGGAAAGAAGCCAAACCCACTGTTGAACTCTCCAGTGAAACAAAAGTGATTGCCGGGTACACGTGCAAGAAAGCCGTTGTAACCGTTAACGACGACGGCGTAAAGAGTACGTATGAAGTCTATTATTCAAACGAACTTGGTTCAAAAACAGTCAATTTCGATAACCCGCTGTATAAGGAAATCGATGGCGTGCTGTTGGAATTCTCCATGAAAAACCGTGATATCAACATGAAGTTCACGGCAACTTCCATCGAGAAAAAGAGCCTGTCGGCAAAGGATTTTGAAATCCCTTCCGACTACACCGTTACCACACAGGATGAACTGAAAAGCAAGTTCGGTGGCGGTACTGAATAAACAGCATGGCCCGGCAACTTAATCCCCAGAGAAGCAATACCTTTAAGGAAGAGACAAAGGATGAGATTCCTTTTGGGGATGGTGCGCCCGCTTCAAAAGAAAAAACAGGCAAAAAGACCCGGGAGAAAAAAGAAAAACCGCCCAAAGCGCCTAAACCTCCCCGTGAAAAAAAGGTAAGGTCGGAGAAAGACCAGGCAAAACTTGAACGCCGCTTCCGGATTTTCGGACTTGCCTTCCTGCTGCTCTCCTTCTACCTGCTCTTTGCTTTCACGTCGTATATTTTAACCTGGCAGTCCGATTTCAGTTTTACTGATACCGTTTTCAAACACTTCAGTGTCGAAGGCTTTTTTGAAAACAAGTTCCCGGTTGAAAACTGGATGGGAAAGATCGGCGCCCTTACCGGTTACCTCTTCATTACAAAATGGTTTGGGGTTGCATCATACTTTTTCGTGATCATCCTTTTTAACACGGGGATGCAACATTTTTTCCACCTTCGGATCTTTCCGATCTGGAAAACGCTGGAATACTGTTTTTTCGGGATCATCTGGGTTCCGGTACTGATGGGTCTGGTTGCGCCGGGAGCCGACATTTTTACCGGGGTTTACGGGTTTCAGATGAATATTTGGCTCACCGAATTCCTCGGGACGTCAGGATTGGCCATGCTGCTCGGGTTCACCATGCTGAGTTTCCTCATCGCCTCCTTTAACATCCCGTTCCGTTGGTTTAAACCAAGGCAGTCTGTTGAAATACCTGTTTCCGACACCCCGGTTGTGGCTGATGTCGCCGGGGTGACCGATCAGGCTGAAGTAACTGAACCTGCAGGTTTTATGCAGAATTACATCAATGAGCCCGCCGAGCCTGAGTCAACGGGAATAGAGCTGGAACTCCACGACCGCACTCCGGCCCCGGTACAAAAGCCCCCCAGTCCAGAACTGGTGATCGAAACACCCGTCGAGGAACCGTCCATTGCCGAAAAGGTTCCTGAAGAAAAGATGGTTCACAATACCATCGAAACCAGGTACGACCCAACCCTTGACCTTTCCTCCTACAAATATCCTACGCTCGACCTGTTGAACGATTACGGCGGCGAATCGGTCAATGTAAGAAAGGAAGAGCTGGAAGCCAACAAGGACAAGATCGTTCAGACCCTGTCGAACTACGACATCAAAATAGCCAAGATAAAGGCCACCATCGGTCCGGCCGTTACCTTGTACGAAATCGTGCCGGAAGCCGGGGTGCGCATCTCCAGGATAAAAAACCTGGAAGATGATATTGCCCTGAGCCTTGCCGCCATGGGTATCCGCATCATCGCCCCCATCCCCGGGAAAGGCACCATCGGGATCGAGGTTCCAAACCAGAATCCCGAAATCGTTTCCATCAAATCATTGATGGCAACCGAGAAATTTAAAACCTCCACCTTCGAATTGCCGTTTGTGCTCGGGAAAACGATCTCCAATGAAACATTCATCGCCGACCTTGCCAAGATGCCCCACCTGCTTATGGCCGGGGCAACAGGCCAGGGTAAATCGGTCGGGCTGAACACGATCATCACTTCGCTGCTTTATAAAAAGCACCCTTCGCAGGTGAAGTTCGTTATGATCGATCCGAAAAAAGTAGAACTGACCCTGTATACGAAGATAGAACGGCATTTTCTTGCGAAACTCCCCGACGCCGAAGAAGCCATCATCACCGACACCAAGAAGGTGATCCGCACCCTCAATTCGCTCAACATCGAAATGGACAGCAGGTATGATCTGCTGCGCGATGCGCAGGTGAGGAATATCAAGGAATACAATGAAAAATTCCTGACGCGGAAACTGAACCCGAACGACGGGCATATGTTCCTTCCCTACATCGTGATCGTGATCGACGAATTTGCAGACCTGATCATGACGGCGGGACGCGAAATTGAAACACCGCTCGCCAGGCTGGCGCAGCTTGCCCGGGCAACGGGAATCCATCTCATCATCGCCACGCAACGTCCGTCGGTCAATATCATCACCGGAACGATCAAGGCCAATTTCCCAGCGCGTATTGCCTTCAGGGTCATCTCAAAGATCGACTCGCGCACCATCCTCGATTCATCCGGCGCCGACCAGCTGATCGGGCGCGGAGACATGCTGCTGTCGACCGGAAGCGACCTCATCAGGTTGCAGTGCGCTTTTGTCGACACCCCCGAAATCGACAAGGTCACCGAATTCATCGGGTCGCAACGCGGATACCGCGAGGCATTTGCACTGCCCGAGTTTTATGATGAATCGACCACGCCGGCAAAGGATTTCACCGAAAATGACCAGGATGAATTTTTTGCCGAAGCTGCCAGGCTGGTCGTGCAGTTCCAGCATGGCTCTACCTCGCTGATCCAGCGTAAGCTTAAACTGGGATATAACCGGGCAGGCAGGATCATCGACCAGCTTGAGAGCGCCGGTATCGTGGGGCCGTTCGAAGGCAGCAAGGCCAGGGAAGTCCGTTATAAGGATCTGGCGGCACTGGAGGAACATTTAAGCCTTTTGGGAAAATAATATTCAATGAACAAAAATGAATTTATACGTATGAGAACAACATTAACCGGATTATTGATCCTCATTGCCTGCATTGGTTTGGGCCAGGGAAAAGACCCGAAGGCAGCTGCCCTGCTTGATGAAGTCAGTGCGAAAGCCAAAGCCTATAAGTCGATCAAGGTCGAATTTTCCTATACCATGGTAAACGCGAAAGCCAAGATCAACGAAGAAAAGACGGGCACCCTGCTCGTTTCGGGCGACCGCTACAAAATGACAGCAGCAGGGCAAACCGTGATCTGCGACGGCAAAACCATCTGGACATACATTGCAGCTTCCAATGAAGTCCAGGTGAATACCCTCGAAAACAAGGACGAAGCCTTGACCCCGTCGAAGTTGCTGACTTCCTATAATGCAAATTTCAAATCCAAAATAATAAAAAGCACCGATCCGGCCGTTGAATCTGTAGAACTGGTGCCTACCACTGCTAAAAATTTCACCAGGGCAATTCTTGGTATCGATAAATCGAAGAAACAGGTTAAAAGTTTCACCCTGTTCGACAAAAGCGGGAACACCTTCAGCTACAAAATCAAAAACTACCTCACCGATACCGCCGTCACCCCTGCCGATTTCACCTTCGACGCGAAGAAATTTCCGGGTGTGGAGGTCATTGATATGAGATAATCATGCATCCCTGGCAAACAGAAGACACCGGGGCGCTGCGGCATATTGCTGCTACGATCAGGAAGTCTGTTGTGACAAGCCTGGCTGAAGCGGGTTCAGGGCACCTGGGCGGATCACTGGGTTTGGCCGATATTTTCACCGTACTCTACTTTTCCAAATTAAACCACCACCCGGATGACCCCGCATGGCCCGGACGCGACCGCCTTATCCTCAGCATCGGGCATGTTGCCCCTGTGTTGTACGCCACGCTTGCCCATTCAGGATATTTCCCCGTTGAAGAACTCCTCACGTTACGAAAAATGGGGTCCCGGTTGCAGGGGCATCCCGGTCGGGACCATGGGCTTCCCGGACTGGAACTATCGGCCGGGTCGCTCGGGCAGGGACTTTCGGTATCGGTTGGAATGGCTCTTGCTGCAAAATACGACAGAAAAAACCACAGGATCTTTTCCATCCACGGGGATGGCGAATTGCAGGAGGGATCGATTTGGGAAGCAGCAATGGCCGCATCCCATCACCATCTTGACAACCTTGTCGCCATCGTCGACCGTAACGGGTTGCAGATTGACGGTAAAACGGAAGATGTCATGGGGCTTGAGCCGCTTGGAAATAAATGGCAGAGTTTCGGTTGGCATGTCATTGAATGCGATGGGAACGACATCGGGCAAATTGCCGGTGCCATTGACGCGGCATGCCTGGTTTCAGGGAAACCTGCCGTGATCATCGCCCGAACGGTCATGGGGAAAGGGATCGTCCGCATTGAGAATGATTACCGGTGGCATGGGAAAGTGCCTTCCAGGGAAGAGGCTGTTGAGTTTATAAAGGAAATTGAATATCGGATATTGAATACTGAATTTTGAATATATTGCCCCGGCCTTCAGGCCGGGGATAGTGAGGCAACCGGTAAACCGGGCTTTAGCCCCATATTTTAATTATTTCAATTTGTGGATCGCTCCTGCTGACCATCAACATTAAACAACTTATCCAATGCCCCAACAATATCTGAATAAAGGCAACAAACCCACCAAATCGGGATTCGGCGAAGGGCTGCTCGAAGCGGGAAGGTTGAATCCCGAGGTGTTTTGTATCGGGGCCGACATCACTGCTTCCGTTGACTGCAACCTGTTTGCTGAAGCCTTTCCGCAACGGTTTATCTCGCTGGGCATTGCCGAACAGAACTGTGTTGGCGTTGCCGCCGGGCTGGCCCTGGAAGGCAAGATCCCCGTGTTTTCAACCTACGGTGTTTTTGCAGCGCTCAGGAGCGCCGATCAGATCAGGATTTCGGTCTGTTACAATAACCTGCATGTGATCATCGGCGGAGCCCATGCCGGCGTGTCGGTAGGACCCGACGGGGCAACCCACCAGGCGCTGGAAGATATCGGGATCATGAGGGTTTTACCGAATATGACCGTTCTTTCTCCCTGCGACGCTACGCAAACCAGCCTGGCGATCGTGGCTGCTATCGAACAATGCCGGGGCCCGGTTTACCTGCGTTTCGGTCGCGAGGCCATGCCCGACTTCACGTCAGCCGCGATGGGCTTTGAGATCGGCAAAGCCCAGGTGCTTCGTACCGGTAATGACGTTTCCATTATCGCGACAGGGCACATGGTTTGGGAAGCGCTGCTTGCAGCCGAAATCCTCGCTGCCGTAGGAATTGATGCAAGGGTTATCAACATGCACACCATCAAGCCCATCGACAGGGAAACCATCATCCGGGCTGCCACCGAGACCAGGGCCATTGTTACCGCCGAAGAACACCAGGTAAACACCGGACTCGGGAGCGCCGTTGCGGAGGTCGCTGTTCAGCATCACCCGGTTCCGATGGCCTTTGTCGGTATGCCTGATTGCTTCGGTGAATCGGGACCGCCACTGAAGTTGATGGAGAAATACGGGCTAACGGCCGAGGCTATTGCAGAGAAGGCGAAGAAAATGGTGAAATGGTGAAATGTGAAATGGTGAAATGTGAAATGCGAAATGTGTTAATTCCAGCTGCGGTTGATCACCTGAATCCCCAGTTTTTTACGATCCCGCGACCGGGTGACCACAATTAACTGGCCGCCGTTGAGGGTGGTAAACACAAGCACACCTTCCGCGTTTTGAAAGTAAGGAGGATTCGAATTCCCGGTTAAAAATGGTTCCAGGGTTATCGTTTTTTTGACTGCAAACGTGGTGTCCGTCACGACCAGCTGTGTGCTCAGAGAATCAGTTCCAGCGTTGTTATTGGATGAGATAAAATAAAACTCGTTGTGCAACGGGTTCCCGGAGAAGGAGGTGATAAAGGCCCCGGATAATGAGATGTCGCGCACATAGATCAGATCACCTACATCCTTTGAGGGATCGAGCCTGAAAAACGTTCTTTGGTTCGTGATCATCCCGCGCCCGTCGGATGTGATCCAGAAACGGCTGCCCAGGCCGGAAGATCTGATATAAACTTTAACCGGATTTCCAATGCTCGCTATATTAAACTTGCAAAATGAATATCCATCATAAGAACAGGCGTAGAGTAAATTTCCATTCGGATGCAATTGAAAATACGATGAATAAGCTCCTAAACCTTCATACACCGAGCCATACCAGCCAGCCAGCGAGTTGCCCTCCCCTAAATAGGAGCCGTACGGGGTACCCTGCTCGAAGAACCATCTGTTGCCATCGGCACCGACGGCAGCATTTGACCTGACATTGCCAAAATCGAGTTCGTTCACTGTTAACTGGTTGAGATCAATGCATTCCAACCCCGGGTATGGTGTATACGTAATCACTGCGTAATGGCCGTCGGGGGATAACGCCAGGCCCGGAGTTCCAAGACTCAGCATTGGGGTGATTTTTCGCACTGCCTGTGAGGCAATATCAAAGATGACAAGCGTATTCGAGCCAATTCCCAGAACAAGCCGGTTGTTGACCTTGTCATAGGCTCCATCCCACATATTTCCGTCCAGCAGGAATTTTGTCTCAGTAAAATGGTTGATAAACAGGCTGACCTGGCGGGTAGTACCATGTGAACCGCTTATGATTACCCTGGAAGAAACGGAATCCTTGTGGAGCATGTTCCTGTTGATCCTGACGGTAAGCCCGGAAGGGTGGCCGGCGGAACATGTGCCTGTTCCACTGCTGAAACTGACAAACTGGTCGGGACTGGTTGCAACCCAGCTGACCTGGGAAGGGCTCAGGGTTGAAATGGGGATGGTAAGTGCTGTGTCGGTATAACTGAATTTCAACGAATCCTGGACGATCAGGCTTTTAAAGCTGGCACTGGCAAAGGCCCTGACATGGATTGTTGCTGATTTTCCGTTGTTGCCGGTGACATGGACATCGGCAACGGCAGAATCCCCGAATACATGGGTCCAGTCGACGAGGACTTTCAACGACGAGAAATTGGCGGCTGAGCAGGTGCCATCAACGGGGATGAAATAAAACGCCGGGTTGCTGCAGGTAACGTGATACGTAAATTGTTCGGCATCGCCGGTTGTGATCCTGACGGTATGAAGCGTGTCGGAAAAGTAGAAATCTAAAGTATTCTCGCTGACATAGAGTGTTTTAGTATTCTCATTCGCATTATCCTTTTTTTTACAGGATATTGCGATGATCAGTGAAACGGCCAGGGTAAATACGGCCAAACACCGGATTTTATAAATGGCGCCTGTCATAAAATTCGTTTTTTTATTTCCTGTCAGATATTTTCATAAAACCACATTACATTATCCCCATAAAGGTAATAATTTCTATACGCATGCAAACGGATTAAAAAAAAATTAATTATGATAAAGGGTAATCCTACAATAGAAATTTCAGATTTCAGATTTCAGATTTTGATTGATCGGAAACATGCCAGTAGATATTCATCGTATTGTAAATGACCTCTCCCCTGACCCTCTCCTTGAAGGAGAGGGAGAAGGTATGTCGAAGATTGCCTATAACCACTGATCTTGTTGAAAATCTCCTGAGAAGGAGGTAAAGCAGAAAGGGAATCATCACCTGAGCAGGTTTTTAAACCGTTGAGGAAGTTTCTATCATGGTTACAGGAAAACAAAGCAATTCCAGCAAAAGCAATGGGTTAAGCATCTCCCGCACCTCTGGGATGAAGATGAAAATTGGGGGCAAAGAATGTGAGATCTGAAATGTGAAATGTGAAATCTGAAATGTGAAATGTGAAATGTGAAATCTGAAATCTGAAATGGCAAAATGGTAAAATGGTAAAATCGCAAAATGGTAAAATCTCACCCGTTCACCCGTTTACCCGCTCACCAAGAAAGATCTCCCCCGGATACACGATCCTAACCAGCGAAAGCCCTTTGGCAGGAGCCGAATCCCCGGCGTCGGAGCGGTTGTTGCCTTCGATGATTCCTTTAAGGCCGGGCAGGGATATTTTTCCGGTTCCAAGTTCAAGAAGCGTACCAACGATGGCCCGTACCATGTTCCGCAGGAAACGGTCGGCGGTGATCGTAAATACCAGTTCGCTGCCTTCGGTGGTCCATTTTGCGGCCGAAATCCTGCAGATATTCGTCTTTGTATCGGTGTCAACTTTCGAAAACGAGGTGAAATCTTCATAACACATGATGAGGGCGGCGCCCTGGTTCATCAGTGAATCGTCGATGGTACCATAAAAATAATGTGTGTAATCTCTTCGGAATGGGTTCTTTTCCCTCGCGATTGAATAGCGGTAGGTGCGCGATATGGCGCTAAACCTGGCATGCGCCTGGACAGCCACGGGGAGTATCTCTGAAATGGCAATATCCCCGCCCAGAAACCGGTTGAGCTTAAATACCAGTTTTTCACGCTCAGGTTTGTCAATAGGCTGGTCCAGGTCGAAATGGGCGTAGAAGTCAGCCGCATGCACTCCGGCATCCGTTCGGCCTGCACCGGTGAGCACGACGGGTGTGCGCATGAGCAAGGTCATCGCTTCCTCCAGGGTTTGCTGGACGGTGGCATCATTGGGTTGCCGTTGCCAGCCATGAAAACGACTCCCGTCGAAGGCCAAATGAAGAAAATAGCGGTACTGGTCCATGTTAGTCTGACTGTAGCAAGCAAAAGTAACAATTTGGTGAATGAAAACCACGAAGGCGCAAAAGGAAGGCACAAAGGCGAACAAGGAAAGCACGAGGGCATATCTGCTGAAATTATACCTTTTTGCGCCTTGGTGTGTACTTATTCGCCTTCGTGGTTAAACACCGGACTAACTCAATTTAGATTGCATATAAATTATAAAAATCAGGCAAAATAATCACTGCTGTGAATTAAATAACAAAGAAAAATAATAACTTTGTCCCGGAATTTGTTAATATTTTCACAGTTAACAATAGAAATAGCGTAAAACATTATATATTAACAATTTAAAAAATATTTTATGACTGATTGCAAATCATTGGTTCAGGAATTAGCTGACAAATACGGCCGGGAAAGGAGCAGTTTGCTTCCTATTCTTCAAGGGGTTGTGGCAAGAAACAATTACCTGTCGGACACCTGCATGACCGACATTGCCAAAGAACTAGATCTTTCTGCCGCCCAGGTTTACGGAACAGCGACCTTTTACTCATTCCTCGACACAGAGCCGCGCGGCGAATATGTGATCAGGGTATGCAAAACCATCACCTGCGACATGCACGGGAAAAAGACCATCATCCAAACGCTGGAAGACATGCTGAAGATCAAGGTCGGGGAAACCACGCCAAACAAGAAGTTCACCCTTCTTGAGACAAACTGCCTCGGATGGTGCCACGAAGGCCCTGCGATGCTTATCAACGACACGCCTTACAGCGGACTTACCTCTGAGAAGGTGCATGATATCATCAGTGAATTCATCAAAAAATAACACATAGAAAATAGGAGAAACTGTCATGTCAGATCAAACCCTCAAAAGAGTAGACTTAATCTTCGGGGAATATTCCAACGAAAAATATAAGGTGCTCGCCACAACATTGGAACGTTCCAATGAGGAAATTTTACAAGACCTTCTCGAATCGGGTCTTCGCGGCCGCGGTGGCGCAGGTTTCCCGACAGCCATGAAATGGAAATATACTGCCGAGACCCCCGGCGACGAAAAATACGTCGTTTGCAACGCCGATGAAGGCGAGCCCGGCACCTTCAAGGATCGCGAGATCCTTTACCGTGTTCCCCGCAAGGTGTTTTCAGGGATGGCTATTTGCGGCAAGGTGATCGGCGCGAAAAAAGGATATATGTACCTGCGTGGTGAATACAAGTTCATGGTGCCCGAACTGATGAAGGAACTCGATTCTTACCATGAACATATTAAACAGCTTGGTTTTGATTTTTCCATCGAGATCAGGATGGGATCAGGCGCTTATATTTGCGGAGAGGAAAGCGCCCTGTTTGAATCGATGGAAGGCGGACGCGGAGAACCCCGCAACAAACCTCCCTACCCTACCACCAGCGGTTTCATGAAAAAGCCCACCGTGATCAACAACGTTGAAACCTTTGTCAACGTGCTGATGATCATGCGCCTCGGCCCCGACCAGTATAAAAAATTAGGCACCACCGACTCGCGCGGTTCAAAAGTGTTCTCCGTTTCAGGAGATACGCCGATCCCGGGAATCTATGAACTAGAGCTGGGTATGCCCCTCGACCGGTTCGTGGATGAATTCGGCGATGGCGATACCAAAGCCGTACAGGTGGGAGGAGCCTCCGGTTTCTGCGTCCCGCGCAAGAAATTCAAAGATACGGTGATCGGCTTCGAAGGCGTTCCTACCGGCGGATCGATGATGATCTTCAACAGTTCACGTTCCATGTATAATGTGCTGCACAACTACCTCGAATTTTTCGAAGAAGAATCATGCGGACAGTGCACCCCGTGCCGCGTCGGCTGCCAGCAGCTGCTGAAGGGAATCGTCGCAGTGAAGAAAGGCGAAAAGAAAGCATTGTACCTCGATCAGCTTATGAAACTCAGCGAAAGCATGAAGATCACCGCCAAATGCGGTCTGGGCCAGTCGGTAGCCAATTCTTTCTCCTCGATCGTGAACAACTTCAAGGAAGAAATGATTTACTAATTCAGTATTAACAAGAAATTATACTTACGAGATATGGCTAATAAAATAAACCTAACCATCGATGATATTAAAGTCTCTGCAGATGAAGGGACGACCATCCTTGAAGCAGCCCGCAGCCTGAATATTCATATACCAACCCTTTGCTATCACGAAGACCTCTGCGTGGCGGGAAACTGCCGTGTTTGCGTGGTGGAACAGGAAAAAGTAAGAAACCTCCCCGCATCCTGTGCAACGCCTGTTTCAGAAGGCATGGTGATCCACACCAACAGCATGAAGGTTCGCATGGCACGCAAGCACATCGTGGAACTGCTGTTGTCGGAACACAACGCCGATTGCACCAAATGCTACAAGAACGGCAATTGCGAACTCCAGGGACTGGCGTCCCAGATGCTTACGGGCGACCACCTCTTCCTCGACCTGGTCCCCGATAAGAAATATACCATCGACATGTTCAACACGGCCATCATCAAGGATGACAGCCGCTGTATCCGCTGCCAGCGCTGCGTGCGCACGTGTGAGGAACTGCAGAGCGTGAGCGCCCTCGGCGTCGCTTATAAGGGTAACAAGATGAAGATCTCTACTTTCTTTGAACACTCTTTGTTTGAAGTGGTTTGCACCAATTGCGGACAATGCGTTAACCGCTGTCCGACCGGCGCCCTGATCGAACGCAACTACATCGACCAGGTTTGGGATGCGATCTACGACCCGACGAAACACGTTGTTGTCCAGACAGCTCCTGCCGTGCGCGTTGCCCTTGGCGAAGCGCTTGGCATGCCTACCGGCAAAATCGTTACCGGCAAAATGGTGGCTGCCCTCAAACGTCTTGGCTTTTCATCGGTGCTCGACACCGATTTTACCGCCGACCTCACCATCATTGAAGAGGGACATGAATTGCTGTCCCGCCTGAAGAGAGCCCTGGTAGACAAAGACCCAACAGTATCGCTCCCCATGGCCACTTCCTGCTCGCCCGGATGGATAAAATTCATTGAACATACGTTCCCGGAATACCTGCCTAACCTGTCAACCTGCAAATCGCCGCAACAGATGTTCGGCGCCCTGGCAAAAACGTATTACGCCCAGAAACGCAAACTTGACCCGAAACAGGTGGTTTCCGTATCCATCATGCCCTGCACGGCCAAGAAATTTGAGGCCAACCGCCCCGAAATGCGCTCCAGCGGCTACAAGGATGTTGATTATGTTCTGACTACCCGCGAGCTTGGCATTATGATCAAGCAGGCCGGTTTGGAGTTTGAAGAACTGCCGGAAGAAAAATTCGACAGCTTTATGGGTGTTTCCTCCGGTGCAGCCGTGATCTTCGGTTCAACCGGCGGCGTTATGGAAGCGGCATTGCGTACCGCGTACGAAATCGTCACCGGTCGTGAAGTCCCATTCGACGGGTTGAACATCACTGCAGTTCGCGGAACCGAAGGCGAAGTGCGCGAAGCAACCATAAAAATGGAAAAAGTCAAACCTGAATGGAGTTTCCTGGAAGGCGTCGAACTGAAATGTGCCGTGGCCAACGGGCTTGCCCATGCCAAGGAGGTGATGCAGAACGTGCGCGACGGAAAGGTGAACTACCACTTTATTGAGGTAATGGCTTGTCCGGGCGGATGCCTGGGCGGAGGAGGCCAGCCTATCCCGACCAACAAGGAGATCAGGACAAAACGCAAAATGGCTATTTACGAAGAAGATATGGGTAAGTCCATCCGCAAATCTCATGAGAACCCCGAAATTGCCGAGATCTACAAAGAATTCCTCGAAAAACCACTGGGCCATAAATCCCATGAATTACTACACACGCACTATACTCCCCGAAAGAGGTACTAAACACACTTCCAACTACGCGAAAAGCTGTTCCGGGAAACCGGGGCAGCTTTTTTTTATACGGTCCTCCTGGTACTCAACCTGGTTAAAATAACCGGGTCGGGAATCTATTGAAACTAAGCAATTAATTTATTATTTTTGTTTGAGACTTCGGGTTTCATAAAGTCAGCGTATTGCGAGATCCTAGCCTGATACAATGATTATAAAGTCATTATATGCATTTTTTAAGAATACTTACAACCTGGTTATTAACATAATATCCTGATTATCTAATAGATTAAAAACTGTCCTGTAATAAAGAATTTGTCATATAATTCAGCCTAAAGTGCTTCTCTCTTTATCGCTCATAGGTATCTTTCTTTCGGTAATCCTGTTATATTTCAATGCCAGGAAATACACTTCCAGCATTTATCTGGGCGGTTTCTTCTTTTTTTTAAGTCTGTATGGCCTCAACCAGTATGTTGTAATGTATTCAAAATCAGTATTTTTTGTCAGCATTGTTTTTTTAAATATCGCATTCCTGTCTTATCTCATCGGACCGCTGTTATACTGGTACGTCAGAAGTATTTTAACGGATAATTCCCGGATGAAAAAACGGGATTTTTGGCATCTTTTACCCGCTGTGATTTTCCTGATCGCCTCGTTGCCCCATATGTTTACCCCATATTCACACAAAGTTGAAATTGCAGCAGCCATTGTTCATGATCTTGGCTTCGTTAAGGATTACAAGGGAAACGTACTTTATGAGGTAGTTCCACTCGCCGCAATTTTTATCAGCCGGCCTGTTCTGGTTTTGGGTTATTCATTTTGGTCGATCGGTTTCTTCATCCGCTACCTGAACCGACGGAGAGCATTAACAGTTTTTTCACAGCAGTATTTTATGACCAAATGGCTCTCCGTATTTTTAGGATTTTTATCTGTTTTGGCTTTAAACCATCTCCTGCTCATGGTCAAAATGTTTGCCATGGAGAGCACGGGGGTGTTTTTCACCCTGAATATATTGCAAATTTTATCAGGTACAGGACTTGCCGGATTGTTGATCTCTCCATTCTTTTTCCCTGCCATATTATATGGATTACCCCGGTTGCCGGAATCAGTCCCGCCTTCCGGGCCTGCTAAGGGTTTAATCAGTGCATTTCGGCCGGAGGCAAAAAAAATAATGCCTGATTTCGAACCTGATTATCTTAGTTCCATCGACAAGAAAGCACATTCAGCCATGCAGGAGCTACAGCCCTACCTTCAGCCGGATTGCAATCTTGCGTACTTCTCAAAACTTATAAATTTGCCTGCCCACCACCTTGCCTGTTATTTCAGAGAAGTCAAAAAACAGTCCTTTAATGATTTTCGGAAT
The DNA here is from genome assembly GCA_903913885.1 of uncultured Bacteroidales bacterium. Taxonomy (GTDB): domain Bacteria; phylum Bacteroidota; class Bacteroidia; order Bacteroidales; family FEN-979; genus CAIVAT01. Next base: position 1,579 of record CAIWMX010000065.1, on the reverse strand, counting down.
GAGTGGCGGATTATCCATGCCAAAAAACTCATCAAAGAGGGGAAGGCCAATGAACTTACCCTCGAAGCGATTGGTCTGTTATCCGGATTTTCATCGCGAACCACATTTTTTACCGCTTTTAAAAAAGTTGAAGGAACTTCACCCGGGGCGTTTGCCGCCCGAGTCAACGGATAGTCTCTCAACCGGCCAAATTTGTACCGTTTTTCAAAAACAGAACAACAAGAGGCTTTTTACCCTTTCTCAGGCGGAACAACAACCTCAGCGAATCATTATTTTACCGGGACTGTGACCCGGGCAGGAATCGGAACAACTATCCTGACAGGGCTGAACCATAGGTATCTTCAATGGGTTGCAATTGGCGATTTTACTAATTGGGCCTATTGGAGTAGAAAAATGTGCGCACTATCCGGGCTTTTTAACCATTAAAAATTGTAAGTATATGAAAGCAAAATTAACCGTAGCAGTGGCATTTATAATAATACTGCAAAGTCCACTATTTGCCCAAAACGTGGGAATTAACAACGATGGCAGCAACCCCGACAACTCGGCCATGCTGCACATAAAATCGACTGACAAAGGTTTGTTGATACCCCAAATTGCCTTAACAGGGATATTCGATATTTTCACAATACCAAATCCGGCAGTAAGTTTATTGGTTTATAACACCACAACCGGTTCAGGTTTAACACCCGGTTACTATTACTTTACGGGAAGTGTTTGGACAGGATTAACAACTGCCGATGGCTCCGAAACCAAAATTACAGCCGGATCCAATGTAACCATAACAGGTACAGGAACAAGTGGAGATCCTTATGTAATAAGCACCCTGGCACATTACATTGGCGAAAGCTACGGTGGCGGTAAAATATTTTGGTTAGACTCTTCGAAACTGCACGGTTTAATAGCATCCACAACCGACCAAAGCACAGGAATACAATGGTACAACGGCACTTATTTTGCAACAGGAGCAACACTCGATGGTATATATGCCGGAAAAGCAAATACTGCTAGAATAATAAGCAATCAGGGCGCTGGCAGTTATGCTGCCCAAGTTTGTAAGTCTATTGGTCCCGTAAATAATGAATATTATGATGATTGGTATCTCCCTTCAAAGTATGAATTGAATTTATTGTTTCTACAAAAAACCGTTGTTGGTGGTTTTACTACTAACGACTATTGGAGTTCAACCGAGTACGACCCGATCAGCGCGTGGTTTCAGCACTTCGCCGGTGGTACCCAGGACTACTACTATAAGGGCTATGTAATCAATGTCCGTGCCATTCGTTCCTTTTAACAAATAATACAGTAATGATTATGAAGGCAAAATTAATCGTAGCAGTGGCATTTATAATAATGCTGCAAAGTCAACTATTGGCCCAGAGTGTGGGCATCAACAACAATGGTTCTTCGCCCGACAACAGCGCCATGCTCGATGTGAGTGCAGCAAATAAGGGATTGTTGATACCACGAATAGAACTCACCGGAACAACGGATGTTTTAACGGTTGTATCCCCGGCTACAAGTTTATTGGTGTATAATACGGCAACAGTCAACGATGTGACACCCGGTTTTTATTATT
>CAIWMX010000064.1 GCA_903913885.1 uncultured Bacteroidales bacterium | reverse complement strand
GTAGAAGCTTATTCATTCAATCCTCGTCCATTATTGCTGCCTCGGCCGTTCTTCGAGCCCTTTAGCGAGTTCCAAAAACCGGTCGTCGCTTTCCCGTGCCACGATCTTCCGCGCAATCTCCCTTAAAATACCCGGTGTTTCCACATAATCAACAACCGCCATCATTTCCTCTTCCCTCATCCCAAAAAAAATTAAAAAAATCACCAAATCTCCTTCATTCCTTCATCCTGCATTGTTTGAATTGTTTGCATTACCTGCATTGTCTGCATTGCCTGCATTGTCTGCATTGCCTGCATTGTCTGCATTGCCCTACTGCTTAATGATCTTCCCCCCAAACTGCCTCTCCCCGTCCGAAATCTTAACCAGGTACATCCCGCTGGCCAGTCCTGTCATATCAATCACGCACTCCTGATCCGGGACGTTGTTATATTCATTTTTAAATACCCTTCTTCCCCAGGTATCATAAACGATCACCCCGATCTTTTTCCCGGAGGAAGCGGTAGTTTTGAAATAGAGATTCCCTGCCACCGGGTTGGGGTACACAGTAACCCAGTCGGGCTGCAGGGGCTCGTCAACCCCGAGCGCCCAGCCATTCAGTGTCATTACATTTGAACTGGTCGGATCGAGCCAGAATTTTAAAACGTTGATGGAATCATACCCGTTTTTATCCCAGGAGTAAGCGAACTGCCCGTAGTAATCGGGTGAATTGAGATTTGCCGAATCGCATGAAGACTCGCCGCCGGTGAGCGTCCCAACCAATCTTCCAAGGTTGTCGAAGATAGGAGATCCCGACGATCCCCCCTCGGTGGTTCCATGGCCATGAGCAGTGCCTGACCACTTAACCATCCAGTGTGAAAGCAGGCTGCCGCCATTAAAACTCGATGACACAAGAGGATCGGTATAGGTCGAAATTTTCTTGATATCTCCCTCGGGATGATGAATACCGACACCGGAGGGGCTCGGTGTTACCGTTTCGCGGCTCCATCCGTTATAATAAACATTGTAGGATGCGGGTATATTTGAATTCAGCAGCACAAGGAAAAAATCGGAGCCCGAAGCCCCGGAATTCCCGCCATGAGCCAGCATTTTGCCTCCGGTGAGCGTCTTCGGAGTTGGTTCGCTGGTGGGGTTGGGACAACCAGTGCCCTCATAGTTAAAATAAAATATCCACTGGCTGATCTCCAGGGCTGTTGAAGAGGTTCCGCAATGATCGGCCGTAAGAAAATAGGGTTTTCCATCCATGCGTGTATTATTCACCATCGACCCGGTGCACCACACATCGCCAGTGGCTCTCTTGATTTGCACCCTGACTACGCTTTTTTTCTGTTTCTGCCACACATCGCCTTCCGCACAGTTGATGTTCACCTCGCATTTGCCCGCACCGCCAAAACCTGTTTTCATGGGCGAATACACCGAAATGCCACGGTAGGCGTAGGCAACTTCCGAAATATGCAGCTCGGGTAACGGGGCGCCTTCTTCCATATCATATTCGAGCGTAAGTTTATCACCATAAATCAGTTCGGTGGCAAAGGTTGAAAGTTTGCTGTTGTTTTCCGAGGTAAATGCCCCGATAAGCTGCGTCCTTCCCGGGTTGTAAACAAAAAGTTTTCCGCCTTCGGGCAACTTAAACCGGTCAAAGTAAAGGGTGAGGGCGAGGGCTCCTGCCGACTCGACTGTCAGGCGCCACACGCTGGTACCGTCGGGAGCCTTGCTCCAATTCCCGGCGGTAACAATCCCGAGGTCAACCGGGATGTTCAGTGCAAACCGGTAAGGGATTGGGTTCAGTTCATCTTCATGTTGCAAAACATCAACAGAAGGAGACGCAACCGTTATTACCGGCGAGGCATCGTTGGTCATGGCAAGGGCAAAACTCCGGGGAACCCCGCCCTGGCTTACCTGGGCATCCAGCATGCCAGGGAATGATAAACAAAAAAACGGGATTAGCACAAAAATTAGACGCAGTTGATGTTTCATACCTTAATGTTTAATTGATTATTGAGATTTTACGATTTACCCTGGTTGTTCCGTCAGTAACCTGCAGGAAATAAATTCCCCGCAGAATGTCATGTGTATCCAATGTTACTGTACCATCTGCAACCTTCTCAGTCCACGACCTGACCGGTTCACCCAGGCTGTTGATCATGGTAATCTCAAGGGATGACCGGATGGGGCTCCCGTATTTCAGGGTCAGATGATCCGAGGCCGGGTTTGGGTAAGCGACCAGCCGGCTGAGTGCAGGCAAATCATCCACCCCGAGAGATGACGTGATGGAGATGTCGTCGAGCATGAAGATGAACCCGTCGTTGGTGACGCATTGGATCCCGATGTACACATTCTGGCCGGTATAGGCCGAGAGGTCGTAGCTCTTCAGCGTCCAGTCGCCAGGCGACGATTCCGGCGTGGTGTTTACAGCGATAAAATCCGCAGGCGCCAGGCCGGTGGTGGATACGGCAACGTTGTAGGCTTCATAGCCGAATTGCGGATTGTAGGATTTAACCCAGAATTCGATCTTCGGGGATAGGCCAAGGCTTAATCTGGGTGAAATCAGCCACTTGTTGTTGGGATTCCTGGGCGGTGTGGAGGAGAAGCAGCAACCCAGTTTTTGTCCCGAGTGGGGCACCATGTTCACCAGTGGCGGGATGGTTTGGGCAGGGTTGAAGCAAATATATGCCATGGGATAATAGGCATTGGGAAAGGTAACCGATTGTATCCCGTAAGTATTTCCACCGCCGACATCATTGACGGTCCACGGATTGAACTGCAGGGAAAAATCAGCGACCGACTCAAAATCAAGCGACATGGACGAAGGATAGGCTGTCACCGATATATAGGATGTCCGGGTGATGGAATCACTGGTGGTTCCGTTGCTCACCTTCAGCTTCACCAGGTAGTTCCCGGGAGCGTTGTAACGGATTCCCGACGGATTCTGCAGGTTGGAGGTGGAGGGTGTTCCCCCGGTGAATGTCCATGTCCATGATGAGGGCGCCCCGGCCGACTGGTCGGAAAAATTAACACTGTCGCCTGCCATCAGGGAGGTTTTATCAGAGGAGAAATCAGCTGTAAGGGAAGATGATCCGTGTGTTTTCACCTCCAGGTCATCGATCATCATCAGGAAATGATCGTTTGAAACACAGTGAATGGCCACGTATACTTTCTGGTTGTTATACCCTGAAAGGTAAAAGGTCTTTTTTGTCCAGGTGAGGGTAGTCTGCAAAGGCTGGGGGCCTGATATCACGGTAAAACTGGCAGGGTTGTTGTCGGTCGCGGAGACCGCCACGGTGTAATTGTCCAGTCCATACAAATTGTTGTACGATTTTATCCAGAATGAAAAGTTGCCGTTGGCGCCAAGCTGGATCTGCGGTGAAATGAACCAGTCGTCGTTTGAAGGAGGGTTTGAGTTGAAGCAGGCGCCAAACCTGGCCCCGCCATGGGGTTGCATCGCCTGGTCGGATGCCATCGACGGGGTGACCTTGGCCGGGTTGAACGCCAGGAAAGCCATGGGTTGCGTCTGGTGCGGAAAGGTGTAATTAGTAATGCCGTAGGTATCGTGAAGGTCGGCATCCTTCACGGTCCAGTCGTTGAAAGTGAGCGAAAAATCAGCGACCGACTCAAAATCCATCACATAGCTGTCGGGTACCGGTATGGTTGGGGAGAGGTTGAAAATAGCGCCCTGCGATGAGTTGAAGTTATTGCTTCCCGGTGTGAGGCTGTTGAGGTAGAAATACCCGTTAAAGGCCCCGCCCTGCCCCCAGTTGAAATGAAAGAAATCGGCGCCCTGGTAGCCGTCACAGATAAAATAACTACCCTGGGAACCTCCGTTTCCGCCGTGGTATACCAGCGGATGCGATGCATCAATCTCCTGTTTCAGCATGGCAAGCCATTCTGTGGAAGTGAAGGTCGCCTTCCATTGCCATGCAGCGTTTACCGGGTATCCGAAATACTTGATAAATGCAGAGTCAATCAGCGTGGAATCGGAACCGGAAACGGTCACGCCAAAATTCATGTTTTGCGCAATCCCGCACTGGTATATCAGGGTAGCAACATTGTCGCTGGTGGAAACGACCGAATCAGGCATGGCGCTGTAGTTGTAATTGGATGCACTGAAATTGGCATATTGAATGCCATACTGCGGATGAACATAGCCGTGTTCCCCGGTTCCATGTGCAGGGTATTTATAGTATTTCATGATCTGAGCCATCGCAACTGCCCCTGAACCTGCAAGTGCATGCAGGCAGGTACCCGAAGCCGTGACATCTGAAGGGCAGAAGGCATTGTAAAAACATCCCTGGTCCCATCGGGTGGTGATCAGCGGGGAGATATCCAGTCCTGATTTCAATGGAATTGGCGGGGAATACAACAGGTCCTCCCATAGTTTCCTGACCTGGGCAGCCTGCCTGTCAGGGCCGGCCATTACCATCAGGATCTCCTGCTCCATTTCCTGCAAAAACCCGGTTAATGCCAGGGGAACTGGTGCCCCGGGTGCCTGTTTTTCAAATGAATACCCCAGAACGGGCGGTATGCGATCGTCGGCCGCAACCACGATAAATCCCTGGTCACCAGCAAGCTGAAAATGGTAATACAACCTGAACTTTTGTTGTTCGGATACCTGCCCTCCAAAACCAGCCGGCGAAATATCGCAAGAGGGAACCAGCCCGGCCGGCTTTCCGTTGCGGATGCAGAAATTCAGGGCAACCTGACGCGCTAAGGAGAGGGGAACGCCTGCACTCCGCACCATCAGTGGCAACAAAAGAGCGAACGCGATCACCGGCAAAATTCTCCTGGTATTCATAGATGCAAAATTACAATTTGAAAATACAAAGGTAATGTTTTCAGATATGGTAAAAAAAGCTACTTTTATACCCTGATTAAAAATCGCTGCAATAACAATTTTTTCTATGACCCAGACGACAACCCTGAAGAAAGACCCACCTGCACTTTTACGGTGGATCGTGCTGATTTTCATCAGCCTAGCCATGTTCGGCAACTACTACATTTATGACTGCATAAGCCCGCTGGCTGATGTGTTAAAGGCTCAACTTCATTTTACCGACAAAAACCTGGGCCTTCTCCAGGGAATATACAGCATTCCGAACATATTTATGGTTTTGATCGGGGGCATCATCATCGACAAAATCGGGACCAAGAAAGCAGTCCTGATTTTTGCCTGCCTGGTATTCATCGGGGCTCTGTTCACCACCATCAAGGGTGACATTGTTTTCATGGCCACGGGGCGGTTGATTTTCGGGCTCGGCGCCGAATCGATGATCGTTGGCATCACGACCATCCTTGCCCGCTGGTTCAAGGGCAAAGAGCTCTCCTTTGCATTCGGTCTCAATCTCACCATTGCGCGACTGGGTTCATTCCTGGCACTAAACTCCCCGACCTGGGGAAAATCACTGTTCGCCGACTGGCAGAAACCCCTGTGGGTCGCTGTCGGGGCAGGCGTTATCGCCGTGGCAACCCTGGCAGTTTATTACCTGATCGATATTTATTCAGAAAAAAACTATGCACTGCAGAAAGAAGGCAACCAGGACAAAGTTGTGCTGAAAGACCTTTTCAAATTCGGTAAATCATTCTGGTTCATCACCCTGCTTTGCATCACGTTCTATTCGGCCATGTTCCCATTCCAGACTTTCGCCGTAAAATTCTTCAAAGATGTACATCTCGCAGGATTCCCTGATGATGTGGCACGCGGCATGGGCGGATTTCTTTCGAGTCTGCTCACCCTGTCTGCCATGATTCTTACCCCGATGTTCGGGTTATTATCCGATAAAATCGGCAAGCGATCGCTCCTGATGATGTTCGGGTCGCTGCTGATCATCCCGGTTTACCTGGTAATGGCGTATGTAACCCGTGCCGTTGCCCTGCCGCCATCCGTCATCAGCATTTTTACGGCATCCGACCAGAGTACCGGATTTATCGGGGGCGTTGTTTACTTTGGGAACATGATCAGTGCACTGTTTACCTATTTTCCAAACATTGCCATCCCGATGGTCATCATGGGCATTGCATTTTCACTGATCCCTGCAATCATGTGGCCCTCTGTTGCACTCATCGTAGACCATTCAAAACTTGGCACAGCCTACGGACTGATGACGATGATCCAGAATATCGGGCTGGCAGGTTTTAACCTGTTAATTGGCTGGGCCAACGACAGTTCGGGCGCGAGTGCCGCCAACCCGGGCGGTTATCACCTGGGGATGTGGATATTCAGCAGCCTGGGTTTCTTCGGGTTGTTTTTCGCCTTTATGCTCAGGCGGAATGAAAAAGGCCCCAATGCCCACGGCCTGGAATACGGAACAACATACAACCAAAGGCCAAAGGAATGAGGTTACTGCTTGTTGCAGCCACGGTATTTGAAATCAGGCCGTTCCTTGAACGGTTGCCGCTCACAGGCAGGCAGGATGAGCAACTTTCGACCTACCAGTACAAAGATGTCACCATCGACATATTGATTCCCGGCGTGGGAATGGTACCTACTGCATTCTTCCTGGGCCGTAAGCTGGCTGTTCAGCATTACGATATGGCCGTCAATGCCGGGATTGCAGGCACCTTTAACCGGGCCCTTCCACTCGGTTCGGTTGTAAATGTTACCGAGGATTGTATCCCCGAACTGGGGGCTGAGGACGGGAATAAATTCCTTTCTGTTTTTGAACTCGGTTTGGTTGATCCTGATGTACTCCCTTACCGGGGTGGAAAGCTGCTCAATGAACCGCTCAATGAACTCTCCCCTGCGAGATCAGCACTGATTGAAAGTTTGCCAAAGGTGAAAGGGATTACCTCCAATACCGTTCGCGGAAACCTTCAGAGCATCGAAAGGATCAGACAGCTGGCCATGGCAGATATCGAAAGCATGGAAGGGGCCGCCTTTATGTACGGATGCCTGTCGGAAAAGGTTCCCTGCCTGCAATTAAGAGCTATCTCAAACTTTGTTGAAGAACGCGACAAATCACGCTGGAACCTTGCCCTTGCCCTGAAAAACCTGAACCGGCTTTTATGGGAAATTGCAACCTCGCATTCCTGACGGGATTGACCAACCTCTTTTATTCCGTTGATATTTATTAAGGTATATCCTTACAAATCTCATGTTAATTTATTAACAGAAGAGTAGATTTGTTATTAACTTTGAATCCAAATTACCAGGCTCATGCTGACCCTCGCCATCTCCCCCTGCCCCAACGACACTTTTATCTTTGACGCAATCATTCACCACAGGATTGACCTGGAAGGACTTACTTTTAATTTCCAGTTGCACGATGTGGAAACGCTGAACCACATGGCCATGGCCGGCGGAGTGGATATGATTAAAGTCAGTTTTTTCACCTACCTGCTGCTGCAGCAGAATTTTGTGTTGCTTGACTCAGGCAGCGCCATGGGATTTGGCAATGGTCCCCTGCTGATCAGTAAAAAGGAATATTCACTTGATGATCTTCCCGGGCTTACTGTGGCTGTTCCGGGTCAATATACCACCGCCCACATGCTTTTCAGGATTGCCTCCCCCGGCGTAATGAAAAAAGAGTTCATGCTTTTTTCCGAAATTGAGGATGCCATCCTTACAGGAAAAGTCGATGCAGGTGTGATTATCCACGAAAACAGGTTTACATACGAACAAAAGGGGCTAAGGAAAATCATCGACCTCGGGCAATACTGGGAAAAACTTACAGGTTCGCCCATCCCCCTCGGGGGCATTATCGTCCGCAAGGGTCTCGGATATGATGTTATCAACAAACTCAACCGTATCATGTTTCGCAGTGTTGAATTTGCGTTCAAACACCCGGAACTGGCCATGCCTTTTGTTAAGCAGCACGCCCAGGAGATGGACGAGGAGGTGATGAAAAAACATATCCGGCTGTATGTCAACGAAAATACCCTTAGCCTTGGTACTGGCGGCAAAGTGGCACTTTCAAAACTACAAACGATTGCCAGGCAGAAGGGGTTGATTAGTGATCCGGAGGCCAGCGAGGTAGCGAAATGGTGAAATGGTGAAAATTAAAAAGTTTTGAGGTTTGGGTTCTGAAATAAAGCAAAATTTTCCATCGGGGAACCTGACGGTTTCAGTGGTTGGCGAGACGCTTCGTTCGGCGATTGAGGGGGGATTTATCAGGGAGGAAGATACTGCTGTCATTTTTTTTGATCTTGGGTTTCTTGAAACCCGCCTCCGATACCTGGAATCCTGTTTTCCGCAATGCGCCCTTCATGGTCTTGCCATCAAAGCAAACCCTTTGCTGCGGGTCATGGAGCATGTTAAAGGGATGATCCCCAATGCAGGCGTTGAAGCCGCCTCCATCGTTGAGGTTGCCATGGCCATCAAAGCCGGCTACCAGTCGGGCCGGATTGTCTATGATTCTCCGGTTAAAACCTTACCGGAACTTGAGTTCGCCCTTAAAACAGGGATCCATATTAATGCCGACAATCTTTCGGAACTTGGTCGCATTGCGCAACTTCATACCGCTTTGGCAAGCCCGTCTGATTTCACGGGTTCGGTCGGTATAAGGATCAATCCGCAAGTTGGGGTGGGAACCATCCTCGAGTCGAGCGTTGCCGGGGAGTATTCTAAATTTGGCATACCCATCCGATACAGGTACGCCGAACTCGAACAGGCCTTTCTCACCTATCCCTGGCTTACAGGAGTACACCTCCACGTAGGTTCCCAGGGCTGCCCTATGGAACTCCTGCTTGATGGTATTGGCGTTTTGTATGATTTCGTTATTAACGTCAATGAAAAACGAAGGAAGTCAGGAATGCCTGCCGTCTCAGTTTTTGATATCGGCGGCGGACTGCCCGTCTCCTATAAATCAGGAACCCCTCCCCCGTCGATGCAGGACTATGCCCGGCACATTGCCACTCAGTATCCACTCCTGTTCAATGAAAAATCCTTTAAGCTGATCACCGAATTCGGACGATGGGTTTATACCAATTCCGGCTGGACTGTCAGTCGGGTGGAATACGTAAAACATGATCCCGGAATCAATACGGCCATGCTCCATGTGGGGGCCGATCTCTTTGTGCGCGAATGCCTGAACCCGCGCGACTGGCAGCACGAATACTCGGTTTTTGACCGGTACGGCGCTGTTAAAACAGGTTGCGATGACCAGCCGTACAACCTTGCCGGCCCGCTCTGCTTCTCTGGTGATATTATTGCTAAAAATGTCCCCCTGCCCCGGATTGAGGAGGGCGATTATGTTGTCATTCACGATACCGGCGGATATACCTTCAGCATGTGGTCCCGGTACAATAGCCGTCAAACCCCCAGGATCCTCGGCTATAAAGAAAACCTCTTTGAAATTCTAAAAGAACGCGAAACCCCCGAAGACCTCCAAAAATTCTGGAAATAATTCGTCCCACGTCCTACGCCCCCCTCTCCCCCTCAAACTGGTCATCCTTGTTCTTGAACAACACGTTGAAGGTTGTCAGGCTTCCATAAATTCGTGTGATGTACTGCTGCATCTCCACCTTTTCCTGGTCGGTGAGTTCACTGGCATTGAGCTTCTGTTCCAGTACGCGCAAGCGATCACGCACCATCACGATCTTATGAAAAAAAGTCTCCATCGGAACTTCTTTCTCCTTGAGTCCGGGCTCACCTGGAACCATGATGAGTTTTCCCCCGGTCCATTTGATGCCCAGGGGAACAGGGTCATGCAGGTCGCTGAATCGCTGTAACACGCGGATAAGACTCTTTTCAATTTTATCGTAGGTCATCATATCGGATGAAGTTTCAACCGCCTCGATCGTTTCAAGCCCGTCGTAATCGCGGAGGATTTTCCGGGTTCCATGTTCGATAAATGTGATCTCATAAGCATCTGAGCGCACCTGGATAACGACTCCTTTGCCGAACTGCGGGTGTTTTACCCTTGAACCTATGCCTAACGTTTCTGCCATAATTTCAATTTATGCTTTCTCACACGACAACTCAATTCTGTCTATTTTGTTTTGACACACCTTACCGCGAACCCTGTCATTTTATCATTGGTTCCAACGGTGATCTCCTTGCGTCCATGAGCAAAGATCACATTTTTGGCAACAGAATCGTTGACTTTAACCGACGACCAGCAGCCACCCCAGTAGTTGATCCCTATGCAGGAGCCATCAGGATGCCTGACACCCCCAAGGAGTGTAGAATAGGGCGCCGTTGCGGGAGCGTCTTCATGCCCGCGAACCTTCACCACGGTATCCATGGCGAGCATTTTAAATCCCGCTTCATCCACGCCACCCAATGTCTGGATCAGAGAGCCCCATTCCTTATCAGAAGGCACATGCCAGCCCTTCGGGCAGGAAGCCTGCGCTGTTTTCCAGTTGTAAAGCCTTCCGAACGTCAGCATGAAAGCCGAATCATTGTTGTACCCCCAACTCCCGACCTTGGCATCGAATTTCAGGTTTTGGGCCATCCAGGTCAGGTTGCCTATTTTTACCCAGGCATATACGCGGTTGTCGCGCGTGTCGATAAAGGTTCCTTTGGTTTGTGCCTTCAGGAGGCATGGAAAAATAATCATGCTGATCAACAGGATCATTGCAGCACGACAGCCCGGGATAAAAGTTGATTTTTTCATGGTTGATTTGTTAATTTGTTTGTAAAAGTAGTCAGAAAATTACAAAACATCACAATTTACAGTTAGTTTACCTAATTTTGTGAAAAACACCCGGAACATATGATCGTAGTTACAGGCGCAGCAGGTTTCATTGGAAGTTGCATGGTTAGCAAACTCAATAACAAAGGGTTCAGGGATATTATCCTGGCAGATGATTTTTCAAAAACCGTGAAAAACCCGAATACCGCGCATAAAAGTTTCCTGGAAAAAGTTGAGCGGAACGTGTTTTTTTCATGGCTTTCGCTTCATGCAAAAGAGGTTGAATTTATTTTTCACCTTGGTGCGCGTACCGACACCACCGAGTTCAACATGGCTATTTTTGACGAACTCAACCTCAACTACTCCAAAGATATCTGGAATGCCTGTTGCAAATACCGGATCCCGCTGATCTATGCTTCATCCGCGGCCACCTATGGCGATGGTTCGCTTGGATACAGCGACCTGGATTCATCCCTGAGCTTTAGCCTGACCCCGCTAAATCCTTACGGCGTCTCCAAAAATGAGTTTGACAAATGGGTTTTACAGCAGGAACAAACCCCTCCATATTGGTTCGGGTTGAAATTTTTTAATGTTTTCGGCCCCAACGAATATCACAAGGGAAGGATGGCTTCGGTGGTATACCACGCCTTTAACCAGGTGGACAGGCGGACAAGTGAACAGGGAAATAGTATGGTAAGGCTGTTCAGGTCGCATAACCCGGAATATAAAGACGGAGAACAGCTGCGTGATTTTATTTATGTAAAAGATGTCACAGATGTCATGTATTTTCTGATGAATCATCCTGCCGATTCGGGGATCTATAATCTTGGCACCGGGAACGCACGTACCTTTCTTGATCTTGTCAATGCAGTTTTCGCAGCCCTCAACCTCCCCCCTGCCATCGAATTTATCGACACCCCGGCCGATATCCGCGACAAATACCAGTATTTCACGCAGGCCGGCATGCAGAAACTTCGCGAAATCGGCTATTCCCGGCCTTTTTATTCGCTGGAAGATGCAGTAGAGGAGTATGTGCAGGGATACCTGGTGGAGGGAGGGGTTTATTAATATTTACGATTTACGATTGACGATTGACGATTGACGAATGACGATTGACGAATGACGAAAAGTTTTCTTTCTTTTCATTTACGGAAGTGTTATTCCTGAAAATTCCGGAGAAAATTTGCCGTCTGTGAAAAAAATAACAACAACTCCCTGAGTATCTGCGATTTTACAAAAGTTAAAAAACGTTAATTTTTTTGAATTAGCCAGATATAATAATTATTAGCATATCTTTGATACCCTGTTGTGGAATAACGGCTGCTGTACCCGGGCAGCCAGTTTTAATAACATTTTATGGCAAAGATAGACTGTTGACGAATTAACTATCAGACGTATAACCTGCCGGAAAGTCACAGTATATTATATATATTCAAGTCCCATATATACTTACCTAACCAAAAAGTTAACCACCAACAAACCAAATCGTATGAGAAAAATTCTACTTTCTTTATTATTCCTGATTGCTGTCCATTGCTTTTCTTTTGGTCAGACAATCTTTACACAGAATTTCGAGGCGACATGGACGATTCCATCGAGCCTTAGCCCGGCCTGGTCAGGGACGACCACCCCGGCCGATAATCAATGGCAGCGGGATGATTATACCACCGGATGGACCAGTGCTACAGGTGCCTATACACCGGCCGGAGCCAATTCGACACTCCATTCCGCCAGGTTTCACACCTATGATGCAGCTACAGCAACTACCGGTGATTTTATCACCCCCGTGATCAACCTCTCAGCATACACAGCTGGGGTTGTAGTAGTGAAATTTTACTATATCAATACCTCGGGCACTGATGTACTGAATATTTATTCTTCCAACGATGGAGGAACCACATGGTCAGCCGCTTTGAGAGCGCCGCTTGGCGTTTCGGCCGCCTGGACCGAATATACCACCACCCTCCCGGGTAATTCCGCAACAACAAAAATTAAACTTACCGCAACTTCCGATTATGGCGTCACAGATATCGGTGTTGATGAATTCCGGGTCCTTAATCCCATAATTCCCGCTCCTCCCATTAATTTTACCACATCCGTCGTCACCCAATCAAGCATGACGGTAGGCTGGACAGACAACTCCAACAATGAGGTCGGGTTCAGGGTTTATAAATCGACTGACCAGGTTACCTATACCCAGGTTGGCACAGATATCACCTCCACTTCCGTTGCTACAACGGGGACGCTTTATTCACAGCCGGTTACAGGTTTAATTGCCGGCGTTACCTATTACTACAAGGTTGTTGCCTATGCCGATGCAGAGTCTGCCTACCTGACGGGATCACAAACAACGCTGCCTCCAACCCCGAGATGCGGCAATAAGACGGTTGGACCGACAGGCGATTATGCTTCGCTGACTGCCGCATTTGCCGACCTGGCTGCAAACGGAATCTCGTGTCCCGTAAACCTGATCCTGCAATCAACCTATGTTTCAACAGTTGAGACATTTCCTGTTACCGTGAACCCGATCCCGGGTACCAGCGCTTCACAAAAGGTTACGGTTTACCCTTCTGCCACCGGTCTTTCGGTAACCAGCGGCAATGCCACCGGAACCTTAAACCTGGCAAACTGCAGCTATGTTGTCTTTGACGGCAGGGTTAATGCTTCGGGAACCACGAAAGACCTGGTGATTGAAAACACAAACACCACCGGATATGCGGTTCAATTCGTTAACGGCGCTTCCTATAACAGTTTCCAGTATTGTATTATCAAAGGAGCATCGACCTCCCTGGCGAACGGAACGATCACCTTTGTGGGAACTACTGGTGCCACAGGCAACAACAATAACCTGGTTGACAACTGCGAAATCAGGAACAGCCTTACTTACCCGGTATACGCTATTTACTCATCTGGATCAACAACTCCTTCTGCTTACAACAGCAACAATACCATATCCAACTGCCTGATCCATGATTTTTATGCTTCAGCCGGGGGCAACCCAATCGGAGTCGGTTTATTTGCCGGTTCAACCGGATGGACCATCAGCGGCAACAGTTTTTATATGACTACCGTCCAAAGCCCCACAGTCGCTGTGGGCTATAACGTAATCTTCATTGCCGCGGGCGACGGATACAACATCATAAACAATTATATCGGCGGTTCCGCTCCTAATTGCGGCGGTACGGCATGGACCCTGAGTGGGAACGGCACCCCCCCGACCATTGCCAACTTCATTTATGCCATCCGGTTCCAAACCGGGGTATTGACCATAAACCCCAGCACGATCCAGGGCAACACCGTTGCAAACATTCTTCTTTATACCAACCCGAATGCAGCGTCGATCTCTTTTACCGGTTTGCTCTCAGTAGCAGGTATCCAGAACATAAGTAACAATACCATTGGTTCGGCTACCGGCACAGGATCGATCTCGATTTCGGTTGGTAATGGGGCTTTTGCATCAACTTACGAAGGGATCGATTTCAGGGGAATGTACGGCAACGTTACCAACAATACCTTCGGCTCTTTCAGCATCACGGGTGCTGCCGGTTCAACATCCACCTACACGCTCACCCTGCGGCCCATCTCGGTGACCCCGAGCGTTCAGAACGGCATCGCCAGCGTAAGCGGCAATCTCATCGGCAGCCTCACAACGGCCAACAGCATCCAAACACCTGCGATGACGAACCCCCCGGTACAGCTCCAGGCCTTCTTTATTTCCTCCATCGGATCAGGCTCCATGTCGGTTGCCAATAACACTGTAGCCAACATCAACAACCTGAGTTCATACAACGGATCACATATTGTCGGGATCTACAGTGCAGGAACAGGCCTTCCGAATGTCCTCAGCGGCAACACCATCCGCGACCTGAACACTTCATCCACGAATACAACTATTGCAGGGATCGCCTCCCTGGTAGGGATTTATTCACTCAACTCGGTTCCAGGATCGATTATCCGCTCGAATCTCATCTATAACCTTACCAATACGGATGCCGCAGCTGCAGCAGGGATTAATGGGATTTATACCGGTCACACAGCCGGGAACCTACTGATCGAGAAAAACTTTATCCATAATATCGGGATGGCCACAGCCAGCGCTACAGCTCAGGTTACCGGGCTATACCTGACCAATGGCGGTACTTATGTCACAGTGAAAAACAACATGGTCCAGCTTGGTGTTAACCCTGATGGTTCTGCAAATACATCAAGTTGCATCATCAATGGCATTTATGAGAGCAGTGCAACAGTCGACAGTATTCTGAACAACAGTGTGTATATCGGCGGCGCCCCGGCGGCAGTAACCACCGGCAATACATATGCTTTCAACAGCGTACTCACTCCTTCGCTTTCCACGCCAAGGGTCTGCATGAACAATATCTTCTACAATGCCCGTTCAGGCGGTTTGACCGGAAAACACTACGGGATTAAAATTGCCGGCACCACGATCTTCCCACTGGGTGTGACCAGCAATTACAATCTTATCATTGCCAACGGTGCTACAGGAGGAACTTTCGGCAGTTTCAACGCAATTGATCAGCCTGTTTTTGCATCCTATAAGAATGCTACAAATACTGAAATGGCCAGTGGCAATGCGGATCCGAATTTTGTTGCACCCAACGGCAATACAGCCACTGCCAACCTCCACGTTCAGAGTCCAACCCCCATTGAGGCGGCAGGAAAAGCACTTACCAATGTGACGGATGACTTTGACGGTGCTGCAAGAAGTGGCCTGACCCCAACCGATGTAGGCGCCGATGCCGGTAACTTCACCCTTTCGGCCGATGTGTTCGGACCCAATATCAGCTATGTCCCCATGGGCAATGGTACCACGGCCAACAGGGTATTGACAAACTGGGCAACGATCACCGACAATGTGGGCGTTTCTATAGGCGCAAACCTCCCCAGGATCTATTTCAAGAAATCGACCGATGCGGATGCGTTCGTAGGTAACACAAGTGCCGATAACGGCTGGAAATATGTTACAGCAAGCAACACCACCAGCCCGTTCAGTTTTACCATTAATTACGGTATCATCAACACAGGCAGTGTGGTGGCAGGCGACATCATTCAGTATTTTGTCGTGGCACAGGATGCCGCCAACAACCTCAGCTCAAACTACCTGATGGCCGGAGCAAGCGCCAACCCGCCGGTACAGAACATCAATGCAAGGCCTGCGAATTTCCAAACCTACACCATTGTTACAGGTTCAATTCCAACCACCATCACCGTTCCCGGCACCTATGCAACCCTCACCAATACCGGCGGTGCTTTCGACATGATCAACCAGGGAGTGCTGGTTGGAAATACCACCATCAACATCACCGCCGACCTTGTTGAGCCGGGAACTATTGCCCTGAATGCATGGGCAGAAGATGTTCCCGGGGCAAACTACACCCTTACGATCAAACCGGATGCCACCACCCTGCGCACCATCAGCGGTACTGCTGTTACTTCAGCAACTGCGATGATCAGGACCAACGGGGCCAGCCGCTTCACCATCGACGGGCAGGCCGGGAAATCCCTGACCTTCCGCAACACCAATGCCACCGCCGGGAATACCGGTCCGACCATCCAGTTCAACAACGGGTCGCAGTCATGCTACCTTAAAAACTGCACCATTGAAAATAACGGTACGACCACGACTTTAGGTACTGTCAATATTGGTGCAACAGGTGTCAACATCGTCGAGATCAACGGGAACAACATTGGTGACGCAACAGGCGGCACGACCGGTGTTCAGACAACAGGTATTTATAATTCCAGTTTCCTCAATTCCCTCAGGGTGATCAACAACAACATCTATAACTTTAAAAACTATGGATTGTATTTCACCACGGTGGCCGACGGCGCTGTAATTACCGGCAACAGCTTCTACTATAATTCCGCAACGGCATCCACCGCAGCGCAGTATGGTGTCTACCTGATTGGAAGCACGAACAATCACACGATCAGCAACAACTATTTTGGTGGCCAGGCCCCGTTATGCGCGGGATTACCATGGACCAACACCTCAACCAATGCCATTTACGGATGTTACCTGACCGTTGGTGTAGCAACACCGACTACAATTTCGGGCAACACCATTCAGAATTTCAGCCTCACCAATGCCGGTGCAGCCAACCTCTATGGAATTAACTTCACCGCAGGGGTCTTAAATATCCTTAACAATACCATTGGAAGCACCACAGTGCCGGGTTCAATTACCGGAGGTGGAAACGCAGGTTACCTCTATGGAATTTACGGTGCTTTGTCGGCCACTGCCGCCTCCAGCATCCAGGGGAATATTATTTCAGGAATAAACTACAACAATACGGCATTTACAGGGGCTTTATACTTTATGGGCTTTACCGGTACCGGGGCGTGGGTTAAAGTCGGCAATGTTACACCCAACATCATAGGAAGTAATACCGTGGCAGGTTCCATCACCTTTGCGGGAACAGGTTCCCTCTGGGGTATCTATTGTACCGCAACCAACCCTGGCAACGCCATTGAAAACAATATTTTCGGGAACTGGACCATGACAGCAGCAACGGGTTCGCCTTACGCGAGGGGGATGTACGTTTATTCTGCCAATGTGAAGAAGAACAAAATTTTCAATATTACCTGCACAAACGCCGGAGCAACGCCATACATCTATGGTATTTATAATTATGGCGTAAGCGGCGTCACGAATGAATACTCCAACAACCTGATTTCCCTTGATGGTGGAGCAGCAACCAATCCGATTATTTACGGTTTTTATGACGGCTCCTACTCCACATCCTTTTACAACCTGTACTATAACGATTTCTACGTTAGCGGACCTGCCACAACCACCTCGAACACGTATGCTTTTTACCGTAGTGTTGCGGCATTCTACACGCTCAGCGATAACATCTTTGCAAATAACAGGGTAGCCGGCGGTACAGGAAAACACTATGCTGCTTACATCTCGTCGACAGGCACATGGAGTTCGAATTACAATGATCTCTATTCCGCATCAGGCATGCTCGGTTATTACAACGCGGCCGACCAGGCCACCATGGCTGCATGGAAAACCGCAACCGGCGGCGATGCCAACTCGCAGAATGTCGATCCGCAGTTTGTTTCTGCAACCGACCTGCACACGGCAAAAGTTGAACTGAACAACGCAGGCACCACTGTTGCCGCCGTCACGACCGACTATGCCGGGGTGACCCGCGCCACCACGCCCGATATCGGAGCCTATGAATTCACCGTTGCCCCTGTGGTTGTTACCAATGCCGCAACCGGCGTGACCAATACCTCCGGCGTTATAAACGGGACAATAACCGCCAACAATGAAGTGGTTATTACTTCATTTGATTATGGACTGACCATTGCCTACGGTTCGAACGTTGCCGCTGTTCCATCGACTGTAACGGGAGTTGCTCCGACGGCCATCACCGCCACGATCACAGGTCTTTCATCCTGTCAGACTATACATTACAGGGCCAGGGGAATGGTTGGAGGAACACCTTACTTAGGATCGGATATGACTTTCACAGCGCTTTGTCCCCCTACCATCGTAACAACCTCAGCAACAGCCGTGACCACAACTACAGCCACACTGAACGGGACTGTGAATGCAAACGGATTTGCCACAACAGTATCGTTTGACTATGGTTTGACCGTGGCATACGGAACAAATGTTCCGGGCGTGCCTGTAACCATTTCAGGCAGCACCGTGCAAACATCGCTGGCAAACATCACCGGTCTTGTTCCGAATACCCTGTATCATTTCAGAATCAACGGGACCAGCGTAGGTGGCACCATTAACGGCAATGACATGACTTTCACCACGACCGCGGCAGCTCCGACGGTCATCACCACAGCAGCAACCCTGATCGGGACAACCAACGCCACTGTGAACGGAACTATCAACGCAAATAACTCATCCACCGCTGTGTTCTTTGATTACGGACTTACCGTTGCCTATGGCACAACCGTGGGTGGGCTTCCTTCACCAGTTACCGGGGTCACCAACCAGAATGTCAGTGCTGTTCTTTCCGGCCTGATTACGGCCACCACCTACCATTACCGTGTACGGGGCGTTAACGGCGGAGGAACCACCAACGGCAACGATATGACCTTCCTCACGGGATGTCCGGCTGTTTCAGCTGCCGGCGCCATCACGGGCCCTGCTTCGGTTTGCGCGAACTCAACGGGGAATGTATACGCTGTCGGCCTCATCACTAATGCCACCAGCTATTCATGGACCCTGCCGGCAGGTGCAATCATTACTGCAGGCAGCGGAACCAACACCATTACGGTGACCTTCGGAACAACCTCCGGGAACATCACCGTTGCGGGTGTCGGCATCTGCATGACAGGTACCGCTTCGACTTATGCTGTAACGGTGAATGCCCTGCCTGTTCCGACCATTGCAGGTCCGGCCAGTGTGTGCGTGAATTCGACGAACAATGTTTACACGACAGAAGCCGGGATGACAGGTTATAACTGGACAGTTTCGGCTGGCGGTAACATCGTATCAGGAGGCGCCACCAATAGCATTACAGTGACCTGGACAACCACCGGCGCCAAAACGGTGACGGCCAGCTATACCAATGCAAACAATTGCACGGCTGCAGCGCCATCAAGTTATCCTGTTACGGTCAATGCATTGCCGGTGCCAACGCTGACAGGTACAGCGAGCTTATGCCAGGGAACCAGCGGCGTGGTTTACACCACGCAGGCCGGGATGACCAACTATGTATGGACTGTTTCTGCGGGAGGCATCGTCACCGCTGGCGGTAATGCCACCAGCAACACCGTTACCATAACCTGGAACAATTCAGGCACAAACGCTGTTACGGTCAACTACACCAATGCCAACGGATGTACAGCATCAACTGCCGCTTCATTCACGGTTACCGTGAACCCATCACCTGTACCGACCATTGGAAGCAACAATGCTCCTTGTGTCGGCTCAACAGACAACATGTATTATACCGACGGCGGGATGACCAACTACGTTTGGACAATTTCGCCGGGCGGCACCATTGCCTCCGGACAGGGAACGAGCGCCATCAACGTAACGTGGACCGGCGTGGGTGCACAGTGGGTGAGCGTGAATTATACCAATGCAACCTTGTGTACAGGGATGATTCCATCGGTTTACAACTTGTTTGTTAACCCCTTGCCCAATGCTGCAGGCGCCATTACCGGAACTGCCACGCTTTGTGCGGGAACAAACGGTGTTGCATACTCCTGTGCCGACATCCTGAATGCAACCTCCTTTACCTGGACCTTGCCTGCCGGAGCCACCATCGCAACGGGAGCAGGAACCAGGAACATCACCGTTAACTTCGGCCCAACAGCGGTTTCAGGCAACATCACCGTAGCCGGTACCAACAGCTGCGGCAACGGTCCTGCTTCACCGGCGTTTGCCGTAACGGTCAACCCGTTGCCGGCTGCCGCCGGAACGGTAACCGGTCCTGCTGCAGTATGTGCAGGTTCAACAGGTGTTGCCTACAGTGTACCGACCATCGCCAATGCGGCTTCCTACGTCTGGACCGTTCCTGCCGGTGCAACAATTACTTCCGGCGCAACGACCAAAAGCATCGTGGTAACTTTCGGACCGACTGCCGGTACAGGTGTGGTTAATGTTAAAGGAACCAACACCTGTGGAAACGGCACAGTTTCTGCCGACCTGAACGTCACGATCAATGCCATCCCGGCAACGCCGGTTGTTACTGCCAACGGCAACGTTCTTACCAGCAGTGCAACAAGCGGGAACCAATGGTACTATGCCGGGAACCCGATTGCCGGAGCTACTGGTCAAACATACACTGTTACCAGCAATACCGGTTATTACTGGTGCGTGGTGACTACCAACGGTTGTTCCTCACCCATCTCCAACAAGGTTTGGATTGTTGTTACGGGTCAGATCGAACTTCAAGCCAGTAATTTCAACGTGTATCCGGTTCCGAACGACGGCAGGTTCACTGTTTCAATAGCCAGTCCGGTTCAGGAAACCTTTACCATTGAAATTTACAACCAGCTGGGCGCCAAAATCTATGAACTCGGCGATGTGCAGGTTAACGGCACCTTCGAAAAACAGATAGACCTGCGGCCGATTGCAAATGGTATCTATTCAGTGATCTTCCTCAACAGCGAACACAAGATTGTGAAAAAAGTGCTGATTAACAAATAGTTGAAAATTAAGCACCGATAAAATGAGAAGCCTTGCCTTTATGGCGGGGCTTCTTTTTTCCATATAGGCTGAATGTGTCTGATGTTAAAAAAACCTAAATTCAAGTAATTAATGCAACTTTTTACGAGGAAAAATACTTAATATTTTTCAAGACAAAGGAGAAGGAAAAAATCCTTCCCCCTGTCCTGATGGGTAAAGTTTAATTTTGCCCTCTCCTCGTCAAAAAAAAGTTGCAAGATGAAACATTTAACCAAAGAACAAAGGTACACAATTGCTGTAATGAATAATAAAAGCTATAGTCAAAAAGACATTGCTTTTGCCATTGAGAAAGACAAATCGGTTGTAAGTCGTGAATTGAGGCGAAACTGCGACAAACGCAGTGGTTGTTATTCCAATGATCTTGCTCAACGAAAGTACAACCAACGACAAAAGGAAAAACCGAAGCACATTTCATTTTCGAGCGAGGTTGAAATTTTTGCTGAGAGCTGGCTTGAAAGAGACTATAGCCCTGAACAAATAGCAGGCAGGGCAAAGCTAGAAGGAATAAATTGCGTAAGTCCAGAACGACTTTATCAACATATTTGGAGGGATAAAAAGCAAGGAGGCAAATTGCACTTACATCTTAGACGAAAAGGCAGAAAGTATCGCAAGAGAGGTGCTGCAAAGGATACCAGAGGTATAATAAAAGATCGTATTGACATATCTCAACGCCCTGCTATTGTTGACCAAAAGCAAAGACTTGGTGATTTTGAAATAGATACTGTAATTGGACAAAATCATAAAGGTGCTTTGTTGACTATAAACGACAGAGTAAGCAGCATGGTATTGATTGCAAAACTAAATGGGAAAAATGCTGAAGAACTGGCGCAAAAAGCAATTGAAGTGTTGAATCCATTTAAGGAATGGACACATACGATCACGGCTGATAATGGGAAGGAGTTTGCCGAACACAAAACGATAAGCAAAAGTTTAACTCTTGATTTCTACTTCGCAAAACCCTACCACTCATGGGAACGCGGAGCCAACGAAAACACGAATGGGCTTATCCGACAATATTTCACAAAAGGATCGTCATTTGAAAACATTACAAACCAAGATGTTAAGAGGGTTCAGGACATACTAAACAACCGACCAAGAAAAAAATTAGGTTTTTTATCACCATGTGAGTTTTTATCAATACATTTGACTAATCCAAAAGTTGCATTTGTGACTTGAATTCAGCAAACATAAAAATTATTGATATGAAAAATTCCATTGTTATCAACCTGATTTAATATTACATTTGTTACCTAAGTTGGATTAGGATTTAATAAGCTATTGTACCGCTCTTTCTTAGGGTTCACCAGCAATCTCCACCAGTCAAATTAATTGTCTAACATTTAAATTGTTAATTATGAAAAAAACCTTACTCTCGTTATTTGTATTGTTACTGTCGGTGTACAGTTTTGGTCAGCTGACCGCGAAATTCCCGGCAGGCATGAACGATGGAGGAGCACCTGTTGTAAACCAGACCCCATCGATGCCCGGCACTATTCAAAATATTCAAAACCCTGGGACGGATGCCATGAGCACCTGGGTATTGCCGAGTACCCTCAGTACTTCCGGCAACAGCCGTATTCCGAGAAATGCCGGTGTTCGCTATGAACGTGAAGAATTCCTGGTACTCCCGTCGGAAATGGCAGCCTCAGGGTACCCGGCAGGAAATACGATTGATGCCCTTGGATTTTTGATTTCAACAGCTGGTGTTGGCACCCAGACCGGGCAACTCACCATTTATCTGATGAATACCACTGATGTAACTTACACACTTGGCTCTACCTGGACCACAACCGGTTTCACAACGGTCAGCAGCGACCCTGCCTTTACGGTGCCCATTGCCGCGGGTTCCTACTCCATTCCCTTTGTTGGCGGATCCTCATTTACTTACACCGGTGGCGGCGTTTATGTTGCCTGGGAATTTTCCAACCCGGCCGGCGCCTTGGGAACAACCGCCCTTGTTGCCTATTGCAATACAAACCAGTCGACGTTATGCTATGGTTACCAGAGTGCAACCGCGCAGGGAACCGCATTGGCAGTTACCGCATTCAGACCTGCAACCTTCTTTACCAACAATTCGCTGACCGATATCGCGGCTGTCACAAACATCTATGCGACTGAAAGAACCCCGACTCCCTTTGGCATTCCTTCAAACGTAGGCGTCAGGGTTTCTAATGTCTCGGCTGCCGCATTGACATGCAATGTCATTCTAACAATCAAGGATGTGGCCACTTCGACAGTACGTTACACTGCTACGCTTCCTGTTACAGCGCTGGCTGCCGGTACGGCAACGACCGTCAACTTCACCGGCTGGAATCCAACGCTTCTGGAGGATGTGACCATCAATGCCGTAACCTCGGCCATTGCCGGTGAAACGTTTGTCGCGAACAATACCTTAACAATCACCAGCAATGTGAACAACAACCTCTTTTCCTACAATTACAACCTGGCGGGTCCTATCGGATACGGCTTTACCACACCCGGTACCGGAATCTTTGCAGTAAGATACACGATGAACGGAACTGGAGTTGTAAAAGGTGCGAATGTGATGATCTACAACTATGCAACCAATCCCGGCAATGTTACTTATGCAGTCGTTATGAATGCTGCCGGTACGATTTTATCCCAAACTCCGAACTACACCCTGCTGGCAGGTGATATGGGAACAAATCTGAATTTCACCTTCCCGACAGCCCAGTCGTTTACCAACCAGGACTTTTATGTTGGAATTGCACAGACGGCAGGAACGGGTCAGTGGTATCCTTTGGGAACTTATAATGAATCTCCTTCAAGAGGAAACATCATCTACACTTGTGCCATTACCGGTGGGACTCTCACTGCTGATGCTGCAGCCCTTAAATATGGAATTGAAGCAGTTCTTGTAGCGCCTCCAACCGTGATCACCACCGCTGCCACCGCGGTCACCGCGGCAACAGCCACCCTTAACGGAACGGTGAATGCCAATGGCAACTCATCAGCCATGTCGTTCCAGTATGGCCTTACAACCGGCTATGGTTCAACAGCAACCGGAGCACCGGCTAACGCAACCGGATCAACCGTAACCAATATTAACGCACCCATTACCGGCCTGGCCTTCAACACACTCTACCACTACCGTATTGTGGGAACAAACCTTGGCGGCACAGCAAACGGCAACGACATGACCTTCACTACCGGTCCGGCTGCAGCCGTAGTAGTTACCAACCCTGCCACCAACGTCAGCACAACTACTGCTCAGTTAAACGGTACCATCAATGCCAACGCCCCTTCAACATCGGTTAGCTTTGACTGGGGCCTTACCGTTGCCTACGGAAGTAACATCGTTGGTGTTCCTCCCACTGTTTCAGGCAATGCTGCTTCAACTTCACTCGCCAATCTTTCCGGCCTTGTGACCAACAACACCTATCATTATCGTTGTGTTGCCACCAATTCAACCGGAACTGTTTACGGAGCTGACCAGATCTTCCTGACAGGTTGTTCCGCACCCGCGGGTGCTGCAGGTGCCATTACAGGTCCTACTGCAGTTTGCGCCAATTCTAGCGGAAAAATTTACTCGGTGGGAACCATCACCAATGCCGCAAGTTATTCCTGGACCTTACCGACCGGAGCCTCAATAACAGCAGGTGCTGGAACAAACACCATCACGGTAACCTTCGGAGCAACAGCCGGTAACGTCACCGTGGCAGGTGTCGGCGCCGGAACGTGCGGAAACGGTGCATCCTCATCACTTGCGGTTACAGTCAATGCGTTGCCGGTTCCGACCATCACCGGACCCGCCAGTGCCTGTGCGAATTCTGCAAACAATGTTTATACAACCACAGCCGGAATGACCAACTACGTTTGGACAGTCGGCACCGGTGGCGTAATTACCGCCGGAGGAACCGCAACAAGCAACACGGTTACTGTTACATGGACCACGGCAGGTGCAAAAACGGTTACGGTTAACTACACCAATGCCAATGGATGTGCAGCAGTAACTGCCACCTCATTTGCAGTGACTGTAAATCCCACCCCGACACCCACCATCGGCAGCAACAATGCCCCGTGCGTAGGCTCAACCGGGAACATGTATTACACCGAAGGCGGGATGACAGGGTATACCTGGACCATTTCTGCCGGGGGTGCGATCGTTTCAGGCCAGGGAACCAGCGCCATCAATGTCACCTGGACAGGTGTAGGTGCGCAATGGGTCGGTGTGAATTATACCAATACCTCTGCCTGTTCTGCTCAAACACCAAGCATTTACAACCTGTTTGTGAACCCGATGCCAAATGCTGCAGGTCCCATTACAGGAACCGCCACGCTTTGTGCCGGAACAAACGGTGTTGCTTACTCATGTGCCGAAATCCTGAATGCCACCACCTACACATGGACCCTCCCGGCCGGAGCAACCATTGCTACCGGTGCAGGCACAAAGAGCATTACGGTTAACTTTGGCGCAACCGCCGTATCAGGCAACATCACCGTTGCCGGTACCAACAGTTGCGGAAACGGAACAGCATCTCCTGCCTTCGCCGTGACCGTGAATCCTTTGCCTGCAGCAGCAGGAACCATTACCGGTTCGGCTTCGGTTTGCGTGAATGCAACAGGCGTCACTTACAGCGTGCCAACCATCGCCAATGCCGCTACTTATGTATGGACTGTTCCAGCCGGAGCAACCATCACCGCGGGTGCTGCCACCAAGAGTATCACGGTTTCATTTGGCCCGACAGCCGGTACAGGCGTGGTCACCGTTAAAGGAACCAATACCTGCGGAAACGGCGTTATTTCATCGAACTTCAATGTGACGATGAACGCCCTACCTGCAGCTCCTGTTGTTACTGCCAATGGTGCTGTTCTGACCAGCAGTGCAACGAGTGGCAACCAGTGGTATTACGCAGGAAACGCCATCGCCGGAGCAACAAGCCAGACTTACACGGTAACCCACAATACAGGCTACTACTGGGTTGTTGTAACGACCAATGGTTGTTCTTCTCCCATCTCCAACAAGGTTTGGGTTGTTGTTACCGGTCAGCAGGAACTGCAGGGCAGTAATTTCAACGTGTACCCCGTGCCAAACGATGGACGCTTCACCGTATCCATTACCAGCCCGGTTCAGGAAGCCTTTACGGTTCAGGTGTTCAACCAGCTGGGTGCGAAGGTGTTCGAGCTGAACGATCTGCAGGTAAACGGCACCGTTGAAAAACAGGTCGATCTGCGGCCGATTGCAAACGGTATCTATTCAGTGGTTTTCCTTAACAGCGAACATAAAGTCGTTAAAAAGGTGATTGTAAAGATCGGAAGAGCGTCGTGTAGGGAAAGAGTGTACG
>CAIWMX010000063.1 GCA_903913885.1 uncultured Bacteroidales bacterium | reverse complement strand
ATCATGGCCGGGCCGTTCTTTGCAATGGTTATCTCTACCGGAGGATGAGTTTCCGCTGGCGTTTCCGTTGCAATATCTTTATTGTATTTATAAGTTAAGGCATCAGTCGGGCAATTGTTTACTGTTTCAATAATTTCTGCAGTACCGGCCGCCTCCAGATTTATCCATGGCCTGCGGGAGGGTATAAATACTTTCGGAAGCTCGTTGAAACAAACCGTCGAATGTATGCAAAGAGAAGGTTTCCAGTAAACGGTGATTTCGCCGTTTGTATATTCCCTGTTATTATTTTCCATTTTAGATTTTTCTTTTTACAGGATTAAATTTAATATTTTTCAATGATGAGGGATAATATAAAAGTAAACGCACAGAAACACCAGCATACTTCCCAACATAACAAACAAGTGGAAAACCCCGTGCATAAACTTCACTTTTTTCAACTGGTAAAATATTGAGAAATATATCCCGTTTCTTAGGTATGAATTCAATTAATAATCAAAATTCGGCCTATGAAGCGTACTGCTACAATTTATTCTTTGACCCCTTATCAATCAAAGGTCAGCGACCCTTCAGTCGACAGACGAAGGAGTCGGAAGGTAGTTTCTCCCAGTGAATCGGTGATCCGCAACCTGCTCAATTACTCGAAAGCGCTTACAGTACTCAATACAACTGAAACCGGATACATCCACATGGTGATGAACTAAATAAAAAAACCCGCTGCATGGCGGGTTTTTTTTATTTGACATGTTGGGATATTAAATCCGTTCTTCCTTGATACGGGCCTTCTTACCCTGCAATCCGCGGAGGTAAAAGATACGGGCCCTGCGCACAACGCCATGTTTGTTCACTTCAACCTTATCGATGAAGGGGGAGGTGCATGGGAAAATACGTTCCACACCAATATTTCCTGAGATTTTTCTGACAGTGAAGGTTTCGTTTACCCCTTTGCCCGAACGTTGCAGCACAACGCCCTGGTAAGTCTGGATACGTTCCTTGTTTCCTTCTTTAATCTTGTAATGAACCGTGATGGTATCTCCAGCTTTAAAAGAAGGCAATTGAATCTTCTGGATCACTGTGTCCTCGACAAATCTTATAATTTCCGCTTTATTCATGGCTATGGTGTAAGTTGATCAGTTACGCACTAAAAAGTTTGCAAATATATGATTTTTTTTGAAATAAAAAGAGGGCGCCGGAAAAAAGTATTGAAGATAATGAAAAACGCCCGTAATGTGCTATGTTTCATTGCAGAGACCGGGCCTTCGCTGCCGGGTCCGTTCAAGCGATTGTTCATATTTCCACTTTGCGATTTCCTTGTCGTTTCCCGACAGCAAGACATCAGGAACCAGCAATCCGCGAAAATCGTATGGCCTGGTGTAAACCGGTGGTGAAAGCAGATTGTCCTGGTATGAATCAGATAAGGCGGAGGTTTCATCGTTCAGTACCCCCGGTATAAGGCGCACAATGGCGTCGGTAAGCACCATGGCGGCCAGTTCGCCGCCCGAGAGTACATAATCCCCGATGGAGATCTCGCGTGTGATAAAGTGGGTCCGGATGCGTTCGTCGATGCCCTTGTAATGGCCGCACAGGATGAGCAGGTTCTGGTTTCCCGACAAACGGTTGGCCAGGGGCTGGGTGAGCAACTCTCCGTCGGGGCTGAGATAAATGATGTCATCGTAACTGGTTTTTGACTTCAGTTCTTCAATGCATCGCACCACGGGTTCCACCATCATAACCATGCCCGCGCCGCCGCCGAAGGGATAATCATCCACATTTTTGTGTTTCGTGGTGGCCCAGTCGCGGATGTTATGCAGGTTGATCGTCACGTGTCCCTTCGCCTGGGCGCGTTTCAGGATGGAAAGGCTGAAAGGGCCCTCGAACATCTCCGGAAACAAGGTCAGAATATCGATCGTCATGATTATGGTCTCTATAAAGTCAATTCCAGCCCGTCATATGCCAGCCTCACAAAATCGGGAAGTTTTTTGTTGACATCTTCATGCAGTCCCACAAAGTGGCTTAAATGGGTGAGATACGCAGCTTTGGGTTGCAACTTTTTCAGAATGTCAACAGCCTCATTGACCGAAAAATGGGAGACGTGTTTCGAATTGCGCAGGGCATTCAGCACGATGACCTTCGAGCCTTTTATTTTTTCCAGCTCGCTCTCGCTGATGTAGCTTGCGTCGGTGATATAGGTGAAGTCGCCGACCCTGAACCCCGTCACCGGCAGCTTTTCGTGCAGCACCAGGATGGGAATGAATTCAACCCCCAGGATGGTGAACGGCTGATCGTCGATCGGGTGCATGGTGAGCTGGGGCGCTCCGAAATACCGGCTCTCTGAAAAAATATAGGGAAATTCAACACGGATGGCTTCCATCACCTGTGGTGTGCCGTAAATATCGATTTTTTTATTCAACACGTAGTTGAATGCCCGTACATCATCGAGTCCTGCAATATGGTCGCGGTGCTCGTGGGTGAATATCACGGCATCGAGGTTCATCACGCGCTGCCGCAGCATCTGGTGGCGGAAGTCAGGTCCGCAGTCGATCACGAAGGTATGCCCGTTAACTTCGATCATAACCGAGGTCCGCATGCGCTTATCCCGCTGATCGTTGGAAATGCACACCGGGCAATCGCAGGTGATTACCGGCACGCCAATGGAGGTGCCTGTTCCGAGAAATGTGACTTTTAGCCGGTCGTCAGCGTTTTTTGACATCAGAATATTAGTTCATCAACCTGGTTGCGGTCGATGGTAAGTTGCTTTTTCAGGTCTTCGGTTGTTGTCAGAATACGCTCTTCACGTATGCGCTTGTGGAAGAGCAGCGTCACTATTTCTCCTTCGATGGTGCCATAGCTTTCAAGCAGGTGGACCTCCACGAGGGTTTCAAGCGGGGATATCTCATTCTTACGGATAAAGCACATCGCCCGTGAAAAACTGTCTTCCCCGATCACGGTCACGGCATAAACGCCATTGGGCGGAACGAGTTTGCAATCCTCTTCAACACGCACCGAATAACAGGGAAATCCGATTTCTTCAAGGATGGGGCTGCTTTTATTCGCGGCTCCCATGACAATGTACTGGTGGTCGAGGTAGGCGTTGGCTTTCTGGATATTCCCGTCCAGGATGGCTTTCCTGATCTTGGTCGAACTTACCGACTCGTTGTGGATATCCTGTTCCGGGATTTCTTCCACTTCAAAATCGTTGGCAATTCCCAGGTCACGAAGCGCCTGGTAATCTCCTTCCCGGTTATGGCCAAAATGGTGGTTGAACCCGATAACGATCTTTCGTGCATGAAGTTTGTTAAGCAGGATGTTCCTGACAAAATCGATCGACGTGATCTGCGAAAATGCCAGGGTGAAGGTCACAATGATCAGGTTGTCGAGCCCGGCTTTCTGCAGCAGGTTAATTTTCTCCCGTTGAGAATTGATCAGGTACAGGCCTTTTCCGGCAGTTTCAGGATAGAGTACCTTGCGCGGATGAGGATGAAATGTGATCAGTACGGTTTCTCCCCCGATTTCGGCCGCAAGTTTTTTCAGGCGCTGCAATATGACCTTATGGCCGATGTGAACACCATCAAACGACCCTGTGGTAACAACCGCATTACGGATGGTTCCGACATGGTCAAAATCGTAAAAAATTTTCACCTTATTCCTCTCTACTTAAACCGTTCATCATTCTTTTTAGCGAAGAAAGCGACTTTTTCCAGGGAGGTTATCATGTCGTATTCTTCCAGGTATACAAAAGGCGGAACATTCAGGGGCTTGGGGGTGAAGTTCAGGATGCCCTTGATACCGGCAAGCACGAGCGTTTCGGCGCTCTCGGGCGCCTGCTCGGCAGGAACGGCTATAATGCCGATGGATATGTTGTTCTGTTTGATGATCTCTGCCATCTGGCTGGTATGGTAACAGGCAACGCCGTCGTATACGCGGTTTATCTTTTCGGGGTTAATATCGAAAGCGGCTATGATAGCCAGCTTTGAGCGTTTGCCTTTGAAATAGCTGATAATGGCTTTCCCAAGATTCCCCAGCCCAAGCACTGCTACCCGCTGCCCACGGTCAGAATCGATGATCTTGCCGATAAGTTCTATCAACTCCTTGATATCATAACCTTTCCGAAGGTTGCCTGAATAACCGATAAGCATCAGGTCACGCCGTACCTGCACGGGCGTGATGTGAAGCATCTGGGCGATCTCATGGGAGAACACATGGGTCTTCTCCTTCGAAAGGATCATCAACAAGGCACGGCGATATTGGCTCAGCCGTTCTACCGTTTTATGGGGTAAGTTTTTTATAAACATGGTTTATCAATTGGAAGTCTGACAATAAATGTACTACCCTGGTCCGGTATGCTGGTGACATCGATCTTTCCTGCATAATTATCGATCAGTTTCTTCACGATGGAAAGTCCTAAGCCGCTTCCGGTTATATTTTTGGTTTTATCATTTTTAATTCTTACAAAATCATCAAAGATCTTATCAATTTCTGTTGTTGACATCCCGATCCCAGAATCTACTACCTTGATTTCCAGGCAACCGTCAGCCAATTGCAGGGTCGAATCAACAGTTCCCCCGTCTTTGTTGTATTTTATGGCATTTGAAATCAGGTTGTTGAAAATGATTTCCATCTCTTCGGCGTCAGCTTTGATCGTAACCGGGCCTTCATGGTGAAGGTTCATCGTGACATCCCGCTGAATGGCGTAAGGGCGCATGGTGTCCATGGCGGTGCCGGCGATCGTGACCAGGTCAACATCGGTGATGTTCCGTTTGGCTTTGCCTGATTCGACGCGTGTAAGATCAAGCAGGTCGAGGATCAGGCTCCGCATCCCCCTGATGCGGTCGAGCGACCGGTCGATCATTACATCATAATCCTCGAGTTTCATACCGTTTTGCCGTTCCCTTATCATTCTGAGGTAACCTTCTATGGCATTCAGCGGGGCTTTGAGTTCATGTGAAAGTACCGACAGGAAAGTAAACCTGATCTGTTTCCCGGTATCCTGCAGTTTATTGGTCATCTTTTTGAGAAATACACGCTTTGTGATATTCTCGATGGATGACTTTAACTCCTGCGGTGTAAAGGGTTTGGGGATGAAATCATAGGCACCGTCGCTGGTTGCTTTCACAGCGAGCTCAAGCGATGCATACGAAGTTATCATAACAACAATAATATTTTTTTGTTTTTTCTTGATATATTCAAGCACTTCAACGCCCTGTATGCCAGGGAGTTTGTTGTCCAGGAGGATGATGTCCGGCTCATTTGATTCTATGATCTCGATGCCGGCCTCACCGGTGGCGGCCTCGATAACGTCGAAGTCAAAAGCCTCATCCATAAATGGATAATCTACCCTGAAATTACGGAGTATCCTGGTTATTCCACTTCGGATACCGGGCTCATCGTCGACGACGAGAATTTTTAGTGTTGACATAGAATGACAAAAATAAGCGGAAATCTGTTAATAAAAAATCATTTGTTATTTTTTAACAGTAAATTTTCGATCTCCTCCTTCAGCCTTTCCGTACGGATACCCTTGTCGAGGAAGCGGTCAGCCTTGATCCACTTGCGGTTATTCTCGTCGCTGATGTCGAAGGCAATACCGGTTTCAGCCGCCACACCTGTTGCAATAATGATAGGTACATCGGGGTATTTTTTCTTCATCTTGTAACAAAGTATAAATCCGCTGTCTTCATTTTCCATCATCAGGTCCAGAACGGCTAGATCAGGTTTTGTCTTTTCAAGAATCTCTTCTGCCTCTTTCTGGCTTTCGGCAACAATCGTCTTATACCCGAAATGCTGAATTTTTGTCTGGAGCTGAAACAGATAGTCCTGGTCGTCGTCCACAATCAATATGGTAATATTTCCCGGCTTCATATCAGTTTGAAGTTTATATGTTATTAATATTCAATAAAATAGTGAATAACCTCTGACTAAACCCCATCATCCCATCATCACATCATCACATCAGCACATCAGCACATCAGCACATCCGCACATCAATCACCTCCCCCTCGGCACCGTTATCCTGAAAGTGGTCCCCGTCGGTCCTTCAGCGGGCTCGGCATTGGAATCGACATGTATTTTTCCCTTGTGCATCTTAACGATCCCGTAAATCAGGGCCAGCCCGAGGCCGGTACCTTTGCCCATCTCCTTGGTCGTAAAGAAAGGGGTGAAGAGTTTATCCATATTTTCCTTCTGAATGCCAGACCCTGAATCGGTTACGGTAAAAGTGACCTCGTCAGGAGTCCCTTCAACGCCCACCTTGAGAGTACCGCCATCAGGCATGGCTTCAATGGCATTTTTTTCAAGATTGGTAAGCACCTGCATCATCTGGTCAATATCGACCCATGCGATGGGATCGGCGATTTCAGAGGAGAAGGAACAAACGATGTTGTCGGGTTTCACCACTGAATTCAGGCTGTGCTGCATGAATTTAATGACATCGGTTTCCGACCGGTTGACCTGGTTCTTGCGGGCAAAATTCAACAACCCGCTTACAATTTTCTTACAGCGTTCGGCCTGTTCAACAATGAGCCTGAGGTCGTCGCGCACAGCGTCGCCTTCGGGCGCTTCATCCATTAAAATGTTGCTGTACATGGTGATGACTCCCAACGGGTTGTTCAGTTCATGCGCTATACCTGCCGAAAGCTGCCCCATATGCGCCAGCTTCTCCGATTGTTTCAATGCGGCTTTGGCTTTAGCCAGTTTTTCGTTGGATACATTGAGGTTGCCGATGGAATCATGCAGCTTTTCAATGGTGTAGGGAAGGCACATCTCTGTTTCGGCCAATCCTTTTACAATGGCGCTTGCATGGTCAACGCAGGTATCATACCCGCAGGCGCCGCAGTTCAGGTGATCGTGCGGGGAAAATTTCCCCATCGAGTGAAGCGCCGTCAACACTTCCTCGTTGGTTGGCGGCTCAAGCCTGCGGTCTTCGGGCGTGAAACTTTGCGAAAAATCCAGTTGTCCGTACGTCTCCATCTCCTGGTCCCAGGTTTCCCTGTCGATGTTCTGAAGTTTCCCGCGCACATAGTCGCCCACGGCGTTGCTCCTGGCAAAACGCTTCCCTCCGGGCGAGGTTCCCGGCCCCATGATGCAGCCTTCGCAGCAGAGGAGCATCAGGTGTTTTTTCCGGATATAGCCCTCTTCAAATTCCCTGATGGCCTCCTTGTAATTGACCTGTCCTTCGGCAATGATCACATGTTCTTCCGGAATGGTTTCCTGGTTGTTTGCAGTATAATAAAGCCCGCGGCTTATCGGGAAGATGGCGCCTTTTCCACTGTGGGGAGGGTCAAAATCCGATGCCTCCGTACTTTCTGCACGGATATTCTGCTTGTCAAACATTTCGCGCAGTTCGCGGAATGTAAGAACTTCATCCACCTCATCGGTCTCGGCTTTTTTGGCAAAGCAGGGACCTATGAACACAACTTTGAGGTTGTCGCCGTGTTTTTTCTTCATCACCCTGGTCATCGCCACCATGGGTGAAGCAATGGGTACAAGATAAGGCACCATATCGGGGTGGTAGTGGCGGATGAAATAAACGATGGCGGGGCAGTCGGAGGAGATATCTCCCTCAAAATCTTCGCTTTTTATCTTTTTTTCATATTCACGCGCAACGATGTCGGCGCCGAATGAAACTTCGGTCACGTAATCAAAACCCAGTTTGCGAAGCATCCCCACGAGTTTGCGGTGATCGGGGATCTCTTCGAATTCGGCCGGAAAGCTAGGGGCGATGCAGGCGGCGATCGTATTTTCAGATTTCAGCAATTCAAAAACCGAATCAACCGACCGCAACGGGATCTTGGCGCCCTGGCTGCAAACCTTTACACAGTTTCCGCAACCGATGCAGCGGTCGTTGATAACCTCCGCCTGCCCGTTTATGATCTTGATTGCCTTGACCGGGCATTCCCTGACACAGGTAAAACAAACCCTGCAACGGTCTTTTAGCGTGAAAACAAGCTGCCTGTTGTATGAATGACTCATTTTCCGTCAGTTGAAGTTCGTGAAACATGCAGAAGTTCCATGTTGTGTCCGCTGCCGGGCTTTGCAAGGAACTTATCATATAGGTCCACGATTATCGGATTTTTATGTGCTACCTTGATAATCTCTTCATCGTCAACATCGTAAAGCGCTTTCATGCGAATCTTGAGTTCCTTCTCATCGGCGCCCAGGGTCTGGCCCCCGCCATTGATACAGCCATTAGGGCAGGCCATGACTTCGACGATCTGGAAATCTGCACGGCCTGCCTCAATTTCATCAAGCAGAATCTTTGCGTTTGCAAGCCCGCTGACAGCCGCAATATTGAATAAATTTTTCCCTGCCTTGACCCGTGCCTCTTTTTTATTTTTCAAACCGCGCAGTTCGCTGATCTTGATGGAACTCATCTCCACCCCGGTCATCATGAAGTGAATGGTGCGCATCAGCCCTTCAAGGTGCCCGCCTGAGATACCGAACAGGTTGCCTGATGAGCTCCGCATGCTGAAAGCTGAATCGCTTGGTTCGGGTTCGAGGCTGCTGATGTCGATTCCAAGGAACTTTATCATCTTGACCAGTTCCCGTGTGGTAATCACTGCATCTACGTTGAACGATTTGCCATCCTTCATGCGGTCGCCTGCAGCTTCATGTTTTTTTGCGGTGCACGGCATAACCGATACAACAAACACATTCTCGGGTTTCTGGCTTGCCGAGCTGGTGATATAATTTTTGGTCAGCCTTCCCATAAGCTGCTGGGGCGATCCGGTAGTGGAAAGATTTGGGAGCAGGCGGGGCCTGCATTCCTCAACATACCTTACCCACGACGGACAGCAGGAGGTAAACATCGGGAGGTTTTCACGCTTGTTAAACCGGTCGATAAACTCGGCTGCCTCTTCCATAATGGCAAGATCGCCTGCCATGGAAGCATCGAAAACCTGGTTAAAACCCATTTTCTTCAGGGCAGCGCGCAGTAAGTTCAGGATGTCCCTGCTTGCCTTGATGTTGAAAGCTTCGGCAATGGACGCGGGGATGGTAGGGGAAAAAAGCACAACGGGATATAAATCAGGATTATTCAGGGCATCAAGCACGTGCTGGAACCCGGGTTTTTCCGACAGGGCTGCCGTTGGACAAACCATGATGCACTGACCGCATTTTACGCATGTTTGCACGTTCAGACCCCGGTTGTAGGAAGTTCCGATCCTGCTATCACTGCCGCGGCCGACCACGTCGATGGCGGAGACCCCGATCACTTCATCACAAACCCTGATGCAGCGGCCGCAGAGAACACATTTGGCCGGGTCGCGGATGATGGAGGAGCAGGATTTGTCAACCTGGATCTGCTGACGTTTAATGTGGTGTTTGCGTTCAGTGATATTCATTTCGAAAGCCAGGTCCTGCAAGCCGCAGGTTCCGGTACGTTCGCAATAAAGACAATCATCAGGATGGCTTGCAAGTAAAAGTTCTACAAGCACTTTACGGGCTTTGATCACCCTGGGCGAATGGGTTTTGATCTTCATCCATTCGGTAACTAAATGCGCGCATGAGGGAACAAGTTCCGATATCCCTTCAACCTCCACGACACACATTCTGCATCCACCCGTGGGGGAGAAGCCCTGCATGTAACACAAGGTCGGGACATGGATGCCAATCCGGTCGAGAACATTTTTGATGGTTTCACCCCGCTTTGCCGATACCTGTTGGTCGTTTATCTCAATATTGAATTGCATTACACCGGTTATTTGAAGTAAATAGCGTTGAATTTACAAACATCGAAGCAAATGCCGCATCCTGTACACTTTGATTCCACGATGAAATGGGGCGATCTGGGGGTTCCGATGATGGCTGTGCCGGGGCATTTTTTCTGGCACACGTTGCAACCGTTGCAGACCTCCACGTCGATGTAAAAGGTCCGCAGGTCATGGCATACGCCTGCTTTGCATGTCCGGTCGAAAATGTGTTCCTCATATTCTTCCCGGAACCATTTCAGGGAAGAGAGTACCGGGTTAGGTGCATTCCGTCCTAACCCGCAGAGGGATGTGTCGCGGATGACTTCGGCCAGGTTTTCAAGTTCTACTACGCCTTTGAATCGCTCGAGCGTTTCATGTGAGCTGGCTTCCCTGGGGCGCCGGGTGATCTCCTCAAGAATCTGGAGCATCCTCCGGGTTCCTTCCCTGCAGGGGATGCACTTTCCGCAACTCTCCTTTTGCAGGAAGCCGATAAAATACTTTGACAGGTCCACCATGCAGGTATCTTCATCGAGAATGATGATTCCGCCCAGTCCGAGGGAGGATCCGATTTTCATTAAGGATTCATAACCGATGGTTGTATCAATATCCTGCAAAGGGATACAAACCCCTGAAGGCCCTCCGAACTGGACAGCCTTTAACTTTTTGCCATTTTTTATACCCCCTGCAAGTTCGTTCACGATGGTAGAAATGGTAATCCCCATGGGAATCTCGATAAAGCCCGTATGCACTGATTTCCCTGCAATGCTGAATACCTTTGTGCCATGGCTGAGCTTAGTTCCTACCGATTTGAACCAGTTAGGCCCGTTCTCCAGGATTGACGGGATATTGGCCAGCGTTTCAATGTTGTTCACGATCGTGGGATGGCCAAATAAACCTTTCTCGGCGGGATAGGGCGGTTTCGATTGCGGGATGCCCCTGTTTCCTTCGATACTGGCGATCAGGGCGGTTTCTTCGCCGCAAACAAAAGCGCCGGCTCCCTGCCGGATGTGCATGTTCAGGTTAAAACCGCTGCCAAAAATATTTTCACCAATAAAACCGTATTCTTTTGCCTGGTTTACAGCTGTTTCCAGGAGAAGGAGGGACTGTTCGTAATCAGATCTTACGTAGATATAAGCGTTGCTGGCCCCGATGGCATAGGCTGCAATGGCAATACCTTCAAGCACCCGGTGAGGATCTCCTTCAATGATCGCCCGGTTCATAAAGGCGCCGGGATCACTCTCATCTGCATTGCAAACCAGGTACTTATGATCACTTCCCGTACCAAGTGCCAATGCCCATTTTTTCCCGGTCGGATACCCGCCGCCGCCACGGCCGCGCAACTCGCTCTGGTCGACGATTTCACATACTTTGTCGGAAGTATAGTTCAAAACCGTTTTGTAGAGCGACCTGTATCCGCCAAAGGCGATGTAATCATCAATCAGGTAGGGGGATATGATGCCCGAATTACGGAGGATGTTCCGGTGCTGCATTGAAAAATAGGGCAGTTGGTCGATGTACGGAATGGTGGCCCAGTCTTCGTGGCCAGCATGACTGTATTGTCCCAGCACAGTTTCATTCACCACCTGGTGGTGAAACGCCGAATCAAGCAACCCTGCAGCTTTCTCTGCTGTTGCATGATGAAATGATATCC
This sequence comes from uncultured Bacteroidales bacterium, assembly GCA_903913885.1. Lineage (GTDB taxonomy): Bacteria > Bacteroidota > Bacteroidia > Bacteroidales > FEN-979 > CAIVAT01. Next base: position 6,499 of record CAIWMX010000063.1, on the reverse strand, counting down.
TTGCTTTTCCCGGCAACTGAACATCCATAAGCGGTTCAACTGAGCACAATCCAAGACAGCCGACGCGGACCAATTCGGCATCGATGTTGTTTTCTTCCAGGTATTGTTCAACAGCCTGGTAAGTCTTGCCGGCGCCTGCAATCATACCGCAGGTGCCCATGCCGATAAATATCACCGGGTGTGATACCTTGTCGCGTTTAATCTGAGAAAGCCTGTCGGTATTCGCTTTATCAAAGATATTGGAATAACTTTTCAGGATCTTTTCGACCAGGAATTCCTTATTTTCACGGGAGCTCAGAATAGCCATTTTATTCCGTTTTTTCTTTGAGGTTATGGATGATTCGGGATAATTCCTCCGGGGTAAGGTGCGGGTAAAAAGTGTCATTTACACGAAGCACCGGCGCCGACTCGCAGGCTCCCATGCAATTCACAATTTCAAGGCTGAATTTTTTATCCCTGCTGATGCCTCCAGCCTTCACTTTCAGTTGTTTTTCCAACTCGCCCAGGAAGGAGGATGATCCAAACAGGTGACATGCAGTGCCCTGGCATATCCTGATATGGCAGAGACCCTGCGGGGTGAACCTGAATTGGTCGTAGAAAGCTGCAACGCCATAGACCTTGTTTACAGGCATGCCCAGGTATCGTCCAACCTCTGACAGCAAATCCTCGGTTAAATAACCGTTTGCCTTCTGTACTTCCTGAAGGATCGGAAGCAGCGAATCCTTCTTGTTCATCGGATGCCGGGCCAGAATTTTTTCCAGAATTTCTTTCATAAACGAATGAATCTTCAATTACTGCCTTACAAAAATAATGTTTTAATCTTAATAATGACAATTTTAATTGTGAATAGTTTAGCAATGTGAATAATTAAACAAACATCAGCTGGGGTTGTTTTGATAATATTTTTTGATTTTTCTTCCAAACAACCGCAGATATTCCTAATTTTGACAATAATAATAGAAATATGCCTCTCGAATCTCTGTTGCAGATTTCCCATCCTGCGTGTGTAAAGTGTTATTCCTGTGTGAGAATATGCCCGGTGAAGGCAATCAGGGTGGATGTGGGTTCAGGGCTGCCTGACATCATCCCTGAGCGGTGCATCGGCTGTGGCAGCTGCTACAAAGCCTGTTCCCCGAATGCAATTTCATACCGGAGTTCGGTGGAAGAGACAAAACTGATCCTTTCTTCCGGAGAAAAAGTGGCTGCGATCTGCGACCCGACTATTTCCGGCGAGTTTCACGACATCACCGATTACCGGAAATTCGTGGAAATGATTAAAAAGCTGGGATTCGCCTATGTCAGTGAAGTGTCTTTCGGAGTTGACCTGGTTGCCGCCCGGTACAACGAATTGTTCAATAATTTCAGGGGAAAATTTCATATCACCGCAAACTGTCCGGCGGTAGTTTCCTTTATCGAAAAATACCACCCTGAACTGATCGGTAACCTTGCCCCGATTGTCTCCCCGATGGTGGCCACTGCCAAAGTGATCAGGCAGAAATACGGCGCCGACGTGAAAATTATCTTCATCGGCCCCTGCATCGCTGCCAAAGATGAAGCCCTGCGTTACGACGGCGACGCGAAGGTTGATTCAGTGCTGACATTCGTGGAACTCCGGCAGTTATTCATCGAATTCAACATCCGGGAAAGCCAGGTTGAATTTTCGGAATTCGATCCGCCGCTAGGCTACAAAGGTTCGCTCTACCCCATCAGCAATGGCATCCTTCAGGCCGCAGGGGTCAGTGAAGACCTGCTTACCGGGTGCGTGATTACCACCGAAGGAAGGAATAACATGCTCGACGCGGTGAAGGAATTCGATACACGGGTTGAATTGATCAAACGTAATTTCAATATCTTCTATGATGAAGGGTGCCTCATGGGACCCGGCACCTCCCAGGGCGGGGAAAAATTCCTGAGAATGACCCTGGTAACCGATTATGCAAACAAGCGACTCCTTACCTTCGATAAGGAAACCTGGCAACAGGAGGTGGCTACAAGCGCTGATCTTGACCTGGCCAGGGATTTTGCGGCTGATGACCAGCGCCTCCCGGTGCCTGAAGACGACAAGATTGAAGATGTCCTGAAAATGATCCACCGCGAAGGCCAGATGCATAACGACATTGGCTGTGAGGCGTGTGGTTATTCGAATTGCCGCGACCTGGCCATTGCCATCTCCCAGGGCCTGGCAACCACCGAGATGTGCCATATTTTCAGCGGACAGAACCGGCAGGAATATATTCACACCCTGAGGACTGCTAACGAAACCCTGGCAAAAACCAAAGTTGCGCTAAAGGAATCAGAAGAAAAGGCCAAACATGAGCAGGAAGCTCAGAAGGAGTCGTCGGAGATCATTTCCATCATGCTCCAGAATTTGTTGTCGGGGGTGGTGATCGTTGATGAGGACCTGAAGATATACCAGTCGAACAAGGCGTTTATCCGTATTGTCGGGGAGGAGGCAGCCCTCATTGATGAAGTGATTCCGGGGCTCGTTGGCGCCGACCTTAAAACATTGCTTCCGGTTCATTTTTATAAGATGTTTTCCTACGTGCTCTCCTCCGACGAACCCATTGAAAACAAGGATGTTCAGTATGAAGACAACAAACTTGGCGTGTCAGTATTTCCCATCCGGAGCCATAAATATGTCGGAGGAATCCTGCGCGACATGTACACACCGGAAGTGAGAAAAGAACAAATAATCACCAGGCTGACCGAGGTCGTAGACGAAAATTTTGACATGGTTCAGAAAATTGCCTATTTGCTTGGAGAGGGCGCCTCAAAGACAGAACAAATGCTTAATTCTATTATCAACACGTATAAAAACCCAGCTAAGAAATAATTTACGATTTACGATTTTAGATTTTGGATTTTGTAACCAGATACTTTATCCTCACTCACCTTAACTATCTATAAATCGTAAATCGTCAATCGTCAATCGTAAATCGTAAATCGTAAATCGTAAATCGTAACTCCTTTTCCTTGGACGAAAAATTCTTCATCGAGGTCAACTGCCAGCAAAAGTGTCACGGGGAAGCCCGCGTGTGCGGGGATGTGTTTATCTCGAGGCGCATAAAGGAGGAGGGGAGGATCATCGTGGTGTTATCCGACGGGATGGGGCACGGCATCAAGGCCAACATGCTGGGAATCCTGACAGCCACCCTGGCGGTGAATTTCACGCAGGAACACAAAAGCGTGCAGAAGATCACCGAGATCATCATGAAGACTTTGCCGGTCGACAGTGTCAAGCAAATGAATTACTCCACCTTCACCATCGTGGAAATCGACGTGGAAGGTTCTGTTTCTATCCTGGAGTATGAAAACCCGAAGACGCTCATCCTGCGTGGCGCGCATCTCCACGAACCCGAATGGAACTGTGTGGTTTTGGATGGCGAGAAGTACATAGGCAAGGAGGTGCTGACAACCACATTCAGGCCGCAAAAGGAAGACAGGATCGTATTTTGTTCCGACGGTGTAACACAGTCGGGTTTGGGTAGCGACCGTTTCCCGATAGGCTGGGGGCTCGACAACCTGAAGAAGTTTGTGGAAGAATCCATCCGGGAGGAACAGGATATTTCGGCGGTTAAACTGGGCACCAAGGTAATAAACAAGGCAAATCAGAACGACAGTTTTCACCCGATCGATGACATCAGTTGCGGGGTTATCTATTTCCGCGATCCGAGAAAACTGATGATCTTCTCCGGGCCACCGCAGGATCCCGGGCAGGACACCATGTTTACGGGCCTTCTGAAACAGTTTGAAGGAAAGAAAATTGTATGTGGTGCCACCACGGGCGACATGGTTGCCCGCGAATGGGACGAGGAGATCATCGACAGCAAGGTCATGCTCGATCCGGAACTGCCGCCGGTTTCCCACATGAACGGCGTGGATCTTATCACCGAAGGCATCCTCACGCTGAGCAAAGTGAGCGAACTGCTTAAGAAATACAACAACAATTACCAGCTTGGCCGCGGACCGGCAGACGAGATCGTCCGCTATATCCTCGACAGCGATGAAATCCATTTCCTGGTCGGCACCAACATCAATGTCGCCCACCAGGATCCCACCCTGCCCGTTGAACTTGAACTCAGGCGAACCGTCGTTCACCGCATTGCCCGCACCCTCGAAGAAAAATTTCTGAAAGAGGTGACCATGAAGTTCTTTTAACCTCCTGCCACTAGGATTTTACCATTTTACCATTTTACCATTTTGCCATTTAAAAAAAAGCCCGCCGGAAACCACTCCGGCAGGCCACATCACGTATTAACCAAAAAACATCTAACTTTTATACTCTGCAACAATATCCTTTACCCCATCCGGAGAGACGCGGCCATATACCTTTTCGCCAACCTGCACCACTGGTGCCAGTCCACAGGCGCCAACGCATCTCAGGCAGCTTAATGAAAATTTGCCGTCGGCAGTTGTTTCGCCAACCTGGATGTTCAATACCCGTTTGAATTCTTCCAGTACCTTCTCCGCGCCCCTCACATAACAGGCGGTTCCCAGGCATATCGAAATCGGGTGTTCCCCTTTGGGCAGCATGGTGAAAAATGAATAGAAGGTAACAACGCCGTAAACATGGGCAACCGAAACATTCAATTCCTTTGCAATCACCTCCTGCAGCTCGGCAGGCAGGTATCCGAAAATACCCTGGGCCTTGTGCAGGACATTGATAAGCTCCCCCTTCTCATTGTTAAAGGACTTGCATACTTCTTTCAGTTCCTGCAATTTCCTTTCCGATAATTTAATCTTTGCCATAATAATATTTTTTTATTTCAATATTTCACCATTTCACGATTTCACCATTTCGCTACCTCGCTACCTCGCTATTTCTTTATTCCTCCACATAGGTGCCCGCACTCTTATCAAAATAATGCGTGTGCAGCAGGTGGTGCGACTTTTCGCTTAATGGCTTGCCTAAAAATTCTTTATAAAGTTCAATGATGAACGGATTTTCATGCGACTTACGGATGGGTTTCCCTTCATCTTCACGGTAGATGGCAGCAGCGCGTTGTTTAATGATTTCGGAATCGCCATGATGAAATGGCTGTCCGCCCCCGCCGATACACCCTCCCGGGCAGGCCATGATTTCGATGGCATGGAACTGACTGCGGCCGGCCTGAACATCTTCAAGAAGTTTGCGCGCATTACCAAGGCCATGGGCAATGCCAATATTGATAGGTAAGCCGTCAAAGTCAATGGTGGCATGGCGGATGCTTTCCAACCCGCGTAATTCGTTGAATTCGACCTTTTCCAGTTTTTTGCCGGTGTAAAGTTCGTAGGCAGTGCGGCAGGCAGCTTCAATAACGCCGCCGGTATTCGCGAAAATGACAGCAGCGCCGGTAGAGGCCCCCAGCGGGTTGTCAAAATCCTCATCGGGCAGGCTGTTGAAATCGATGTTGGCCGATTTGATGAGATGGGCAAGTTCGCGGGTCGACAGGGAGAAATTGACATCCGGGTCGCCGTTTACCTTGAATTCATCGCGCTGGCACTCATATTTCTTTGCCAGGCAGGGCATAATCGAAACAACGATCATGTTTTTCCTGTCGATGCCGAGTTTTTTACCAAAATACTCCTTGGCGATCGGACCGAACATCTGTTGCGGTGACTTGGCTGTTGACGGCACATCCATGAGGTCAGGGAAATTGTGCTCGAAGAAGTTCACCCAGCCCGGGCAACAGGAGGTAAGGATCGGCAATTTCACATTCTTGTCACCCTTGAGGTAACGGGTAAGGCGGTCGAGTAATTCGCTTCCTTCTTCCATAATAGTGAGGTCGGCAGCAAAATCGGTGTCGAACACGTAGTTAAAGCCTAGTCGTCTGAGTGCTGCGACCATCTTACCAGTTACAAGAGTGCCTGGCGCAAGGCCAAATTCTTCGCCAAGGGCGGCGCGGACGGCAGGTGCTGTTTGAACAACAACTGTTTTAGTAGGATCAGCGAGTGAATTGATCACGTTGCGCGAGTGGTCAACTTCGGTCAGGGCACCGGTAGGACAAACAGATACACATTGTCCGCAGTAAGTACAGGGAGATTTCTCGAGATTCATTTCGAATGCCGGAGCTACCACTGCCATGAACCCTCTGTTGACGGCAGAAAGCGCACCTACCGTCTGTACATCATTACACATCATTTCGCACCGCCTGCACATGATGCATTTGTCAACATCCCGGATGATGGCAGGCGACGTGTCCTTGCGGTAAGTCGACTGTTCACCCTGGTAAGGTAATTCGCGTACGCCAAGTTGCTGTGCCATCGTCTGGAGCTCACAACTCCCCGATTTGGCACAGGTAAGACATTCAGCAGGATGATCGGAGAGAATTAACTCCAGAACAGTACGGCGTGCGTTCAATACCCTTATCGAATGGGTGTTAACAACCATATCCTTTGCAACATTGGTGGAACAGGCAGGGGCGAGGTTCCGTCGGCCGACGACTTCAACCACGCAAATGCGGCATCCGCCCGGACGGTTTTCAATGTTCATGTCTTTGAGTTGAAAGTAGCAAAGGGT
>CAIWMX010000062.1 GCA_903913885.1 uncultured Bacteroidales bacterium | reverse complement strand
GGGTATTAATCCCGATTTCTCGGGGCTATCCCCCAGTTAAGGGTAGATTGCATACGTGTTACGCACCCGTGCGCCACTCGCCACCAAGTATTGCTACTCGTGCTGCCGTTCGACTTGCATGTATTAGGCCTGCCGCTAGCGTTAATCCTGAGCCAGGATCAAACTCTCCATTGTAAAAGGAAAATTTAATCTTATTCAGGGTTACTATTACCAAAAAGAATTAACTAGGTTAATTATATAATCTGGGATATTTGCTACTACATTTACTTCAGTCTTTCAAAGAACATTTCTTGTCATTTCCCCATCCAGGTACTCTGTTTGTTTGGGACTGCAAAATTACAACTCTTTTTCATTCCACCAAACATTTTTTAAAATATTTTTAAAAAAGTTTTGCGCACTCTCAACTTCACTTCAAATCTCTCAACACAGTTGGTTTGTTTTGCATTCACAACTTCAAAGAACATCGTAACGGGAGTGCAAAAGTACAGATTATATTTTAACTACCAAGACATTTCTCACTTTTTTTTAATAATTCTTTAATAATTTTTTAATCCTGTGCGTAAAAGTTTAATAAGTAAGATGTTACAGGATTCGTTTTTTTTCATTATTTTTGTAGTTCTGATGAACCAACCTTATAAAACTTACCTCTATGTCTCGATTTGCCCGAAAAACCACCTTAGTTGTTACCCTTTTCTTTATCGGAATAACCCTGAATTTCGCCCAGGATACCATTCCTTCGCTCCAAGCCAAACCTAAAAATCCTGATAATTTCTGGCACCGCGTCTGTGTTGGAGGTAATCTCGGGTTCCAGTTCGGCACTGTTGCCGGTATTACTATCGCCCCTGAAGGGCGCGTTAGAACCCTTGATCAGCTTTATGTCGGGTTCAGATTTGTATACCAGTATATATATGATAAGAATTACTTCTATGATAAGAATAACAGTAAATACCTTTCATACCAGGCTAATGTGCTGGGAGGTTGTCTTTACCTCAGATACTATTTGTCTGGACTGTTCGATAACTTCCTGAAAAACGTGTTTGCTCATATAGAGTATGAATACCTGGTTTATCAGAGACCTTATGTTCAAGACAACGCTGGTTATATTAAGGGTGCCGATGGACTATCGTATAAGCCTGGCAAGGATGTGATACAATATAACAGTTTCTTTGTTGGTGGAGGTTATCGCCAACCCATCAGCAGCCATGTCTCCATGGACTTCCTCCTGCTCTGGAATATCAATGATACATATAGCTCACCTTATTCAAATCCGGTATTCAGGCTGGGAGTAGGGGTGGGGTTGTAATAATATGGTTAGGGGCACTGGTCATTGTTCCATCCCGACGGTAAGGATATGATCAATGTCCTTGATCACGATTTTCAGGTTTGTACTGAAGTTGTACCACCCGGAAACCTTGTGGTAGCCAATCTTTCCTTTTGTTGCCGCGTTGTGCAGCAATCCTTCAAGATACTTCGCAAGGTCCTTCATCCCGCTGTAATTGATCGTTTCTGCTGCGTCGCGGGTTGTATGGTACTCGTAGTGAAACCCGGTGGTGAAGGAGGTTATCGGAATACCATGATGGTAAAAGTCCAGGTGATCGGTGAAGCTGTGAACGCCGTGCATCCGGCAGATCCTGAACTTTGGATGTTCCGTTTCCTTGTATAGGGTATGCCAAAGCGGTGAGGTGCCAGTGCCAAACACAGTGACCAGGTTCCCTTCACACCCCAACCGGCCTACCATATCGAGGTTCATCATAAAATTGACGGTATTCAGGTCAACCACGGGGTGACGAACGAAGAAAGCTGATCCGTATAACCCTTCTTCTTCACCCGAGAATGCAATGAACAGGTAGTTGCTCAGCGTGTCGCCCGACGCTTTTAAATGCCGGGCAAGTTCCATCAGCATCACGGTGCCACTGCCGTTATCATCGGCCCCCCTGAAGATTTTCCCGCTTCTGCTGATGCCCAGGTGATCGTAATGGGCGCCAATGATTATGGTATTCGGTGCTTTGTTATCGATCATCCCGATGATGTTATAACCTGTGATTGCTGTTTTGGTAACATTGATCCTAATTGATACCCGGATCCCCGGATGCGTACCCAGGAATTCTGCAACAGCTGAGTTAACAGAGATGACCAGACCGTTTTCAGGCTTTACACCAACCCTGTTGTATAGAGAATCTCGTTCAATCCCCTTCAGCAACCATTCGTTCATCAGAAACACCGCTTCATTGCCTTGCTGAAATGCCTCCCTTACCACCTGCCTGAGCGATGGTCCCTGATCGGACTGTTTGGATTGGTTATGCTTATTGAAGCGTGCAAGGTCAACCAGGATATACCGGTTTCCTTCGACCAGGCCATTGGCTGACCAGGCAACTGGACAGAAATCGCGCCAAGGAAAGACCGTCTCTTGAAATCCGTCCATCTTCAGGAGGTTTGAATCGGATGGTATCCTGGTGGATCCAACAGAAAAGGGTTGCAGGAAGGATGTAGGCGGGACACCAGCCGGGGTCAGTCCCGCCTGGGTGAATTTTTCTATTATATAGGTATATGCTTTTTTCTCCCCGGGAGAACCAAGTCTTCGGCCAGCCAGGGAATCGGAGGCAAGGATGTGAAGGTCGGCCGACATACGCGCCATGATGGCGCTGTCGGAGAACAGGAACCCTTCCTGCGGGAAGCAGAAAGCATGCGATATAATGAAAATGGCAGTCAGAAAGCGTTTCATAAATACCCCATACAGCTCCCGGTGATTTACCTGGTTTCCCTGAGTACTTCTGTCAGGAGTTCCCAAAACTTCACTGTTGATCCGATTTCAAGCCTTTCATCCGGGGAATGCGCCCCTTTGATGGTTGGCCCGAACGAAACCATGTCCATTCCGGGGTATATAGCGCCAATTAAACCGCACTCCAACCCGGCGTGAATCGCTAACACCTGTGGTTCCTGGTTAAACAGCCGGCGGTATGCCTCAGCCGTGATCCGGAGGATCTCCGAATCGGGATTGGGCTTCCAGCCGGGATAACCTGCTGAATGTTCGACGTCGGCCTGCAACATGTAAAACACGCTGGCAACCATGTCGGCGACATCCTTCTTCGATGATTCGACCGAACTGCGCTGGCTTGTTGTGATTACGATCTTTTTATCGATGAACTTAACCGACGCCAGGTTTGTTGAAGTCTCAACGAAATTGGGAATCTCCCGCGACATGGCGATCACGCCATGGGGACAGGCATAGAGCGCATCAAGCAGGTCGGCCTGCAGTGAATCGGTTAGCACGGCTTCAGGCATGACGCAAGGCACAACCTCAAAGGCGAGCCCCGGTTCTGTTACATGAAGTTCAGCTTTTATTTCAGATGCAAACTGGTCGGCATACTGAAGCATCATGATTTCGTTATCCATGTGGATGGTAAAAACGGCAAATGCTTCACGGGCGATGGCATTCCGCAGGTTGCCGGCATTGAAATCTGCCAGGGCAATTTCAAAGGTGTTCTGCGAATTCCAAAGGAAACGGTTCATGAGTTTCACGGCATTTCCAAGGCCCTTGTTTATATCATCGCCAGAATGGCCGCCTTTCAAACCGGTAATGGCTGCTTTAAAGGCAATGTGGCCATCGGGGACAGGTTCCGTCACCATGGCCATCGTGGCTACGGTATCTTTGCCACCGGCACAACCGATAAAAAGCTGTCCTTCATCTTCCGAATCAAGGTTTATCAGGATCCTGCCTTTCAGCTGGCCGGGTTTCAGGGCAAACGCGCCGGTAAGCCCGGTTTCTTCATCCACGGTGAACAATGCTTCCAGCGGGCCATGGGGAATATCCTGCGATTCAAGGACAGCGAGTGCCGCGGCGATCCCGATGCCATCGTCGGCGCCTAGGGTAGTTCCTTTTGCTTTGACCCAGGTCCCGTCAACCCACGGGCTGATGGCATCAGTTTCGAAATTGTGGATGGTCTCCGAATTTTTCTCACACACCATATCCAGGTGGCTTTGCATGATTACCATGCTTCTGCTTTCATAACCTGCAGTGGCCTGTTTCCTGATGAGAACGTTGCCGACTTCATCAACCTGGCATTCCAGTTTATGGTTTGCCGCAAATTCCACGAGCCAGGCAGCAATCTTTTTCTCCTGCCTCGATGGGCGCGGAATGTTACATATTTCAGAGAAATAGTACCAGAGTCGTTCAGGTTTTAATTGCCGGATATCTTGAGCGTTCATAATATTGAGTTTTACAGGTTCATATTTGGATTGTCAAAAATATCAATTTAAAGAATTGCAGGGAGATATTTTTCTACCTTTACGAAGTAAAATTAAAATTTAAGAGGTTTGCATCGCAGGATCCCCAGGTTTTTACAGTTTACTGGTCTGACAGTACGGTATGGTTTTCTTTTCCTGGCGGCAATCCTGCTGATTTGCTGTATTGCTTTCATATACAGTTACCGTTATTCGAGGGCGCTGTTGATTGAAGGTGCACAGAAGGATGCCGGGCTTCTTACACGGGAAACCATTGCCCGCATCGAGAACGATCTGCAACCGGCAGAACTTCTGCCAATAACCCTGGCCAATGCACTGGAAAGCCGGAATATCACCAATGAAGATGTTATACAGATTTCCGGGGCGCTTGTGAGCCGCGATCCCGTTATCTTTGGCAGTTGCCTCGCTTTTGAACCCTTCACTTTCGACAAGAAGTCGTACTGGCACGCGGTGTATTTGTGTGAAAACGGGAGCAGGCTTTCAACGCGTCTGCTGGGTGACAAGGATTATGATTATTTCAACATGGACTGGTACCGCCTGCCAAAACTCCTCCAAAAACCAGTATGGACCGAGCCATATTATGACAAGGGAGGTGGCAATGCGTTGATGTGCACCTATTCCTATCCAGTTTTCAGCCTTGTAAATGGGAGCAAAAAGTTTACCGGGGTGATTACCATGGATATCTCGCTGGCCGCTTTTGAGCGGATGGTCAAAGCGATCAAGGTGTTTAAAACGGGCTATGGTTTTCTTGTTTCAAAGCAGGGGAATATCATCACTTCACCCCGGATGGTCACGGAAAAGAAAAACATACTTGACATCGCCAGGGCCGGCAGGGGAGAACAGACGATCAGAGCCATTAGGGACATGTTGGCCGGGAAAACCGGATTTAGCCCCATGGATGGCCTGGAGGCGCAAAGCCGGCCGGGTTTTTTATCGTATGCCCCGGTGGCTTCAACAGGATGGTCGCTGGGTGTCATAATGCCGGCGGATGAACTCCTGGATGATCTTTTTCAGTTCTTCCGGAAGATATTGTGGATATTCGCGATCAGCATCGCCGCACTGATGGTGGCGACGATCATGATCACCAGGAACCTCACCCGGCCGATCATCCGCCTGGTAGGCGCCACCAAAACGATCGGGCAAGGGGATTTCAATGCAGGGTTGCCTCAGCGCAGGTCGAAGGATGAAATCACCCAGCTTACAGATGCATTTTCGGTGATGCAGCAGGAGTTGAGAAAGTACATCGTGAGCCTGCAGGAGACGACCATCGCGCGCGAGAAAATCGAAAGCGAGCTGAATGTTGCTCACCATATACAGATGGGAATGCTGCCACACGTGTTCGATGCCCCCGCCGGATGGGAATTGTATGCTTTGCTTGATCCGGCGAAAGCCGTAGGCGGTGATCTTTATGACTTTTTTTATCTCAGCCCCGACCATTTGTGCATTGCAATCGGCGATGTTTCGGGAAAAGGCGTGCCGGCAGCATTGTTTATGATGGTAACCCGGACATTGCTCCGGGCGAAAGCCATTGAAGGAACGCCGATCAGTGAAGTGATGCAGAGTATCAACCTGGAACTCTCGAAGGACAATCAAAACCAGATGTTCGTTACCTTTTTCGCGGGTATTGTAGACCTGAAAACAGGTGAAATGGAGTTTTGCAATGCCGGGCACAATTATCCTTATATACTGGGTGCCGGGGGGGAAATTAGGCAGATTGACACCCGGGGAGGAATACCCCTTGGTATTTTTGAGACCGGCGGCTACATTTCGGGGAAGTTTTGCTTTGCTCCCGGTGAAACCATTGTGCTTACAACCGATGGCATTACAGAGGCCCTCAGTGCTTCAGAAGATTTCTTCGGAGAGGCCAGGCTGAGGACAATTCTTACGGAAAACGCGCACAAAAGCCCCCGTGAACTCGCCGATTCGCTGATCTCCGGGTTAAAACAGTTTTCTTCGGGAGCCGAACAAGCCGATGATATTACGATCCTGGTGCTTAGGAATACAATGCAGGCAATGCAAACAATGCAAACAATGCAAACAATGCAGACAATGCAGGCAATGCAGACAATGCAGGCAATGCAGTTGGTATTGAGGAATGAGGTCGGGGAGATTGATGCGATGGTGGTGTGTCTGGAGAAGATAGCATTGCAGTGGAATATTCCTGCAAAAGCGAGGATGGAGATACACCTTGTGCTGGAGGAGTTGTTTTCAAATGTGGTTTTATATGCCTTCATGGATGAGAAGGAGCACTTCATTGTTTTTGATTTTACGCTGCTAAATCCGAATCTCCTGCAGATCCGCATGGAGGATGACGGCAAACCTTTTAACCTGCTTGAGCAGGACATCAGCGATAGTTTCGACCTTCCTGTGGAGGAACGGAAAATAGGCGGACTTGGAATCCATTTCATCAGGGAGTTGACGAACAGCATCAGTTACCAGCGCTCCGGAGATAAGAACATCGTAATATTAACCAAAACTTTTTAATAAAATCGAGACCAAAACACTATGGAACTCAAACAAGAGAAAACAGATAAGTGTTCAATTGTGAGCATTTCGGGCAGGTTGGATACGACTACGTACAGTATACTTGAAAAAATGCTTAATGAACTGATCGACGGTCAGCAGGATAAGATACTGCTGGAATGTTCGGAAATGGACTATGTGAGCAGCAGCGGGCTGCGTGTTTTCCTGATGGCCCTGAAAAAAATCACCCAGATAAAAGGCAGGTTTATTATTTGCGGATTGCAGGAAAACATCCGGGAAATTTTTGAAATCTCCGGATTCACCAAGGTTTTTGAAATTTATAATACAGCAGGGGAGGCCATAGTGCAATTCTGATGGCTGTTTATATTCACTATACCGATCCGAACTCTGTTGAAATGGTGCGCGACCTGGAACAAATTCCGGGCTGTCCGGGCATTTGCTTTTTTATTGACATCAACAAGTCGACCGATATCAAATACCAGGGCGGGCTGAAAGAGTGGGGCAGGAAGTTGAACAACACGTTCAACAACCTTTTATACGCAAACCATTTCCAAAATCACATCGTAAAGGGCATCGGGGATGAAATGATGCTTTTTATACCGGAGGAAGTGTTGCAGGCTAAGTTTTCGGATAACACCTGTTTTGCCTTGCTGGAGGATATTTATGCCTCGCTGTTCCTGATCAAAAATCATCCTGACCAGGATCTGTACCTGAATTGCAAGGTGGCGATCCATTATTGCACGGAAGTTTACAATATTACCTTTTTCCGGGGAGCCGAGGATTATTATGGGCTCGATATCGATCTCACGGCACGGCTGATGACTCGGAGTGTTGAGAACAGGATTGTAATGAGCGAGCAGTTTTATTTAAAGGTGACCGGTGACCTTGACAGGATGGGATTGCCTCCCGACACAGGATGTATGTCGAGGGTGTCGGAGCGCCTTTTTGAGAATTTCAAGGGAGTACCGGGCAGTGTCGCGTACAGGGTGGTTGATGTGCAGTAGGAAGGACGTAGGACGTGGGACGTGGGATGTGGGACGTAGGACGTAGGACGTGGGACACTGAGGTTCCCGAAGTGTTCCTTTTAAAAATAGTTTTATGAGTTTTGTGATATATCTTGTATTGATTTTTACGGTTTTGGCCAGCGGTTCGCTGGTGTTTCTTTTCAAACCGAATGACCAGCGTGTGCTGAAGTTTTTACTTGCATTCAGCGGGGCCTTTCTGATTGGGATCACCTTTTTAAAACTCGTGCCGGAGGTGTTCAGCAAGCCGACTGTTTTCACAGGGCTGTTTGTATTGCTTGGATTTTTGCTGCAATTAACCCTGGAGCTGATCACCGAAGGGGCTGAACATGGCCACAAGCATGCCCACTCTGATGACGAGAAGGTATCGCCATTCCTGCTGTTGCTCGGGCTTTGTATTCACTCATTTCTTGAAGGGATGCCTATTGTGCCGTCGTTCGACATGAAGTTGCAGCACACCCTCGTTTTGGGGATCGTGGTTCATAACATCCCGATTTCACTGACGCTGATGAGCCTGTACCTGCACTATGGCTGTTCGAAGCGTGTCGCATTTTTCTACCTGCTGGTTTTTGCCCTGATGACCCCGCTGGGTTCGGTGTTCAGCAACCTGCTCGATGCCGGCATATCAGTATCGCTGGGTACCTGGTTTAACTATATACTGGCTGTTGTTATTGGAATATTTCTTCATGTTTCCACCTCAATATTATTTGAAACCGGCGAAAACCACAAGTACAACATACAGAAATTCATCACGGTTTGCTTTGGGCTCCTGGTTGCTTTTATTATTTCAATACTTTGATATCATTTTTTCTTTGCATCCTTCCAAAAAACAATTACCTTTGCACCCCCAAAACGTACGAATTGGATCGTACTTTGTTCTTTAACATGCCCAGGTGGTGAAATTGGTAGACACGCTACTTTGAGGGGGTAGTGTCCTTAGGATGTGCAAGTTCGAGTCTTGTCCTGGGCACCAGCACCAAATGTTAAAAGCCCGCAGGTTAGTTCCTGGCGGGCTTTTGCTTTATAGTGTGTGTCAACATAAGATTACCACGGAGTTCATCATCCGTGGCTGCAATTTTCCGGGCTGCATCCCGCATGCTAAGATGCTGAATTTCATGCTAATATATGAGTATAAAAATGTGAAATGTGAGATCTGAAATGTGAAATGTGAAATCGAAGCCCCTGAACCTACTCATTCTCTTCAGGGCGTAAAAAAACCGGGAGGAAGATCAAACATGATCATTCCTCCCGGTTTTTGTTTGTAGGGGTTGAAAATTTTCAACCCCTTTAGAATTAACGCGTAAAGACCATCTTGTTTACCTTGATGCTGGTATCAGATGCACCGGTAAAGATAATCTTGTAGAGGTACACCCCGGGTGCCATGTTCAGTGAGGCCGGGTCTACTACGACCGTGTGTGCCCCGGTTGTCTCCTGCCTGTCGGCAAGTACATGGATCGTATTGCCATAAAGGTCGGTCAGCACAAGCCGTGCATGTCCTGCCTCCGGCAACGTGTAAACGATCGATGTCGTATTGGCAAACGGGTTGGGGTAGTTGAACAGCGAGATATCCTTTGAACCTTCGGTGGTGATGACTTTAGCCATCTTCAGGTCAAAGTTTTCATATGGCATGGCTGTGATATCGGCAAATTCACTACCCGCCAGGATGTTGAAGACCTGCGACGGTTCTGTGAGTTTCTCCTTTACACGCATGTTCAGGCTCAGCACGAGGTCGTCGGTTTTTACTTTCAGCGGTCTGGTATCTGACCAGGCAACGGAGAGTTTCCCGTCGGTGGTGGAATATTTCAAACCATCGAGGTTGCTGCTGATTTCCGAAACCTCATAGCGATCCTGGTTGTAACCCAGGAAAATCGTCATGGCCCCCAGGTCAGCTTCTCTGCTGCTGTGGATTTCATAACTAAACTTGTCGCCCACGGCAACGGGTAATATCCCGTCGTCAATAATCGACAGGAAGGAGGCATCCTTAAATCCAACAGGGCTGAAGCTGCCGTTGACATCGCCGACACACAGTGCCTTGATATCCTGGACAACGGGCGTCCCGTTGAAGTTAATGTTATAGGGTTCAATGGTCCAGTCGCCTGCCGGATAGGCCGTGATCGCACCTACTGTGCGCAGTTTGATGTATAATGCATCGAGTGCAGTAATGGTGGTGCTTAAGTTCACGTCACCGGCAATTCTTCTCAAACCGGTGAGGTAGGTTCCCGGTGTTGCACCGGCTTCGAGCTGCACAAGAAGGGCATCGGTTGCATTATTGCCGCCCCAGGTTCCGTTATAACTTCCCGTTAGCGAATAGGTACCATTGGCAAGACCTGTAAAGGTATAATAGCCGGCCAGGCCATTGTCGGGATTCGTTGCGGTCACGGTGTTGCCCATGATCACATTCGATGAATTTCGCAGCTGAACGGCTACGCCATTCAACTTGGTCGAATTGGTGTTGTTATAATAGGCGTAACCTGATAGGCTGAGGTTGGATCCCGGCAGGTAAGTGACCGGGAAATTGGCTGATCCCATGCATCCGGCATAGGTTTCATACACCGAAACAGATCCGCATCCACACACAGGGTACGAACCCCATGTTACCGTAATGCAGGTTGTCCCTTGTCCGGATGTAATGGTGCCTCCGGTGATGGTCCACGTATACAGATGCCCCAGCTGTGCTGAAGCCGGAGTACAATACTGACTGACATCGCCCGGCGAGACCACTAACTGGCCTGTAATGACCGGTGATGGCGGGGTGGTGACAGTGACCTGGAAGGTCTTCGTATAGGTACATCCGTCGCAGTTGTTAACAATTAACTGAACGGTACCGTTTCCGCAACATGCCCAGGAAACCGTGAGGGTCGGACTGTTCTGACCCGATACGATGCTTCCGCCGACCACGACCCACTGGTAGGTTGTTGGTGAACAAACGTTGGCAACCGTTGCCTGGTAAACCGACTGATTTCCAACGCCGCAGCATGCAAGGGGTGATGCAGTAATATCGATGGTCGTGGCGACAACCGTCCATGAGTCGGTTTTCGTACAGCCATGATTATCCGTCAACGTCACAGCATAGTTTCCGGAAGCAAGGCCTGTAATAGCCGATGTTGACGCTCCGTTGTTCCAATGGTAGAAGTAGGGTGTCGATCCACCTGAAACAGTGGTCGTAACTGAACCTGCATGGTTACAGGTAACATTGACGACAGAGCCTGACAATGAAAGTGCGGTGGGCTGTGTGATTACCTGGCTCGCCAGGGAAACAATACATCCTGTATTTACGGCATCACGCATTTGCACGCTATAGGTTGCAGGTGCGAGGGCAGTAAAACTTCCTGAAGTTTGCCATCCTCCGGCATTAAGCTGGTATTCATAGCTCAAAGATCCTCCGAGCGGGTTGGTCACGGAAATGGTACCGTCGGCAAAATTGTAGCAGGAAATATCAGTTTTGTTCACGGTTGCGCTCATTTGTGCAACCCCGGTGATGGTAAAGTTCACCGGCGCGGTACATGAATGAGCATCCTTGATCGTTACCACATACGCGCCGGCGGTAAGGCTGCTGAATGTATTGCCGGATACGTAGGCTGCTCCCTCAAGACTGTACTGATAGGAAGGTGTTCCGCCTGTTGCTGTGATTGTAACAGAACCGGTACTCCCGTAACAAGTGATATTTACAGGGCTTGCCGTACCACTCAGTGCCATTGAAGGCTGACTTATCGTGAATTCTACAGGCGCCGTGCATGAGTGGGCATCCCTTACTGTCACAGAATAGTTCCCGGCAGTCAACCCGGCGAAAATACCGGATGAACCAAACGCACCGTTATTCAAACTATACTGGTATGCTGTTGTGCCACCCGTGGCTGTAATGGAAACCGAGCCGGTACTACCTCCATGGCACAACACATCAACCGGGGTTGCCGTGGCAGACAGGAGGGCAGGGTAGGCCAGAATATTAAAGGGTTTGTTAAGAATACAGTAAGGGTGTGCCGCATCCATGACCCCGATAAAATAGTTTCCGGGGGGCAGCCCGGTATTGTTGGTTGAGGCTGTCCAGGTTGCTCCGCCATCGATGCTGTAGAAATAGCTGCCGGAACCACCGGAGGCGCTGATGGCAATAATACCATCATCATATCCGTAGCAGGTGGGTTGCGTTCGCGTTACAGTCGCTGTGATAGCGGTCGGGTTTGTCAGAATCGTGTTACCCTTGTCAACGAAGCACGACTGATGAGCAGCGTCACGAACCCTGACCCCATAGGTTCCCGGAGCCAGGCCAGTATTGTTTGTTGAAGCTGTCCATGTTGAACCGCCGTTGATGCTGTATTCAAAGGAGCCTGATCCGCCGGAAGCGCTGATGGCAATGATACCGTCAGTGGTCCCGTGGCAGGAAGGCTGAGTCGGGGTAACTGTTGCCGTGAGAACTGTCGGGTAAACCAAAACAGTCGTGCCTTTGTCGATAGAGCATGTTGGATGGTTGCCGTCACGAACCATGACAGCATAGGAGCCTGCAGCCAATCCCGTGTTGTTTGAAGTTGCTGTCCATGAAGTTCCGCCATTGAGGCTGTAATTGTAGGATCCGGAACCTCCGGTGGCGCTTATAACAATGATACCGTCATTTGTGCCGTTACATGTTGGTTCGGTAGGCGTTACAACGGCACCGAGGGGATCCAGGTGCGTCAACGTTTTAACTCCCAGGTCAACAGAACATGACACAACATTCGCATCCCTCAGTTGAACGTCATAGGTTCCCGGGGCCAGGCCTGTGTTGCTTGCGCTGGCAGTCCAGTTTGTTCCGCCGTCGATGCTGTAACCATATGACCCTGTGCCGCCGGATGCGCTGATGGCAATGACCCCATCATTGAGCCCGCTGCAGCTGGGTTGCGTAAGTGTAATTATCGCGCCAAGTTGAGGAGGTTGTGTAACGGTAAAGTTCACTGTAGCCAGGCAGGAATGCCCATCCTTAATTGAAACCGAATAACCACCGGCAGTAAGCCCGGTGAAGTTTCTCGTGGTTCCATAAGGATTGGTGCCAAGACTGTACTGGTATGCAGGAGAACCACCTGTTGCAGTGATCAATACCGAACCGGTACCACCGTAGCAGGTGATATTGGTGACATTTGCACTTCCGCCCAGTACCTGGGGTTGGGTAACAGTTGTTCCTCCCTTGGAGTTAAAGCAACCATGCGTGTCAGTCACAGTGACTGAATACGTGCCTGGAGCCAGACCTGAAATGTTCTGGGTTGTAGCAGTATTATTCCACTTGTAGGTATAACCAGGTGTACCACCGCCGAGGGC
>CAIWMX010000061.1 GCA_903913885.1 uncultured Bacteroidales bacterium | reverse complement strand
TTTTCCAGGCTGCTAAAGCGAAAGCCCGAGGTTATCGACGATATGATACCATCAAAGCAATTATTTATTTGCTCACCGGGAAACTCGATTTTTCTAAAATCAATCCTCATTATGTTACCCACTCAAAGTGATAAAGAACCATACTTTCATGTAATACAGAAGGAAAGAGATGATTTGAATAACCCTGCAATATAGTTAAAAAAAAGGCAATCCGCAAGGGTTGTCATGAAATTGTCAGGCGGCAGGAGTGTCATGATCAATCTTAAAATAAAAGAATGGGCAAAGACCAACCTTATCGGAAAAACAATAAAATGTCCTCATCTCGGTGTTGATATCACATTCACCATGAGTGGCGTTAAAGAGGCAATCAATCAACCGCATAAACATTTATATTACAAAAACGAATCTATTAAAGACATAATGAATGTTTTACCATCATCAACCTTCGTTGGCACAATAGCACATAGTTCCGGGAATCCAAACCTGGTCTATCACTATTTTAAGACTATAATAGAAGGAGAGCATTCATACATCGTACTCAGGGAAACCAAGCACAATAATGTGGTGATTTTTTACTCTATTGTGGATTATATAAAAAAATAACCAGAGCCTACGACGAAGAATATGCAATCCAACACAGAATCTCTGGTTACTTATAATTCTGATACAAAGATACAAAAATTATATTAAAAGTCAAGACAATATATAACGTGAATTGATCCGATACCGATAGAACGATCACTTTATCTTCGGCCGCTTAAGCTACTTCTCAACCTTAAACAAGCCGGCCTTGTACCTGTCGTAAGGCTCAAAAAGGAATTCCACACGTTTGGTTTCATTTATCATCGGCTGTGGACGGCAACACAGGCCAACCGCCTTATTGAGTTCCTGGTGTGCTTTAACAAGGTCTGGCGGCATGGTTAAGGAGTCGCAGAGATCTGTCATGCTTCTGAACCCGTTCAGGTATGTTAAATTAACAGGTGGGGAAAACAAAACAGGCCGCAAACACATGGTTTACAGCCTGTTATTGTTTTTGAAAGTTGTCCGACTAGGGGTCGAACCTAGACTCTAATGATCCAGAATCATTTGTGTTGCCAGTTACACCATCGGACAATCTGCCTGCAAAATTAATACTTTTTTGTCAGGTTTGTCAAGTTTTATTTAACTTTTTCTGCTTTGGCCTACGAATCTCTATATGGAACAACCCAGCTAAAGTCACCTTATCACCTTGTCACCTTGTTACCTTGTTACCTTGTCACCCTGTTACCTCGTCACCCTGTTACCTTGTCACCCTTCCCCCACGAATCTTTCAAAGGAACAACCCTGTTAAAGACAAGTTTCTCCGGCGTTGAGTCAGCATCCACCGTAAAATAGCCGATCCGTTCAAACTGGTATTTCTCCGAAACCTTCGCATTTCTGACCTCCGGTTCAACCAGTGCGGTGACAACCTTCAGCGAATCGGGGTTCAGGTAATCCTTGTAGGTTTTTCCCTCTTCGAGGTCGTCGGGGTTCTCCTTCACGAAAAGCCGGTCGTACAGCCGCACCTCCACTTTTACCGCCTGCTGTTCCGAAACCCAGTGCAACGTCCCTTTCACTTTGCGGTTGCTGTCGGGCATGCCGCTTTTGGTCATGGGGTCGTAGGTGCAGTGGATCTCTTCGATTTTGCCCGTTGCGGGGTCCTTCACGATGCTTTCGCACCTGATGATGTATGCAGCCTTCAATCGCACCTCGCGGCCCGGGGCGAGCCTGAAAAACTTGTTTGGCGGATCTTCCATAAAATCGTCACGCTCGATAAAGAGGGTTTTCGAGAAAGGCAGTTTGCGCTTTCCCTTCGATTCATCTTCGGGGTTGCTTACCGACTCGAGTTCTTCCACCTGGTCATCCGGGTAGTTGTCGAGGATCACCTTCACCGGGTCGAGCACGGCCATCAGGCGGTTGGCCTTTCGGTTCAGGTCCTCGCGGATGCAGAATTCAAGCAGGCTCACGTCGATCACGTTGTCGCGCTTGGCCACGCCGATGGTCTCTGCAAAGTTGCGGATCGACTCGGGCGTAAAGCCGCGGCGGCGCAACCCGCAGATGGTAGGCATGCGCGGGTCGTCCCAGCCGTTTACGTAGCCCTGCTGCACCAGTTCGAGCAGCTTGCGTTTGCTCATTACGGTATAGGTCACGTTGAGCCGGGCGAATTCGATCTGCCGGGGGGCGTAGATGCCGATTTCCCGGATAAACCATTCGTAGAGCGGCCGGTGCACTTCAAACTCGAGCGTGCAGATGGAGTGGGTGATCTTTTCAATGGAATCGGACTGCCCGTGGGCGAAATCGTACATCGGGTAGATGCACCACTGGTCGCCCGTACGGTGATGGTGTGCGTGCAGGATGCGGTACAGCACGGGATCGCGCATATGCATGTTGGGAGAGGCCATGTCGATCTTAGCCCTGAGCACCCTGGAACCGTCGGGAAACTCTCCCTGGCGCATGCGGTTGAAAAGGTCAATATTTTCTTCCACGGAGCGGGTTCTGAAAGGACTCTCCTTGCCCGGACGGGTGGGGGTGCCGCGGGTTTCGCTCATCTCTTCGGCTGTCATATCGCAAACATAGGCCTTCTCCTTCCTGATCAGGACCATGGCATAATCATAGATCTGCTCGAAGTAATCGGAGGCATAAAACAGGCGGTCCTCCCAGTCGAAACCAAGCCAGCGCACATCCGCCATGATGGAATCGACATATTCCACATCTTCCTTCACCGGGTTGGTATCGTCGAAACGCAGGTTGGTGAGGCCGTTGTACCGGCGGGCGAGCCCGAAATTGAGGCAGATCGATTTGGCATGGCCGATGTGGAGATAGCCGTTGGGTTCGGGCGGAAACCGGGTGTGCACGCGGCCTTCATTGACCCCGTTGCGGATATCTTCTTCGATGATCTCTTCCAGGAAATTCAGCGAGCGGGCCGCTTTTTCTTCCGGGATTTTAGGTTCTTCCATAATGCTGGTTCTCTTTTGCAGTTGGACTGAAGTGTGACAGGTGGGGGTTTCTCGCAGATTTCACGCAGATGCCGCAGATATTCGCAGATTTTAATCGCAGATTAAATTAAAAAGACTTTATCAATAATTAATCTGCGTAATCTGCGCAATTCTGCGTGAAAAAAAAACAGTGCTCAACCCCCTCACGCAACACCAATTAATCTGCAAACTTACTACAATTTGAAAAACTGCCGGCCTGGTTTCCCGGAAATTGGTAATTTAGTCGTTTGAAACACACAAATTATGGGTACAATTCTGCTTGAGGGGATGGAGTTCTTTTCGTTTCACGGCTGTTTTAAGGAAGAACAGATCATCGGCACCAGGTTCATCGTCGACCTGGTTGTTGATGTTGACACCATGGTTGCCGAGCAATCAGACAGCCTGCACGACACGGCCGATTATGTAGGGCTTTACCGGTGCGTGAAACGGGAAATGGAGCAAAAGTCGCACCTGCTTGAGCATGTGGGCCGGCGGATCATGGATGCGGTCAGGCTCGATTTCCCGGCCATCAGCGCCATCGAACTGAAAATCGCAAAAATTAACCCGCCGATGGGAGGGAAGATGCAGCAGGTGAGCTTTAAAACCCAGTGGAAGAAATGACCCGGTTTTAGCTTTGTTGAAGAATGATGATAATTTGAAATATTTTTGTACTTTTGCACTCCCAATAAAAATGGTTTCGTGGCCGAGTGGTTAGGCAGCGGTCTGCAAAACCGTCCACAGCGGTTCGACTCCGCTCGAAACCTCTTCACCCGTTTCTTCCCAGGAACGGGTTTTTTTATTTCCCCCGGGGATATAGCAAGTATTCGCTGATGAGTACCAGCACCATGGTGAAGGCGCTGCTGAGAAGCATGCGCACGAAGGTGGCGGCAAACTCCTTTATACGGAAAATTTCAAGGTAGAAGAACGATGCATGGTGAACCAGCACCAGGATGATCGAATAATAGAGGAACCATTTGACGCCCTGGTTCCGGAGGGTGGGCGTATCGCCGATCAGCGATTCGGGGCCGGAGGAGATAGCCGAGATCACGAACGGCCGGAAAAAGGCCATCATCACGCACGCGGCGGCATTCAGGCCAATGGTGTTGGTGAAGATATCGATGCTCAGGCCAAGGAAAAAGGAAGCAACAAGCAACAGCCAGCCGGGGATGTCGAAGGGAAGCAGCAGGATGAAATAAATATAAAAATAAGGATTGATATACCCTCCCAGGTTGATGTGGCTCAGGATCAGCACCTGGAAAAAGACCAGGAAGAAAAACCGGAGTATGTTGAAAAAGACGGTTCTGGAGGTCATTACGGTTGTTTAAAGGAGGCTTTCAAATCATCTTTCTCTTTTCGCATCATGTCCACCACCACCTCGACATAGCCCAGGCTGTTGAAATCGGTGGAGAAGAAGATCTCCCCGTTGTTGAAGTTCTCATCCTGCACGTCGGAGAAATCGGCGATGGTGCCGATCAGCAGCCCTTCGGGGAAAATGTCGGAATTCCCGCTGGTGATGATGGTATCTCTTTTTTTAATCAGCACATGTTTTGGGATCTCCTTTACCTGTCCTTTCCGGTAATTGCCACCGTTCCATTCAACATTCACCAGCTGGTTGTTCTTCTTGAACTTCCCCGAAATGCGGCTGTCCTTGTTGAGCATCGACATGATCCAGCTGAAATGGGGCGAAACGCTCACCACCTGGCCCACGATTTTATTGCCGATGATCACCCCCATGTGGTTTACAATGCCATGCAGCGAGCCCTTGTTGATCATCAGGAAGTTGTTCCGCTTGTTGGTTGAGTTGCTGATCACCTGTGCGCTGATGTACTTGTATTCCAGTTTAACGATGGAATCCTTCTTGTAAAAGATGTTCACATCGGTGGTGTAGAAGGCTTCGGGGATGCGGGAGTGGAGCTTGGCCAGCTCCTCAACGAGCACCCGGTTGGTTTTCCTCAGCGAAAAATATTCGGAGATCCCGGTGAACATGTTGTTGAACGAGCCCGACACGGCATTGGATACCGAGTAGAGCGAACTTCCCTGGAATTCGTTGTAGTTGAACAGCAGAATCAGCGAAAATGACTCCAGCAGCAGGAATAGAAAATAGAAATAGTGCTCCCGGAGAAACAGGAAAAGATTCCGCATGGTACCTCTTACTTGATGAGGAACGTGAACTTGTCAAAGTTTTTCAGCGCGATGCCGGTTCCACGGGCCACGGCCCGCAGGGGGTCTTCGGCAACATGAACTTTCAGTTTGGTCTTCAGGTGGAGCCGTTTGTCGAGTCCCCGCAGCAATGCGCCGCCACCCGTGAGATAGATGCCTGTTTCAAAGATATCTGAGGCAAGTTCGGGCGGGGTCATCTCCAGGGCGTTGAGCACGGCCGCTTCAATTTTAGCCACCGATTTGTCGAGGCAATGGGCAATTTCAGCATGGTTCACGATCACCTCCTTCGGGATGCCGGTAAGCAGGTCGCGGCCATGTACGGCGTAATCGGGCGGCGGGTTGTCGATATCGGCCAGCGCCGCGCCAACCTCGATCTTGATGCGTTCGGCGGTGCGCTCGCCCACGTTGATATTATGCTGTTTGCGCATGTATTCCTCGATGTCGGCGTTGAATTCATCGCCGGCAATGCGGATCGATTTGTTGTTTACGATCCCGCCCAGGGCGATCACGGCGATCTCGCTCGTGCCGCCGCCGATGTCGATCACCATGTTGCCGATCGGTTCAAGCACGTCGATCCCGATCCCGATGGCTGCAGCCATGGGCTCGTGGATAAGCCGCACCTCCTTGGCGCCTGCCTGTTCGGCCGAGTCCTTTACGGCGCGTTCTTCCACCTCGGTGATCCCCGAAGGGATGCAGATGACCATTTTCAGTGCGGGCGGGAACCACGATTTGCGCAGGTCGATCATCTTGATCATCGCGCGGATCATGTGTTCAGCCGCCTGGAAATCGGCAATGACGCCACCCCGCAACGGGCGGATGGTTTTGATGTTCTCGTGGGTCTTGCCATGCATCATCTGCGCCTTTTTCCCCACGGCGATGATCTTCCCGGAGCTGCGCTCGATGGCAACGATGGAGGGTTCATCCACCACCACTTTGTCGTTGTATATGATAATCGTGTTGGCTGTGCCTAAATCGATGGCTATTTCTTTTGTAAATAATCCCATGTTTCAATATTTAGAATAGTCCTGAAAATCAATTTACGATTTTAGATTTTAGATTTACGATTTATGGAGGAAATAAGCGTTTTTCAAATTTGGTAATCAATTAATTAGCACAAAATCGTAAATCGTAAATCGTAAATCGTAAATCCCTAATGTTTAAAGTGTCTGATCCCCGTCACCACCATCGACATGCCATGTTCGTCGCAGTATTTCACCGAATCGGCATCCCTGATCGATCCGCCGGGCTGGATAACAGAAGTAATCCCTGCTTCATCTGCGATTTCCACGCAATCGGCAAACGGGAAAAAAGCATCCGATGCCATCACCGAACCGGCCGGATCGAACCCGAAGGCGCGGGCCTTGATGATGGCCTGCCTGAGGGCGTCAACCCTGGATGTCTGACCCATCCCGCAACCGATAAGCTGCCGGTTTTTAATCAGGACAATGGTATTGGACTTCAAATGCTTTACAATTTTATTGGCAAAAATCAACGCGTCTGTTTCCTCCTGTGTGGGCCGCTTTACGGTAACATACTGAAAGTCGGGCTCATCTTCTGATTTCAGATCCTTTTCCTGTTCAAGTACACCGTTGAGGATGGACTTAAATTGACGGGAGGAGAATGCAAACGAATTTTTTTGCAAAATTATTCTATTTTTCTTTGATTTCAGGAGATCAAGCGCATCATTTTCAAATCCGTCGGCAATCAGGATTTCGAAAAACAATTTATTGAGCTCTTCGGCGGTGTCCATCCCGATGGTTCCGTTGGCAATGATAATGCCTCCGTAGGCTGAAACGGGATCACACGCCAGGGCGTCGAGGTAAGCCTCCCTGAGCGACGGGCGGCTGGCAACGCCGCAGGGGTTGGTGTGCTTGATAACGGCGACGGCAGGCCCGGTAAATTCGCCGATCAGGTTGATGGCCGCGTCAACATCCACCAGGTTGTTGTACGACAGTTCCTTGCCGTGAAGTTTATGGAATACGCTGTCGAGGTCGCCAAAGAAACTGCCCTGCTGGTGCGGGTTTTCGCCGTAACGCATGGGCATAGAGGTAAGAATGCTTTGTTTGAACGCCTGTATTTGTTCAACCCGGTTGAAATAGTTGAAGATCATGGTGTCGTAATGGGACGAGACGTTAAAGGCCCGTGCTGCAAACAACCTGCGCTCGTTCAGGCTTGTGCATCCCTGGTTTTTAACAATGATCTCCGTGAACTCCCCGTAAAATTCTGTTGCGGGCACCACGACCACATGTGCGTAATTTTTGGCAGCCGCACGGATCAGGGTGATCCCCCCGATGTCGATCTTTTCGATGATCTCCTCTTCGCTGACGGCGGAGGCAACCGTTTTTTCAAATGGATAGAGGTCAACGATGACCAGGTCGACGGAGGGAATATCGTACTTTTCAACATCGCCGACATCGGCAAGCTGGTCGCGGCGCCAGAGGATGCCGCCAAATATTTTGGGATGAAGCGTTTTCACCCGCCCCCCCAGGATGGAAGGGTAGGAGGTGACCGACTCGATGGAGATGGCGTCGATGCCCCTGGCCCGCAGGAAGTCGTAGGTTCCTCCGGTCGAGATGATCCGGATGCCTAAAGATTCAAGTTTGCGTGCAAGTTCTTCTATCCCGTCTTTTTCATAAACGGAAATCAGTGCGGATTTTATCCTGATCTGGTCGGTCATGTTGCTTTGGTTTGTAACAATAACTGAATGGCTGCGTCTAATTCCGGATTTTGGTGACTCTGTGCAATGTTACCAAAAAATACCGGATCAAACAATGGAATCGGCCATAAGGGATTAAATATTACCTTTACTGTTCAATAAATCAGGAAATCTAACATCCATGTTCTTACTATTACGATTGATTCGGGAAAGCTATTTGTTTGCTTTTCAAGAAATTATAGTAAATAAGGTTCGTACGATCCTCTCCCTGCTCGGAATAACCATCGGTATTTTCTGTGTTATTTCGGTATTTACCGTATTTGATTCGATGGAAAGTTCCATTCGCAAAAGTATAGCCTCTCTGGGCAGTAATGTGCTTTACATTCAGAAATGGCCATGGTCAATGGGAGGCGATTACCCGTGGTGGAAATACTGGCAGCGGCCCGAAGCTTCGCTCGACGACATGCGCGAGGTTGAAAAACGGTCGAACCTTGCTGAATCCGTCGCGTTTATGGTCCAGG
This sequence comes from uncultured Bacteroidales bacterium, assembly GCA_903913885.1. GTDB lineage: Bacteria > Bacteroidota > Bacteroidia > Bacteroidales > FEN-979 > CAIVAT01. The sequence continues at coordinate 157,339 of CAIWMX010000061.1, read as the reverse complement.
TAAACAAGACTGTCAAATACCAGAACAGTTACGTCGAAAACATCGGCGTGATGGGTGTTTCGCAGGATTTCGACAAAGTATGGAAATTCGAACTGGCCGATGGCCGTTATTTTTCCCTGACCGAATCGGCCAGCGGGAACAACATTGCCATTATCGGCGCCGACCTTGCGACCGATCTTTTCAGGGACGGGGACCCGGTTGGCAAGAAGATCAAGATCTTCGGAAGAAACATCGAGGTGATCGGCGTGATCACCAAGGAGGGAGAAGATTTTTTCGGCAATTCCAACGACAAGGCCGTTTACCTGCCCATCAACTACTTTAAAACGCTGGTCGACCTGCGCGACATGGGCTCAACCATCGTGGTCAAGGCCAAACCGCTGGTGTCGAATGCAGAGCTGCGCGACGAACTTACAGGGCTCATGCGCTCGATCAGGAAACAAAAGCCTTCGGCTGAAGACAATTTCGCCATCAACGAAACAGACATTATTTCCAAGGGGTTCGACAGCCTGTTCAGGGTGATTGCCATGGTAGGCTGGATCATCGGCGGATTTTCATTGCTGGTGGGCGGATTCGGCATCGCCAACATCATGTTCGTGTCGGTGAAGGAACGGACCAACATCATCGGCATCCAGAAAGCCCTGGGGGCCAAGAACTACTTCATCCTGCTCCAGTTCCTTTTTGAGGCCGTTTTCCTGTCGCTGATCGGCGGTATCTTCGGGTTGCTGATCATCCTGCTCCTCACCATCCTGGTATCGTCATTCACCTCCTTTCACCTGATCCTCTCCCAGGGAAATATTTTCCTCGGGATCGGGGTTTCGGCAATCATCGGGCTTATTTCGGGGATCATCCCGGCTTATTCCGCTTCAAAGCTCGACCCGGTAGAGGCCATGCGCACCGGGATGTAAGGCTAAAAAGGCCAGAACTGGTTATCGTTCCAGATTTTCTCTTTCAGTTCGTTGTCAAGATCAACGAGGATCTTCAGATGCCCGTCTTCCCAGTCGGAAAGCCAGTGGTAAAGCGCCTTTTCGTTGGGGTCAACCGATGCTTCAGCCTGCTTTGAATAAACGTCAACCGCTTTCTTCTCAAAATCGATGGCGGCGGAAATAGCGGCGGCTTCAAACCCTGCCGAGGAGATCTTCTGCTTCATTTCATCCGTGAGGATCAGCGTTGCAAAGCCTTCGTTCGCCAGGTCGGGAAATTCAACTTTTTTAAAGGCGTTGTTCTTTTCATAGCTGACGTATTGTTCCGCGAGGAATTTTACATGCTGGGTCTCCTCGTCGGCCATCGTCAGGAAAATATGTTTGATATCCGCATCGGGCGTTTGTTCTGCAACTTTTGAATAAAAGGCATGGCCCCTTCTTTCCATGAGAATGGCCATTTTAAGGATTTCGAGCGCTTTTTGTGGTTCCATGTTGGGTTAGATTTAAGAATCCAAACTTACGAATTTTTCGGCTGCAAAAGCAAATGGTTTACGGTAAAGATTCCGGATCAGGGTTCAAGGATGAGCCTTACCGCTTCAGCCACCGTATCGACGGGAGGAAAGCAGGATTTGCCACGGCAGACATAGATCAGCGTTTTGCCCGCTGTAAAGCGGGTTTCGGAGGTTTCAGCAGGTGATTTACGCTCTCCTCCCGAGAAGATCACTTCCGGCATATAATACGATGAAAATTCCTTCAGCAGCACAAGGTATTCCTCCCCGATGATATTCACTTCAACCGGCCCGGAAATGAATTCCTGCAGCAACGTGGCCCAGTTGGCATGAAACCCCGGGTTCCTGCCGATCTCCGGCATCATCGATTTAAGCATCTTTTCCGACCGTGAAATGTATTCAACGTGGCCCGTCAGGTAACCGGCTGTCCACAGGTTGGCCGCCATCACGGAGTTGGAGGCCGGGATGACGTTGTCGGATAATTCAACTGTTTCCATGATCAGCCTTTGCCCCTCGCCGGAGGAGAGGTTGAAAAAGAGTCCGTCGCCGTCGGAAAAATGGGTGACCACCTCTGCCAGCAGCATTTCTACCGCTTGCAGCCACTCCTGGCCGAATGTTGCCTGGTATAAATCCAGGAACGACCGGATCAGCAGGGCATAATCATCCAGGAACCCGTCAATGGTGAGGGAACCACCTTTAGCATTCCTCCAAAGTTTTCCGTTGCGCTGGTAAGCCTGCTCCTTGTAAAATGTTGCAGTGGTTATCGCCTGATCGAGCCACACAGGTTTGTCGAACACCCGGGCTGCATGTACCAGGGCACTGATCATCAGGGCATTCCAGCAGGTAAGGATCTTATCGTCGGTTGCCGGACGGATGCGGTTTCCGCGCAGGGCAAGCAACTGCTCCCGGTACGACTGCATCATGACCGCAAACTGTTCATCGGAAAGCGCGTGATCCCGGGCGAACACCTCGTCGCTCACCGATCGCCGGAGTACATTCATTTTATTTTCCCAGTTCCCGGTCTCTTCGCAACAGAAATATTCCAGGAAAATGGCGGAACCGGCGCCCAGGCAGTTACGGATCTCTTCGTTGGTCCAGGCATAAAACGTTCCTTCGCGGCCTTCGCTGTCGGCATCGAGCGAGGCGAGGAACAGTCCGCCGGGAGCCGTCAGCTCGCGTATGACGAACGCAATGGTTTCCTGAACGACCTTTTTGTAACTGCTGATCTGTGTCGCGGCAAAGGCGTTTGAATAAAGCGAGATCAGTTGCGCATTGTCGTACAGCATCTTTTCAAAGTGCGGCACCTGCCACGAATCATCCACCGAATAACGGCTGAAGCCGCCACCCAGCTGGTCGCAGATGCCTCCCATGGCCATCCGGTCAAGGGTGAGTTTAACATATTCCATCACCTGCTCCTTCCCGCACCGGGCGCCGTATCTCAGCAGGCAATCGAGGTTGGCCGGCATCGGGAACTTGGGGCCACCATGGGTCCCGCCCTTAACAAAATCCAGGTCATCCTTCCAGGTTGAGAAAATATCATTCAGCGTGGAGGATGCAACCGGGTTCATATCAAAAACAGGGCGGCTGCCACGTCCTCTTTTCATGCTGCGCTCAATTTCCTCAGCCTGCCGGATAAGTTCTGCGGGATGCGTGCTGTGCATGTCGGCAAAGTAATTCAGGATATGGATCCAGTCCTGTTTCGAATAGTAGGTCCCGGCAAAAACTGGCCGCTGGTCGGGGAGGGCGATCACATTCAGCGGCCATCCGCCACGGCCTGTGGCAGCATACGCCGATAACATGTAAACCTGGTCGATATCAGGCCGTTCTTCGCGGTCGACCTTGACGGAAACAAAGTTCCCGTTCATCAATGCCGCCACTTCCGCATCTTCAAACGATTCGTGTTCCATCACATGGCACCAGTGGCAGGCGGCATACCCGATGCTGATGACCATCAGCCGGTTTTCGGTGCGGGCTTTTGTCAATACATCTTCACGCCAGGGGTACCAGTCAACCGGGTTATAGGCGTGCTGAAGGAGATAGGGGCTAAGCTCCCCGAGAAGGTGGTTGGGTTGTTTTTCCGTCATCGGCATCACGATTTATGTGCGTTTTAATCCGGGAAGAGAAGATATCAATAGCTACCTTGTTTTGCCCTCCCTGGGGCACTATGATGTCAGCATAACGCTTGGTGGGTTCAATAAATTGCAGGTGCATGGGTTTTACGAAGCTGTCGTAATGTTCAAGTACCTGCTGAAACGAGCGTCCCCGTTCTTCGATGTCGCGCCAGATGATACGCATGAGGCGGTCGTCGGGATCGGCGTCGACAAAGACCTTGATATCCATTTTTTTCCGCAACCGCGGATTGGTGAGGATAAGGATTCCCTCAACGATGATGACCTTGGAGGGGTTGACTATGATGGTCTCTTTAGAACGGGCGCAGGTAACATACGAATAGATGGGCATCTCGATGGACGTCCCGGTTTTGAGCTGTTCGAGGTGGTTGATGAGCAGGCTCCATTCGATGGAGCTGGGGTGGTCAAAGTTGATTCTGGCCCGCTCTTCGGCCGATTTATGCCCGTTATCCTTGTAGTAGGCATCCTGGGGAATAACGGTAACGGCTTCTTTCGGCAGGTGTTTGATGACCTGCCTTACAACCGTCGATTTTCCTGAACCGGATCCCCCGGCAATACCTATGATCAGCATGTTTTTACAATAAGAAACCCAGTAACAGGCCGGCTGTAATGGCACTGCCGATCAGCCCGGCAATATTGGGCGCCATGGCATGGCCGATCAGGTGGTTTGTCGGATCTTCCTTCAATCCCAGTTCATGTGCGATCCGGGCGCTGTCGGGCACTGCCGCAACACCTGCCGCGCCTACAAGCGGGTTGATCCTGTTTTCCTTCTTGAGAAAAATATTCATCACCTTGGCAAAAATGATACCGCCAGCCGTTGCCACCATAAAGGCAATGGCGCCGAGCACAAAGATAAGAATTGATTGCCATTTCAGAAACACATCGGCCTGCGTACTGGCTCCAACGGTTAACCCAATGAGGATCACAACGATATCGATAAGAACCGTGCTTGCTGTGGCGGCAAGTTGTTTGGTAAGTCCCGATTCTTTCAGGATATTTCCGAAGAAAAACATGCCAAGCAGCGGCAGGGAAGCCGGGGCGACAAACGCGCTCAGCAGCAGTCCGAGCAGCGGGAAGAGGATCTTCTCGAATTTGCTGACGGTTCTCGGCGGTTTCATCCTGATAAGCCGTTCTTTTTTCGTGGTGAGCAGTTTCATGATGGGGGGCTGGATCACGGGTACCAGCGACATGTAGATATAGGCTGCAATGGCGATGGGGCCGATGAGGTTCCTTATCTCCAGCCCTTTCGCGGCATCATGCAACCCGTTGGAAAGCTGCGAGGTGAGGAAAATGGCGGTGTTCCCGTCGGCGCCCCCGATGATGGCGATGGCGGCGGCTTCAGCCATGGGAAATCCGAAGACCATGGCTCCCAGGAAGCTGACAAAAATACCAACCTGGGCGGCGGCGCCAAGCAACATCAGTTTCGGGTTCGAGATCAGCGGCGAGAGATCGGTCATGGCGCCAAGGCCGAGGAAGATCAGGGCGGGATAGATCCCTTTCTGAACTCCGAAAAAAAGATAGTTCAGCACGCTGCCTTCCTGGTAAATGCCGGGATGGTAGGCTGCTTCGTGAAAAAATGGAATGTTCCCCAAAATGACGCCCATACCGAGTGGTATGAGCAGCAGGGGTTTGTAACTGTAACTGATGGCTAAAAAAACCAGGACTATGCCGACCAGGATCATGATGATGTTTCCCCAGGTAGCATTGTAGAATCCGGTATTTTCCCAGAGGCCCGACAATGTTTTCAGCGTATCCATGGTTATTCTATTTCAACTAAAACTTCATTCTGGGCTACGGTCTGTCCGGGTTTTACAAGAACGACCCTGACCACGCCGTCTTTTTCAGAAAGGACATTGTTTTCCATCTTCATGGCTTCCATGGTGAGCAGCTTCTGGCCCATGGCGACCTTATCGCCCGGCTTGACGAGCACCGTGATGATGGTTCCCGGCAATGGCGCCTTGATGGCCATGTTGGTAGTCTGGGTAAGCGTTCTCGGGATCTTCGACTCCTTTCGGGTGGGTTTCGGCGGTTCCGCCCTGACCAGGGTAGGCGTTTTTGTAATTTTCAGTTCCTTTTGAACCTCCACATCATACAGGGTTCCGTTGACTTCCATTTTGGCAATATTTTCTTCAAACCCGAGTACCTCTACTTCGTATGAATTGCCGTTGATGATAAAATTGAATTTCTTCATGGGTTACCTTTGTTTAATTGTATTCAGGATTCCATAGATTTTTGAACTCCAGGGGGAGTAGGTTTTGGATACTTTCCGGATGGTCATGACATATTTTTCTTCGTCGTGCAGTTCGGAGAAAAACAGGTATAGCGCGGCTGCGATGGCGGCATTTTCCTCGCCGGTCATCACCACTTTGGGTTTCTGTTCCGATTCGGCAGTTCCCTTTCGGGCAAGTTTGCGGCGTGAAAGAAAATCCTGCAGGGTGTGGAGCCTTGTGAAAAAATAGGCCATGATCGACAAGGCGAGCAATACGATGCAATACCCTGCAATGGTGATGACCAGTGTAAAATGGTCGATCAGCGACAGGTCGAAGGTGATGTCAGTGAGTTTCATGGATCGGCCTTTTTGGGTTACAGGGGTATGTTGCTGTGTTTCTTCGGCGGCAGGCTGTCCTTCTTGGTTTGCAGTGTCTGCAGCGCGCGGATGATGCGGAAGCGGGTGTTCCTCGGTTCAATCACATCGTCGATGTAGCCGTACCGGGCGGCATCATAAGGGTTGGCAAACATCACCTTGTAGTCATTTTCCTTTTCGGCGATGTACTTGTTGCGTTCGGCCGGATCTTCAATTTCGCTGATCCTTTTGCCTTCGAGAATCTCGATGGCTCCCTTGGGTCCCATCACGGCAATTTCGGCCGACGGCCAGGCGTAGTTGATATCGGCGCGAAGCTGCTTGCAGCCCATCACGTCGTGCGCTCCGCCGTACGATTTGCGAAGGGTAATGGTGATCTTGGGCACGGTCGCCTCTCCGTAGGCAAACAGGAGTTTGGCCCCATGGATGATGATCCCGCCATATTCCTGGGTACTGCCGGGGAGGAAGCCGGGAACGTCGACCAGGGTGATGATAGGAATGTTGAACGCGTCGCAGAAACGGACAAACCGCGCGGCTTTGCGCGATGCCTCGATGTCGAGCACGCCGGCGAGATAATTGGGCTGGTTGGCCACGATGCCGCAGGAGATCCCGTTGAACTTGGCAAAACCCACCACGATATTTTTGGCGTAATGCTGGTGAACCTCCAGGAATTCCCGGTCGTCGACCATTAAATATATTACATCTTTTACATCATACGGCTGGTTCGGGTTCGCCGGCACCACTTCGTTGAGCAGGTCCTCCACCCGGTCGATCGGGTCGGTGCATTCCGACTGGGGAGGATCTTCCAGGTTATTCTGGGGCAGGTAGGAGATGAGTTTCCTGATCACCATCAGTCCTTCATCTTCATGGGCTACCCGGAAATGGGCCACCCCCGATTTTGTCGCGTGCACCGTGGCACCGCCAAGGTCTTCGGTGGTGATGTCTTCACCGGTTACAGTTTTGGTCACCTTCGGACCGGTAACGAACATGTAGCTGGTCTTCTCGCTCATCACCACGAAATCGGTGAGGGCAGGGGAGTAAACGGCACCCCCGGCGCAGGGTCCGAAGATGGCCGAGATCTGTGGAACAACCCCGGAAGCAGCAATGTTGCGCATAAAGATTTCGGCATACCCGGCCAGGGAGTTGACGCCTTCCTGGATCCTGGCACCGCCGCTGTCGTTGATGCCGATCACAGGCGCTCCTACTTTCATGGCCTGGTCCATGATCTTGCATATTTTACGGGCAAAGGTCTCCGAGAGGGAGCCCCCGAATACGGTGAAATCCTGGGAAAAGACGAATACGACACGACCGTCGATGGTTCCGCGGCCGGTAACGACCCCGTCGCCAAGATAGGATTCGTTCTCCAGCCCGAAGTTGGTACAGCGGTGGCTCACAAACATATCGTATTCTTCAAAACTTCCTTCATCGAGGAGTTTTTCAACACGTTCGCGGGCGGTGTATTTTCCCTTTTTATGTTGCGATTTAATACGTTCTTCCCCCCCCCCGAGTTTGGCTCTCTCGCGCTTGGCGAGGAGTTCGGAGATTTTACTTTCGTTTGCCATATAGTTGGTTTTAGTATTTTAAGAGATCCGGCATGCCGCATCTTTACTCACTTCATGATGAGATGCCCGCGGGGCGTACCTATTTGCTGCAAAACTCGATGAGAACTCCGTGTGTCGATTTCGGGTGGAGGAACCCGATGTTCATTCCTTCGGCGCCTTTCCGCGACACCTTGTCGATGAGGGCCATGCCTGCTGATTCTGCTTCTGCCAGGGCTTCGGTGGCATTTTCAACGGCGAAGGCCATGTGATGAATCCCTTCGCCCTTTTTTTCGAGGAATTTGCCGATGGGGCCTTCGGGATCGGTTGATTCAAGAAGCTCGATCTTGGTTTGGCCTACCAGGAAAAAAGCCGTTTTAACACGCTGATCCTTAACTTCTTCAACGTTGTAACATTTCGTGCCAAGCAGGTTTTCATAAAAGGGAATGCTCTCCTCAAGATTTTTCACTGCAATTCCAAGATGTTCAATATGTGTTGGTTTCATGGGTTAATTGTTAATTTATTAACAGGACAAAGGTAAGTAGTTTAAATGACATTGCAAACACCAAACTTTCATGAACTTAGAAACAAGAATAAAAAATATTTTCAACAAAATGTCGGATCAGGAAATAATTGTTGTAATTTTGGACCGTTTTAGTCAAATAGTCGAATTTTATGGTTAAGAAAAGTGAAATACGTTCAAAGATCCTCGTGGCAGCACAGGAAGTCTTTACCCGCTACGGCTTCGGAAAAACCACCATGGATGACATCGCCCGGGAGATGGGCAAAGGGAAAAGCTCCATCTATTACTACTTCACCAGCAAGGAGGATATTTTCAGGGCGGTGATAGATAAGGAGCTAGTCTTAATGAAAACCAGGATCCTCGATGCCGTATCCTCGAAAAATGACTCAAGGGAAAAACTGAAAGTATATGTCATTGAACGGATGCACGGCGTTCAGAGTTTCAAGAACCTGTACACGGTGATCAGGAATGAATTTACCGCCCAGCGCGATTTCGTGGATCAAACCCGGCAGCAAACCGACCAGGATGAGATCAGTATCGTGAAAGATATCCTTGACCAGGGCGTGGAAGCCGGCATCTTTAACCTGGAAGACACCTATCTTACCTCCATTGCCATCGTTACAGCCCTCAAGGGAATGGAGATCCCGCTCCTGATCACCGAGACCGGGAGTGAAAACCTGCTCGAACAGCGGCTCGACAGGCTGATCGACGTGCTGTTTTACGGTATCATCAAAAGGGAATCGGACCATGTCAGCAGTAAATAATGTATATCCTATGAGATCAAAAATGAAAGAGATAACAGGCCTGGTTATGGTGTTTGTGCTGGCGGGCCAGGTTTCACCGGCAGCCAACCCGGTAACTGTGAAAAAAATAACGTTTGACCAGGCGCGGGAAATTACATGGCAAAACAGCCACGTACTGAAACAGGCCGGGTACCTCCAGCTTGAGAAGGAGCAGGAGCGGAAGGCAGCCAAAGGGCTGTACTATCCCACCATCGGGATCATGGCCAATGCGACGCTGATGTCGGATCCCCTGCATCTTGACCTGTCGCCGGTACGGGATGCCATCTCCCCGCTGTACAAAACCCTGGGAAACTATGGTAATTTCAGCATTCCGGGCGTTCCCGATGCGATGGCCACCCAGCTGGTCAGGCAGAAGATGCTCGACGGCCTCACCGCCATTGAAAACCAGAGCTGGGACCAGGTGATTCAGAAAAAGGCGTTTGGCGTTGTTGCCGCCACCATGCAGTGGCCGCTGTATGCCGGCGGAAAGATCAGGGCGGCCAACAAGGCGGCTTCCATCAACCAGCAGGAATCATTGGAGATCACGCGCCAGAAACAGGGGGAGCTTATGAGCGAGCTCGCCGAACGCTATTACGGCCTGTGCCTTGCACGGCAGGTGGTGACCGTGCGGCAGGAGGTTTTTAAAGGACTTCAGCAACACCTCGACGATGCCGTTAAACTCGAAAAAGAGGGCATGATCTCCAATGCCGACGTGCTCCACGCAAAAGTTTATCATGCCCAGGCCAGCCGCGAATTAAGCAAATCCCTGCAGCAAACCCAAATCGTAAACCGGGCGCTTACCGGCACCCTGGCCATCAGCGACAGCACCACGATCGAAACCCTGTCGAATCTCTTTTATCTCGATTCAATAGAGCCGGAAAGCTATTTCGTCACCTTTTCACTGATGAAAAACCCGCTGCTCAACCAGATCGAATCGAAGAAACAGCTGGCTGCCCAGGCTTACAAGGCCGAGCGGGCCGACTTTTTCCCCGCCGTGGCGCTCCAGGGAACATATGATATCGTGAACAAGGACCTTTCGCCCTACCTGCCCGACTGGCAAGTGGGCATCGGCCTGAAATGGACCATCTTCGACGGCGTTTCGCGGTTCGCCAAAGTAAAGGCAGCATCTTTGAAAACCAGGGAAGCCGAGGAGTACGGACTCAAGGCACAAACCGACGTGGCCACCATGATCAATAAACTCTACCACGAACTGACGATGTACCATGACCAGCTGGTTGAACTGTCAACAGCACGCCAGTATGCTGACGAATACCTGCGCGCCAGCGAGGTCGGGTTCCACCAGGAAATGACGAATTCGACCCAGGTGATCGACGCCAGCCTGGCCCTGGCGCAGATCAAAACCGAGCGGTTGCAGGCGATGTACAATTACGACGTTACGCTGGCCCGCCTGCTCGAATTTGCCGGTGTTCCTGCCGACTTTACAGCCTATTCAACAAGAACAGGTGCTAAAACAGAAAGTTATAAATAGTCAATACAGCTCAAAAAGAAAAACCGAACGTTATGAACAAAAAAGGGATTTTACTGACAGTTACGGGGGTATGTGTACTCCTGGCCCTGGTCATATACTCAGCAATCGTTATCTGCATGCCCAAACCCATCGAAGTGCAGGGAGAGGTTGACGCAACCCAGGTGAGGGTGGCATCCAAGGTGGTTGGCCGTCTCGACAGCCTGCCAGTCCACAAGGGCGATGCCGTAACCAGGGGCTCGCTGCTTTTCATCCTGAGCAGTCCTGAAATCAATGCCCGGCTCGACCAGGCCAATGCCGCGCTGCAGGGAGCCCTGGCGCAAAATTCCAAGGCGCTGTCGGGTGCCGAAAAGGAGGATGTTGCCGCCGCGTACAACATGTACATGAAAGCCCAGGCTGCCTATGACCTTGCCCTAAAAACCAATGTCCGGATACAAAACCTCTACAAGGAAGGCGTTTTCCCGGCCCAGAAGAAAGACGAATCGGAAGCCCAGCTGCAGGCAGCGCTTGAAACCGCCAATGCAGCCCGCGAAACCTGGACAAAGGCGAAAAAAGGCACCCGTATCGAAGATAAGGAATCGGCGAAAGCCATGGTCGACCGCGCAACGGGAGCCATCACCGAAGTGAAAAGTTTCCTTGACGAAACACGCATCACCTCGCCCATCACGGGGGAGATCTCCGACATCATCGCCGAACCGGGCGAACTCGTATCTGCCGGGTACCCTGTTGTCACCATCGTTGACCTCAGGGATTGCTGGGTTACGTTCAACCTCAGGGAAGACTTGCTGGCTTCGGTCAGGATGGGATCCACATTTGATGCCCGTATCCCCGCCCTCGGAAACAAGACCGTGAAGCTGAAAGTTACCTACATCCATCCCCAGGGAAATTTCGCTACATGGAATGCCACCAAAACCTCCGGCGATTTCGATATGAAAACTTTTGAAGTTCACGCCAGGCCAATGACAGCTGTTGCAGGACTCCGGCCCGGCATGAGTGCCCTGGTAAACTGGAAAAAATGAAAAAAGCAAAATTGAATCCGGTAGCTGCCGTTATCCGGCGGGAGTTCGGCAGGATCCTGCACGACAGGGTTTACCTGTTTATCGGGGTGATCGCCCCCCTGATCGGGTTCAGCCTCATCGCCATGATCTTTTCTGCCAATGTACCCAGGAAACTGCCCGTGGCCATCGTCGACCAGGATCATACGGCCCTGTCGCGGAAGATCATCCGGATGATCGGGGCAACGCCGATCGTCCTGCCCGACAACCATTATACCGGACTGGAGGAGGCGCACAAAGCACTGAATTCGGGTGAAGCCGATGCCATCGTCGTGATCCCGGCCGGAACAGAAAAAAATATCATCCGTGGCGAACATGCCGATGTGGCCGTTTACCTGAACAATGTTTACCTTGTAAAGGCCGGCCTGCTGAAAAGCGGAATCCAGAAAGCCCTTGCCACCTTATCTGCCGGCATTAAAATGCAAACGCACCTGGCATGGGGAGAGTCAAAGGCGCAGGCCATGGGAAAGATCCAGGCGGTGCAACTCACGCCGGCGCTGCTTTTCAATCCCTATACCAGCTACGAATATTACCTGACGCTGCTGCTGCTCCCGGTCCTGCTAACCGTGTTCGTTCTTTTCGGAACAACCTACGCCCTGGGAACGGAATTGCAGTACGGCACCGGGCCCGGATGGATGGAGACGGCAAAGAATCAACTACCGGCTGCCATGGCCGGCAAACTTGTGCTTCACACCCTATGGTATTTCGGCCTGGCCATCGTTATGAACCTGGTCTTCTTCAAAACGCTTGGTCTACCGTTGCGGGGACATTATTTTCTGGTCATCATCTCAGAATTCGTGATGATCGCAAGCTACCAGGCAATGGCTGTTTTTCTGGTAACCCTGACGAAAAACCTACGGCTCGCCCTGTCGCTCGGGAGCGCCTACACCATGCTCGCGATCACCTTCGCCGGACTGACCTATCCCGCCTTCGGGATGCCTGCGGTGGCGCAGGTATTCAGCAAAATCTTTCCATTCACCTACTGGCTCGAACTCTTTGTCGGGCAAACCCTGCGCGGGGAACCCCTCTCAAACGCCATCATCCTGCTTTGGTGCATGACCATTTTTATCGTGGCCGGGCTGTGCCTGGTTCCCCGCCTGAAATACCTTTTGACACATGAAAAATACTGGGGTAAAATCTGATCGTATGGTCCTGAGAAAAATGATGAACGGCGTGCAGAACGTGTACGGAATCTTCCGGGCGGAGATCCGTGAATCATTCAATGACGCCGGCACGGTGCTTATCTTCCTTGTCGCCGCGATCCTATACCCGATGCTCTATTCGGTGGGTTATGTCAATGAAACCATCCGGGAAATCCCGGTGGCTGTTGTCGACCTCGATCACACCTCCATGAGCCGGCAGTACAGCCGCATGCTCGACGCCACTGAACAGGTCGCGGTCAGTTGCAGGCCGTCCACCATGCAGGAAGCCGAACAACTTTTTTACCAGGGTAAAATTCACGGCGTGGTGCTGATCCCCCGGTCATTTGAGAAAAACATCTTCCGCGGGGAGCAGGCCAATGTGACGGTTTACTGCGATGCCGGGCGGTTTTTCGTGTACAAACAGGTGTACACCGCGGCTACGTTTGTTACCGCCACCATGAACGCAGGGGTAGAGGTAAAGGGGATGCTTGCCCGCGGGAAAATGTACGATGAGGCCATAAACCGCTATGAAGCCATCAGCCCCCAGATGTTCGATCTCTACAATCCCTCGTCGGGGTATGCCACGTTCATCGTTCCCGGGATCCTGATGATCATTATCCAGCAAACGCTGCTCGTAGGAATCGGGTTGCTCTTCGGAAAACACTATGAACGCAAGAAACTGCTCGCCACCGGATCGGTGAAAGGCCGGGTTCAAAGCATCCAGGTCATCCTGGGCAAATCGTCGGTGTACGTGGCGCTCTACCTGGTCACCACACTGGTCACCCTTGTGCTCTTCTACCACTGGCTTTCTTTTCCCGATAAAACAAGCTTTTTCAAAATTTACCCGCTGCTGCTTGTATATCTCTTCACCGTCTCCTTCATGGGTATCGCCATCAGCGTGTGGTTCAGGAAAAGGGTCCATGCCCTGATGTTCATTGTTTTCATCTCGCCCATCGTGTTTTTCCTCTGCGGTGTTGCCTGGCCCATGGAGTCGCTTCCGGGGTTTATAAAAATACTCGGGTATCTTTTCCCGACAACGCCGATGCTGCCCGCGTTCCTGAAGTTACGGATCATGGGCGGGGGAGTGGCATCCGTAAAGCATGAAACCACCGTGCTGCTCCTCCAGATGGTGGGATATTTTATTGTGGCGCTTATTTCAAACAAAATCGCCATGCAGAAAAACAGCAGGCTTACCGGACCCCCGGAAGGGGAACCCGCGTGAACCTTCAAAGATATGAAGGACACAGGATCATAAAGGTTTTGGTTAATACTAGCTCGTTCTTTATCCCGCCTCATCCTGTGTCTTTCTTCCTTTTTTCGCCTTTGTGCATCCTTTGTGCGCCTTCGTGGTTAAATATTTGAATATAAATATTTTAACTATCAAAACGATTTGCCATCCCTGCCGGTTAAATCCTAATCCGCCAGTTTTTTGTAACTTTCCGCGGAAAATAAGAAAGAATGAAAAATGTTGAAACAGAGCGCAAATTCCTGGTTGACCATGAAAAATGGGCCAGGCTGGAAAAACCTCCAGGCACAAACTACATCCAGGGGTATTTAAGCATTGATGCCGACAAGGTAGTTCGTGTAAGGGTTGCCGGTGAGAAGGGGTTTCTGACCATCAAGGGAAAACCGGTAACGATCTCGCGGCCCGAATACGAGTATGCCATTCCGGCTGAAGAAGCCAGGGAGATGCTGCAACTCTTTACCACAGTGCAGGTTGAAAAAGTCCGCACCCGGATCCCCGCCGGCGTGCATGTGTGGGAGGTCGATGAATTCCACGGTGCGAATGAGGGGCTCATCGTGGCGGAAATCGAGCTGGAAAACGCGGATGACCTGTTTGATAAGCCGGCCTGGCTAGGAAAAGAGGTAACCGGCGACAAACGCTATTACAACGCCTGGCTATCGCTTCATCCTTTCGGGGGCGGCGAAAAATAAATCACCCCCGAAACGCCTGTAAACAGTAACATTCCGGGGGTGAACCCTGTGGAGAATAGGGGAGTCGAACCCCTGACCTTTAGACTGCCAGTCTAACGCTCTAGCCAACTGAGCTAATCCCCCAAAGCGGATGCAAAATTAACAACTTTTTATTATGAAACGACTATTTGCTGCGTTAAAAATTTATCCGGATGCCGATTTTCTCAAAACGTACCGGAAACTGAAGGCTGACCTGCACCATGAACCGATAAAATGGGTAGAGGAAAGCAATATCCACATCACCCTGAAATTCTTTGGAGAGACCGACGAGCGTAGGATCAGCGTGATCAGTTCAGGGCTCGGAAAACGGGCCGGGTCGACTGCATCGTTTCAGTTGCAGCTCGCCGGGCTGGGCATCTTCGGAAGTTCCTATGCTCCCAGGGTGATCTGGGTGGGGATTGAACCATTTGATGAACTTTCGCTGCTGATGAAAAATATTCAAAACGACCTGGCTGCCGTTGGTTTTGAAGCCGACCGGCAGAACCTGGTTCCCCACCTGACCCTGGGAAGAATAAAATCCCTGCACGACAAGATCCTGTTTGGAAGAACTTTAGACAAGTTCAGGAACATCGCTTCGGCACCTGCCGCCATTGAGGAGGTTATTCTCTACGAAAGCATCCTGCACCGCGAAGGCCCCGAATATATCGCCCTCGACCGGTACCCCCTGAAAAAAGAACTCCCCTGAATGCCTTCCGGCAAATCAGGGGAGTCAGCGTTGAAAAAACTTTCAGCACAGGGCCAGGCTATGCCTGCCGGTCATATTTATTGGCCACAAGATGATAGATGATCAATCCTATACCGCCAAACAGGCAGATCATAGAGAAGAAGGCAGGTTCCTCGCTAAGGGTCGTATAAACCGCCAGGACTTTTCCAAGTAATATTCCTGTGCCTATACCCACCAGGAGCAGTCCCCATTTCAATGAGGAGGGACGGCCCCCTGAGGTTTCAAAGATGGTTGCATCGGCGCCTCTTTCAATGAGCGCCACACGTTCTTTCCTCCGTACAAGCAGGAATACAATTCCGTATACCATGGCAAAAAACGCGATCGGGATCAAAAAATCAGTATTCATTTCCGTTTAATTTTGGTTTGTTTTCCGTTTTCGATCCGTTTGACGCAACATAACAAATTTGGTTACAACAAGTACTTTTACAATGTTCGGGATGAATGCTCAGCCTTTACTGAACAACAACCTTATCACTGTAAACATGATCATTGTGTGACAACCTGACAAAGTAAACGCCTTTGGCAAATCCCGACATATCAAGTTTTTTGGTAAAGGAGGAAGGAATTCCCGAAAGTACTTCAGCATAAACCGTTTTGCCGTTAATATCAACAATGGCAAGATTCAGTTGTTTCTCCCTGCCGGAAATTGACAGGGTTAACTCTTCCCTGACGGGGTTCGGGAAAATCCGGACGACAGCATCCAAAGATTTCTGGTCGATTCCGGTGCAGTCGTTCAGTTTTAAAACTTTAACTGATCCCGCGCCGTCGCCGCAATCGTTGGTCCCTTTAACGCCCAGGTTGCCCGATTGCGCCGTTGAACTGAACGAGAGGGTAACCTGGTTGGTTCCCTGTCCGGCGGTGATGGTGGCTCCAACCGGTAAAGTCCATACATACTGGAGGGCGCCGGTAATGGCAGGAACAGAATAGACATGGTTGGCGCTGTTCTGGCATACGGTGTCTTTCCCGGTAATGGTGCCGGCTGCTTCAGGCGCAACTTTCACCGTGACGGCCTTGTTGGCCACCGGGCTTTGTCCGCAATCGTTGATCGCAACGACCGAAACATTCCCTGCTGTTGCTCCCCAGGTAACATGGATGGTGTCGGAGCCCTGGCCGCTCACGATGGCGGCATCGGCAGGAACGACCCAGGTATAGGTGACGGACAAATCGGACATGGCGGTATAGAACTTGCCGCTGGCGCCGCTGCAGATGGCATCAGGACCGTGGATGGGTACCAGCGTGGTGGGCGGTGTGTTGATCGTAACCGGCAGCACCGATGGAACACTGGTGCCGCAGCTGTTGCCGGCAATCACCGAAACATTGCCGGAAGCAGTACCCCAGAGGATGGTAACACTTTTCGTGTTCTGTCCGCTCGTGATCTGGGCGCCTGTGGGGACACTCCATGAATAGTTGGTGGCTACCGGAACGTCAACAATGGAGTAATCGCCTGAAGTGGCCGTGCAGATGCTCTGCGGGCCGGTGATCGGGCCCGGAGCAGCAGGGCCGGTGTTTACCTGTACAACAACGCTGTCGCTCGATGTATGCGATGCATTATCAACAACGGTTACATGATACGTGGTGGTGGCAGTGGGTGTGGCAACCGGGTTGACGATACCTGCGTTGCTGAGCGTTGCAGGCGGTGTCCAGTTATACGTAAACGGTGCGGTTCCTCCAACGATCGACACGTTCAGCTGCGAGGTCTGGCCCTGGCAGATGGTGGCCGGGGTGGCACTGGCCATGGCCATGAACACATTGCCCTGCAGAACTTTTAGGGTGGCAGTGCGCTTGTGTGCCGGGGTTCCGTTGGGACCATTGGCAATAAACGACACCATATAAGTACCCGAAGGAACGCTGCCATTAAGGACGAACCTGACTGGTTTGGAAGCGGGAACGGTATTCATGGTGGTACCGGCCGGGTATTTAATAACAATTGAACCTGCAGTAGGGGTGGGGGTGATACTTGCCGAAATGGTGACAGTATCGCTGTAAAGTTTCACCTCGGGAATGGATACCACGAAATCAGTACTGTCGAGCGGTGAATAAAGCGTGTCGGCTGCATGGTCAAGCGCCATGGCAAAATCGGGGAAATAGGCGGTCATGCTCTGGAACGTACCCACCCTGAAATCGGTCCAGCCGATCATCGATACTTTTTTATTCGATACCACGCCATTGTAATCGCCCTGGTAGCGGGGAGTTCCGCCGCCGCCGCAGGTGGGGCAGTCGATCTTCATCTTGGCGTTGGAAATGCGCTGGTTGGCAACGAAAGTCTGGCCGCCGTCGGTTGAATAGCTGGCGTAGATATAAGCGCTGTCGCTGGTGGGGACATCGCGCGTATCCATCCACATCACGTAAAGTTTACCTGTCTGCTTGTCGCACCAGGTGGCAGGATGCCACTGGTGGTTGTTGGTCGTATTCGGATCATCATTCACCTTCACGGCAGCGCTCCAGGTTGCACCGTCGTCGGTGGAAGAGCGGCAGAAGATATCGGGTTTGCCGGAGGAAGAGGGGGGATCGTTGGAAGCATAAACAACATACATCCTGCCGCGATTCGGACCATAGCTGTTGTCGGAAGCGATCATGGGATAGGGACGGGTACGCATGTTCTGCACCGAATTCCTGCCGCCCACCTGGCTGCCAACGGTATTGCAGAACTGCTGGGCCGATTTTTGGGTGAACGTGGCGCCGCCATCGTTCGACACGTAGAAGGTATACGTTGAATTGAAGGAACTGCCGCTGTTTGTCACAACATGCACGGCGCCTCCCTGAATATTTCCTGCAGGACCTACGCATACCATCATCCCGGGGATCTGCTGGGTGGTCGGAGCCCAAGTTGAAGTAAAGGTTGCTCCGTGGTCGATGCTACGGGCGAAATTGCCCGGGGGACCTCCATTGGTCATCGTGGTATAAACATAGTTGGCATAGGGGCCCGACGTCTGGTCGGCTGCGATCCAGTTCTTGTCGTTTCCGGCGATGGCGGTGACCGAGGGTCCCCAGGTTACACCATTATTGGTGGAAGCCATCACTTTGCATCCTGAAATGTTGCCATACATGTTTTCATAAAACAGGTTCCCGAGGCTGTCGTAAGCAACAACAGGGTCACCGGCCATGGTTGCAGCAAAATTTGCAGCATGAATGAACCAGTCGTATCCGTTTTCGGTATCATGCGGGGCGTTGGTGTTGTAAGCCGTGAAGAACCAGGTAGGCTGGTTTGGATTTTCAGCCATGTTGCTCTCCCCAAAATCGGTTCCAAGACTGAAATTATCCCAATTGCCAATGGTAACAACCCCTGATGTGGCATTGGGTGCGTCGGTGTGGCTGGCAATTTTCTCACGGAGATATCCGGGAACCTGGTCAAGGTTGGGATTATCGCCATGAACCTGGGCAAATACCTGGTTTGTCGCCATCAGCAGGAACAACAAACCGGCAAGTGTAAAGATTTTCATTTTGAGTGGTTTTTGGTTTATATCTGTTAACCTACAAACGTACAAAAAAACATCAAAGTCGGCAAATTATTTATCTTAACACGCTGAAATGAAATTATCTTTGTATAACACTTTGTAACCTTGGACAAAACAACCCGTCTAAACCGCCAATGAAATACCTGGAAGATAACCATTACATTGATCGGGTGCTGAACGGTGATGTTTCGGCATACGCCATGCTGGTATCGAAACATAAAAACCTGGTATTTTCCATCGCCCTCAAAATCCTGAATAACCGGGAAGATGCGGAGGAAGTTGCCCAGGACTGCTTTCTGAAGGTATTCCAGGCATTAAAAACATTTGAAAGGAAGTCCAAATTCTCGACATGGCTGTATCGCATCGTGTATAATGCAGCCATTTCGAAAACGCGGAAAAAGAGGCTTGAACTTGTACCTATGGACAACTATGTGATCCATAATTACACCGAAGATGAGGTTTCAGGCGGTATTGAAGAGATCGACCCGGAGGAACAGAAGGAGATGATCGATCGGGCCATGAAACAGCTGACCGATGATGAAAGCCTGCTGATTACCCTTTTCTATAAAGGTGAAAATTCTATTGAAGATATCAGCAACATCACCGGGCTTTCGATGTCGAATGTAAAGGTGAGGTTGCACCGCATCCGTAAAAAATTACACGGGGAACTTGCCGTTATGATGAACAAAGCACTGAATTAGTTGATTTTTAATAATTTTGCAGCATTATGGAAAAGGACGATTTTACAGAAGATGATTTTCTGGGCAGGTTAATCCGCCAAAACCCCCTCGACAGTCCGTCGGATGATTTTGTTAACCGGGTCATGGCAGGCATTCAGACAGTGCCGGAAATTGCATCCGTGCGCAAACCGATTTTCTGGTACCTGAAGGTCATGGTACCCTATATACTGCTGTTCATGCTGTTTTTCGTGGTATTTGCCACCTCCGACCTTCCGTTCCTGAACTGGCTTCCCGGCAAGAGTTATTATCTCAACCACCTGGTTCCCTACTTTGGAACGCTTTTCGCAGGACTGAAAAATTCGTTTTCCTCCAAATATGTATCGCTGGGTCTGCTGGTAATGGCATCAACCGCTTTTCTTTTCATTATCGACAGGGTATTCACCCGCAAGACTGCAGCATAGATCAGGGGTGCGTCTCTTGCCAGCGTTCTCTGAAACTTTTCGGTGCTATTTTCGGAAGAGTTCTGCGCGGGCCCCACATTTTGCGGCCAAACCGGTGTATCATCCTGTTTTTTAACCCTGAACTTGGTTTATCGATCATCCAGCGGTGAAGCATCACTGTTTTCCATGCCGACACGATGGTGCGCCAGGTATAGGATACATACTTTTTTGAAACGGCTTCGTGCCGGTTGTGCAGGAGCAATTCGTGAAGGGGTATTTTAACAGGGCACACCTCCGTGCATTTTCCGCACAGCGACGAGGCGAAACTCAGGTGGTTGTATTCCTTCATGCCCAGGTAATGCGGTGAAATCACCGAACCGATCGGTCCCGAATAGGTGGCATTATAGGTGTAGCCGCCAACACTCCGGTATATCGGGCATCCGTTCAGGCAGGCTCCGCAGCGGATACACGAAAGAGCCCGCCGCTGCTCTTTGAACTTAAGCAACTCGGTGCGCCGGTTATCCAGCAGGATTACGTACATCTCCTCCGGTCCGTCAGGCTCGGTTTCGGTGCCCGGCCCGAATACGATGTTGTTGTAGGCGGTGATATGCTGGCCGGTTCCGTGCTGGGCCAGAAGGGGTAAAAACAGGTCAAGATCTTCGATGGAAGGAATCAGCTTTTCAATTCCCACAACGGCTATATGAATTTTCGGAAAGGCCATGCAAAGCAATCCGTTGCCTTCATTCTCGGTGAGCACCACGGCCCCTGCATCGGCGATCAGGAAATTGCCGCCGGTAATCCCGACGTCGGCCCTGATGAATTCGCGGCGCAGTTTATCCCTTACAAAATGTGCAATCTGTTCAGGCGTGCTGCCTGCAGGCATATTGAACTTTTCATGGAACAACTTTGCGACATCCTCTTTCGATTTATGCATGGCCGGCGTGAGAATGTGATAGGGCTTCTCACCCGCCATCTGCACAATATATTCCCCAAGGTCGGTTTCGAAAACTTCCCGCTTGTTCTTTTCAAAAAGCTCGTTTAACTCAAGTTCCTCCGAAACCATGGTCTTCTGTTTCACGATCACCTGGGCTTTCGCATTTTTGATGATATGCATGATCTCGCGGTGGGCATCCTTCTCATTGGGAGCCCAGATCACTTTTCCGCCCCGCTTGCTGAAATTGTTTTCAAACTCAACAAGGTACTTGTCGAGGTTGTTGATCGTTTTATGCTTGATGTTGGCAGCCCGGCGTTTGGCCAGTTCCATGTTCTTGTACTGGTGTTTTCCCCTGGCTACCTGCTCATCATACTTGCCTATGTTGTGATCCAACCGTTTGCGATGCTCTGGGTCGAATGACTTTTTTTCAGCATCATCAAGAAACTTCTGATATATATGGTTCATGAGTTACATTCTTGAAATTTTATCCACCCTTGCCTGGTGCCTTCCTCCCTCGAACGGGGTGGTCAGAAACAGCAATGAAAATTTAACGGCTTCTTCCTGTGTGATAAACCGGGCGGGCAAAGCTATGATATTGGCATCATTATGTTGCCTTGCAAGCACGGTAATTTCTTCATTCCAGCAAAGGGCAGCCCTTATTGACGTATATTTGTTGGCGACAATGGCAACACCGTTTCCGCTGCCGCAAATGAGAATTCCAAATTTACAGGATCCTGATTCAACAGCCTTTGCAACAGGATGGGCAGAATCAGGATAATCCATGGATGCTTCAGACCAGGTGCCAAAATCATGAAAAGAATAACCAAGTTCACCCAGTTGCTGTTTGATAAATTCCTTTGTACTGAAACCGGCATGATCGCTGCCTATAGCAATTTGTATCTTAGTATCATCCATTGTTAATATTTTTTTTCACAAATGTAAACATAAACCGATCATTATGAATCCAAAACAATTTTTGCAATTAAATATGTATCTCTGTTTCAATTCTTTATTTTTTTCACATGTTTTTGTTAACAACTGAATATTTTTGTGTTAAACTAATCATAAAAAGAAGGGTTTGTTAACAATCCTGTACCAAAACATAAATTCAAACCCGGATAACCTCGATTTTTCAGCATATATCAACAAAAAATGTTTCTGTTTTTTCACTTCTTTTATCAACATTCAACGCTGTCAACAATGTTTAATAACTTAACTAATTATCAATTTAACAATACGTTAAAAAATAAAACCTGTTGATAAGTTGTTTATCATTCAGTCTATTTGAGAAAACAAAATTTTTTGCTGAAAACAAATCAACCAAGCTAACAGCTATTATAATAAACATAAAGAAATAGTATTCTTTTATTATTATTAAAAAATGAAAATTAAAAATTCAGAATCCCTTGCCGAAAAAATAATGTTGCTGAAAAAGGAGAAAAATGCGGTTATCCTGGCACATTATTATCAGGTTCCGGAAATTCAGGATATCGCGGATTATGTGGGCGACAGTCTCGGGCTATCGCAGCAAGCCTTAAAAACGCCGGCTGATATCATCGTCTTTGCGGGCGTTCATTTCATGGCCGAGACGGCAAAAATATTAAATCCGTCGAAAAAAGTGCTGCTCCCCGACCTGCAGGCGGGATGTTCCCTGGCCGATTCATGCCCGCCCGCCAAATTCAGGGCGTTTAAGAAAAAATACCCGGATCATCTTGTAATTTCCTATATAAACTGCTCGGCGCAGATAAAAACGATGTCAGATGTCATCTGTACATCGAGCAATGCCCAAAAAATCGTTGAATCTTTTCCTTTGGATCAGAAAATCATTTTTGCCCCGGATAAAAACCTGGGCGGGTATATCAACGCGCAAACGGGACGCAACATGGTTTTATGGAACGGGAGTTGTGAGGTTCACGATATAATTAAAGCCGAAGCCGTGATCAGGCTGAAAGCTGAAAACCCGGGCGCCCGGCTCATCGCGCATCCCGAATGCAAGGCCGTCATTCTTGAACTGGCCGATTTTATTGGATCTACCACGGCTCTGCTTGATTATACCATAAAAAGCGATGCACAGAAGTTTATCGTTGCTACTGAAACGGGCATCCTGCACCAGATGAAAAAAGAGTCGCCCGGCAAGGAATTTCTCATTGTGCCCACCGATGAAGCGTGTTCATGCAACGACTGTCCGTACATGAAAATGAACACATTGGAAAAATTATATGCATGTCTCCGCAATGAGGAACCTGAAATAAAATTATCAAAAAGTGTCATTGAGAAGGCAAATAAACCTATCTTGCGGATGCTGAAGTTATCGGAATAATCAATCGTGTCAAATTTATGAAGCTGTTTACCGGAAATTTTGATCTTAAAATTTTCATGATTGTATCAGCATTGTTCGTTTATTTAAACGCTCATTCGCAGGATACCATTCAGAAAGATGGTTTTTGCAGGTTTTATTATCCGAACGGGAAAATTTCCAGCGAGGGAACCCTGAAAAACGGCAAGCCCGACGGTTACTGGAAATCCTACAATGCTAACGGATCGTTGAAATCGGAAGGAAACCGTAAAAATACCGAGCTCGACAGTACCTGGAAATTTTATAACGGCGATGGTAAGTTACAGATGGAGATTACTTATAAAGCCGGGAAAAAGAACGGGTTAAAATCCTCCTATCTCGACAAGGAGACGATCAGGGAAAATTTTAAAAATGACATCAAGGAGGGATTTACCCGATACTACTATCCCGACGGAAAGATAAAACTGGATATTCCGTTTATCAAGGGGCTGGAACAGGGTTTTGCCAGGGAATATGCTTCCGACGGAACCATCATCACCCTGACCGAATACAAGCGGGGTTTTATTGTCGACCGGATGCGCATCAACCGCAAAGACGGCAATGGCCGGAAACAGGGAAAGTGGTATATCTTCTACGACAGCGGGAATCTTCATTCGGAGGTTACCTGGAAAGACGACAAGAAGAACGGATATCTCAAGGAGTATGCCGAAAACGGGGATTTACTGAAAATCTCTAAATATGTGGAGGATGTGCTTCAGCCGGAAGCGGAGGAAATACAGAAACTGGAAGTGCAGAATGAATATTATCCCGACGGAAAAGTCAAAATAAGTGCCATGTTCAGAAACGGGGTTCCTGAAGGGGTCAAACGGGAGTACAATGCTGATGGAATTGTTGAAAAGTCATATCTTTACAAAAACGGCGTTATCATCGGCGAAGGGATCATCCGCGATGATGACAGCCGCGATGGCCACTGGAAAGATTATTTTGCCGACGGAACGCTGAAGGCTGAAGGCAATTATGAAAACGGGAAACAAACCGGCGAGTGGAAATATTATCACCAGAACGGTAAGATAGAGCAAACCGGGAAGTTCAGCAAGCAGGGAAAACCGGAAGGCACCTGGAAATGGTATTTTGAAACCGGGAGCCTGCTGAAGGAAGAACATTATCACAACGGACTCAGGGACGGTCTCTCGACCGAATATGATGAAACCGGGAAGGTTATCGAAGAAGGCGAGTTCCTGGCCGGGAACGAAGATGGTCCGTGGTTCGAGCAGATCGGCGACAGCTATATTCGCGGAACATACCGGGACGGACTTCGCAACGGGATGTGGTATAACTACTATCTCGATGTAAATGGAAGCAAAACCGACAGTATTCTCAGTTTCAGGGGTGGCTTTGTTGAAGACAATCCCAACGGCAAGCATATCTATTACTGGGAAAACGGAAAAATAAAAGATGAAGGCAGTTATGTGATGGGAAAGAAGGAGGGTGACTGGCTCAAGTATAATTTTGATGGAACATTATTTATGGTCATAACGTACAGGGAGGGTGTTGAAATTCGTTACGACGGCGTGAAAATAAAACCCCCGTATGAAAAGGAGGAAGAATAAATGAGAACAGATAAACCAGGCAGGACGGGAAGATCGGATAATCCCGACCGGAAAGGCAAACCGGGGAGACCGGTGAAATCAGGGAGATCGGAAAGGCCGGAGAAATCCGGAAGAACTGAGAAACCGGAAAGAGCCGGCAAACCTGAACGGGATTCAAAACCTGAAAGAGGGTTTCGCCCCGAAAGGGCCGAAAGACCAGCCAAACCTGAAAGAACAGGCCGTCCTGAGCGATCAGAGAAATTTGAGAAGCCCGAAAGGGCAGGGAGGCCCGAAAGGTTTGAAAAGCCGGAAAGAGGAGGAAAACCTGAAAGAACCGAAAGGTTCAGCAAACCTGAACGGGGATTCCGGACAGAAAAATATGAAAGACCCGGGAAACCTGAAAGATCGGAGAGATACCCCAAAACCGAAAAATCCGGACGGCCTGAAAAAGCCATTAAGCTTGACAGGAGCACCCTTCCCGACAGAACCGACAAGCCGAAAAGGGTTGTAAAGCGCGGTGACAAATCGGAAAATTCCGACCAGATGCGGCTGAACAAATACATCGCCAATTCGGGTATCTGTTCGCGCCGCGAAGCCGACCGGCTGATAGAGGCCGGCGCTGTTTCGATAAACGGGCAAATAGTAACGGAACTGGGAACAAAAGTGGGCCCGGGCGACAAGGTCCAGTACGGCGACCAGACCATCAACCGGGAAAAACCCCGGTATGTGCTGCTGAACAAGCCAAAGGGATACATTACCACGGTGGACGATCCTGACGACCGGAAAACGGTGATGGCCCTCGTAGCCGGCGCCTGCAAGGAGCGGATCTACCCGGTGGGGCGTCTCGACAGGAATACCACCGGGCTGCTGCTTTTCACAAACGACGGGATGATCGCGAAAAAACTTACCCATCCGCGGTATGGGATCAAGAAGATTTACCATGTTGAAATTGACAAATCGCTTACCCGGGCCGATTATTTAAAAATTGAAGAGGGATTCAGGCTCGAGGAAGAGACGGTCAAGGTGGATGCCATTGAATATATCGGCGACGGGAAAGATAAAAAACAGATCGGCATTGAGCTGCATTCGGGACAGAACCGCATCGTGCGCCGCATTTTTGAACATTTTGACTATAAAGTTTTACGGCTCGACCGTGTCTATTACGCCGGTCTGACCAAAAAGAACCTGCCGCGCGGCCACTGGCGGTTGCTTGACGAACAGGAGATAAACCTATTAAAAATGATCAGCTCTAAACCCTGATGTACTATGAACCCGATCAGCGTCTATATCGTTGAAGACGAATTGCTCATTTCGGCGAGCCTGAAATCGCAGCTTCAACAATTCGGTTATGATATCAGCGGTTCATCCATCCGCGGTGAATCATGTCTTGAGGAAATCGCGGAATTGTCAAAACAGGGAAGGGAACCGGAGATCGTGCTGATGGACATTCACCTGCGGGGGGAACTTGACGGGATCGACACCGCCAAAAAGATCATTGAAAAATTCAATTGCGCGATCATCTTCCTCACCGGGCAGAGTTCCAAGGAGATCTACGAGCGGTCGTTTAAAATCAAGCCGTTTGGTTATCTCCTGAAGCCCATCGACATGGAACAGACCAAGATGACCATTGAAATAGCATCTTACCAGCGGAACCTTGAAATACAGAACACCCTGTATCAGAAGGATCTTGAAGCGTTGCTCGAAAAACGGTCGCAGGAAAACAAGGAGCTTATCTCGATGTACCAGACCATCGTTGACAATTCGCTGATGGGGCTGACCATCATGCAGGATAACAAGTTTGTATATGTGAATACCAGGACTGCTGAAATCTTTGGTTACCCGATTGAAATTTTTCTCTCATTTTCCATCAGCGACCTTGTTAACCTGGTTCACCCCGAAGACCAGGGAAAAGTCAATTTTTTACTGCAGGCAAGCCTGAACGGGGATGAAGGGATTAGAAAACGTGTCAGGATCTTTACCCGCGATCAGCAGGTGAAACATCTTGAAGCCTCATTCAGGATGGTACAGTTTAAGGGAAAGCCGGCGATGCACCAGACTTTCCTGGATATGACGGACTTTTATTAACCAGATTTTTTCATCATGAGAAAACTTTTACTATTGCTTTTTGCAGGACTCCTCTTTCCGGTCCTGGCACAAACACCCATGCAGGACCTGGTTAAAAAATCGGGCGATCCTTCCGCGTACGCAAACAGCGATCAGCTGATGATTTTTGACAGCACCCTCGTTGACATGCAGGAAACCGGCCTGACCTACGTGGTGAACCACACGCTGACGAAAGTCCTCACCGCGCACGGCGCACTCGACCTGAGCGTGTGCAAATTCGGATATGATCCGCTGTCGGCCTTTGTGGAGATCAGGAAAGCGGTCATCTATAAAAATGACGGCCGTGTCATCGAACTGGATGTTCACAGGGTGCAGGATTACCCCGCCCCGGCGCATTCCATTTTCTGGGGCGCCCGCGAAAAGATGCTGGCCATCGGCCGGCTTGACCCGGGCGACGCGGTGGAGGTGGTTATGTTCCGCAAGGGATTTACCTACGCGCTCCTCTCGTCCGATGACGACGACAAGTATATCCCGCCCATGAAGGGCCAGTTTTACGACATCGTCGAGTTTTTCAGTTCCATACCGGTAAAAAGCAAGGTGTACCAGGTTAAAGTCCCGGCCGACAAACCGCTGCAGTACGAATTCTATAACGGCGAAGCACAGTCCTCGTGCTGGCTGTCCGGCGGAAAAATCGTTTACACCTTCAGCAAAAAGGAGATGATGCCCCTGAAGCCCGAAGCCCGCATGGTCGCCGTGTCGGATGTGGCGCCGAAGCTGCTGGTCTCCACAACGGCCACCTGGAAGGCAAAATCATCGTGGTTTTTCAAGGTAAATGAAGATTTCGGAAGTTTTATCGCCAACCAGGATATCAGGGATAAGGTGAATGAAATCCTCAAAGGAGCAAAAAATGAGATGGATTCTGTTGGCAGGCTCACGCACTGGTGTGCCGACGAGATCCGGTATTCGGGAATTTCGATGGGTTGCGGCGAAGGATTTACCCTGCACAAAGGGTCGATGACCTTTACCGACCGTTGCGGGGTATGCAAGGATAAAGCGGGAATGCTGATCACGATGCTGCGGGCGGCAGGCTTTAAATCATACCCGGCGATGACCATGGCCGGTTCGCGCATCGACTACATTCCGGCCGACCAGTTCAACCACTGTGTTACTGTGGTGAAGCTGAGCGACGGAAAATATCACCTGCTCGATCCCACCTGGGTGCCGTTCCTGCGCGAACTGTGGTCGAGCGCCGAACAGCAGCAGCAATACCTGATGGGGGTTCCCGAAGGAGCCGACCTGGCAACCACCCCGGTATCCGACCCGGAAAACCATTATGTTAAAATTGACGGGGTATCCCAGCTCGTGGAGAACGGCACCCTTACGGGACGGATCACCATTACCGGCGAAGGACAGTCGGATGGCGCCATACGCGGGCTGTTTAAATATTCAAATAAAACCGCGTGGTTCCAGAATGTGGAAAGGGAGTTGCTCCGCGTTTATCCGCAGGCGCGGGTTACGCAGGTTAAATATTCCGATCCGGCCGATTACCTGAACTTCAACATCTGGGTGGCCATCGATTTTACCATTCCCGAGTTTGCCATGGTTTCAGGGAACAGGCTGATGTTCCTGCCGCTTTCGGCCGCCGGGATTTTCAAAAATTTCCAGGGCCAGCTGCAGTTTGAAACCGGGATAAAGGAGCGAAGGTATGCCTTCCGCGACCGCTGTTCGCGCCAGGTCGAAATCAACGAATCCATCAAGCTGCCGGCAATAAAAAAACTGGTGCGGAAGTCCCCGAACATTACGGCAGAAGGAATGGCAGCATCATACAAGGGCGGATATGCCCTTACAAACGGGTCGCTCATTTTTTCGGCGAAGGCCGTTTTCGGCAAACGTTTGTATGAAGCGCGCGACTGGCCTGAATTCAAGGCAGCCGTTGACGCCCAGAACCGGTTTGCCGACCAGCCCGTAGTGGTTGAATTATAACCCGGCCTGCCGGTATGCCTTTTCCAGTAATTGTTAAAGAATCCATCTTTGTGATGAACCTGTTAAATATCATGGCATGAACAGATACCTACGAATCTCCTTGTTAATTTGCGGCCTGGCCCTTGTATCTTCCCAAATCAGGGCCCAGGATGAAAAATATGATGCCTGTTATCTCTCCCTCACCCGGGAATATACCCTGAACGTCGATGGCAGCATGGATTACCGGTACACAAAGCAGCTTGAACTGATCTCTTCAAGGGCTTTCCAGTCATTGTACGGCGAAACTTTCATCCTGTATACCCCGCTGGTGCAGAAACTGAAGATCAACAGCGTTTTTACCGTCATGGCGGATGGAAAAAAAGTTGAAGCCCCGGCAAATGCCTTTAACGAGGTGCTTACATCGGCGGCTGCCAATGCCCCCGCATACAACGGGTTGCGCGAAATGGTCGTAACGCACACCGGCCTGGAAAGGAAAGCCGTTATTCATCTTGATTATACGATTCATACGGAGAAGGGATATTTTCCCGCGCTGGCAGGCAATGATATGCTGGCCGAGGCAGAACCGGTAAAAAGCCTGGTGACCAGGGTGCGGATCCCGGTTGGCAGGGAGCTCTTTTATAAAATGTTCAACGGCGATGCTCAGCCGGTAATCACCACCGAAGGGGCCTTCAGGGTATATACCTGGAAACTTGAAAATATCCCGGCCACGGTTTCCGAAGAGGCTCAGCAGGGGCTGAATGAACGCTATCCCCGGCTGATTTTCAGCACGTCGGAAAAACGCGATGAGGCTTACGCTTTTCTGACAAACCAGCCGGCTTTCAGGTTCGCATGTAACGACCAGATGAAAAACGCGGTCAATGAATGGCTGAAAGAGAAGAAGGAAAAATTTGAGAAAGTCCTGCTGTTGCAGGAAAAAGTCGTCAGCGATTTTCGTCTTTACCCCATCCCGTTAAAGAGCAGCCTATATCAATGCCGCACACCGGAGGAGACCTGGAACGAAAACGGGGGAACCCCGGTTGAAAAAGCCGTCCTGCTGGTTTCATTGCTGAAATATGCGGGCATCGATGCGCAGGTTGCTGCGGTAACACGCACGGCCTGGGCAGATGATAAAATTGGCACCCTGGCCGACATCGAGGATTTTGTCGTGAAAACCGATTTTAAAGATAAAGGAATGTGGTATTTTTCGGTGAGTGCATTAAACGGGACCAACCTTAAATTCACCCTTCCCGGCAGGTCGTTTACCGCGTTGGCGCCCGGCGGAAAGGTTTCGGTGACCAAAGCTGAACCAGTCCGGCATATGGTAAAAGTGATCGGGAACTTTATCGTTACCTCCGATCCGAGGCTTACAGGCGATGTATCGTTGTATTTTGAGGGAGGGATATACCCGTTTGCCGGCCTCGCCAGGGAAAAGAGCAGGATGAAAAACGCGCTCACGGGAAACCTCATCGGCGCCGACTCTGCCAATCTCAAGGTGAGCACCATGAACCAGGAAAACGGGTTTCAGACATACATCGTGCAAAGCGACAAGCCCTTCCGGAAAGATTCAAATTACTACTATTTCAACCTTCCGGTGGTCAGCACCGGCATCGACGGATGGGGCATCAGAACCCTGTCACAGAAACGTGAAACACCCTATGAAATTCCGGCCCAGGCCGATGAAAGCTATGCGTTCACCCTGGCCCTTCCCCCCGGTTTGAATTGTTTCACGCCTGCCAGGAAAGTGGCGGTAAGCAACAAGGCCGGAAGATTTTTATGGGAGGTGGTAAACGAAAAAGGCAAGCTTTCGTTAAGGCGGCAGTTGCAGTTCAACGACCGGGTTTTTGACGCTGCCCTTTACCCCGATTTCAAGATCCTGATGGATTACTGGAACAACCCGTGGTACCGGCAGCTGGTGTTTGTGAAGGAATAAACGGGGCCGGCGCCGCTTCCCTAGCGGGTTATTACCCGCCCCAGGCCGTTTTTATTGATCCTGACGCTCTCGTTTTTCATCTCTGTGAACTCTTTCTGGATGGCATTCTGCTCTACAGGATCGGTGGCTGATTTCAACCTTTTGAGAACTTCCGCCATCCGCTGGTCCAGCGTGCGCGCTTTATAGGCGCGCAAGGCAAACATAACATGCATATCCAGCCGCGTTTTCTCGGTGGTGATCATGATGTTGTTTTTAAGCCAGTTCGGGCTTAAGGTATAATTGGTGAATACCAGGTTTACCGCCACACTCTGGATATCCTTGTCTCCGTGGTTAAGGAAAACATCCCCGTCGGGGATGATGTCATTACGGGCGTTGGTCTTGTACTCTTCAAAAATGGACCGGAAGGTTGAATTTTCAAAGGTCAGGTCATCCCTGACAAGGTCCACCACGACATAGTCGGCCACCTGAACCGGCACCCCTTCCTCTTCGGCAGTGTTGCCGGGAATCGTGATGATATCATGACCATATAGCAGAAGTAGCCTGATAATGTCCCTTTCCTGGTATTCTGAAGAGTAAAGATCAATATCAACCTGCGGTTCAGTGGGCATCTGTTCGGCCGGGACCACTTCGAGATCCTTATCCGCATCCGGCGAGCTCTTTTTCAGCTTTGCCCGGAGGATCTTGTTCAGTTCGTTCATGAGCACCTGTTCCGAGATGGCCATCAGGGCTGAACACTCCTTTACATACACGGAACGGGAGATGCTGTCGGGGATGAGGGCGATGGTGTTGACGATCTCGCGGATAAGCGCCGTTTTTTTGATCGGGTCGTTTTGCGTTTCGCCCAGCAGCAGCCGTGTTTTGAACAGGATGAAATTGACGGCGTTTTCATTGACGAACGACTCCACCTCCGTGGGGTGATGCTTGCGGGCATACGAATCGGGGTCTTCGCCGTCGGGAAAAAGGACGATTTTCACGTTCATTCCCTGCTCCACGATCATGTCGATGCCGCGAAACGAGGCCTTGATGCCGGCCGGGTCGCCGTCGTAGAGGATGGAGATGTTCGAGGTGTACCGCTGGATCATGCGCACCTGGTCGTGCGTGAGTGACGTTCCCGACGACGCCACCACGTTCTCGATGCCGGCCTGATGCATGGAGATCACATCGGTGTAACCCTCCACCAGCAGGCAGCTGTCCTTTGAAATGATGGCATTCTTGGCGAAATAGATCCCGTAGAGGGTTTTGCTTTTGTTGTAGATGTCCGATTCGGGCGAATTCACATATTTCGGCCGGTTTTTATCCGAACCGAGGATGCGGCCGCCAAAGCCGATCACGCGTCCCGAGGCGCTGTGAATGGGGAAGATCACGCGCGAATGAAAGCGGTCGATCAGGCGGTTGTCCTTTTCAATCGAAAGACCCGTTTTGACCAGGAACTCCTTTTTATACCCGTTTTGCACGGCGTTTTCCGAAAAGGCATCCCATTTGTCGGGACTGAATCCCAGCTGGAATTTATGGATCAGGTCATCGCGCATGCCCCGTTCCTTGAAATAAGAAAGCCCGACCGACTTTCCCTCCGCCGTTTCAAGCAGCGTTTTCGTGAAGAACTGCTGGGCATACAGGGAGAGGTTGTAGAGGCTCTCCTTTTCGTTTAATTCAAGGAGCTGTTCGGGCGTCTGCTCCTCCTCTTCCACCTCGATGTTATATTTTCTGGCCAGGTATTTGAGTGCTTCGGGATAGGAGAAATGCTCATGCTCCATGATGAAGTTCACCGAATTCCCGGCTTTTCCGCAGCCAAAACACTTGTAGATCCCCTTGGCGGGGGAAACGGTGAATGACGGCGTTTTTTCGTTGTGAAAGGGACACAGGCCCAGCATGTTCACCCCGCGGCGGCGCAGGTTGACATAATCGCCGATCACCTCCTCGATGCGGGCGGTGGTGACGATGTTGTCGATGGTGTCGCGGTTGATCATCCGGGCAGGGCTTTCATGCAAAAATAATCATTTCGGCCGGATTGTGCCGGAAACTTCGGGAGCCTCAGTTTCCGGGGACTGAGGCTCCCGGTGGCTGAGGCTCCCGAAGCCACCGGTCACCAATCAATGTGAAACAACCACCTTTACCGTTTTGGTCATAAGTTGATCGGTCACCCTGAAAATATAGACGCCCGATGGCAATCCCGATACATCAAGGTTGATGCTCATGGTATCAGGATTCTTCCGGAACGCAACGGTTTGCCCTTTGAAATTGAGGATCTGCAGGGAGATGATCTTCCGGTCCGATTCAACATGTACCATCCCCGTTGCCGGGTTCGGAAAGACCCTCGGGCCACTGAACTGTTTATCGGGAACACTTACCGTGTTCACCGTGATGGTATCACTGGTTGACACGCACAGCGGGCCTGACGACGCGGGGTCATCAAAAACAGCCATTACATAATATTCATAGGTTCCTCCCGGCTGCGGGCCTGTGTTGTCGGAATAAGAGGTGCCAGTCACCAGGGATGGGTTCCGGAGGGAGAACGGCGGAACACCCGTTGAACCGGTACGGTAAACATTGTAGCCGGCCGGCCCGTTTGACCCGCTGCATGCCGGGGCCGTCCAGGAAAGGTTCGCCTGCATGCCGTTCATGGTGAAGCTCAGCGCCGACGGAGGCATGCAGATCCCGTAAACATTGATGTTGTCGATGTACCAGTGTAGGATATCACCCGAATTGACCCCGTATGCCATGAACCTGACCTTGAATGCCTTGCCCGACACGGCCGAAAGATCGAGATGCAGGGTGGTCCAGTCGGCCGACCCATTGTTTGAAAGCGTTTTCAGAACGTGCCAGGTGCTGTTGTACCACGCCTCGACGTTCATTTTTTCGTTGCCGGTGGCGTTGTGGTCGGCCAGTTTGTAGTCGAAGTCGAACCAGATAGCCGCACATTTCCAGTTAAAGGCGTCGATGTTATCGCTCACCATGGCATAGCTGTAATTATTTCTTACAGGCTGCCAGCTGAAATCGGCACAGGGAGCGGGGCTTTTAAAGGTGCTGATCCCCCAGTTCCCCTGGCCGGGCTGAAAAGTCCAGTTATGGAAACTGAAATTTCCCTGATCGAAACCTTCGTGGAAGGGCATCGGGAAACCGCAATGGATCGTAACATAAGCCGTATCCCAAAGCATGAGCGAAGTATTGGTCTGCCCCGGGAAGCCATAAACGCCGAGGTTGTATTTCGCTCTTACGCCATACCTGTATTGCCCCGGGTTGACGTTCATGTCGTAGTATTCGAGCGAATCGGGGCCGTAGAGGGTGTGAATATAGCTGCTTCCTCGAAAAATATCATACCCGGTCAGGGCGCTCCGGGCCACCGGGTCATCCGGTTTTTCCCAGGTGAGATGGGCGGCACATTCCAGGGCATTTACAGCCAGGTTTTTCGGGGGATATAAAAATTTCGCGGTGAAGGAATCACATACGGCGGCCGACGGCCCCCCGGTATAGGCCGCCCTGACGCAAAGCTGGTAGGGATGCCCGAAAATGACCTGCTGGGGCGGGATAAGGTAAGAGGTATCGTACACGAAAGCGGCCTGCATGTTGTTAAGGGCAACCGTGTAACCCATCAGGCAGCCTGCACTGGCAAAAGCGGTGTCAGATCCCACAACCCGGATATTGTCGATGGCCCAGTAGTTGATATCATAGGTGTCAATACTGGAAACATGAAACCGGATCCTGAAATCGTGGTTTAAAACCTGGTTGGTGATATCATGGCAGTAGGTTGACCACGGAAAGCTTCCCGACTGGTTATCAAAAAAATGCACAACACTCCAGGTGGTTCCGTTCCACAGCTCCACGGCCATGGTGTTCATGTTGGTGGTTCCCACGCTGCTTAGCGAAATATCATAATAGAGCTTGATGCCGGGTGCCTGGATGCCTGGAATCAATTTGCTGGTAAGGTATTGACCGCAGTTGGTGCATTGCGGCGCCCAGTTGAAAATGGCCGAAGGAACAGGATTCCCGATGGTATTTGAGATCTGCCAGTTGTTTCCGCCAGTCACCGTCCACTGGTTGGTTGCAAAACTACCGCTTGACCAGGTCTCGTAGAAATAATCTATGTTTACCCTGGGTGGATTCCAGGTTGCCAGTAAACTCTGGTTGTTGATGGAGAGGCCGGTTGGAGGCGGTTTTGACTCGGTCGTGGTAAAAGTGAGGGTGGTGTCGCCCATGATCGGGATATTGTACTTGAATACTACCGAGCATGAAAACACCACGAAGGAGAGGTTGTAGTGGCCCTTCCAGATGCCGGCACGCTGGCCGTGGCCCGTGCTGTCGAGATGGATAAAATAGGTCGTGTCGGGATAGGTTACATTGGTTAGGCGGACATTGGCGTTTTTCCCGCATTTTTCGCAATCGGAGGATGACTGGATGGTCACGGTGGCGGTTGTGCCAAAGGCTGAAGGCATGGCCTGGTCGCCCGGGTTAACAGATACTGAATGGGCATCTGCTATCGGGATCAATGAAGGATAACCTCCCGTGGAGGAGTGCGCAGCGCAGGGAAGAATGACACAAACAACCGATGATACGAGGATCATCAGCCACGCTGAAATAAATATTAGGGGTTTCATGGAGAAGATGTTGGTATCCCAAAGATAGGGTAAAATGCCTAAAAATGAGCATCTAATGAAAGAAATATTTTCAAATGCAACCCCGCACGATCCGGTCAGTCGGGATATTCCATAAAAAAGTGGCCGATGCCCGCTTCGGTGAATTCCTCTCCGACGGTAAAAAATCCGTTACGATGGTAGAAAGGAACTGCTTTAACCTGTGAATGGAGGTAGACCGGTTTTTCGAGCTGGAGAACATCTTTCAGCACCTCTTTCAGGATAATTTCGCCGATGCCGCGGTTGCGGAACCCGGGCAGCACGGCGAACCGTTCCAGCTTGATCCCCTTTTCGGTTTCGCGCCAGCGGGCAGTGGCAACGGGCTTTTCGCCCAATAAGAGGAGGTAATGTTGCGACTCTTCCTCATGGTCATACTCAAGTTCCGGATCAACGCCCTGCTCCACGACGAAAACCGCCTTGCGGATGGCATACGCCTTTTCGGCAAGTTCCCGGTCGCTGAAAGAAAATCTTTTTACATCGAACATAGCTCAATTTTTATCTTCACCCGGAATGCAGGGATTTTCCAATTATTATTTTAAGGAAACACATTCCCACCCTCCCGGGGTCAGGTTCATCAGTTCGCGGAAACCCATCGCAGATAAAAGATCTTTGGTTTCGTCAAAAAGCAGGGACAATTCGTGCGGTTTATGGGCATCCGACGAAAGGGTTACCGGGATGTTGCGCGCGAGCAGCTTTTTCAGGATGGCCGGACCCGGGAAGAGGGTATCGGATCGTTTTTTATAAAGGCCGCGGGTGTTTATTTCCACAATGCAACCGGTTTCTTCAATCTGGTCGAGCGTTTCGTCAACCTGCTGCACATACCAGGCATCGTCTTCCGAAAAATAGCGGTCGCGGTTGTACATTTTGATCTTGTCGAGGTGGCCCACAATATCGGGTTTTTGACCGGCAACCATTTCACGGATTTGCCGGTAATACGCGGTCACTCCTTTCCGGATGTCGCCGTTGAACACCTCCTGCAGCCCTTTGTCGTAAATGGCGATATCGGGTCCGTCGATAAACCAGAGGGACGAAGGATCGGAATTCCTCACCAGGTGCACCGAACCGATGGTATAATCGAGCTGGAGCAATTCCCGGTATTCGCTGAAAGAGCGCGTTACACCCGGGATATAATCGATCTCAAGACCCAGTAGGATGTTGATTTTGGATTTACGATTTACGATTTTGGATTTACGATTTTGGATTTCGGATTTCAGATTTCGGATTTCAGATTTCAGATTTACGATTTCGGATTGTTGAAGCAGTTTGATGGTCCGGCCGTAATCCAGTACCTCCTTTTCCCGGATGGCAAAAGTATTTTCAAACGGCACCGGTGAATGATCGCTGAAGCCAAGGGTTGAAAATCCCTGCAGGATGGCCTCTTCGATATATGTTTCCGGTTCGCTTGAACCATCGCTGAAACGGGTATGGGTGTGGAGGTTAAACAACATGGGTCAGGCGTTGCTGATGATTTTGTAAACTTTGTCAGCCCGGCGCAGGAATTGACTGACGGAGACGCTGCAATATTCTCCTTTTACCGTTTTTTCAACAGGTTTCAGGTCAACCCGGATCTCCGGCATGGTAAGTTCGAGAACGCCGGTGGTCGGTCCCTGGATGTAAACCCTGTCGCCGGGTTTAAGCTGGCCCGACTCCATTTTGATCTCGGCCACCTGCAATTTCGTGAAGTAGTTAGTGATCTTGCCGACATATTCTTTGTATTCCGTTGCAACCGATCCGTTTCCGGCAGCCCATTCGCCCGTTTTCCGCCCAAGGTAATATCCCTCCCAGAAACCGCGGTTATATACCGAATTCAGCCGTTGCATCAGGATTTCGGCCAATTCGGGGGTATAACTGCCGGCGCGGATGGCGTCGACCGCTTCGCGGTAACATGAAACCACAGTTTTCACGTATTCGGGACTGCGGCCGCGGCCTTCGATCTTGAGCACCGAAACGCCGGCCTTGACGATTTTGTCAAGGAAACCGATGGTGCAAAGGTCTTTGGGCGACATGATGTATTCGTTGTCGACTTCCAGTTCGATTCCGGTGTCGGGGTCGGAAACGTGGTACGGCCGGCGGCAAAGCTGGTAGCAGGCGCCGCGGTTTGCGGAGGTGTTGTAATGGTCGAGGCTTAGGTAGCATTTTCCCGAAACAGCCATGCAGAGGGCGCCATGCGCGAAAATCTCGATCCGGACCGGTTTCCCTGAGGGACCAGTGATCTTTTGCCGTTTTATGGACCTGGTGATGGCGGCAACCTGGTCGAGGCTCAGTTCACGTGCCATTACCATCACATCGGCCACCTGCGACCAGTACTTCACGGCCTCCAGGTTGGTGATGTTGGTCTGTGTCGACATGTGAACCGCCATCTCCACCGAACGTGCATACTGGATTACGGCATGGTCGGAGGCGATGATGGCGGTCACCCCGTTTTTTTTCGCCGAATCAACCATCTGTTTCATCTGCTTCACCTCCCGGTCGTAAATGACCGTATTCATGGTGAGGTAGCTGTTGATGTTGTGTTTACGACAGATCCGGGTTATCTTCACCAGGTCGCGCAACGTAAAGTTGATGGATGAACGGGCACGCATATTGAGCACGCCCACGCCGAAATAAACAGAATCGGCCCCGGCCTGGATGGCTGCCATCAGCGATTCCCAGGAGCCAACCGGCGCGGTAATTTCGATTTTTTGCAAAGAGATAATTTTCTGCAAAGATACTAAAACGTATCAACGAAGGACGTAGGACGTAATGCGTCGGATACCCCACGTCCCACGTCCTACGTCCCACGTTCAGAGAGCCAATTATCCAGCATCCTCCTGCCAAACGGTGTCATAAACGACTCAGGGTGGAACTGAACGCCGCACATAGGAAGCGACTTGTGGGCCAGCGCCATGATGGTGCCGTCGTGTGTTGTGGCCAGCAGTTCGAGGCAGGATGGGAGGGAAGCCGCATCGACAGCCCAGGAGTGATAAAGCCCGACTTCGGTTTCATCAGGGATCCCGTTGAAAAGAAAATGGTGGGGTTGCAGGATCTTCAGTTTTCGCGGCTGGCCGTGTACAACCGACGGCAGGTTGAAAAGAGACCCGCCGAAATGGATGGCCATGGCCTGCATTCCCAGGCAAACTCCGAAGACAGGAATTGTTTTCCGGCCCTCGTTCATGAGTTTTTCCACGGCAGTCAGGATATCAAACATGGCAGTTTGTTCGCCCGGCAGCCCCGGACCAGGGGAAAAGACGATCCTGTCACAATTCACAAGATCGCGTACGTCAAGTTCTTCAGGCGTGCAGATATTAACCTTAACTTTGCCTGTTTTACGCAACAATTCAACCAGGTTCCAGGTGAAGGAGTCGTGATTGTTTAGCAGGAGAAGGGTCATTTTTTGAATTAAAAATTAAAAATTAAAAATTAAAAATTACGAAAAAAACTTTCACAACACCAGTAAATAAAACTTCCGATGCCCACCTGCCCACCCGTCCACCTGTCCACCTGTCCACCCGTCCACCCATTAACCCATAGTCAGCCAAATGTTCCTCCCCCGCCCCCAAATAATCGATAAAATTAACCATTTTTCAGGGCGAAGAGCACCTTTTTTATTTGCGGTTGACTTTGACGGCGAAAAAGGGTTCGCAATGTCTCCCGAAATGGCTGCCAGGCATGGAATTCTATATGATTTCGGAAACCTGAAAAACGGTGCCGGAATAACCGGAAAACAACCGCTGTTTTTTGACTTTTCACCGGTATCCTTCTCAACCTATAAAAAGGCCTTTGAAAAAATAATTATTCATCTCCAAAGAGGTGATACGTACCTGCTTAACCTCACCTTCCCGACACCCCTTCGCACCAGCTTAACGCTGGAAGATCTTTTTTCGGCGGGCAGTGCCCCCTACAGGTTGTATGTTCCGGGTCATTTTGCCGTTTTCTCACCGGAGCTTTTCATCCGGATCGAAGGAAAAAAAATCCTTTCCTGCCCCATGAAAGGCACCATCGATGCATCGGTTCCTGATGCAGCGCAGAGACTGCTGGCCGACGAAAAGGAATTTTTCGAACACAATACCATTGTCGACCTGATCAGGAATGACCTGTCGATGGTGGCAACCAATGTGGCGGTTTCCCGGTTCCGGTATATCGACCGGATCCGGACCCATCGCGGGGATCTGCTTCAGATGAGTTCGGAAATTTCCGGCGACCTGCCTGAAAATTACCCTGACAGGCTGGGAGACATCATTTTTACCCTGTTGCCGGCGGGTTCTGTTACCGGAGCGCCCAAAGAGAAAACGGTTGACATCATCCGTTCAGCCGAGTCGTACGAGCGCGGCTTTTACACGGGGATCTTCGGGTATTTTGACGGAGTGTCGCTCATCTCGGCAGTTTCGATCAGGTATGTTGAGCAAACAGCCGGTGGACTGGTATTCAAAAGCGGGGGCGGCATTACGGCGATGAGCGATGCAGAAAGCGAATACCAGGAAATGATCAGGAAAATATATGTGCCTGTTATTTGAAACGATACATATCATGGATGGCGTGCCTCAGCACCCGGCCTGGCATGAGGCGCGCATGAGCCGCGCCAGTCTTGAATTGTGGGGCAATGAACAGGTCGTGAACCTCGACCGGATCCTTGATATTCCTACAGCATGGCTATCCGGCAGTGTAAGATGTAACATCAGGTATGACACTGAAATACGGGAGATCACCTTCGGGCACTGCGAAAAACGGATGATCAGATCGCTGAAACTGGTTCGTTGCGATGCCATCGATTACCACCTGAAATTTTCGGACCGGTTGGAACTGGAATCGCTGATGGGTTTGCGTGGTGCGTGCGACGACATCCTTATCGTTAAAAACGGCTTCCTGACAGATACTTCCGTGTCGAATATCATTTTCAGTGACGGTGACCGGTGGGTTACCCCGGCTAACCCTTTGCTGAAGGGAACCTGCCGCGACAGGCTGGTCGCCCGGGGCAAATTGTATGAACAGGATCTCCGGCCTGAAGACCTGGTTCGGTTTGCCGGGTTTAAGCTTATCAATGCCCTTCGTGATCCCGAAGAACAAATGGTGATTCCCGTTTCACAGATTATTAGTTAAAACCACTATTTTTGTAAAAAACCGACCTATGAAAATCAGGATGTTCCTATACTGTTTCGTAATTGTGCTTGTTACCGGCATTTCGGGATGCGGAGGCGGGAACAGGGAATTGAAAAAAGATGCCACAGCATTTGCCGATGCCATGTGCCGCAACATGGAAGCGATGCAGAAACTCCGTGCAACTCCCCCGGCCGACACGTTAAACATCAGGAAATTCCAGGCGGAACGAAACAGGATCGATGCTGAAATGACAGGGCTTTATGAGGCGTTCAAAAAAAAATATGGTGCAAAGGCCGAGGTGCCGGAGTTCACCAGCGAATATCGCAAATACCTCAATGAGGCGATGCTCGGATGCAAGTTTCTTTCAAAGGAAGACCGGGTAATCTTTGAAAGGCAGGTAAAATAACGCAGATTATCTCCAGATGCAGGTTGGCAACGGGAAATCTTTGATCAATCTGGGATTAGCCACTCCTTCCATGCATGCCACGGGATCACAGCAGGTATGACAAACCCGCTTGATGGCCCTGTATTGAAGCAATTCAATATCCGTTGACAGGAACCCGGGCTTAACCGGTTCCGCTTTTAACAGGTCGGTACTCAGGTATTTTTTGTTGTCGTCGGAAAAAACTGTCACTACGACGGCGTTTTCACCCAGGCCATTCTGGACCTTCAGTGCACCCAGAAAATTGGCGCCGGAGGAGATTCCCAGCCCGATCCCCAGTTGTGCGGAGAGTTTCTGGGCCATAATGATGGCATCGCCGTCGTCGACACTGATGATTTCATCCAGTTTGTCAAGTTTTAAAATGGAAGGGATAAACTCATCTGAAATTCCCTGTATACGGTGCTTTCCGACCTTATGGCCGGTTGACAGGGTGGGTGAATTTGACGGCTCGAGGGGATGGAGTTTAATGGTGGGGATTTTTTCCTTCAGGAACCTGCCAACCCCCATGATGGTGCCGCCTGTGCCGACTCCGGCAATAAAGGCATCGGCCAGAATATCGCGAAACCGCATCTGCCAGAAGATTTCGGGACCGGTGGTTTGGTAATGCGCCTCGGAATTGTGCTTGTTGGAAAACTGGGAGGGTAAAAAAGCGCCTTCAGTTTTGGCGGCGAGGGCTTCAGCCATGGCGATGCTGCCCAGGAAACCTCCCTCTTCTTTGCTTACCAGGTTGATTTTTGCCCCCAGGCTCCTGATCAGGTTGATCCTTTCGAGGCTCATCCAGTCGGGCATAAAGATCTCGACCGGGTGGCCCAGGGCCTTGCCGATGGCGGAGAAAGCGATGCCGGTATTGCCGCTGGTTGCTTCAATGATCAGTCCTCCCGGTTTCAGGGCGCCTGCAATATAGGCCTGTTGGAGGATATGAAATGCCATCCGGTCTTTGATGCTGCCTGTCATGTTGAGGTTTTCAGCCTTGGCAAAAATCGTGCGGGGCTTTCCCTGGTATAACAGGTTAATTTCGAGTAACGGGGTGTTCCCGATCATGGGTGAAAGGCCCCGGATGCGTTTTTCGATCAGTTTATCCATCAGTTAACCTAGTTTGAGGGTTAGTTCTTTCAGTTGTTCTGGTTTGATTGCCGAAGGTGAATCAATCATCACATCCCGGCCGGAGTTGTTTTTCGGGAAGGCCATAAAATCGCGGATGGATTCCCCGCCGCCAAAGATGGTGCACCAGCGGTCAAATCCAAAAGCCACGCCGCCGTGGGGAGGTGCGCCAAATTCAAAGGCATTCATCAGGAACCCGAACTGGTCAGCCGCATCTTCGTCGGTAAATCCCAGCACCGTGAACATCTTCTTCTGCAACTCCTTGTTATGGATACGGATGGAACCGCCGCCGATCTCCACACCGTTGATCACGAGGTCGTATGCATTGGCGCGAACGGCTCCCGGATCGGTGTCGAGCAGCGGGATATCTCCCGGAACAGGCGAAGTAAAAGGATGGTGTTTTGCATAAAAGCGCTGTGTTTCATCATCCCATTCGAGCAGCGGGAAATCGACCACCCACAATGGTTTGAAATCGCCGGGCGTTGTCAGGTTCATGCGCTTGCTCATCTCCAGGCGCAACGTCCCGAGAGCGGTTTGTGTTTTTTCTTTTTTCCCGGCCAGGATTAGCACCAGGTCGCCGGGTTTGGCACCGAACTTTTCAAGGATGGCAGCCAGGTCATCCGGGGTGTAAAATTTGTCGACCGATGATTTCACCGTACCGTCGGCGCCGTAACGGATATACACCAGCCCGGCTGCGCCGACCTGCGGCCGTTTCACAAAGTCGGTAAGTTCGTCGATCTGTTTGCGCGAATATTCGCTGCACCCGGCAGCATTGATCCCAACTACCAGTTCGGCATCGTCGAATACCTTGAAATTCCTGCCTTTTACAAGTTCGTTGATCTCCGTGAAAGTCATGCCGAAACGGATGTCGGGCTTGTCGGAACCATACAGCACCATGGCCTGGTCGTACGACATCCTCGGGAAGGTTTCCATCTCCATGCCAAGAACCGCCTTGAAAAGATGTTTGGCCAGTCCTTCGAAGGTGGTCAGAATATCTTCCTGGGTGACGAAAGCCATTTCGCAATCGATCTGGGTGAACTCAGGCTGGCGGTCGGCACGGAGGTCTTCATCGCGGAAACAGTGAACGATTTGAAAATAACGGTCGTAACCGGCAACCATCAGCAGCTGTTTGAATGTTTGCGGCGATTGCGGAAGGGCATAAAACTGCCCGGGATTCATGCGCGAAGGCACCACAAAATCGCGCGCCCCTTCGGGGGTTGATTTGATCAGGTAGGGGGTTTCAATTTCCATGAACTTCAGCGAACTGAGGTAATTGCGCGTTTCAAGGGCCATTTTATGGCGCAGTTCAAGGTTCTTTTTATTGGCATTCCGGCGTAAATCAAGATAGCGGTACTTCATCCGGAGCTCTTCGCCGCCGTCGGTATTGTCTTCGATGGTAAAGGGAGGTGTTTTTGACACATTGAGCACTGTTATGCTATTGACCAGGATTTCCACATCCCCGGTATCCATTTTGTGATTTTTGTTGCTGCGTTCAGCAACTTTCCC
The DNA here is from genome assembly GCA_903913885.1 of uncultured Bacteroidales bacterium. Lineage (GTDB taxonomy): Bacteria > Bacteroidota > Bacteroidia > Bacteroidales > FEN-979 > CAIVAT01. Next base: position 113,873 of record CAIWMX010000061.1, on the reverse strand, counting down.
GGTGACGGAGATCACGAATTCGCGGCCCAGTTTGCGGGCTTCCATGCACAGGGTGCTGTTAACCTCGAGGTTGAACACCAGTTGCGTGATGCCATAACGGTCGCGCAGGTCGATAAAGGTAAGGCCTCCCATGTCGCGTGAGCGCTGGATCCAGCCCGAAAGGGTTACTTCGAGGCCGGCATGGGCCATGTTCAGTTCGCCGCAGGTATGAGTTCGGAGCATTGCTTTTCAGTTTTATATTGCACAAAGGTAGAAAGAAAGTGTTATACATAATTTACGATTTACGATTTACGATTTACGATTTACGATTTACGATTTACGATTTACGATTTACGATTTACGATTTCTGGTGCTGATCCGTTTTCAGGGGGTTTACTTTATTATTGTGTAACAATGAGGATGGTGAATGCCGGATTACTGTTACTATTTCCCAAAAGGCTAATGGGCATATCTTCGGTTTGGGATTTCATGCAACACCTGGTCGGGGGGTAAAGGGTAATCAGTTTTGGACAGGGTCGTCGCCATGGTAATTTTGATGCGACTAATTCAAACGCCATGGAAACAAAAATTATTAAAGGAGAGATGATCAGGGAGAAGATCTTCAGTGAAGTTAAAGCGGATGTTTTCGAGGGTTTTCACCCGCTAAACATGATGGCTACGATGATTCCCGATATCAATGCCGGAAGATATCCGATGTGCCTGCCGGAGGCCTTGCTCGAAATGTTCAGAGACGAGCAGGTTGCGGTGGGGAAGGACCAGGTGTGGGTTTTTGTGCTGGACGACGAATTTTTTGCCAACACCCTCACCAAAATGATCGTCAGGGCGGCGGCATCGCGGGTGGTTCAGGCTGGATTTCACACCCCTTTTTGAATTGTCGGATAACATTGGTAAGAGGATGATCTATATGCAAACCGGGTCAGGGAAGAGTTTTCTTCTGTGGATGGGGGTGAGTTTGGGATATAGTTTCCGTTAAGGGTATGGGGTCATTTGCCGAATGCGAAACCGATGTCGACCACAGGCAGCAGGTGCCACTGTTCGCCGTAGGGATACCGACCGAAACAAAGCTTGTACCCGGCTTCAACACGCAGGTTCTCTCTTTTCGAAGTATATACCAGCACCCCTTTGTTTTCAAAGAAATAGTTCCTTTTCGTGCCGCGAACAAAGAAATTCTCCCCGTTGAGCAGCCATCCGAACCGGGGGATGAAATAACCGCGGAAATCGAGCCCCGCATCCACCACGGGCTGGTTGTAGAACACGGCCAGCCGGGGATATATAACCGGCAGATCGATGGTGCTGGCGGGATCCGGGCGTGCTGATTCCAGGGCGAAGGAGATGCCGGCATGGGCCGTCAGCAGGGCCTTGCCGAACGGACGATATGAAACAAGAATCCTGTTGGAGACTGCAATCATCTGCGGGATGCTGAATTCGGGCGAAATCAGTCCGCCCGTGCCTTTCGCGGCGACCAGCCGCATGAAGAGGGTAGGGTAGAAGATCCCGTGTTCGGTGGCCAGCATGAAACCGGCATCCCCGCCCCAGTATACCTTGAGGCTTACCTGGGGCATGAGGAAGAACATCAACGGGTGCGCCGAAAGCTCCAGCCTGTTGGAAATGCCATACCTTGATGCGGTTAAAAGGCCGAATTCCACCCGGTGCGCCGGGATGTTGCAGGCGGTGCCGCCGGTCCAGTAGCTTTTTACCAGCGAGTCCTGCGAAAACAGAGTGCCGTAAAGGATCATTCCGGCCAGGCAAAGGAGAACCTTTTTCATAATTTGGAAATTACCTGGGTAAATATAAAAAAGCGAATACAGGTGCGTGGTCCGATTCTTTTTCTGCATCCTGGAGAACAACAGCTGAATTGTAGTACCACTGGTAATTTGTAAAAAGGTAATCGAGCGTACGGTCCCAGAAATGGTCGCCCCGGGTGGTATGGGTAAAATACCGGTACTGGTTGTTTTTGTATAATCCGGGGGTTACGGCTGATTGATAATCCAGGTAAAGATTGTCAAGCCAGTGTATCTCGGGCTCATAGTTGCTCCCGTCCTTGTGCATCGGGTTGTCGCCCGGGGAATGAAACGACTCGCCCGGGCACCTGTCCTGGAAGCAGTAATCGGTCGTGTCGGACCCCGGCGGGATCGTATTCATGTCGCCGCCGGCAACAAACCACGCCCCGTTGCCATTGATCCTGTCAAGCTCTTCCTTTAAACGGGAAATGTGTTTTTTCTTGGTGTCGTCTGTTGCAAAAGCCGAGACATGGATATTCACGGCAAAGAGGTTGTTCACATGCGGGATGCCGATGCGGCCGGTAACGATGCAGCAGCGTTCATAAAAATAGCGGGTCAGCTTGTCCTGGTCGTTGCGCAGCGGGAGCTGGATTCTTTGGCCGTCGCTGATCTTCCAGCGGGAGAGGATGGCATTTTCCTCATCCATGCGCCCTAGTCCGTCGCTGGGGATAAACTGGGCTTTCCACTGCGAACCGCACACGGCATAGTTCATATAGGTGTGGTCGAGGATCCATTGCAGCTCATTGATATAGGCCGACCGTTTTGAGTTAACATCGACCTCCTGCAACAGCAGGATGTCGGGCCTGACCAGGTTGATCCTGTCGGCAATGGCCTGCAGCGAGCGGTAAACTTCTTCTTCGGTCAGGATCACGCGGTTGCCGCATGCATCTCCGAACCAGGCGATCCTTCCCGCGCCAAACCGGATATTCCAGGTCATGACCCTTATTACCTGGAAGGTGTCGGCAACCGGCGTTATTTTTGCGGCAGTATAATAGGTCGCTCCCGAAACATCATCAAACCCGGTTGCCAGCGGCTCGCAGGAGGTTGCCAGCAGGATGGCGGCAAGGAGCGTGATGGCCGGCAGCAGCCTTAGCCGGCCGGAAACTGATGCATGAGAACGTGCCATGTGGTTTATGATTGAAAAATTGATGTGCCAAAGTTAAGCGGAGAACCAGCCGGGATAAAAATCTTGATCCCGTTTTCTTTGGGATTATTTGCAAACCGGAGTAAAATATTTTGCAGAAATCAATAATAAATGCCTGGTAAATATCCCGGATCGGAACAGGATTTCAAAACCATAAAAACTGTTTTCCGCGTTATCACTGCTTCCTGAGGAAAACTGCCTTCATTTTCACCGGGATGTGGGATCCATGAATTCTCCTGTGATGGAAAATTAGCGGGACATACGCATGTTAAAATGGTTCTCTTCTTTGTATTTTTGTGTTAAGAAAACGAAAAATGAGAAATTTCCGCGGAAGTGCCCTGACCATTGCGGCTGCCCTGATCCTCCTGGTTTTCGGGGTGATCTACCTGACGAGGAACAGTTTCATGCCGTATCACAGCGCTGCTGTTTCACAAAAATGGGCAGATCTGCAGCCCGCCACCCGGTATTTAATCCTGGCCCTGATGAGGGCAACTTCCGGGGGGTTTATTGCTGTTGCCATGGCCATTATTTTTCTGCAGGTTAAATTCCGGGTTCACAGGCAAAGCTGGATCCCATATTTGATCCTGGTCATGGGGACCATCACCATGGCGTGTTCGCTGTATGCCATTATCCTGGTAAGCACCCATACGCCCGGAAGGCCCCCCATCGTTTCCGATATCGGCGGGGAGATCCTGTTGATTGCAGGGTTTGTGGTGAATCTGAAAGATCTCAGGAAAGAGCGGTAAAATCAGCCCATCCGTTCTATCCGGGTTCTGAGGGCCCTTACTTTTTCATGCATGATGTTGAAAAACCGGTAACGCTCCTTGGCAGAGGTTCCGCTGATGAGGGTCGACTTCTGCATCAGGTTCCTGAGGGATTTTTCGATGAGGTTGCAGAACACCGGGTTGGTCGTGATCAGCTGGTTGATGACATTGTAGGTATTATAGGTGGTTTTCATGCCATCGGCGATGACCAGGATGGTGTTGTCGGTTACCAGTACTTCATTGTTGAACAGTTTAAAACTGTTTTCAATCCCTTCTGCGGGGGAGGTATTTAAAAACTGGTATCCGTATTCGGCCTGTGCCTTAACATGGTTCAGCAGTGATTCAAGCACATCGCACAGCCTGAAAACGTCATCCTTGCGCGTAAAAAACCCGGAGATAAAGCAATACTCGATCTGGCGCAAAATGCTGGAGATCGTCTCCTCGCTCCAGATCTCGATGGTTGGTATCCGGATATAACTGGCGAGCATCATACGCCCGGGTTCAAAGAGGTTGGCGGGCGGTTCCAGCGACAGCAGGGTGTTTTCATAATTGCTGGACGGGATAAGTGCCTTGTGCCAGAAATAGAACTTGAACGCGGCGATTTCGGGGAATTCGAAGTAGTAAAAAACGGGAATGTCTTTGGCCGCATATATGATCTCCCGCTCCTTGCACTGGTAGATCCGGTTGATCGACGTCAGCAGCGACTGGAGCCAGTGTTCGATTTCAAATCCGTTTTCTCCGATGGCCAGCGAGGCGAAGGTTACATTGCTGCTCTTATAATTAAAGAGGGTATCGACTGAAATGTTGTAGTGAAAGCAGAGGGTTTTAAGCTCATCGAGCGAAAGCTCCTTTTCGCCCCTGATCCGGCGGTAGGCGCTATCGTAGCTTATTCCCAGCAGTTCTGAAAGGTCATGAACGAAGGAGATGTTCGGCGCCAGGCTGTTCCGGATGGTCTGAAAAAGCAGTTCCTGTGTAGTCAGGGATTGATTCATACTTACAACAGTTAAGTGAACCGCAACGTATCATGTAAATATCGGATTATGAAATTTTTCGTTGCCGGCAAAACTATTTACCGGGTAAATATACACAGGGAAACTCAGAAATACAAATTTTGCGTTTTTTTGAACAGCGTATTTAGCACGATCACAGCGTTGTGATAGCCGTGCACGTTCTTTTTTTATCTCGCCCCTTCGGGGTTGGTTTTCAGGGCATTAATTAGGCGATGGCCGTGTTCGGATCCCGAACGACGGGCTACGCCCATCGTTCACGGATTACGCCCCTTTGTGGCAGGGGTGATGCAGTGTTATAACCAGGGTACACTGGTTACATATTTCCTGCGATGTTATTTGATCGTGATCCTGGTCCCCTCTGAATGTGCCGCGAATTCAGGCGCGTACATGCACTGCACCGTGGTGATGCCGTTTGAATACTCACCGGCGGCATTGGCCCTCAGCGCATATTCGAACACATAGGTGCCTTTGGGAAGGTAGTCGAAAAAGAAACTGGTCGCCTGGTCGGTGGTGGTTTGGTAATACCCGAGACCATCCTGGTACCGGTACCCCGACAAGTTGTCTTCAGCCCCTTCACCTGGCCTGTTCGCTGCTGCGGCAGGTTCAAACCCGCTCGCCCTCATGTCCTTCATGTGAACAAACTCAAGGTCCCGGTCCACCTTCAAAACAATCTTTACCACAGCCTTCTCTCCCACGTCCCACGTCCCACGTCCCACGTCCTTCGTCCTTCGTCCTTCGTCCTTCGTAACCTCCTCCAGCACCGGTCCGTCCGGGGAATTTTTTTCAACGAACAATTTCTTTTCCAGCTTCAGGGGTGTTGCCGCCGGGGTGATCTTATCAAGATCTTCAAAATACTGCCAGTATACCGCACCCCAGGCCACGCCGGCCGTGGATTTCGAAACTGCGATCTTTCCCATGCCGGGGTTCACCGCTTCTCCCTGCCATGAAAACTGAAAGTAACCTGTGCCGGCCTCTTTGTTAACATCGGCAAGGTTGTCGGAACTGATCTTTTCACGGCCCAGTGAAATTTTAACGCCGGGATCATCGGCCAGCAGGTCGGTTCCGCGCAGCAGCAGGGCGTAGCAGGCTTCGAGTGTGGCACGCGATGAGCGCCAGTTCCGGGTCTGTTTTTGTTTCAGCAGCCAGATCTTCAGTTCTTCCACCGCCGCCGGGTTATGGCCTGCCTCGTCGAAGGCTTCGATCATCAGCGCCTGGTTCTCTACCGGGGCCTGGTACCAGTAATACCCGGGGTCGGCTGACCAGTACATCCCCATTTCGGGGGAGTGCAGGGACTTTTCGGCGAGCGATTTGAGGATCAGTTGCGGAACCTCTTTGCGGTCGAGGCGGTTTAGGGCCAGCGCGATCATGGCCTGCATGCTGAGTTCGTTCGGCTGCCAGTATTTTTCAGCCTGCTTTTGGTAGTAGGAGAAGGCATCCCTGAATTTTGGTGCCAGGTTCCTGAAGGCTGATCCCGGGCCTTCCATGAAGAAACTCCTGGTATACAGGTACTGGATTTCGGTGCTCCCCAGGTGGTTGTTATCCAATTTGCCGGTATAATCTTTTTTGAGCCGTTCATAATCTTTCAACATCTCCCCGTCAAGGTATCCGATGGCTTTCGTTACCATGTCGCGGGTGGTTGCGTCGCGGAGGATGCCGGTGATGCCCAGGTGCTGAAGCTGTCCCAGTCCGGTCACGATGGTTTGCGTGGTATAGCGGTTTTCAGGCATCCCGGCGAACCAGCTCCAGCCGCCGTTTGGCGTTTGCAGTTTCTGCAGTTTCTTCAGGTTTTCCCTGAGGTTTGATTCGATGGTATTCTGGTCGAAATAGAGCCCGAGTTTTTGCTTGCGCCCGGTTTCGTCAGAGGCTTCCGTCACCCAGGGAGTTTCCTGCAGCAGGGCCGATTTCAGCTGCTGGTTTTTTGCCAGGTTCGACAGCAGGGCGTCGGGTGTAAGGCTTTTCCATGATTCGAACACTGCGCGGATCTTCGGGTTGGAACTGGCAATGAAGGAAGCCACTGAATTGGACCAGTAGGCGGAGAAAATGGCGTCGGCATTGTCGTATTGTTCGTCATTCAGCGCCGGCAGCGCCTGGATGGCATACCATGCCGGGTTGGAGGCAAATTCGAGGGTGAGCCGGTAGTTTTTAAGGGTGGATGATTTTTCAGCCTGCTGATCGCTTTTTAGCAGTTTTTCAAATGTGAATTCCGTCGTGCCTTTTCCCCGCACGGGCAGGGGCAGCGATTCGGTGACCATCATGCGGTTTGTCAGCACGGGGATCATTTTTTCTTCTCCGTCGCTGAAGTTGCCCGCCGTGGCGGTCATCCGGTACTGAAGAACCTGGAGATCCGGGGTGACCGGGATAACCAGTTTCCAGGAGACGGGCGCACTCTGACCTGTTTTCACGTGGAACAACAGGGGTGCGGGCGAAACGGCGATGCTTCCGGCAGGTTGCTGCGTGATCCCGTTGACCAGTTGCAGCGACACTTCGCCGTCCAGGTCGTGATCGGCCAGGCTGACGACCTTGGCGCTGAAGATGACCGTATCGCCCTGGCGCACGAACCGCGGGGCATTCGGGAACACCATCAGGTCTTTGCGGGTCATCACCTCCTTTTCAATGAGGCCGTATTCAAGGCTTTTCGAATGGGCCAGTCCCATCAGCTTCCACTTCGTGAGCGATTCGGGGGCGGTGAACTGAAGCTCGAGGCTGCCGGTTGAATCGGTTGTCACCGCAGGGTAGAAAAAGGCTGTTTCGCGGAAATCGCGCCTCACCTGGAGTCCCGGGCTGGCTTTGGCGGACCTTCTTTGTACCGAATCTTCAACAACAACGGGTGCCGTGAATTTAGCCGATATGGTTTCCATTTCAGCCGGTGGTGCCGGGCTTGCATCCATTTCAACTGCATCTTCAACAACCATGGGCGCCATGGCCAGCCTGTTTCGTCCCAGCACCTGTGAATACTTTCTGTGTCCCCCGTAACCGCCGAAATACTCCAGGCCAAACCAGTTCAGCTTCAGCACAGGGTGTACGGAATAATCCTCATTAACCGCGGGTGCTCCGCCAACGATGCTCCGGGCGTTGCGGAAGGACATTTCGGTATTCCAGGGGATTGATCCCCCGTAATAGCGGTAAATGTCGAATTCCCAGTTATTGTCGCGGAACAGGTCGAGCGAGGCATCATACATTCCTGCCATGAACTCTGCTGCAGCGGGTTGCCCGCCGGCACGGGCGATTTTAATTTTCCAGGTCTCCTTCACACCGGGTTCGAGCTTGTTGCGGAAAGTTTCGAAGGTGATGGCGAGTTTTTTGTTTGTGTAAGGAACGTCGATCACCAGGCTGCGCTGGAAAGCGCGGTTGTGCTTTACAAAGAGAAAATTCACGGTGAAGTTGCCCCGGTATTTTTCGAGGATCGGGATTTCCAGCAGCCGGGCACGGTTGCTGAGGCTGATCCATTCGCGCGAAACGAGTGTGTCGCGATGCCGTACCTCGTAAATTATACGAACGTTGTCATCTTTTGAGCCGATGACCACCCGGGCCGACTGGCCGGGTTCGCCTGAGATTTTCAGCGGCACGAACCAGAAGGCGGCATCCACGGGCACCGTGGTTGAAGCGGGCGAAAATGCCGTAAAATGGAGTCTCTTTTCAACCGGCTGGCCAAACTGATCGGTGGCCTTAAGCACAAGCCGGTACGACCCGGGTTGCAGCAAAGGGGTACCGGGGCCGTTGATCTTCAGCACGGAATCGGTGGCGGTGCTGACCGTTTTTTCAAACACGGATGCCTCTTTCGGCCAGGTTTCGGGATTGTTTTCATCATCGTAAATGTCGTTGGGAAACTGCGCGTGAAACTCCTCCCGGGTCATGAGGTTAAGGTCGGGCCGGGCCCAAAACCTTTGTTTGAAAATCCTGCCCGGCTGGTGAAGCCGGTCGAGGGTGATGGTAACCCGGGAGGGGGTGGAGCGGCCATTGAGGTTGGTGGTGGTAATCTTCAGCAAACTGTCGGCGGCGAGGTTGACGGTGTCGGAGAGGTTTAGCCCAAGCAGCAGCGCGGTAAATCCAACCGACACCTCCTGCTGCGCTGATTGGGTTTCGCCATTGACATCAGTCACATCGGCCACAATGGAAAAATCGAATACCGGGTCTGTTTTCGGATCAACCGACGGATCGGGGAGTGCCTGGAACGTGAAGGTAAACTTTCCGTCATGACCGGTAGCCGCTGTGCCACTGCTCACCTCGGCAGGCGGGGAGATTGGCCATGGACGGTACATTCCCCATTCGAAAAACGGGAACCGGGCATTCCTGACAATCCGGTACTTAACAGCCGCCCCGTCGATGGCGTTCCCGGCATAGGCACTGGCTTTACCGGAAACGGTTATGGTTTCGCCCAACCTGTAGTTGCCTTCGAGCGGTTGCCAGGATACATCGAAGGTGGGGCGTTTGTACTCCTCCACCGAAATATAAACCGACCCCGACTCGTTGGCAATAGTCATCTGCCCCGGGAGAACACCCGTGGGCGCCGTAAATGAACCATGGAAAGAACCAAAATCATTGGAAACCAGCGTTTGTTCTGCGATCTTCTGACCGTTTACATCTGTAAAAACAACCTTCGTAGGTTGGTCGGGTTTGATCGCCGACCGGTCGCCGGTTTTTTCAAGGAGAATGCCGTTGAAACTGATCACCTGTCCGGGCCGGTAAATGGCCCTGTCGGTGTAAAACAGGGTTTTCAGGCTTGTTTTTTCGGGAGCCTGCCACGATTGATACCGGTAATAGTTATCGGTGATGAGGAGGTCGTTTTTGTAAAACAGCTTGAAATATACATTTGTGCCGGGTCCGTTCCCCGTAACCGGGGGAAGCAGGAAAAAGCCTTCGTCGTCGCTGGTGAGTTCCTGTTGTTTTACCGCGTTGTTTTTCCTGCTGGCGTAATTCCAGTTTTTCACCCAGGCTTCCGCTTTGACATGCGGAAGCGGAACCCCTGTTTCGCGGTCGAGCAGGAAGTATCCGGTGCTGCCGTCGTCGTTGCGCCGGCTTACATAACTTATCTGCGTTGACCAGAATGGGGAATAAGCATAGACCTGCCGGGCGTCAGAAAAATTTTCGCTGGTGGAGCAGATCAGCACATAAAACCCGGCGGGGATGGCCGGAATGACAATTTCGGCGGCGTGTTTCTGAAAGTCGCCATCCGACGGAAGTTGCTGTGTCCATGACTTTACGGCGGGCATCGAGGCAAGGTGTTTGAAAACCTGGGCAGGTTGCGAGGTTCCGGTTTCATCGCCATAGGCGTCGGGATCGGTTTTGACAAGTCTGAAAAAGAGCGTTTTCATGTTGCCGAACTGTACCAGCGCCAGGGAGGGTTTCTCAACGGGGATAGCCGATTCGGCGGTGATCAGCAGCACCGGGCTCTTAATTGATTTTGCCAGGATCCGGCAGTTTTTTGCCCCTTCCGAATCGGGAAAGCGGGCGATGGTGTTGTCGCAAATCTCCAGTGCCGACCGTATTTCCCATTTGTGTGCTGTTGCGTAAAACGGGTCATATAGCTGTCCCTGAGAGTTCAGGAAAGAGGCCAGGGTATAGGAGATACCTGCTGACCATGGCGAAACTGATTCCGTTTTCGCGAATTTCTGCAACGCATCGCGGTACAGCGTGTCTTTTCCTGCGAGCGTCGATTCATCATGCACGAAGGCAAAACGCCGGAGTTCGGCGTCGATGAGGGCGCGCCGGTCCGGGTCGTTGAGGTGGAAAGCGGTGAGGTCGCGGAAAATGTGAAGGGCCAGGCTTTTTTGCGAAGAGGAATCGGTGGCGGTCATCCTGTTCCCGGCGAAACCGGCCGACTGGTCAAAATAATCCGGCCGGTCGAGTTCAAACCGCTGGGCCGTAAATATGGCTGTTCCGTTGCTGGTGGTAAAGAAGTCAAGAGCACGGCCGGCCAGTAAGTCGTACAGTGTTGGGTTGAACTTTATGGCAACGGCCGTTTGGGCCGCCTGTTTTTTTTCATCAAAAGGTTCGCAGTTCACGATGGCGTCAAACCGGCCGATGGGAATCTTTTTCAGGGTATCGGGATTGGCAAGCGATGCAAGGTAGCAATGGGTGACTGCGGCCGAAATGGTCTTCAGATCCCAGGTTTCGATGCTGTCGGGCGTGTTCGTCCTTACCCGGGTACGGTCGGCAAACCGGTACATGTTGTTCTGGTAGAACTTCCAGTACACCTCGCCAAGCACCGACTGCAGGATCTGCCGGGAGGGTGCGGATGAGGCTGCAAATTCTTTCTTTAACAGGTCGATGGACCTGAGGAGGAAATTCTCCTGGAATTCTGAATTGAGTTTGATGGTATAGAGGATGGCCTTGATCACCTGCGGATCGTTCTTGTCCTTTTTCGCCTGCGCATAGATTCTGTCGACGACGGCCAGGGCCGATTGAGGTTGGTCAAGGTCGGAGAGGGAGTCGGCCTGCTTCCATAAGGTGGCGAGGTAGCGAGGTAGCGAGGTGGCGAAAATGGGTGAAACCTTTTGGGGTGGTTGTTTTTGGGGGCGGGCGGGGGTTTGGGCGTTCGGGGAGGCGGGAGCGGCCAGGAGGAGAATTGAAAGGAGCAGGAGGGAGGTGAGTCTGGTTTTCATGGGGTGATATTTGGGAAACTGTTCAGATACAATATTAGGGAAAAAGGGGAAATGAGCAAAGAGCATGCCATAAAGGCGCTACTTTTTCCTGACGACCTGGGAGGTTATCGGGTTGGCGAGGCCGGAATAGCTGATCAGTTCGAGTTTAACCGAGCCCACGATCACGACCGAGGTGGCGAGGATCGGCAGGTGATTCTTGTCGTCGGTGATCCAGAGATCCATGGGATAAGGTTGGCTGAACACTTTCCCGGTGGCGACCATGGGCTTGAAGCGCAGGCAGCGGAAGGTTCCCAGTTCGGTGACCACCACGTCTTTTCCCACGAACTGGATTTGCGAGATGTAAAGCGAGTCGTCGAGATAGAAGGCAATGGGTATGTTTTTCCCCGGCGCAATGTCGGTCATGTCGATGGTGCGGGCGAAATAAAAGGCCGAAAGCACATCCTGCGTACCGGGAGGGACTTTCTTGGTGGCCCGGGTGCTGAGGGCTGTACCCGAGTACTGTTTGAATTTTATGTCGTCGCTGTAATTGTAGCTCCCTTCGTGCGTGCGCCGGAGAAACGACCACGAAAAGAGGTACTCCTCGTCGATCATCGATTCAAAGCGGTCGGCCACCTTGAAGAACCAGTTGAAGGCCCCTTTTGAAAAACCCTCCCCGATGATGTGGAACACATTGCGGCCGTCGACCTGTTTCGTTGCCTGGTCCACCTCGATGGTGGCGATCCCGGCCGTGACCTTCCCGGTAACATAAGAATCATAATAGGCGCGGAATGTCAGCTTCTCTCCCCTGACAAACGCGTCATTTTTTACCGGCTTGTAGGGCTGGGAAAAGACGTCGGACCATAAACACGTAAAAAGAAACAAGGAAATGAAAAGCGTTGAGACCAGTCTCATCCCTGCAAAACGATGTTGATGATTTTTTTCGGAACGATGATCACCTTTTTTGGTGGGTTGCCCATTAACCATTTTTCAGATTCTTTTGCTCCGAGCGCTGCCTTTTCGATCTCGGGAATGGTGAGATCGGCGGGAAGCTCGAGTTTGAAGCGCGTCTTACCATTAAACGAAACAGGATACTCAAAAGTATTTTCGACGAGATATTCCGGTTTAAATTCCGGGAAAACGGCATTTGAAACACTTCCGGAGTTGCCCAGCTGGTTCCACAGCTCTTCGGCAATGTGCGGGGCATAGGAGGCGACCAGGATGACCAGGTCGCTGAGGATGGAGCGTTTGCTGCATTTCAGGTCGGTGAGTTCGTTCACGCAGATCATGAAGGTGCTTACTGCCGTATTGAAGGCAAGGCGTTCGATGTCTTCCTGGATCTTTTTGATGGTTCGGTGAAGTACGCGCAATTCGGCGGCATCGGGCGCCTCATCGGAAACCCTGAAATTGTTCTGCTCGTCATGATACAGCCGCCAGAATTTGCGGATGAACCGGAAAACGCCTTCGATGCCATTGGTATCCCAGGGCTTCGACTGTTCAAGCGGCCCCAGGAACATCTCGTACAGCCGGAAGGTGTCGGCGCCATACTTTTCAATCAGTTCATCCGGGTTTACTACGTTGTATTTTGACTTCGACATTTTTTCGACCTCCGGTTGCGTGGTCACCATGCCGGGATTAAACAGGCCGGCACCGGGTACTGTTGATGAACCGTCGGGAAGATGGGGTTCTATGTCTTCCGCCGTGGCAATTTTCAGGTAGGAGAGATGGGTGTACTGCTGCCGGCAGTTTTCAAGGTTTTCCTCAGTGAGGGTCCCGTTGGTCACAAATTCTATCGGAATGTTGATCCAGGATGTAAAACTTTTCCCATCTGGAAGGGGGTTGTCAAAATAGTTAAATCCGGCGGGAAGCAGAAACCCGGTTGTTTTTTCATTGCTTTCGGAGATGAAGACCCTGGCTTTCTGGCTCACCCCCTGGATCATCCCCTGGTTGATCAGTTTTTTAAAGGGTTCTTCCTTTACCGACATCCCGAGATCGAAGAGGAATTTGTTCCAGAACCGGGCGTAGATGAGGTGCCCGGTGGCATGCTCCGAACCGCCGATGTAAAGGTCCACATCCTGCCAGTAACTCACGGCCTCCTTCGAAAAATATTCATTGTCGTTGCGGGGGTCCATGTAGCGGAGGTAGTAACCGCTGGAACCGGCAAACCCGGGCATGGTGTTGGTTTCGAGTGGCCAACCATCTGTAGTTGTCCAGTTCTTTGCCCGGGCGAGGGGAGGTTCGCCCGTTTCGGTGGGCAGGTAGGCGTCGACTTCGGGCAGGCGGAGCGGGAGTTCGCTGTCACCGAGGGTATGGGCAATACCCTCTTTGAAATATACGGGAAAGGGTTCGCCCCAGTAACGCTGGCGGCTGAAGATGGCATCGCGCAGGCGGAAGTTGACCGTGCCTTTGCCGATCCCCATTTCGTTCACCTTCGCGATCACCGCGCCGATGGCCTCTTTTACCGTGAGACCGTTGATGAAGCCGGAGTTGATCATGATGCCGTCTTTGGCGTCGTAGGAGCTTTCGGAAATGTCGCCGCCCGAAACAACTTCGATGATGGGCAGGTTGAAATGTTTTGCAAAGTCGTAATCGCGGCTGTCGTGGGCCGGAACGGCCATGATGGCGCCGGTTCCGTAACCTGCCAGCACGTAATCGGCCACCCAAACGGGGATGGGTGTGCCGTTGAAGGGGTTGAGGCAGTAAGCGCCGGTGAATTCGCCGGTTACCTTTTTCACTTCGGACATGCGTTCGCGTTCTGAGCGGTTCTTCGTGGCGCGGATATATTCGGCTACGGCCTCCTGCCGGTCGGGCGTGGTGATCTTCGCGATGAGTTCATGTTCCGGGGCCAGCACCATGAAGGTGGAGCCGAAAATGGTGTCGGGGCGGGTGGTGAAGATGGGAAGGGTGATATCGCTGCCCTGGATGGGGAAGTCGATCCCGGCGCCCTGCGACCGGCCGATCCAGTTGCGCTGCATCTCCTTGAGCGATTCGGAGAAGTCGACGGCGTCGAGCCCCCCGAGCAGGCGCTGCGCATAAGCGGTGATGCGCAGGAACCACTGGCGCATGAGCTTGCGTTCGACCGGGTGGCCGCCGCGCACCGAATACCCGTTGGCAATTTCGTCGTTGGCCAGTACGGTTCCCAGCTCGGGGCACCAGTTCACCACGGCATCCGAGAGATAGGCCAGGCGATAGTTCATCAGGATCTCCTGCTGTTGCTTTTCGGTATATGATCTCCATTCGGCGGCCGTGAAGATGCCGTTCCATTTGGCCCCGAACGCGGCATCCTTTTTCACCAGTTCCTTATACCAGTTCTGGGTAACGGAGGCATCAACCCCGCTGTTGCCTTCAGTTTCGAAAACCGACACCAGTCCGGCAATGGATTCGGCTTTCCCGGTTTTGTTGTTGTACCAGTGATGAAAAAGCCGGATGAAGGTCCATTGGGTCCACCTGTAATAATCCGGATCGCTGGTTTTCACTTCGCGGTCCCAGTCGTAGCAAAACCCGATCTTGTCGAGCTGTTCGCGGTAGCGGGCCACGTTCTTCGCCGTAGTGACCGCCGGGTGCGTCCCGGTCTGGATGGCGTATTGTTCGGCCGGAAGCCCGTAGGCGTCGTATCCCATCGGGTGCAACACGTTAAACCCCCTGAGCCGCTTGTAACGTGAGTAAATATCGGAGGCAATGTATCCCAGCGGATGGCCTACGTGCAGTCCCGCGCCAGAAGGGTAGGGGAACATGTCGAGAACGAAGTATTTCGGCCTCGATGGATCCGTTGCCGTTTTAAAGGTTTTGTGATCCACCCAGTATTTCTGCCATTTTTTTTCGATTTCCGGGAAGTTGTAGTCCATTGCGTTGTGAGGGTTGGTTAATTGGTTTTGGGTGAACAGGTAAACGGGTATTGCAGCGCCGTTGCTTTACGGGGCAAAATTAGGCATTTCGGGTGAATACTGAAAATCTGCTTACTGACACGTTAAACAGAGGAAGGTTTTAGTAATTTCGTAGAGAAGAACTATTCATCCTTTCGAAGATAGTCGGGGAACCTGCATCTTTGATCAAAGCCGGCTGTATGAAACGAAAAACGATCCGGAACATCATCCTCTCGCTCCTGGCGGTGCTGGTGCTGCTTGCCGGGGTCCTGTTCGCCGTCGGGTATTTTTACTATTCGAAGATCATCCGCACTTACCTCATCGAAACCGTTGCGAAGGAAAGTAAAAAGCTATACCAGGTAGAGATTGGAAATATTTCCCTGAACATCCTCGACGGGAACCTGACCATCGACCGTTTTTCACTGTTGCCCGACACGGCAGCCTACCGCACCCTGTCGAAGACCGACACCCTGTCAAACCTGTTGTTCCGGCTCACCATCAACCAGTTCCGGATCAGGGGATTCCGGGTGATGGATGCACTCCGGCACAGGAAAGTCGACGTGACACGCATTCGTTTCATAGCGCCGGAAGTCACGGTCTTCCGTATGAAACTCCCGGTGAAACCGGCATCCGGCAAGCCCCCCGAGGTGATGATGTCGATACCCCTGCCCAAAAGCCTGTCCTCCATAAGGCTGACCGAGCTGATCGTTGAAAACGCGAAACTTGAATTTGTCGATTGCAGCCGCGATTCGATCACGCGGAGTACATTTCCCGTCTGCAACATCTTCGTTAAGAATATCCTCGTCGACAGTGCACACCAGGGTCGGCACCGGATCTTCAACGCCGACGACATCAGCGTTAAGTTGGGCGGGTACAGCATCACCCCCGGAAACGGCATGAATAAATTTTCCTATGGCGAAATCGGGCTCTCCACAGGGTCGGGTGAACTTTACGTTCGCGACCTCCACCTCGAACCGTTGTACAACAGGCACGATTATTCGCGGAAGCTTGGTTACCAGACCGACTGGATCGACGTTCGCGTCAACAAACTCCGCCTTGCGCGCATCAACCTGCGGGAACTCCTGGCCGAAGGAAAGCTGAATGCAGGGCTTCTCGAAATTGACAGCCTGGTGCTGGTGGATCACCTCGACAAGCGCGTTGCAGAGCGGCCCGGCATGAAACCACCCATGCCCCAGGATGCGCTCCGGAAGCTGAAGGCATACCTGAGAATTGATACGGTGGCGCTGAAAAACGGCAAGGCGACTTACGAGGAGCAGACAGGCCCTTCGCCAGGCACCCTCTTCTTCGATAAAATGAGTGTCACCTTCACCGGGCTTACCAACGACAACTTGCTGCTGAACGCCGGTCTGGTTTCCGAACTGAAGGGAACGGCTTACCTGATGGGCAAAGGGAAGCTCGATGCCACCCTGCGCTTCCGGTTCGGCGACCCGCGGAACACCTTCTCCTTTTCAGCCACGGTGGGCCCGACCGACCTGCCTGAGATCAACCCGATGCTGTCGAAACTGATGCCTGCCAAGGTGGTGAGCGGCAAACTTAAAAAGCTGGTGGTGCCCATGGTTTATGCCAACGACGACTATGCGCAGGGTAAGCTGCTCTTTTACTATAATGATCTCTCGGTCAGCGTGGTTGACCAGAAGCATACCTTTTTCAGCAAAATCAAGACCGGCGTGATCAACTGGGCGGCCAATGATCTCATAGTAAACAACGACAATCCGACGAAATCGGGGAAGATGAAAACCGGCGTCATCCATTTCAGGCGCGATAAAAGTGCCAGCATCTTCAACTATTTGTGGAAAAGCGTGCTGAGCGGGCTGAAATCGACCATGGGTTTCAATTCGAAGGCGCAAAAGGAGCTGTTGAAGGCGGAAAAAGCGCAGAAGTAGGAAAAAATGCGTAATTTTATCACGCATTTACAACCCTATGATCCAGCAGGAAGAACCCCATTACCAGCGCAGGATTGCAACATCGCAGTTCACCACGAACATCAGCATTACCCTGGTGCTTTTCCTTATGGGGCTGTTCGGGCTGATCCTGCTTCATGCCCGGGTGCTGTCGGATTATGTAAAAGAAAATATCGGCTTTTCGATCATGATTCGCGAAGGGGTGAAGGAAGCCGGAATATTGCAACTGAAGAAGACCCTCGACGGGAAATATTTCGTCAAATCCAGCGAGTACATTCCCCGCGAGCGCGCCGCCGAAAAGCTCAAGGCCGATCTCGGGGAGGATTTCATCGGTTTCCTCGGGTATAATCCCCTGCTTCCGGCCATCGACCTGCGGATCAAAGCGCCGTATGCCAACACCGACAGCCTGGTGCGCATTGAAAAGCGGCTGCTGGCCTATCCGGAGGTCAAGGAAGTTTTTTACCAGAAATCGCTGGTCGACGCGATCAACAGCAATATAGAAAAGATCAGCCTGGTTTTGCTGGCCTTCAGCGCCATCCTGCTCTTCATCGCCATTGTGCTTATCAACAACACCATCAGGCTGGCAGTCTATTCCAAACGGTTCATCATCCGCAGCATGCAGCTGGTAGGAGCCACCGAAAGTTTTATCAGGCGGCCGCTGCTTTTCCGCAGCATCATGCATGGCTGCATCAGTGCACTGCTGGCCCTGCTCATGCTCATGCTGCTGATCTATTTCGCGGTCGAACAGATCCCCGAACTGGTCGAATTGCAGAACCCGGTGATGCTGGCCGTCCTCGTGGTATTCCTCTTTCTGCTTGGCGCCTTCATCTCGTGGATATCCACCTGGTTTGCCGTCAGAAAATACCTGCGGATGCGCACCGATTTATTATATACCTGATATTCTTAAAATTTCCGTAATTTTGCCATTCAATTCCCTTTGAATCATGGATAAGAGCACAAAACAGGCACAAACCAAGCCCCAGTCCGCTATCGCCAAACACAGCCAGCGCGACGAACAACCGATGAAAACCGCCAACGTGGGTGAATTTGCCTTCGGCAAGGAGAACTACCGGCTGATGCTGATCGGGCTTGCATTTATCGCCGTCGGATTCCTGCTGATGATCGGCGGGGGCTCGAGCGATCCCACCAAATTCAACCCCGAAATTTTCAGTTTCCAACGCATCACGCTGGCGCCGATCCTTATCCTCGCGGGGTACGTGATCGAAGTATTTGCCATCATGAAAAAGCCGAAGGATTAATGAACGCGATCCAGGCCATCATTCTTGCCATTGTTGAAGGGATCACCGAATTCCTGCCCATCTCCTCCACCGCCCACATGGCGCTTACTTCAGCCATTCTGGGGATTGAAAAACAGGATTTTACCAAACTTTTCATCGAGAACATCCAGTTTGGCACCATCATTTCGGTGCTCATTCTTTACTGGCGGAAGTTCATCGATTTCAAAAAATTAAGTTTTTACCTGAAGCTGCTGGTGGCTTTTATGCCGGCCGTGGTGGTGGGATTGCTGCTCAAAAAGCACATCGACCAGGTGCTTGAAACGCCGATGTTCCTGGCGGTGGTGATGTTCCTGGGAGGTATCCTGCTGTTGTTTGTCGACGGTTGGTTTAACAGGCCGGTGATTGACAAGGAAGAGAATATCACGTATAAGAACTCGCTGGTCATCGGGATTTTCCAGTTGCTGTCGATCGTTTTTCCCGGTTTCAGCCGCAGTGCGGCGACCATTATCGGCGGGATGCAGCAGAAGCTCACCCGGAAAGCCGCCGCCGAGTTTTCCTTTTTCCTGGCGGTACCCACGCTGGCCGGCGCTTTTGCCAAGAGTCTCTGGGATACCTGGCGGGAAGCACCGCAATTACTTACCTCCCATAATATTCAGCTGCTGGCGCTGGGCAACCTGATCGGTTTCGTGGTGGCGATCATTGCCATCAGGGCCTTCATCACCTTCCTTACGAAGTATGGTTTCAGGGCATTCGGCATTTACCGTATAGTTGTTGGTCTTTTCCTGATCATTTTCCTCTTTACCGGCCATACTTTATCTCTTTAGTAATGTCATTTCAGTTTGAGCAGGGTGAGGTTCTGCTGGTTAACAAACCCTACAAATGGACTTCGTTTGATGTTGTGGGCAAGCTTCGTATTGTCATCAGGCAGCGCACGGGCTTGCGGAACATCAAGATCGGCCATGCAGGCACGCTTGATCCGTTGGCTACCGGGCTGCTGATTCTGTGTACCGGAAAATTTACCCGCCGCATTGATGAGTTCCAGGGGCTTGAGAAGGAGTACACCGGCACGTTCAGGCTTGGGGCAACCACGCCCTCCTTTGACCTGGAGACGGAGGTTGACCGGGTTTTCCCGCTACCCTCCACCCCGTCAGGGTCCCTCACCCCGTCAGGGTCCCTCACCCCGTCAGGGTCCCTCACCCCGTCAGGGTCCCCCACCCTGTCAGGGTCCCCCACCCTGTCAGGGTCCCCCACCCCGTCAGGGTGGGAGTCGACGATACATCAAGCCACGAAGAAGTTTACCGGCACCTTCGACCAGGTTCCCCCGCAGTTCTCGGCGATAAAAGTCGATGGCAGACGCGCCTATGAATCGGCAAGAAAGGACGTGAATGTGGAGATAAAGGCCCGCCAGGTAACTATCTCCGCGTTTGAAATCACCCGGATTGAAATGCCCGATGTCGATTTCCGCGTGATCTGCAGCAAAGGCACCTACATCCGGTCGCTTGCACGCGACTTTGGCGAACTACTGGGTTGCGGCGCCCACCTTACGGCCCTTTGCCGCACCCGCATTGGTTCGTACCATCTGCGCGATGCTTATGACCTTCCCGATCTGATCAACGCTATCCCGGACAGCAGACCCATTGTTTAGGTCCCCACCCCGTCAGGGTCTCCCACCCCGTCAGGGTCCTCCACCCTGTCAGGGTCCCCCACCCCGTCAGGGTCCTCCACCCTGTCAGGGTCCTCCACCCCGTCAGGGTCCTCCACCCCGTCAGGGTCCTCCACCCTGTCAGGGTCCCCCACCCCGTCAGGGTCCGGTGAAAAGATATCCGTCAAACCCGTTCGCGAACTTTGAAAAGTGATAACTTTGTGCTTCCGGTGCAATCCCGGCTCTAAAACCATTGACCAATGAAAATAACTTCACGGATTTCCATCCCCGGGATCATCATCCCGGCCATCATCGCCCTGCTGATCGCAGGAACAGGCTTCATCCATCTAACCCGACCAGACAGAACGGATGCCGAAAAACGGAAGAAACATGAAGCACGCCTGTCAGCGCTCAATAAAAAGGCCCCCCTCATGAAAAAAGGAGAAACCGGCGAAGAACCCTCCATGGATGAACCCGGACTGGCCGATTATCACGACTTCCTCATGACCTTCGACCCGGCTACCGGCAGCGTTCCCCGCGAACGGCTGATCCCGGCCATGAAACAAACCATGAAGCTGGCCGCCCTCAAACAAAGCAGCGCGATCCAGTGGCAGGGCTACCCCTCCGACATGGGCGGGCGTACCCGGGCCATCATGTACGACCCCAATGATGCTACACACAAAAAAGTGTGGGCCGGCGGCGTTACAGGCGGACTGTGGTACAACAACAACATCACCAGCGCCACATCGCCATGGGTGCCGGTGGGCGACTTCTGGAGCAACCTGGCCATCCGGTGTCTGGCATACGACCCGGCCAACACGCAGATTTTCTACCTGGGTACCGGCGAAGCGGAAACCGCCATGCAGACCTACCGCGAAAGCTCCGGCCTGGGCACAGGCATCATGCGCAGCACCAACGGCGGGCTAAATTGGTCATTTATCCCCGGAACCGAACAATTTGCCTATGTCACGAAAATCGTGGTCCGCATCGAAAGCGGCGTCAGCGTTATCTATGCCGGGGTTGCCTCGGGCTTGTATAAAGGCGAACAGCACCAGAGCCTGCCGTCCGACGGACTGTTCCGCTCGGCCGACAATGGCGCCTCCTGGCAGCAGGTCCTCCCAAATATTGCCGGATCAACAGTTCCCTACTGCGTTTCCGATATTTCCCTTGGCGCCGACAACCGGATCTATGTCGGCACACGCCCCAACCTCAATGGCGAAGGAGCAGCCGTGCTGCTCTGGTCAACCAACGGCACCACCTGGACGGTGAACACCCAGTACCAGACTGAGATCATTGCCAGCGGCGGCAACAACATCCCCGGACGCGTTGTCCTGGCTGCCGCCCCGAGCGATGCCAATGTCGTTTACGCCCTCATCGCCAGCGGATTTGTTAATTCTGTCAACGGGTTCAACTATTTCTATTGCGAACGCATCCTGCGTTCGGCCGATAAGGGGGTGACGTGGGTCGCAAAAAATCTGCCAACCGACCTCACCTCGGGCAGCAACTTCGCCACCATTGCCTGGCACGCCCTCGATATCGCCATCGACCCCAACAACGCCGACCGCCTTTATATCGGCGGTCTCGATGCGCACCATTCGGTGAACGGGGGCAGCAGCTGGAGCAGGGTAAGCGACTGGTCGCTGATGTACAGCGGCGGCGGATCACAATACATCCACGCCGATCAGCACATCATCGTCTATAAACCCGGATCCTCCGATGAAATCCTTTTCGGAAGCGACGGCGGCATCTTTTACACCGCCAACGGCACCGCAACCTACCCCGCCATGGAACAGCACAACAAGAGCTATTCAACCCTGCAGTTCTACACCTGCGCCATCAACCCCACGGCCGGCACCCACGAATTCTATGGCGGGCTGCAGGACAACGGCTCACTCTATTACACCGGCACCCCGCTGACCATCAACAACATGGTGAGCGGCGGCGACGGAGCCTGCTGCTTCTATGATGAAACGGATGCCTCCCTTTCGATCACCTCCTATTACTACAACAATTATTATATCTTCCATTACGGCACCGTGGTCAACGTGACCGGCAACTGGTCGAGCGGCACCTTTGTCAGCCCGGCCGACCTCGACTACAAGGGAAAACACCTCTTCTCGAACGCTGCCGACTATATCGGAACCTACCAGGATCAGATCGTACGGTTTGATAACCTGACCAGCAATATCTCCGGGCATTTTCTCCCGCTCAATACCGGGAGCACCGTGTTTTTTACCGCGCTGAAGTATTCGCCCTATTCCCTTTCAGGGAAATC
The DNA here is from genome assembly GCA_903913885.1 of uncultured Bacteroidales bacterium. Classification (GTDB taxonomy): domain Bacteria; phylum Bacteroidota; class Bacteroidia; order Bacteroidales; family FEN-979; genus CAIVAT01. Next base: position 91,656 of record CAIWMX010000061.1, on the reverse strand, counting down.
GACGCTGTTCGTGGGTTCCGAAGCGGGCCGGTTGTTTAAGGTCACCGAAGCCCAAACCAGCAGCCCGGTCTCCGTGGATATCGGCAGCCCCAACTTCCCCAATGCCAGCATCTCGTCGATCGCCATTGGCCGGTCGGAAGACACGCTGATGGTGACTTTCTCCAACTACGGCGTAGCCTCGGTGTGGCAAACTTATAATGGCGGCCAGACCTGGACCGACATCGAAGGAAACCTCCCCGACATGCCCATCCGATGGGCCCTGTACCACCCGTCGAACAACCGCCAGGCACTGCTTGCCACTGAAACGGGGGTGTGGGAATGTGTCAACCTCGACCATTCTCCTGTATCATGGTTTCCCGTGAATACCGGCATGGCCAACGTGCGCGTGGATATGCTCACGATCAGGAAATCCGACAACACCGTGCTGGCCGCAAGCCATGGCCGCGGCCTCTTTACCATGATCTGGGATGTAACGGATGGCGTGCAGGAAAAAACTGCAGGAACCTCCTTTGTTTACCCGAATCCTTCCAAAGGAGAGATCCATGTAACGGCACAGCATGTCCAGCCCGGAACCGCCGAAATTACGATCGTGAACCTTGCCGGCAAAGAGGTGTTTCATGAAATCTTCACTGCCACCGCCGGAACTCTCACCAAACAGCTAAACCTCCAAAACCAACCCAAAGGAACCTACCTCGTCACCCTGAAAACCCCTGGCAACAACCTCAACACCCAAAAAATCCTGATCTACTAACCCCAACGTCCTTCGTACTTCGTCCCTCGTCCTTCGTATATGAAAACCTACCCCCTCTTCTCCCCCGAATACTACATGAACGAAGCCCTGAAGGAGGCGCAGAAGGCGTTTGAAAAAGATGAGGTGCCCGTTGGGGCGGTGGTGGTGTGCAACCGCACCATCATTGCACGGGCTCACAACCTCACCGAGACGCTCAACGATGCCACGGCCCACGCCGAAATGCAGGCGTTTACGGCGGCAGCGGGTTACCTTGGCGGAAAGTACCTCGACGAATGCACCCTGTTTGTCACCCTCGAACCCTGCGTGATGTGTGCCGGGGCTGCCTTCTGGACTCAGCTTGGAGGCATTATCTACGGCGCTTCCGACGAAAAACGGGGATACCTTCTTTCGGGATACCCGCTGCTGCACCCGAAAACGCAGGTTGCCTCAGGCGTCCTTGCCGACGAATGCAGCGCCCTGCTGAAAGCATTTTTTAAAAGCAAAAGAACATGATCGGAAACATCGACTCCCTGCTCAACTTTTCAAACGATCTTTTCCAGAAAAAGGAGATAAAACCAGTGCTCGGCCAGGTCGCCGGCGTGGCGCAATATCTCTGGGAAAGGGGTTGGGCCGAACGGAATGCCGGAAATTTCTCCGTCAATATCACCTCCTTTTTCCAGGATCGCGAACTCGACCGGTTTGCCCTGTATCCCTTTTTTCCGCTGACAAAAGGCTACCCCGACCTGTCGCGCACCATCTTCCTGGTGAGCGGAACGGGTACCCGCATGCGCGACATGGCAGCCAGCCCGGCCGAAAATCTCTGCCTGGTCTATATCAGCGATACCGGTTCGGCCTATCACATTGTCACGGGCAATCCCGACTGCGAATATGTAAAACCCACCTCCGAACTGGTCACCCACCTGGCTGTTCAGCAACAGCTCCTTCAGAAAAAATCGCCGGAAAAGGTAGTGCTTCACGCGCATGTCACCGAACTGATCGCCCTCACGCAACTGCCGCCTTTCAAAACGGAAGAGTCTTTGAACGCCATGCTCTGGGGCATGCACCCTGAAACCCTCCTTTTTGTTCCCGCCGGCGCCGGACTTATTCCGTATACCCTCGCCGGTACCGAACAAATCGCCACGGCTACCCTGGCAAAACTCGACCATCACAAAGTCGTGGTTTGGGAAAAACACGGGTGCATGGCGGTCGGACAAACCCTTGCCGACGCCTTCGACATCCTCGATATTCTGGCAAAATCTGCCAGAATTTACCTCCTATGCAAATCTACCGGCATGGAGCCGGAAGGCCTTACTGAATCGCAATTAGCAGAGATCCGGGCAACATTTCACTAAATTTTTTTAAAAATATTTTGCTATGATAGGTTGATTTTACGTCAAATGATGTATATTTGTAATAATATTAACCCAAATGCCCCCTGTCAAAATTGTCATATTCGAGGATGAATTCCTGCTGGCTAACGACCTGAAGCGACAATTGCAGCCATTCAACTTTGAGATCACTGCCATCTTTCGCAAGGCAGAAGAGGGAGTTGCATACCTTGAAGGTATTGAGAAAACGGCCCTGTTTCCCGACATCGTGCTGATGGATATCTCCCTTGCAGGGAAGATGAACGGCATTGAAGCCGCGTTGATCCTCACCGCGAAATACGATTTTGCCCTGGTATTTCTTACCGGCATGAGCCAGATGGACATATTCGAGGAGGCCTTCAAGTCGAAGCCCCACGCCTTCATGATCAAGCCGTTTGACATCCAGCAGGCGCTGGTCAGCATCAGGCTGGCCGTTTACCAGAAGACCCTCGAAAACAGGCTCCTCAGGCACCAGGAAGAACTTGAACAGAAGATCAGCGAACGTACCCGGGAACTGGAACAGGCAAAAGACCAGGCTGAGGAAGCCGTCAGGCTGAAAAACACCCTGCTCGACAACGTGAGCAACCAGATCAGGGAGCCCATGCTGGGCATCCTGGGGATCGCGGCCATGCTGAAACAGGAAACCTTAGACCAACCCAACCTGCAGCGCTATACCCAGTATATCACCGATAATGCCCAGCACCTCTTCGCGCTGCTGAAAAAGATCATGGACCTGAAGGAAACCTGAACCGGCAAAATATTGCCGGTGATCAATGTGTTGGGCAGGTCAGGCTGCCACTTCTTCGGTCTCTTTAACCGCTTTCCGGCTTTTCAGAAGTTTGTAGGTTCCGTAAGCCGCGCCCAGGGCCATGAGGATACCTGTACCCCCGTCGATGGGTGCCCCTGTCTGGTTTCCTCCGCCGCCATGGCCCCCGCCCGGAGGAGGCGGTGGTGCATCAAGCGGGCTGTCGGCAAATACCTGGATCATGCACATGCTGGTGATAAGAAAGACCAGGGTCAGCAGAAATTTTCGTAGATTTTTCATATCGTGTTTTTGTTTTTTTCAGTTATGACTGGATGAATATTTTCGTTACCGACACCCGGGCGCCGGTGGTAACACGTACCACATAGTAACCGGTTGGAACGGAAAGTCCAGTTTTATAAAGGCCCTCGCTGCTGATATCCTGGCTGAGCATGGCCTGGCCCGTGAGGTTGAACACCTCCAGCCTCGCCTTGCCCGGGTTGATAAGGTAAAGGTTGTTCCCGTATGCATAAACCCCGCCGTTGTTCGCATTTGGTCCGCCAATGCCGGTGGTGCCGAACGATAACACGAAACGTGCCGGATTGTCGCCGGCCACAGAGGTAAAGTTGTACACCGGGTTGTCGCCCAGGTTCTGCGTGATGTCGAGTTTCAGGTCGGTGAGATAAACCTGCGCGGAAACGTTTTCGATGTTAACCGCTTCGATGGAATAGGCCGATCCTGTGGTTTTGATGAAGCTGAATGGGATAACCTCCTGGCTGCTGTTTCCCGGCAGCACATTGGTCGAGAGGTGTTCGGGTCCCCTCACCGAGTAGAACTGCGGGGCGTAACCCGGCAGGAAACGGGAGTCGGCGGCCGGGTTGAACGCGGCGGAGGCCTGGTTGTCGAACATCACCACGCTCTCCTGTGCTGTTTGCGCGCTGAGGTTGTGTGCGGCCAGTTTGATGATGGGTTTGCCCGCTGACTTGTACCAGTTCTGCGTGTTGTGCGTGCGTGCCGAGGCGGGAATGGTAAGCGATCCGCCGGAGGCGTCGAGTACATTGACCATGAAACCCTGGTTGGCCGGGATGATGCCCCCGGTGATGATGTCGATGTCGGAGTAGCTGGCGCTACCCTCGGCCCAGATCTTGGCGACGAGGGCGATGTTGTTGAGCGACCATACTCCGTTATTCCAGGTGATGGCGCTGGCAAACGGGTTGCCCAGCAGGTTCCAGCCCGGGGTGATGGCGGTGCCGGAATAATTCGGTGCGTTGGTATAGGTGAGCCCCGAAACGGAAACATCCGCCACGTTCAGCGCCGTTCCTGAGAATGATTTGGTAACGTCGGCATTGTAAGCCACGAGGTATCCCTTGCCGGGGATAAAATTGGCATCGAAACCAGATACCCACAACATACCCGGATCCTTGGAGTTGAACCACCATCCGTTCACTTCATCCCAGGCATAGAAATCCTGGGTTTTGTCGGGGGTGGCGGGAACGAATCCGGGTTGGATCGGCTGGCTTGCCAGCGGCGACGAAAGGAGGTGCCAGCCGTGATTGTCGTCGGTCCAGTGCGAGACGAACCGCTGCATGGTGCCCAAAACGCCCGCGTTGCTGTGGATGAGCGAACCGCTGCCGGTGGCGTCGGAATTGATCACCAGGCCGGCGGCTCCCGCCTGGTTCGACAGGGTGCCGTTCACGGTAAGTTGTTTGCCCACCTCGATGGTCAGGAGTTTCCCGCTGTTGATGGTCAGGGTCCCGTTAACCGTAAGTGCGGTGTTCGAGAGGGTGACTCCCGCGGCATTGTCGATGGTAAGGTTGTTTACCGAGGCCGGGAGCAGGGCGCCGGTCACCTGGGCGCTGCTGCCGCTGAAGGTGTAGTTTGCGGCGGTGTTCAGGGTCTTGTTGCCGGAGAGGGTAAGCGACCCGTTGAGTCCGGCGGTGTTGGCAGTGATCAGCGTGGCGCCGGCCGGCAGGTTGAAGGTGCCTGCACCCGCGATTACGCCGGTGCCCAGGTCGGTTACCGAAGCGGCGCCGACTTCAAAGTTCACGTTGTTCGAGATGGTGCCGCCGCCGGTGAAGGTCTGCGTACCGGTTTTATTGAAAACGATTTTCGAGGCGATGGTGCTGCCGCTTTCGGTGAGGGTGCCCGATGAAACGGTGACATTGCCGCCCACGTTGATGATCCCCACGCCTGAAGAACTGCCCAGGTCAAGCGTTCCTCCGTTGATCACCAGGTTCCCGCCTACCGTTACGGTATTGGCGCCTGAACCCGACGAAAGCCAGATGTTTCCGCCGGTCACGGTGAAGTTGCCGCCAATGCTGGTGGTTACCGTCGGAGATCCTGTAAAGGCATGACGGGTTGTGCCCGATCCTGTTCCGAGGACAGTAAGATTTCCCTGGATGGGCGTCAGGTTTCCCGACCAGCCCAGTGCGGTGGCGCCTGTAGTCTGGTTGATGGTGAGGTTGCCCCAGCCCGGTGCGGCGGGAGCAGCCGTTCCCGAGGGCATGATCCTGATCTCGATGTTGCTCCCGGCGGCAAAGGCCTCGGTTCCCTGGAAAATAGTCGACGCCATGGTCATCGCGACATTCTGGATATAGTTGCCGCCGTTGTCGATCTGGAAGGTGGTGCCCGAAGAGAGGGTCACGGTGTTGTTGGCCGTAAGCGTGCCGCCGTTCTCGATCCACAGTTTCGGGTTGGTGCCACTGATCGACCAGGTGGAGGTGGTGGACATCACGTCGCCGTTCTCGATAACGAAGGTTTCGCCGGTGGTGAAATTCGCCGGGCTCAAACCCGTTCCGTCGCGGTTGGTTTTCCAGCTGGTGACTACGGCCGGGTCGCCGCTGCCGTTCGAATAGTAGGTGAGCCCCAGCGTGGCCTGGCTGGCCTGGTTGGAGGTGGTGAGGTAGTTCTCGGTTCCGCCACTGCCGTTGTATTCAAATACTTTAAAGGTATAGGTGGTGCTTCCCGAGAGGCCGGTGATGTCGACCGTGTTCCCGGTTCCGTTGTACAGTACGAATTCGCCGGCTGCAATGGTCCCGCCGGCGCCGAAGGCGCTGCTGGCTGAGTAGGGTGTCCCGTTCGTGGGAACGGTGGGCGTTCCCGAGGCTTTCCCCACCAGTATCCTGGCGGTGCCGTTGCCGTTGGTCCAGCTTACCGTCATCGAATTGAGGGCGACGTTGCTGAACTGGATGGCCGAAGCCTGCAGGGTGGGCAGGGCCGAGTAAACGCTGAAGGTATTGCTGGTGGCTGTGGTGAGCGAACCGGTGGCCGAAAGGGTGACGCCGGTGGCGGGGGTGTTGTTCTGAAGGTCGGTCCACGCGTATACGCCCGAGGCCAGGGTCTGCGCGAGCCCGGCCACCGACGAGAGGGTGCCGGCCGAGGCGGCGAGGGTAACGGGGGTGGTGGCGTCGAGGTCGCGGTTGTTGTTGGCGTCGGTCGCTTCAACGGTAGCACTGGAGTTGGTATTGACCGTAGTGTTCGACGGCTGGACCGAAAAATTGAATTTCGTGGCGGTCACGGCAAGGGTGGTGCTGTTCGATGCCGGGGCAGAGGCGAAGGTTGCCAGGAAGGTGGAGCCTGTGGCGTCGGCCAGGAAGCCGTGCGCCGAAGCGGCCGGGTCGACCTTGAAGACAAATGCCTGGTTGTCGGTGAGGGGCGAGGCATTGAGGAAGATATAGAGAGAAAGGGTGACGGTGCTATTATCCGGGATATTCAGGTTACTGGCCGTTACCGGGATCACAATGGATGAGGCGGTAATGGTGGGCGTGCCGGTGGTGACGAAAGTGTTGCCGCCGTCGGCCGACAGTTTCACCCCCTGGATGGCGGTGGCCCAGTTGACCGAGTTGCCGGTGCCCGCTTTGATGGTAAGCTGGGTGATCTTTGTGGGCTGGCCGTCGACGCCATAATCAACCGCGTTCATGTCGAAAACGCGTACCGCAGCACCTGATGCATTGGCCAGGGAAGAGATGGTGCCGGGCGCTGGCTGCGATACCGGCCCCGAAATTTCGGAGGTGGCGGCCAGCGGGGCCAGGGTGGTGCCGCTGGTCAAAGGCACCGTGCCGTCGGTCTTGTAATTGTAGGTGGCGCCGTTCGCTCCGTTGTTGAACGGGAAGATGGTGAAGTAATAAGGAGTTCCTGCCGTGAGGCCCGTGATGGGTGCGGAAGTGGAACTGGTATTGGTGACCAGGGCGACAACATTGCCGTTGCCGATGGCGGTGCCCAGGGTGTAGGAGGTTCCGTCGGAGGGAATGCCGGTGGGCGCCGCGCCCGACCGCTGCAGCACCAGGTAGCCGGTGGCGTTGGTAAGGGTGCTCAGCGCATCGAACGAAAGGTTGATCTGGGTCTGCGAGATCACGGAATTGGTAAAGGTGGTGGTGTAGGAAGCTGGTTCGGTGGCCAGGGTCCAGAAACTGCTCTCGCTGGTAAGCGTGGTGCCGATCACATTGGTGGCGTAGGCCTTGAAAAAGATCTGCACCCCCGTGTTCAGCGTTGAGCGGGTATGGGTGAACACGCCGGTGGAGGTTCCTCCTTCGGCAAGCTTGTTGTCGGCTATTGTCACGCCGGTGGTGGTCTTCCATACGGTTCCGCGCTCGGTGATGGCCGAGCCGTTGTTCGAGGTGATGTTGCCGCCAAGCAGCGCCGACGACTCCGTTATGCTTGTCGCCGTGGGGGTGGTGATCGTCGGGGCCGCCCCGCCCACCGGGGTGGTGGTTACGGTGATCGAGGTGTTGTTGTTAATGCGGCAGGTTGTGCCGACTGCGGTCAGGGTATTGGGCACGAAATAAATATTCAGCACCTGGCTTGCCCCAACGGAAATGGGAGTTCCGGGGGTAACCGTGTAGGCTGCGCTGCTTGCGGTGGGGGCAAAGGAGCCGACGGAGGTTTTGGCGCCCCCATTGATGCTATACTGAACATCGATAGAAGGGCTTCCCGTTGCCGAACTCACCTGCGTAACGACGCTGAAGCTGCTCACGGTAAAGGTCACCGTGGCGTCGCTCGTGATGTTTAAGGTGTACCATTTACTGCCACTTAAAGCCGCTGCCAGGGTCACGTTGAACCCTGAACCGGAAATGCCGGTCGCAGCCGATGAGCAAGTCACGCCGCTTCCGCGCGACATCTGGGAGAAGGTGAGGCCGGTTACGGTGGGGGCGATGGTGGCGGTGGGCGCGGCCGGGCAGGTGATGGAGCCCATGCCGGTGTACGACACTGCTGTTTGTCCCCTGCCCATCCCGGGCAGCAGCATGAAAAGAGCCATGGCCGCGGTGGCCAGGATGACTTTAAAGTGTAATTTGTGTAACATGGTCATGATATTTAATTGTTTATCTTAATTCAGTTTTTCCGTGGCAACGTGTCCTCTTCCGGGGCCGTTCAGCGTGCGGGTTTCGCGCGGGCAGCGGTCGCCAATCCGGCAACATGCACCTTTTCAGTGAGTTGCAGATCCGGTGTTAAAGAATTCACGGTGGGGGTTCCGGATGGCAAAGATATTGCAAAGATCGTTGTGGTTGGTAGACTGGAGATTAAATTAACGTTAAAAGTTGCCGTGTTGACCGGTAAAAGGTACTGCTGCGGGATATTTTCAATGACCGCTCCCCGCCCTCCCGGCTTTATTTCAATGACCCCTCCCCGCCCTCCCGGCTTTATTTCAATGACCCCTCCCCGCCCTCCCCGTGGAGGGGAGGGAGACCCTTTACCAAGGCTGCCATCGTATTTTTTCAGACGGGGTCATTTTACAGCTGGATTTTTTGGCCAGGTCAACGGTTGTTTGATGGGCATAAAATTGGAAAGCAGGTTCGCGGGTTTTTCTGATATAGGCCATTGGTTCAATGAATTTGTGATACTAATTTTCATTTTACGCTTAATCGGAGAATTTGGAAAAGGTGAGGTTTTTCTATCAAATTGTTGAAAACTTTCTTCTTTTTCAATGACCCCTCCCCTTGAAGGGAGAACGTTTTCAACCGTTGTTTGATCAGTATAAATTGGAATACAGATTCACAGGTTTTTCCGGTATAAGCCATATGTTCTATGAATTTGTGAAACTCATTTTACGCTTAATCGGAGAATTTCGAAAGGGTGAAGTTTTTTTATCAAATTGGTGAAAACTTTCTCCCTCCCCTGCAAGGGGAGGGTCATGGGAGGGGTCATTAAAAAAACCTTGGAGGGTCATGGGAGGGGTCATTAAAAAAACCACCGTGGATGAGTCCTAAAAAAAAATCCGGGAACCGCCCTTAAAAAGGCGATCCCCGGCCTGGAACAGAGCGGGATGATCTAACGATAGATTTTTTCCGCGGCTTCTTCTTCTTTAACAGCATTCCTGTTTTTTAACACTTTGTGGGTCCCGTAGATAACCCCCAGCGCCAGCAGCACGCCCGGACCGCCGTCGATGGGGGCGCCGGTCTGGTTCCCGCCGCCGCCATGGCCGCCGCCCGGGGGAGGAGGCGGCGCATCCAGGGGGTTGTCGGCCAGGGTATTCAGCAGGAACATGCCGGTAAAAAGAAAGGTCATTGTCAGTATCAGTTTTCTTAACGATTTCATTGGTTGGTTTTTATGTTTATTTTTTAAGATGAATGGTCCGTCATGGCCTGCTTCGGCAAACGGACCGGGGTGAAAGAACCTGGTTATGCGTGAATGAACACCTTGGTAACCGCGACGCCGGTGACGGTGGTGAGCCGTACAACATACCAGGCGGCGGGTACGATGAGGGTCTTTTTATATAAACCGGTTTGATCGATCGCTTCGGTAAGCAGCTTCTGCCCGGTAAGGCTGTAGAGCTCGAGCGTCGCCCTGCCCGGGTTTGCCACAAATAGGTTGTTTCCCGAGGAGTAGACCGACACGGGATTCACGGTTTTTCCGCCGATTCCCACCGTACCGAACGACAGCAGGAAGCGGGCGGGATCGTCGCCGTCGGCTGCCGTGAAGCTGTAAACGGGGTCGGTCACCAGGTTCTGGGTGTGGTTGGCTTTGAGGTCGGTGAGATAAACTGCAGGTGGAACATGGTCGAGTTGCGCGGCTTCGATGGTGTATTCGGCACCTTCCGTTTTTACAAAGTGAAAAGGAATGGCTCCCTGCCCCTCCAAAGCGGGAAGGGTGTTGTAAGCAAGCTGTTCGCTCCCGGCCACCGAGCAGAAGAGCGGGGCGTAGCCCTGCAGGAAGTACGAATCAAAGGCAGGGTCATAGCCGGGGGTGGCCATGGGGTCGAAGGTCACCACGCTCTCCTGGAAGGTTTGCGCGGCGGGGTTGTGGGCCACCAGTTTGATGAGCGGGGCGCCGGATGCTTTCAGCCATGCCTCGCCGTTGTGGGTGCGGGCGAGGGCCGGGATGGTGACCGACGCCGACTGCCCCGGTGAAACATAGACCATGAAGCCCTGCATGGCGGGAATGATGCCCGAAGGTGTGGTCACCACATAGGATGCGCCCTGCTCATTCCAGCAGAGGGCGTTGGCGTCGACGTTGGCGAGCCCCCAGTGCCCGTCGTTCCATGCGATGGCACACGGGAAGGGATTTCCCAGCAGGTTCCAGCCGCCCGAAGCGGGGTTCGACGGGGTGTTGGTGCAGCTTTTTACCTGGTCGCCCGCGTTGAGAAAGCCGGTGAAGATCTTCGTCTGGGTGGCGCTGTACGAAACCAGGTATCCCTGTCCCACGCTGAAATTGGTGCCGAAGGCGGGGTTGAAGGTGTAATTCAGGGGGTCGCTGCCCAGTTTCGAATTGATCCAGTAGCCGGTGGGTTCATCCCATAAATAGAAATCTTCATTGCTGCTGGGGGGGTTCGACACGAACGAGGGCTGGAACGGTTGCGCGGTAACCGGGGAGGAGAGGTGGTGCCAGCCTTTCACGGCGGTGGTCCATCCCTGGATGACGCGTTTCAGCGTAGCAGCCACGCCCGGCGTGGATTCGATGAGCGAGCCGCCGCTTTCGACCACCAGTCCGGCCGTACCGGCGTTGTTGGTGAGGGTGCCGGTCACGGTGAGCGCCTTCCCTGCGGCAATGGTGAGGGTAGCGCCGCTGCTGATGGTGAGGGTGCCGCAGGTGGCGGGGGTTTCGGGGGCTTCATTCACCATGGGCATGTTGGTTGCCCCTGCCGGGATAAAGGCATTGAGGGTTGCGCCGGGCGCCGCGTTGGGGTTCCAGTTCGTGGCGGTGGCCCAGTCGGAACCGGCGCCGCCCTGCCAGGCGTTGAGGAAGATATTCACGGCGTTGCTGGTGCAGTTGGCCGAACTGCAGGTGATGGGGGTGTTGGTCGCAGAAATATATTCCGACACTTTCGTGGCATAGGGCGACGTGGTAAAGCTGAACGTGAGGCCGGCGCTGGCGCCCGGGGTAAAAGCCACGGTGTTGGTGAGGCGCAGGCGGCAGATCCTGGTTCCCGGGGCGCTGGTGCTGATGATGGTGCCGTTGCCCGATTGCGGAGGCGTTCGCGGCCCGAGCTTGATGCAGTTCGAGGCGAAGGCGATGGAAGAGGGTACCTGTGCGGCCAGCAGGCCGGAGCTTCCGGCAACGATGGAGGCGGTCACCGTTCCGCCGTTGTAGATGGCTGAATTAACCAGGATGCCGGCCTGGATGGATGCCAGTTCAAAGGACTGCGAAGCGTCGGTATCGAGCAGGTAGAGGTCGAACTCCATGACCTTGTCCGAAACCTGCACGTCGTTGGCGATGGTATAGCTGAAGTCGCTGCCGCCCAAAGGTGCGAGGGGTGTGAACCGCCGCTGGGCGCCTGCCTGGAGAACGATCAGCATAATGAACATAAGGGTAATTGTTTTTGAAAGAAGGATGATCTTTGTTTTCATTTTTGTATGATTGTTTATTTGATTTTAGTGAATTCAGAGGTTGTTGCATGTAAATATTTTCGTCGGAAACCCGTGTGATCGCTGCTTACGGAGGGGTGACCGCGCCGATGAACGCGGCGGCGTTGTTGTCGATGATGGCGAAGTCGGTGAGGTCAACGCCCCCGTCGCCGTTCACATCTTCGGGCAGGTAGCCGGTGGCGAACTCCGCCGCCTGGTTGTCGACCGGGGCAAAGTCGCTGAGGTCGACCGCGCCATCCTGCGACACATCGCCACCATAAATGGCGTAGCCCATATCCGCCATCTGCAGGAGGTTCCCACCATACACGTCGGCGGGAGTGCCGAACGACTGGGTAATTACGCCGCCTGAAAACGACACAGGCATTGCGCTCACTGTTTCGAGGCTGTTGCGGTGTTTCACCGCGATGTAATAGGTTCCGTTGAAGGTGGCCGGAATGGTGAATGCAGCTGTGCCTGTGGTGGTGAGCGCCACGTCGGTCGCCCTGTAAACGAGGGTGCTGTAGTAACCGGGGGTGCTGCTGTGCAGCTCCACCGTGATGTGGTCGGCAATGCCCGTGGCCCAGTGGGGGCCGTTTTCATCGTATGCCTGGTTCATGGCGCCGTTCCCGGCGTAGAGCCCTTCGAGGAATAGGGAGGTGAGCTGGATGGTTTTCGTGTCGGAAAGGGTGGTGAAGGTCAGGTCGGAGCCGTGAAAGGCGATGTTCCCGGCTACGCCGGTCACCCGGAAATGATAGAGCGTGTTTGGTGCGAGCAGCGCCAGGGCGGCGCTTACCGGGGTTGTGGAACTCCCGGTCACTGTGGCCGGAGTGACTGTCGCGGTGCTTCCGTAGGAAACAGTGGTGCCGTATTCAAAGGAGACCGTGGTTGTTTCGTTGTTTGCATTCACCGTGCCGTTGAGGGTGGCGCTGTTCCAGGTGACCTGGGTGGCGGCGGAAGTTACGATGACCGGGGAAGAGGTATACTCGTCGGCACCAATATCGGGCGGGTTGTTCCGGGTTTCGCTGTCATAATCGGTTGAAACCGATGGGATGTTCAATCCGGCGTTTTTTACCGGGGAGGCCGTGGTGGTGTTGATGTGCAGGTCGGTGGAACTCATGAAATACGGGTCGCCCGACACGCTGGCGGCATCCTGCGACGAGGCGGTTCTCCAGGCCGCGAGGGTGGCACAGTTGGTCGCGTTCCAGAGTCCGAGGTAACTTCCTGTTGAAAAGAGGTCGTTGTAGTTGCTCACGGGTGTTGCCGCGGCACCGGTGCCGATGGCATACGGTTTCACCGATCCGCCGCTGCGGCCATTGTAAAAAATATTGTCTTTCACCGTGAGGGTGCCGGTGGCGCCGGTGTAAAAGGCATAGCTGCTGTTGGTCCCGCTTGCCGTGCCGGTGATGCTCACCGAGTTGAAATAGTAGGTGCTGGCCGAGCTGCTCAGGTCGTAAATACCGGTGATGCGGCATTCGGCGGTTGCTGGCGACTGACCCAGCAGGATCATGTTGTTGTAAACGGAGGAGGTGGTTCCGTAGTTGTAGATGCCGTAAAGCTGCGGCGAACTGCTGCCGGTGCCCGTTCCGGTGGAGTAGATGTTGCTGATTTTATTGTTCCTGATCACAATGCCGCTTACCGAGGGCGACTGCACCACGATGCCGGCCACCATGAAGGCGCTGGCGCCGGTGTTGAAATCCCAGATGTTGGTGATGGTGTTCCCTTCAATGACCGCGTTTGTCACCGAGTTCACCTCGATGCCCACCGGCAGGTAGATGTAGCCGTTTCCATTGGCATTAGACCGGATGTCGCGGATGATGTTGTTCTTGACATGCACCGTTCCACCGGTGATCAGCATGCCCGCCGTGCGGTCGTTTCCGCCTACCCAGTGGGCGATGTTTCCCACGGTGTTGTTTTCAATATTGACAACGCCGCTGCCAAAGCAGTAGATGATGCCATTGTCGTAGCCGCTGCGGATGGTGTCGGAAGCCAGTGCCCCCCCGCCGAACACGTTGCCCGTAACGGTTCCAAGGTTTACATTGCCACCCGCCACCTGGATGCCGTACACTGCGGCAATTGCGGATGACCCGGTGGATCCGAAGTTGGAGAGGTGGTTTCCCTGAACGCTGGTGGGAGAGGAGGTTCCCACCGACAGGTAGATACCGGTAATACCTGCTGAAGTAGTAACGGCCGCACCGGTGCGGGTGGCGTTGCTTCCCCCGAAATTGTTGCTGGTGATGGTGTGGCCGCTGCCGCCGCCGATATAGATCCCGTAAAGGGAACTGGTCTGCACCGATGTTTCATACAGGTTGTTGCCGTTCACAGTACACCCGTTGGCTACACCGGCCATATAAACTGCCGCATTGGTAAAATTGTAAATATTGTTCAACTGCAAATTCACCACATTGTTTGCATTGCCTGCATTGCCTGCATTGATTGCATTGCTTGCATTGCCTGCATTCCCCCCCGTAGGGTTGCGTATGTCGCACGAAGCAATATAAACGCTGTTGGTTCCGGTACTTCCGAGGGTCACTGTTCCGCTGGTGGCCGTAGATTCATTGCTTTCGATGATGCAATTTTTAAGGGTATCGTTTACCGAGCCGTTGCTGAACTGGATGGCGGGTCCGGTAAAGTTGGCGGAGGCCAGGGTATTCCTGAAGAGCAGGTATTTTCCGCTGCCGCCGTTGATGGTCACCCGGTCGGCCCCGTTGATGCCGATCATGGGGGTGGCGGCGGCAACGGCCGTTCCGGAGATAACGCGCTGGGTGGTGGCATCCGGCACGATGGCCAGGGTGTAGTTCCCTGCGCCGGTTTCACTCCACTGGTTGAGCTGGTAGGTTCCCGGCTCGGTTAGATCGTTGAGGATGACCGCCACCAGGTTGCCCTGCAATCCCACGGTGTTGATGTTCTGGAACAGCCCGCCCGCCCCGGTGATATTCTGGTAGGTGCCCGAAGCGCCCACGGTGACGGTTCCGGAGACCGGGCTCTGCACCGTATAACTGCTTGGGTTTGTCGGAGGAACAGAGGCGGCAGGCGGGTTGGCGGTATAGCCGCCCGCCAGGTTCGACGGCGAAGCGCCCACGTTGGGAATGGGCCAGGTGCCCTGGGCGGCAATGTAGTAATAGATCACATCCCCCGAGATCACCCCCGAACCAAAGGTAAAGGAATAGAGGTTGTTCCCGGCTGAAATGCCCTGCGCCGCGGTCCAGGCCGCGGCGCTGTTCTTCTTCCAGTAAAGCACGGGCAGGCCGGTGCCGGAGGTGGGAATCGACGAAGTGGGATCGGTAATGGTGGCCGTGAGGGTTTGTGCCGCGACGGTGACCGGGTTGCCCAGCGGCGTGTAGGCGATCACCGGCGGGGTGCGCACATGTCCGCCGGCGAATTCGTCGGCGCCGATATCGGGCGCGGTCGGCATGTCCAGGGCGATGAACGGGTACCCGGCGTTGGGATAGCGGGCGTCACCGTCCTGGTCGTGTGCGATGGAATCGGGAGCGGTGATGATCTTGCCCCCGCTTTCGCACAGGGTCTCTAGGCCTGCCAGCAGGTGGAGGTTGTTGTTGGCTGCGTCTGTGAACGGGGGCAGCTCGGTCACCGAATTCGCCTCCCTGGGCGACACGGCCGACTGGAATGTTGCCAGGGTTTGGTACCACGTGGTGTTGTTGTAGAAAATCACGTTGTTGGCGCCGGGAATCCCGCAGTAAAAGAGGTTGTTGCCCGAACCGGTGTTGTAATTCGCCAGGTCGGTGCCGTATCGGTAAAACACCGAAGAGCGGTACGTACCGGTCGACTGGTAAAGGTTGATGAAGATGTTGTTGTTCATGGTGAGCGCCGTGGAGTTGGAGAGGAGCGACAGGGCGGCGACGGAGTAGGTGACAGCAGGGGTGTTCGAATTGAGGTAGATGGTATTGTTGAACAGGGTGAGGGTTGTTCCGTAGTTCGAGGCGATGCCGGCCATGGAAAACCCGGTGTTGGCGTTGGCCGGCAGTTGCAGGTCGGAGATATAGTTGTTGTAAGCATTCGTGTTGATCACCGAGTAGAGGTTGATCCCCGTCACCGATCCGGAGCCGGTTGACCCGATGGTGTAGATGCGGTTGCCGGAGATGTGTGCGAAGGCCATGCTCTTCGCCTCGATGGCAATGTTGGTCCCTCCGGCCGAGCTGAGCGCGTGGATGAGGTTGCCCGACAGGGTGCCGGTGGTGGTCGATGCGGGGTAGCTTTCGATTCCCACCACGGAAGCGGCGCCGGTGGAGGTGAGGTTGTAGATCTGGTTGTTGCTGATGCTTTCCGCCCCGCTGGCGGCGGTATTGTTCTGGAAGATGGCGCAGATCTGCCCGGTTGATGGCTTGGTGAAATTCCTGATGATGTTCCCGTTCAGGTTCACCGTACTGGCAGTGGCATACTGGTAGATGCCGTAGAGGTAGGAATCGCCTGCCAGGGTGCCGGAACAGTTTTCGATGATGTTGTTGCTGATGTTGAGGGTGTTGGGCGCGGCACCGGCATTCCCCATGGCGTTGTAGACGCCGTAGATATGGCTGGTAGCGGCGCCCAGCGTAATGTCGTTGCCGGTGACGTCGGCGCTGGAGCCGGTTCCCGAAGCCAGGTTGATCCCGTATAGATAGCCGGTGGTTCCGGCGCCCCCGCTGACGATGTTGTTCGCGACCTTCAGGTTTTGCTGGTAGCTTGTGTAGATCGCCTGGGCGGCGATGGACCCTCCGCCGAAATTGGCGATGGTGTTTCCGCCCGATACCCCGATCTCGTTCCCGCCATCATAGGCCGAGAGCCCGCCGCTGTAACCCTGCAGATCGATGCCGGTATAGGAATTGGAGATGGTGTTGCTGTAAATTTTACAGTTGTTGTGCGCGTCGGTTGCCGCGGTCACCACGTTGATGGGATTAACAGAACCTGTTGTGTGGTCGCCGATATGAATCCCGGAGGTGGCTGTGTTCGTCTTGTTCAGGGTGATGCTGCAGTTGCGGATGACTACGTTCTGGCAACCGTCGGCCGAACCCGACGCATTTTTCTTCAGCAGGGCGTATCCCCACTCCATTTGCATGGTCGGGGTGGTGTTCAGCGGGTTTTCCTGCAGGTCGATGCCGTCGAAGGTGATGTAATCGCCGCCGGCAATTTTAATGATCCCGTCGAGGGTGAGGGAAGTTCCCGGGGTGAAGGCGGTGATCAGCGGGTTGGCTCCGGCGCCCCACTTCCTGAACACCACCGGGTTTGTGGCGGATGAGTACCAGGAGGGGGAACAGGTGAAGTTGATCAGCCCGCCGCCGGCATTGGTGAAGGTTTCGGTGTAGCCTGCCGCCACGTTGAAGGTGATGCCGGTGGTGCCGGTACCCCTTGAGTTAAGCACGGCGACGGCCGCCTGGATCGATGCAAAGTCGCCCGGGATGGTCTTGGTTCCAACAAGCGGGCTCTGCACGGTATAGTAGTTTGGCGCCGACGGCGGGGTTGAAACGGCCGGCGGATTTGAACTGTATCCTGCCGCGCCTGACGACGGGTAGGCGCTCACGTTGGCCGGAACCACCAGGTCCTGGGCCACCACATAGTAATATACCACATCGCCCGAACTCACTCCGCTGCCAAAGATGAAGGTATACTGGCCCGCGCCGGCCGAAACACCCTGCACACCGGTGTAACCGGCATCGCTGCTCTTTTTCCAGTAAAGCATGGGCAATCCGCCGCCGCTCGTTGCCACTCCGAGTCCCTGGTCGATGATGGTGGCGGTGAGGGTCACGGGATTGTTGTCGGGCGGATCGGGTACGCTGGTGTAGGAGATCACCGGGGGCGTGTTGTCGGCCGAACCGGCGAACTCGTCGGCCCCGATGTCGGGAGCTGTAGCCGGGTGAGCCGGGTTGTTCGGATACCCTGCGTTGGGATAACGTGCATCGCCGTCGAAGTCGTCGGTGATGGCAATGGGAGATGCGATCACTTGTCCGCCGCTTTCACAGGCCGTTCCGGCGCCGGCTGTCAGGTGCAGGTCGTTCCCGGCCGCATTGACAAACGGCGGCAGTTCGGTGATGGAACTGATCTCGCGGGGAGTCACCCTGGCCCTGAAGGCCGCCAGCGTCTGGTCGGCATTGGTGTAATCCTCGAAGATCAGGTGGTTGGGTCCGGGGGTGCCGGCGTAAAAAAGGTTGTTGTCCGACGTGGTGGCGTAATTGGTCAGGGAGGTGCTTCCCCGCCGCATGGCAGTGGCAAAGTTCCCGGTACCAGTGGAAGCGGAGAGATTCACCAGGATGTTGTTCTTTAAAACCACCGAGCTGATTACGTTTGACGAAATGCTGAGACAGGAGGTCCTGAAACCGGAATAGATACTCGAGGCATTGAGGTAAATCGTATTTCCGGTGATGTTGCAGGTGGTGGCCGTGTTGAGGAAGATCCCGTCGATGGCATCACCGGCGTAACCGTACATCGTGGTCGGGCCCCTGAGATCGGAGATGTAGTTGTTGAACAGGTTGACGGTGGTTGTGGCCTGGATATGGACACCCGTGATCAGCCCCTGGCCATTGGTGCCGTTGCCATTGGAAGAGATGTCGTAAAGCTTGTTCCTGTAGAGGTTCGTCGTGCCGCCTGCCTCGAGCATGATCCCTTTGTTGGTGCCCCCGTTTGAGACGATCCCGTGGATCGTGTTGTTGTAAATGTTGCCGGTGGTGGTTGTGGAGGTGTTGTAATCGATGCCATAAACGGAGGTGCTGGTGCCAATGCTGAGGTTGAAGATCTGGTTGTTGTAAATGTTCCGGATTCCGCCGGCCACGTTGCTCAGCTCCGCGATCGCGTAAAAGTAATTGGCGCCATAACTGGTGTTGTTGCGCAGGATGTTCCCGTAAATATTCACCGTGGCGGCGCTGGCTTCCTGTGAAATAAGGCAGGAGGGCCAGTTGCTTGACACGGGGCTGGTAAAGTTCTCAATGATATTGTTGAAGATGCTGACCGTATTCGGGGAGGAGGAGATGCTGCCCATGGTGTTGCGGATGCCGAAAAAGGTGTTGATGGCGACGGTGGGCGTAAGGGTGACCGTGTTGCCTGAAATTTCAAGGTCCGATCCTGTTCCCGGGCCGGTATAGATGCCGTAAAGGTTTCCCGAACTCCCGCTTCCGCCGTTGACGGTGTTGCCGGCGATTTTGAGGTTTTCCTGGTACGAGGCGTAAATCCCGCAGGGATTGCCTGCGCCGCCGCCGAAGTTGGTGATCACATTCCCGGCGGTGACGCCGATCTCGTTTGCGTTATCGTAGAGCGCAAGCGAACCGCTGTATCCCTCCACGTCGATCCCGTTGCTCACGTTCGAAATGTTATTGCCGTAAAACCGGCAGCCGTTGTTTGCATCCGACGAAATGCTGAAATTGAGTACGGTGGAGGAGTTGAAAACGTGATTTCCCGCGTGGATCCCGCAGGAGGCGGTATTGGCTTTGTTCAGTGTGATGTTGCAGTTGCGGATGGTGACGTTCTGGCACCCCATGACAGGTGCCGTCGTGTTTTTCTTGACCAGCGCATAGCCCCACTCCATCTGCATGGTCGGGGTGATGTTCAGCGGGTTTTCCTGCAGGTCGATGCCGTCGAAGGTAATGGAATTGACGCCGGCCAGCATGATGATCCCGTCGGTGGCTGTGGAGGTTCCCGGGGTAAACGCGGTGATCAGCGGGTTGGCCCCGGAACCCGATTTCTGGAAAACGACCGGGGAATACGTATTGGAGTACCAGGAGGGACCGCAGTAATAATTGATCAGCCCCGAAGTGGCGCTGGCCAGGGTTTCGGAACTCCCCGCAGCAACGTTGAAAGTAACGCCGCCATAGCCAACCCCGTGGGAATTCAAAGCAACGATGGCCTCCTGGATGGTGGCATAATCGCCGGGAATCGTCTTTGTTCCCGTCAGGGGCTGGCTGTATAATAATTCTGTAAACAGCAGGAGAATCAATAAAGGATATATTCTTTTCATTTGGATACTTTTTTTGCGGTAAAACGAAGATGATTTCAACGCCGCAAAAGTACCGGGAGAAAAAGGAACGGGTTAACATGGATGTGCCAGGAATTGCCATGCATGTTTCAAATGAAATGCGCGGTTCCGGCGCCGGGACGATCGCGCGGAATATCGGTCAGGAAGTGAAATCAGATTAACATCATTGTGCCGGAAGTTGACACCAATGTGTCACCGTGCCATAAATTCGGTGGGTGTCATCTGGTAAACGGCCCTGAAGCTTTTGGTGAAGTAGGAAAGGTTGTTGAACCCCACGGCATACATGATCTCGGAAACGTTTCCGAATTTCTGTTCCATCAGCTGCGCGGCCCGTTTAATGCGGATGATCCTTACGAACCCGGTAATCGGTTCGCCGGTGAGAGCCTTGACCTTCCGGTGAAGCTGGCTGCGGCTCATGGCGATGTTGAGCAGCAGGAATTCAGTATCGAGTTCCGGGTTGTCGATATTATCCTCGACGAGGGCGATCAGGCGATTCAGGAATTTCTCATCGGCCGGGGTCACGCTGAGGATTTTCGGGTCGAGGTTCCTGGCGCTTGAGAAGATCTGCCGCAGCTTCTTCCGCTGGGCGACCAGGTTGCGTATTCTGACCATCAGTTCTGCCGTGCTGAACGGTTTTGTGAGGTAGTCGTCGGCGCCGGTCTCGAGTCCTTCGATCTTGTCGCGCGGACCGCTGCGCGCCGTAAGCATGATCACCGGGATGTGGCTGGTACGTTCGTCTTCCTTCACCTTTTTGCAGAATTCGATCCCGTTTACCGGGTACATCATCACGTCGGTCACGATGAGGTCGGGAACCGACTGGCTGGCAATTTCAAAACCTTCGTCGCCGTTGGCTGCCTCTGTAACGGCGTACTCGTTTTGCAGGATCTCGCGGATATAAAGCCGCATATCGGCGTTGTCGTCAACCACCAGCACCTGCGGCAACCCGCTTTCGGCCGGCGTTTCGTCGGAATCCGCCTCCTCATCGCCTGCAGGAGGAATGGCAGGGAACTCCTCGGCCGGGAGAACAGCATGATCAGCAGCGGTTGCCGGAAGATAATGGTTGGATTCGCTCAGTTCTTCGGACGAATAAGCCTGCCGGTCCATCGGGAGAAACACGGAAAAGAGGCTTCCTTTGCCTTCGGCAGTTTCAAGGGTGATGAACCCGTGATGGAGGATCAGCAACTCGCGGGTCAGGGCCAGCCCGATGCCTACCCCCCCGGTGGTGTTGCCGGGGTTATAGTTTAACTGATAAAAGCGTTCGAAGATCTCCTCCTTTTTGTTTTCGGGGATGCCGTTCCCGTCGTCGCGCACGTCGATCCTCAGCCACGAGCTCTTTTCCTTCCCGGTGCCGGGAACATCCGGGCCGGGATGATCTTTTACGGTTTTTACCGTGAGTTCGACCGAGCCCGGCGAGGGGGTGTATTTGAATGCGTTCGACAGCAGGTTGGTCGTTACCTTTTCAAGGATATCGGGATCGAAGAGCAGTTCGACCGGCTCGCCGGGAAAGCGGAACGAATAGCGCAGGTTTTTCTGTTCGGCCATCAGCACGAACGAATCGGCAATGGCGGTGAGCGGGAGGAGGATATTCCCCGAATAGAGGCGGATTTTCTGGTTCCCGCTGTCGATCCGGGTGAATTCGAGCAGTTGTTCATCAAGGAAAAGCAGCCGGCTTGCATTGCGGTGGATCAGCTGAAGCCAGGGTTTGTCTTCAGGCCGGGCATTTTCCAGCAGCTTCTCGGCTGGTCCCAGCATCAGGGTGAGGGGGGTGCGGAATTCGTGCGACAGGTTGGCGAAAAAATGGGATTTCATCTCGTTGATCTCCTTCATCTTCAACGAAAGCTTGCGCGAGATCCGCGACCGGTAATAAAAAAAGAGGGCCAGTACGAGCAGGGCGACGAAGAGTCCGATAGCCAGGAAATACCACGCCCTGAACCGCTGGATCTGCAGCTCCTGCCGGTCTTTGTCCATCTTCAGGGCGGCGATCTGGTTCTCCTTGTTTGCCGAATTGTATTTTTCCTGGATCTCCGCCAGCGCCTTCAGGTTGTTCCGCTTCACGATGCTGTCGCTGTACTGCTTGAACAATACATGGTAACGGAAAGCCTCTTTGTAATTTTTCAGGGTGTCGTATGATTCGAAGAGCACCCGGGCCGATTCGCGGATGAGCCTGAAATCATTGATATGCCGCGCCATCGTGAGTCCTTTGAGGGTGATATCCACCGCCTTGCTGAACATGTTTCCCCGCTGGTAATCAAACCCCAGGTTGATGTAACACATGGTGATATCGAGTTCGCTGTTGAATTCCCGCGCGATTTCCAGCGCCCTTTCATGGTAAGACAAGGCCGCGCTCACATTCCCCAGGTTCATGTTCACCATGCCGAGGTTGTTGAGACAAAACCCGATTCCGTGCCTGTCGCCCAGCTTTTCCTTCAGTTCGAGCGCCTGCTGGTAATAGGCGAGCGCCTTTTGATGGTTTTCCTGGTCTTCGTAAAGCGTTCCCAGGTTCATCAGGTTGACCGAAGATCCCAGCTTAAAGCCGTTTTTCTCATTAATTTCAAGGGATTTCTGGAAGTAGGCCAGGGCGGAATCGAAGCGTTTCTCGCGCTGAAAGAGGGAGCCGATATGGGTATAGAGCAGGGAGAGATTCTTTTTGTTGCCTGTGGCGATATAGATCCTGCGGGCATCGTGCAGGTTGATCAGTGCATTCTTCAGGTCGTTTTTGGCGGCGTAAAGAAACCCGATCTGGCTGAGGCATTCGCCGTAGCCGATGCTGTCGGACGCCGCCAGGAAGAGCGGCTTTGCCGTCATGATCACCGCCAGGGCGCTGTCGTACTGTCCCTTCACCCGGTATACCTCCGACCGGCTGTAGAGGGCATCGGCAATTCCCTTCGGATAGTTGATCCTGTTCGCCAGCTTCAGGCAGAGGTTGTTGTAATAGATTGATTTTTCAATATTCAGCCGGATGTATTCGGAAAAGAGGGCGTTGTATATCGTGCACTTTGCCTTGTCATCGGTTGTTTTTGAAAGGACCTTTTCAAGGCTGTCGATGGTGCGTTTTTCCTGCCCGGAGCAAACAACCGTAAACCCCAGGAAAAAAAGCAGGCAGAACTTCTTGAATCGTTGGATCATAACAGGTGAAAGGAGGGTGTAAAAGTAGCAAAAAAAAACCGGGAACCACCCATAAGGCGATTCCCGGTTGAAAAAAGGATGAGGATGATTAGTTTACGACCTCTTCAGCCTCCTTGTCTGCTTTGCGGCTTTTCAGCAGTTTGTAGGTTCCGTAAGCTGCTCCCAGGGCCATGAGGATCCCCACACCGCCGTCGATGGGGGCTCCTGTCTGGTTTCCGCCGCCGCCATGGCCTCCGCCCGGTGGGGGCGGGGGTGCATCGAGCGGGTTGTCGGCAATTGCGTTGAGCATGAACATGCTTGTCATAAGGAAGGCCAGGGTCAGTAATAATTTGCGTAATGTTTTCATATGATAAGTTTTTTTGCGTTTATGACTGGATGAATACCTTCGTTACAACAACCTTTGTTCCCGTGGTGAGCCTAACTACGTAGTAGCCGGTTGGCACGAAGAGCATTTTCCTGAACAACACGGTGCTGCTGATCTCTTCAGCCAGCAGTTTCTGCCCGGTGAGGTTGAACACCTCCAGGCGGGCAACGCCCGGGTTGACAATGTACAGGTTGTTTCCATACGAGTAGATCCCGTTTTTGCCGGTGGTGTTTTCGCCGATGCCTACGTGGCTGAACGAAAGCACGAAACGCGACGGGTTATCGCCGGCGGCGGCGGTGAAGGTATACACAGGGTTGTCGGCAAGGTTCTGGGTCTTGTCGAGCTTGAGGTCGGTAAGGTAAACCTGGCCTTCGATGTTGTCGATCTTCGTGGCTTCGATCGAGTAGTTCACCCCGGTGGTCTTGATGAAATTGAAGGGGATGATGGTCTGGTTGTCGAGGCTGGGCAACACGTTGGTCGAAAGGTGTTCTGATCCGTCAACCGAGTAGAACTGCGGGGCATAGCCCGGGAAGAAGCGGCAGTCGAAGGCGGGGCTGTAACCGGCGGTTGCCTGGTTGTTGAACATCACGGTGCTCTCCTGGGCCGTTTGGGCAGCCAGGTTGTGCGCGAGCAGTTTGATGCAGGGGATGCCGGTTGATTTGTACCAGTTCTGCGTGCTGTGCGTGCGCGCGGCAGCGGGGATGGTGAGCGATCCGCCGGCCACGTCGGTCACGTTGACCATGAATCCCTGGGTAGCCGGGATGATGCCGCCGGTATTGATGTCGATGTCGGAGTAGCTTGCATAGTTCTCGGTCCAGATCTTGGCAACGGTGGCAATGTTGTTCAGCGACCATGCCCCGTTGTTCCAGATCAGGGCGCTCGTGAAGGGATTGCCGAGCAGGTTCCAGCCCGGAGTGATATCATTACCGCCATAAGGACCGGGGGTGTTGGTAAGGCCTGACTTTGGCACATTCGCCACGTTGAACGTTCCGGTAAAGGTTTTGGTCACGTTGGTCAGGTAGGCCACCAGGTATCCCTTGCCGGGAATGAAGCTTGCGTCGAAACCGGATACCCATGACATGTTCCCGTCTTTGGAGTTGTACCACCAGTTGTTTGTTTCATCCCATGCATAGAAGTCCTCCGTTGCATCAGGTGTGGCGGGAACGAACAGGGGCTGGATGGCCTGGCTCGCCACGGGCGAAGAGAGGAAGTGCCAGCCGTGGCTGTCGTCGGTCCAATGGGAGATAAAACGATCCATCGTACCTGAAATAGAGGTGGTGTTGAAGATCATCGAGCCGCTGCCGGTGGCGTCGGACTGGATAATGATCCCAGGAGTAGCGCTGTTGGTTACGGTGCCGCTTACGGTGAAGGCTTTTCCCGGCGCCACGGTAACCGAGGCGTTGTTTTTGATGGTGATGT
The DNA here is from genome assembly GCA_903913885.1 of uncultured Bacteroidales bacterium. GTDB lineage: Bacteria > Bacteroidota > Bacteroidia > Bacteroidales > FEN-979 > CAIVAT01. The sequence continues at coordinate 67,177 of CAIWMX010000061.1, read as the reverse complement.
TGTGGCAGGTTGCCGGTGTGCCCGGGTCTTCATTGATAATGGGCAGGTTCGACACCGCGGGGATGGTAACATCATCCGACGGGCCGGGGATGGCGTTGGAGCTCCAGTTGGTCGAGGTGCCCCAGTTGGTGTTGGTGGCCCCGGTCCAGGATGGGGTGACCGTTACGAGCACCGTCTTGGTATTGGTACACCCGGTGCCCGAGGTCGCGGTAGCGGTATAGGTGATGGTTGCGTTTGGTTTGGTCCAGACCGTGGCCTGCGGTGTTCCTGTATAGCCACTGCCTGCACCTGCGTCGGTATAGAGGCTCGTTGTCGGCGACCAGGTGATTGGACTCTGGGAAACGGCTGAAAAGACAACGTCCGTTCTTGCAAGGTAACTGTAGTTAGCAGCGCCAACATAAGCATCTATAGTTGCAAAAGCAGTGTTGTCGACCCGGTAGAAAAGGGTGCTGGTAAAAGAGGTCGCGGTATAATAGGCAGAATTGTTGAGCGTGTATTCCCCACCATTATTGTTGCTGTAGGTCATCTCAACCACCAGGTTGCTGGTGCCGTCCCACGTAAACGGTGTATCGAAAGTAAGCGTGTTCAACCCGTTTTGCGGAACCAGGGTGGCACTGTTTCTAACGACGGACAGGCCTGAAGTGACCCACGAGGAAGTAGTGGCATAGGAACCGGTAAGGGTATTTCCCATCTTCACGGTGAAACTCAGCAGCGAATAGGTATTATCTGCAACAGCCATGTTGACCTTGATCGCTGAAATCGTGCCTGCAGACATGCCTGCTAACGTTAACTCTGCCGCCGTGTAAAGACACTGCTGCTTGGTCCCGCCATAATAATTCTGCATTGGATTTGGTCCAAGGGGACTTGTTGTACTCGAACCCGTGGTTGATGACCCGCCGGTGCCGAACGTGAAGTCGCCGCTGCTTGTGCCCCCGGTGGCTGCCAGCGACTGGATCGTACCTGCCGGTATGGTGGCGGAGGCCGGGGTAATGGTAACGGCCGTAGGCTGCGCATTAACCGTTATTGTTGGTGTGGAGGCAGTTACGGAACAGCCGTTGAGTGTTGCCGTCACCGTATAGACTCCCGATGCCAGCACAGTTACCGGCGTCAGGCTCGGATTCTGGGTGGTGTTGTTATACCCGTTTGGTCCCGACCAGCTGAACGTATTGGCAATGTTGGTGGTGCAGGTGAGGTTGAGCGTTCCACCGGCACAAATGGGCGTATTTCCGGAAGCGGAAGCGGTAGGTGTAGGTTTGATGGTGACCGTAATAACCGGTGTTGAATAGTCGGTTGCCTGTCCTGAAGTACAGGTTACTTTTAAACGGTAATTGGTTGTGGCAGTTACAGCACCGGTGGTAAGGGCGGCAGGGTTTGTTTGTCCCGCGAAATCATGAATATCGGTTGCAAAGTTGTCGTTGGAATATTGCCACTGGTAAGCGCTTCCGATCCCTATCGAGTATCCAGTTGCCGTGATGGTGGGAGTTCCCGAGTTGCAAAACGAAGTAGTTCCGCTGGCAGTACCGCCCACGGCTCCGGCGCAGGTAGTGGTTGAAAATTCATCCGCACCGATATCAGGTGTTGATGAATCCCTCGTGTCGCAGTCAATATCAACGGTGACCCCTGTACCCGGAGCTGCCGTACCGTTGAAGTAGGTGCCATTGCTAAGAACGGAAACATCAATGTGCAGGTCGGTAGCGCTGAGAAAGGTGGGGTTGGCGTTCTTTGATGCGCCGTCACGTCCAGTTTCGGTGGTCCAGTTGGCCAGCGTCGTCCTGGCGGTACCAGCCTGGAGAAGACCGGTTTCCCCGACTCCCGCGCTGGTTCCGCTCGCAAAGAGGTCGTTATTGTCGGAGGTCAGCCCCACATAGTTCCCGGTGGTGCTGGAATAGGCAAGACCGATGGCATAATTGATACCCGTGCCGTTGCTTCCCGTGGCAGTCAGGATGTTGTTTTTAATATTGACAGTAGGGGTTGTACCTCCGACCGCGAGGGCAAAGGTGTTCTGATTTCCGCCTGTCAGGATCGTGCTCATGGTTACCGTGTTGAAGAAAATATTGGTGGTAGAGCCGGTTCCACCTCCCAGTATAATACCGGCCGCGAAGTCCCCGGAGGTCCCGTTGGCGCCGACGCCACTGATCATGTTGTTGGAGATCGTCGTGGTGCCTGAAGTTGCAGTGGCCAGGGTAATACCGCCGGCCGAGAAGGTGCCCGTGTTTGTCACAACGCCGATAACGTTGTTGCTGATGGTGGCGTTGGTTACCTCATTGCCGCTGAAAGTTGTATTGCTCAATGCGGTTAGACCGGCCGCAATCCCGAACACGTCAGGAGAACTTGACTGGGTCATGCCGGAAATGGAATTTCCTGAAATAGTGATGTTGTTTTCAAATCCAACCTGTATTCCTCCTTTTGCAACGTTGTTGGGTGATGCCGTATTGATCAGGTTCTGGTTGATGGTCGTCCCCGAATTCTTGCTCCCCGCGCTGGCGCCCTGGGAATAAATACCATACTGGGTTTTACTGATGTTGTTATTAATGAAGGAATTGTTGTTGTTCCCTGTTCCCAGGCTTGAGGTGCCGATCGTACTTGAACCGGAACCTACTCCGAACAATGTCTGCGTATTGCCGCTGCCTGCAAGGTTGCAGTTCTTTACAACATTATTTGTGGCGCCGTCGGCTGTGGCCGTTTGCATCCAGATGACCGCGCTGGAGGTACCTGAACCCGAATTCGTCAGGGTCAGGTTGCGTGTTGCGGCAGATGCCGGGCATACCACGTTTGCCGTTGATCCGTTCGACCCGTCTATGGTAACATAATCAGCCCCGTTGAGAAGGATCAGTGCCGTGGTGGATAAACCGGTGATGGCAACATTGTTGCTGGCAGCCGGTTTGATGGTCAGCGTGTTGGTTCCGCTTGCCGTGGCGTTGGCATTGATGGTGATCGGGAAAGTTTCGCTGGCAGAATAGGTTGCATCGGTCAGGCTGAAAATGACCGGCCCGTTGATGCATGAAGCGTTGTAGGCTGCCACGGCTAATGTGAGCGTGGTATAATTACCTGATGTCCCCACTGTATAAGTGCCGGTTAAACTACTGATCACCGTGTAGGTGTTCGGCGAAGTAGGCGCTGTTGCAACGGTGTTGACATCCGTGGCAACGAGGCCGGCCGAAGGATTCGAGCCAATATTAGCCGGGGATGCGATATCCTGTGCGATCACATAGTAGGAAACCACGTCGTTTGTGGCCAGGCCGCCCATATCGGCAGCAACGATCTGGAAACTCCAGGTTCCGCTGGTTGATCCGCCTGCGGTCAGCGTTCCCGGTTGTGAATACCAGGTGCCGGAAGCTTTCCGGTAGTAAATCCGGGGAACTAGCGATCCCGTTGTCGGAACCCCTGATGCATCGGAAATAGTTACGCCTGCCAGGGTGCGGTCGACCCCGCCGCATGAGTTGGAAAGCGTCGTGTAAGTGATAACGGGAGCGGTCATGTCAAGCATGACCCCGTTGAATTCGTCCGCACCGATATCCGGCGTAGTCACATTCCTGGTATCCCCGTCAAAGTCGGTGGTATAAGGGTCGATGGGTGCTGCGCCGCTCTCAATCTGCGTCGGGGTTGTTGTGTTGATATGCAGGTAGGTTGGATCGGATCCGTTAGTGCTGGCCCAGGTCGGGTTTTCAGTAACCGAATACGAATCGCGGGAAGCGACGGCCGCCTTATAAGCGGCCAGGGTCTGGTAAGAAGTTGTACCGTCGTACATGATCAGGTTGTAGGTACCCGGGGTTCCGGCATAAAAGAGGTTGTTGTTGGAGGTGCTGGCATAGGTGGTGAGCGTGGTGCCCGACCTGCGGTATGCTGCCGTGAACCCGGTTGCCCCTGCCGGTGTTGAGGTGTTGACCAGGATGTTGTTGCGCAGATTCACCGTGGGCGTCGTGGAGGCATACAGGGCGGCGCTGCCAAAGGGAGATGCCGAACTGCTCGCGTTCAGGTTGACCGTGTTGTAATAGATATTGACGGTTGTTCCCGAGGAGGCATAGATCCCGACCACGGGAATGGTAGCAGCGGCGGCCGTGGCGCGGAGGTCGCCTACAATGTTGTTGTAAAGGTTGATGGTCGTTCCGGCTGAAATATAAAGACCGTAAACAGTGGCGTTGGCATTGGCCGATGAGAGGTCGTACACCTTGTTCCTGAATACATTGGTGGTTGTGCCGGCCCCGATGTTGATCCCGTAAACGTTCAGTCCGCCGCTGAGGGTGTATACCGAATTTCCGCTGATCTCGACCGTGGTGCCCAAAGCCAGTTTGATACCGGTAATGGTGGCCCCGCCTGCTGCCGAAATGCTGTAAATGTTGTTGTTCTGTATGGTTTTCGTTCCCGCTACCGTGTTGTTGTACCATCCGTAGATACTCTGGGCCCCGGTGGAACTCGAGGAGATGTTGAAAATATTGTTGCCGATGATGTTTTCAGTGACCGGAGAGCTGCCTGAATAGAGGGCGTAAAAATTTGAAGTGGACGAGATACTGGTGGAAGACAGGTTTTTAATGGTATTCCCATTGAAAGTAACCGTGGTCGGGCTTGCATATTGAATCCCGTAAAAAGCACCACCCGTATTCCGCGAAATGTTATCCAGGGTATTGGAGTTGCAGTTCAGGGTTGTCGCGGCGCCTGTATAAATTCCGACAACCGTACTCGTAGAGGTTAGTACAGCGATATTTTTAACCTGGTTCGAATTGATATTGATAGTGTTCGAGGAGGCCGCGGTAGCGTTGTAGATCCCGTAGAATGTTCCCGAAGCGGAGGTAAGTGAAATATCGGAGATGATGTTGTTGTTGACATTGCATGTGGTGGCAGCCGTTGACAGCGCCGACAGGTAAATTCCCTGGAATGATCCAGCAACCCCGCTGCCCAGGAGGGTAAAGGTTCCGGTTCCCGAATTACTGGCATACCCGATCGTGTTTCCGGTGATCTGGATGTTATCCCCGTAAGTGGCGTTGGCAAAATAGATGCCGTTCAGGGTTCCTGTGCCGGTAAAGGTGCGCGAGGCCGACTCGTAGATCTTGTTGTTCTGGATGGTCCAAGCGGTATTGCCGGTCAGGGCATATATGCCGGCACAGCCGCCGGTGAGGAAAAAGTCGTAAATTTCACAGTTGGTGATATTGATGGTGCTATTTGCCAGGGCTGACGAACCGGTACTCCCGTTTGCACAAATGCCCATGGAGGGGAGATTGGATCCGGCAGGACCGATCTTGCAGTAGGAAATGGTGTTGTTGTCATTGCCCGTGGTGGTCCCGGTGCTGAAAAGGATATTGCCGCCATTGGTTCCCAGGGCCATGGTAGACGAACCCAGGACGGAACAGTTGGTGACGGTGTTGTTGGTGGCATCGGCTATATAGCGGATTGTGCACGTGTTGGCCGTGGCCGCGGTGCTGGTATTGGAAATCGTAAGCGAGCTGCCGCCGCTGTTCACCCCGTCGATGGTTACATAGTCGGCCCCGTTGAAATCAACCAGGGGAGTGCCTGAAGAACCCGTGAGGGTCACGCCCGTGCCGCTGGCCGGGCTGATGGTCAGGGTGTTTGTTACGCTGGCCTGCGGGTTCGCGAGGATGGTGATGGGAAATGTTTCGGAAGCGCCGTAGCTGGCATCGGTCAGGCTGAAGGTGACAGCGCCCGACAGGCATGCCGTGTTGTAGGCATTGATGGCAGCGGTAAGGGTGGTGTAATAATTACCCGTTCCCACCAGGATGGTGCCCGACATCGTAGGAAGTACCTGTGTGGTGTTAGGCGTGGTGGGAGGGGTTGAAACGGTATTGACATCGGTAGCCACCAGTCCCGCTGCCGGGTTAGAGGTGATATTGTTCGTCGGTGCCACATCCTGGGCAATCACGTAGTAGGAGATCACGTCATTGGATGCCAGGCCGCCCATATCGGCTGCCAAGATGGTAAAACTCCAGGTGCCGCTTATCCCGTTGCCCGCGGTAAGGGTTCCCGGCTGTGAAACCCACGGATTTGAGTTTTTCTTGTAATAGATCCTGGGTACCAGGCTGCCGGTGGTCGGCACGCCGGTGGCATCGGATATCGTAACACCTGCAAGGGTGCGATCGGTGAAGGTGCAGTTGTTAGTGATCGTGGTGTAGGTAATGGATGGGGGGGTAAGGTCAACGCCGATTCCCGCGAATTCATCGGCGCCGATATCGGGGGTGGAGCCGTTGCGCGTATCCCCGTCAAAGTCGTCGGTAATTCCCGAAACTGGCGCCCCGGCACTTTCGATCTGGGTGGGCGTGGTGGTGTTAATATGAAGGTAGGTCGCGTCGGAGCCGTTGGTGCTCACCCATGTGGGATTTTCACTAACCGATACGGCATCGCGCGGCGCGATGGTGCCGGCCGTAAAAGCCCCGTTCTTGTAGGCCGAAATGGTTTGTGCCGTGCTCGTTCCGTCGGAATAGATCAGGTTGTTGGCGCCCGGTGTACCAGCGTAGAACAGGTTGTTGTTGGAGGTGCTGGCATAGTTGGCCAGCATGGTGGCGGTTCCGGCGCTTCTCCGGTAGGCCACCACCGTTCCCCCGGTTCCCGGGGTACAGCCGTTCACGATGATGTTGTCGCGCAGGTCAAGCGCGGCCGTGGTAGCCGTTGAACTGGCGGCATGGAAGAGGCCTGTCGTGCCGAATCCCGCAGCGCCTGTGCCCGACAGGTATACCGTGTTGTAATAAATGTTGTAGTTCGCGGAGGTCGTGGTCGATGTGACGCTGATTCCCCGGATGGCGTCCGAGTAAGTGGAACTGGATGCCGTGAGATTACCGATGATGTTGTTGTAGGCCTTAACGTTTGTACCGGCCGAGAAGAGCATCCCGTTCACCAGAGGCACGGTGCTGCCGGCGCTGGTGTTGCTGATGTTGTAGATGTTGTTTTTATATAAATAGACGGAGGTTCCGCCGTTAACGGTAATCCCGTTGGCAACCGTAGCTGCACCGCTTGAGGTAATACCGTAAATGCTGTAGTTGTTCCCTCCGGAAAGCTGCTGTTGGTAAATATTGACGGCGGTACCACTTGAAACAAACACCCCATGAACATTTCCCGCACTTGACAGGCTATTGATGTAATTTTGGTAATAGTTCATCAGGGTTCCACCGACATTATATATACCATAAATGGTTCCTGCCGCACTGTTGGAGATGCCGGTTACCGTGTTGTTGTAGAAATTGACCGCGTTGGTTGATCCCGATCCGTAAATCCCGTAAACCGTGGAGGCTCCCGACAGCGTGAAGGTCTGGATCGTGTTGTTGTAAGCGTTTACGTACAGGTTTGTTGCACCGATGTAGAGCCCGTAGATACTGGCCGTACCGCTGCAGGTTAAACCTGAGAAGGTGTTGCCATAAACGGCATTCGGTGTGCCGGACGTACCGCCCAGTCCATTTAAATAAATGCCATAAACACTGGTGTTTCCGTTGAAGGTAACGGTGCTGATGGTGTTGTTATATACGCTCCGGTTTGGATTATTGGTTGAGGTGCAGTAAATCCCGTAAAAGCTGTAACTGCCTGAAGTATTTGTTGTCAGGTTTGAGAAAGTATTCCCGGAAATTGTTTCTGTGACCGTGGAAGGAGAAGCAGAACCATCGTAGTAGCAGTAAAAAGATCCTGCCGCCGTTGCAGTACGGCTGAAGCCGGTCACCACGCTGTTGTTTTGGATGGTCTTGGTGCCGCTGGCAGGAGCAACATAACTGTTATAGATCAGGTAAATGGATCCCGACGTTTTAATGCTGAGATTGTTAAAATTGTTGCCACTGATGACCTCAGTCACCGGGGTCCCGGTTTGCTCGTTGATGCCTGTAAAAGTGCCGGTACCTCCTGTAGCTCCTGTGTAACTCAACCCGCCCATATTGTTGTTGCTGATGCTGAGGGTTGCCGTGGAGGCGCCTGCAAGATTGTAGATAAACCCGGCGCTTCCGCCATAGGTAGCAATGGAAATCGTTCCGGAATTGATCGTGTTGTTGTTGATGTTGATCGCGGAAGTTACTGCCCCGCCATTGATCAGGTTTGTATAATAAATGGTACCGGCAGTTAATCCGCCGCCCGCCAGGGTGTTGGCGGTAAAGGTGTTGTAGTTCATGTTGAGAGTCCCCACGGCGCCGGTGGCATCAATGCCATAGAACTGGGAACTGGTGCTGCTGCCGAATGAGCTGTTATTCTGGATTAGGTTGCCGGTGCCGGTCGTGTTACCGATCGAAACAGTGGTTCCGGTGGCCGTGCTGTAAATGGCGATGATATTAGTTTGAGCCGTGGTGGTGCCGCTGGTGCCGATGGCAATGCTGTTGGCCGTGGCGTTTCCGATCGTGTTGTTGTTGACCGTATGGCTGCCCGAGCCTGCAATGGCGATGCCATAAAAGGAATAACCCATGGCTGCTGCGCCGCCTGTGGCGATGGCACCAATGGTGTTCCCTGAAATGGAACAGGTGGTTGATGAGGTGACATAGATCGGGTAGATCCCGGAACCACTCGACGTTGTTGTTACATAGATGTTTGAGCTTGAACTGCCAGTTCCGGAGGTGGCCCCGATGATGTTGGCGCTCGATGTACCGATGTTGACCCCGCCGGCCGAGACGATGATGCCGTTAAAGGTGGCTGTTCCAAGGGTAGAGGCGCTGGTGGAGGTAGTCCAGGTGATTCCGTTGATGGTGTTTCCCTGGATGTTGGAAATCGGGCTTGCGGCAACCGCGGCCAGCTCGATCCCGGTAAACCTCCCGCCGCTGTTGGTCAGCATGCCCGTTTGGGAGGAAGTGGCATACCCGATGATATTGCTGTTGATCGCGTACCCGCTGCCGGCTGAGGTGTTGACATAAATGGCTTTCAGGTAGCTTCCGGCTGTAAGCGTGGACCTGGAAACAGTCTGGTAAAATTTGTTGCTGCTGATATTCCAGCCAGAACTGTTCGACCCGACATTCACGCCGGTAGCGCCTGTTGTGGCGAAATAATCGTAGATATTGTTCCCGGTAACCGTTGCGTTGTCATTCGAGGCCGACCCCGACAAACCCCAGGAGCCGATGGCTATGGTGGGGTAGCTGGTGCTGTAAGGCCCGATGTTGTTGTTCAGGATCTGGATGTTGTCACACCCGGAGGTGGTTCCGGCACCCACGAGGATGGTCGCCGTGGCGGAAGTGGCGCCCGGGGCGCCGGTGGTGGAACCAAGGATGGTGCAGTTCTTCACCACGTCGTTTGATGCATCGGCCAGGAAGGCAATGGTGCTGGCACCGGCCGTGGCGCTCGTGCTCTGGTTGGTGATGGTCAGCGAGTTGCCGCCTGTATTGAGCCCGTCGATGGTGACATTGGAAGCTCCGTTCAGTTTGATCAGGGGGGTTGTGGCGGTGCCCGAAACTGTCCTGGCCAAGCCACCCGAAGGATTGATGGTCAGCGAAGCCCAGGTGCCTGAACTCAGGGCAATGGCACCGGTTTCGGTCGTAACATTGCTCGTAATGGTGATAACAATGTTGGCGCCAGTCTGAACGGTGCCGTTGATGGCTGCGAAGGCACCCCCGGCAACGCTGAGCGTGCCATAGGTTCCATTGCCTCCGACGGCGCCGCTTACAGTGACTTGTGCAAATGATGTTGCAGCAAACAGAAACATCACGCTTACAAAAGGTAACAGTTTTTTCATATGATTTTTGGTTTAGGATTTCCGTGGTCATTCCCGGAATGAGGGAAAGATAATTTTTTGCAAGGTATATAAAATCCGATTTTCATTTAACGTGCAGGCGTTGCCGTATGTCCGGATTCAGGAATCCGGACAAAATATGATCACAAGTCACCAAGGATCAGTAATATAAAGTTAATATATTATGCCGGAATAGTAACAAAAATGAAGGGTTTTATTGATTATTCATTGTTTTTTCCTATTTTTGGGAGAGGATTTGGCCTCGTTTTCAGGGTATATGCCGCAGAAATAGGCTTTGGCATGGAAAAAAAATTTACAAAATGGATGAGTTGAACAACGCGATCACCATGCTGCAGGCATATCAGGCGACGCTGTTTGCCATCCTCGCCTTTGTCCAGTTTTACAGGTACGATCACTATTCGAAGAAATTCCTGGGGTGGTTCCTGGTGCTTACCGCGTTGTATTCGCTCTCCAAAGCCGTCGGATTCCAGGGGGTGTACCAGGTTTTCAGCTATATCTGCCCGTTGGGCATCACCCTGCTGCTGTCGCTCTTTCCCCTCTTTTACTTCTACCTTAAATCGCTCATCATCCCCGGTTACCGTTTTCGCCGCCGGGAACTGATTCATCTTCTGCCGGCCCTGCTCCTCCTGCTGGTATCGGTGCCGTTATACCTGCTGCCCGATGCTTACCGGTCGTCGTTTAACGCTCCGTCGCCGGGGATTGACCTTCAATCGTGGCCCGGCAGGATTCATTCCGTTTATAACCTTTGCGTGTACGGCTATTTCAGCCTTCAGATCGTGATCTACTCCTCAAGGGTTGCCAGCCTTTTTAAACGCCATAACGACAACATCGAACGCGCCTTCTCCGATACCAGCACCATCAGCCTGAGCTGGGTTTTCACCCTGTTGATATTGTTCCTCTTATTCCTCATACTGCTTGGGATCAGCCGTATCGCCGGGCTCAACCAGGCCAACCTGTTCCACAACCTGATCCATGTTGCAGAGCTTCTGATCATCCTGGTTTTCTCGGTTTTTGCCATTGTCCAGCAGGATATCTACCCCCACCGGGTGGCCGGAGCCGGTATCGCGGAAGAATCTCCTCCTGCAGCCGTTGAAACGGCAGAACCGGAACCCGTCCCGGCAGGCGGTTTCCCGGAGCCTGTGGTCGTTGATGTCAATACGCTGATCGAACCCTGCGACAGCGAGGATTGCTGCCGCGTGAAGAAATACGCGGGTTCAGGCCTGTCGGAGCAGCAGAAGAAGGTGCTGAAGCGGAAGCTCGACAAGCTGATGAACGAAAAACTCTACCTTGAAGTAAAACTCACCATCGACGATGTGGCCGCGAAACTGGAGACCAATTCGAAGTACCTGTCGCAGATGATCAACGAGTCGCACAGGAAGAACTTCTACACCTTTATCAACACTTTCCGCATTGCGGAGGCGCAACGCCTGCTCAACGACCGGCAGCATGAGAAATATTCGATCCAGGGCATTGCGCGGCTGTCGGGCTTCTCGTCGAAGTCGTCGTTCAACGAAGCCTTCCGGCGAATCACGGGGATGACGCCGAGCGAGTATGTGGAAAGAGGGGGCGAAATGGCGTAGGGGCGTATCATGGTATGCCCTTGTTTCGCGCATGGGAAAAGGTGACAGGGTGACAAGGTGAAATGGTAACAAGGTAAAATGGTGAAATGGTAAAATGGCAAAATGGTAAAATGGTAAAATGGTGAAGATTTTTTAGGTTGAGGAATTGATCAGAAAATCTTCAACATTTTGTGGGGTTATTACCTTAAATACCGAATGGGGATAGGCATTAGCGAACGTTTTTGACAAACGGACCCTTGCATCGGGATTCCATTTAAACTCCCAGGTACTGAATATTCCATCCTGCTCTTCCACATAATCGATTTCCTGTTGATCCTGGGTTCGCCAGAAATAGGAGTTTACCCACATTTCATTATATTCTAAATATTTACGACGTTCAGCCATCAGATAATTTTCCCATAAAGCTTCCTTGTCGGGCCTTAATTCAATTGAACCAAACTGGGCAATCAGGGCGTTCCGGATACCGTTATCATAAAAATAAATCTTTCTGCTGCGTTTTAATTCTTTGCGCAGATTCCGGCATAAGGCACCAACGCGGAATATTACATAGGTTTTTTCCAGAAGGTCAATGTATTTTTCAACGGTCTGGTTATCAAGACCTGTAATTCTTCCCAGCTCATTGTACGAGACTTCGTTGCCGGTTTGATAAGCCAAAGCCTGTAAAAGGGTAATAAGTTTTGAGGGTTTGTTCAAACCTTCCATCATGAGTATATCCTTATAAAGAAAACTGTCGGTCAGTTGTTTGAGGATCTCTCTCTCTTTTCCCGGATTGTTTATGATTTCGGGATAACAACCATAAACCAGCCGTTGTGGCAGCAATCGTTTTTCCTGCAGCAGGCCATGATGAGCGACCATTTCTCCAAATGACAATGGATAAAGAAAAAAGGTCCATTTCCTGCCGGTCAGGGGTTCCTGGGTCCGGTTCGCCAGCTCCAATGCAGATGATCCGGTGGCTACCAGTTGAACATCGCATATCTGATCGGTGATCAGTTTCATGGCAAGCCCGACATTTGCAATTCGCTGGGCCTCATCCAGGACGATGGTCTTATTATTGCCGAAAACCGACTTGAGTCGGGTGGAAGAAGCGTTTTCGAATAACTGCTGCACATCAGTTTCATCGCCGTTTAGCCACAATACATCATGTTTTTCGTCGAGTAACTGGTGTAACAGCGTTGTTTTTCCTGTTTGCCTGGGCCCGAAGAGTAAAATAGCTATTCCTTTATCCAGCCTCCCGGAAATAAGTTGACTGCTGATCCTTTTAATCATGATATTGCGATTTTAATCGCAAATATAACGTTTTTATTGCGATTACAAACCCGTAATCAATTTAAAAAGGGGCTCCTGAATCTAAAATTCAAAATCGTAAATTTATTTGCTATCTTTGCCATCTGTCACAGGGGACGTTAGCTCAGTCGGTTCAGAGCGCATGCTTCACACGCATGAGGTCGTGGGTTCGAATCCCTCACGTCCCACCAGTGAAATCAAGGGTTTTGGAAGGTTAACTTTCGGGCCCTTTTTTATTTGCCACCGGATTTGCCACCCATAGCCGTGAACTAATACATTCATTTTAATTCGACTTTTTGAAAAAAACCATGAGTCCACCCAATACTATCATGAATATAATTGAGTTTTGCCATGCGTCCAATAATTAGTGCTTCGTGCGTTCCATACTTTTTGGCATATCCTGACACTGCTTGTGCCGTTAATGGCATGGATTGAGAAATTTCCCGTTCCTCTTTGCCCGTTAAAGTCCATTCTATCGCAAAATCATCAGCCTCCTTCTCTTTTATTTCTTTCTCAACAGAGTGGCCTATACCTTCAAGGAAAACATCTTTTTTACCATGTAGAATAATGTGACCTGCTTCGTGAAAAAAGGTAAACCAGAATATATCATTTCGATTATATCGTCCTGTCAGCTGAATAAGGGGCGTGTCATTTTGCCAACGTGTCGCTCCGCTGATTGGGGCCTTAGGTAAACATGGGGTGAAAAGAACTTTTACGCCACAGCGGGCACTAATAGTTTGTAATTTGAGGAAAAAATCAGATGGGTTCTCAGCCATTAGCTCTTTGAATTGGGGTAAGGCAGCTTTGAATTTCCTGGCATCAAATACCGGAACATCAATGGATTCTGCCTGTATATCCCCTCTACGCAACCAGGCAACAATAGCATGAGAATTCTTTGATTCTCTTTCCGAAATGCGAAAAGCTGAAGAATAGAGGTTCCCCTGGTAGTAATTATCGTATGAGGATTGATCAGCAACAGAAAAGAACCGAAGTAAGGCATTTGTGAGTGAAATAGTATCCCTGTTACATTCAATCCAGGACAATTTTAACATTTCTGTAACAGGAAATTGATTGACCCAATCTTTAGAGGCAAGAAATGATTCAGCGTCTTTAATTTCCGCTAATTCAAGTCTATATAAACGCTCGCGTTCAAGCCAAAAACTTGCAGGAATGCCAATAACTCTTTCCAGTTGTAATGCCGTTTCCGGCATAATGGCAGTTTTACCCATTATAATTTCATTAATGGTTTTCAGCGGCCTTCCCATTCGTTGAGCTAACTCAGTTTGGGAAATACCTTTATGCCCGATGGTTTCCAAAAGTGTATCGCCCGGAGGGGAAATAAGATCTTTTGCGGCACTAATATCTTTCACGCTTTTATACTTCATGGCTTGGTGTTATCTAATGGTAGTCGACACCTATGGCATTGATAATAATTTTAGTTACCCGGGTCCAATCAAGTCCACTATCTGGTTTTATCGGAATAGGATTGTGATTTGGTTCAAAAATTATTCTGTGATTTTGTGAAATATCAACTGCAAGTTCACCAGTATGATTACCTGACAATTCATGACAATTAGCGGCAGGGATAAATCGCATTGTATCTAATGTTTCTGCCGCTTCTAATTCACTTTTTCGTTGATTTACCAATTTGGCGCGAGTCCCGTAGTTTTTTTGGATATCTCGCGGTGATTCGACACTTTTTGCTAATTTACTTGTCTTGTATTTAATTTCCATACAAAGATATACATTATTTGTTTGTTTTAACCCCTAGGGTTAAAATATATTTTTATTCTTGTGTTGAGGTAAAAGCAGATGATGTAAGTTTTGAATAAAAGGTAAACACATAACTCATATTAAGTTAAAGATAATTAAACGGTTATATAATATTCCGCCATCAACTCCGCCTGCTTCAACACGGTATCAATTGCTTTCTGCTGCTTATCCGGAGGATACCCGTATTTCGTCAACGTCCGCTTCACAATCACCATCAACCTCGCCCGGGCACTTTCCCGGATTGTCCAGTCAATAGTAGCATTCGCCTGCACTTTCTCTGCAATCTCCCTTGCAATCTCCCGTAGTGTAATGTCTCCCAAAACAGCCACCGCGCTATCATTGGTTTCAAGGGCATTGTAAAAAGCCACTTCATCGGTGGTTAAACCCAGCCGTTCGCCCTCGGCGTCGGCTGCTTTGATCTCCTTTGCAATGTTGATCAGCTCCTGGATGATCTCGGCGGTTGACAAGAGGTTGTTCTGGTACCGTTTGATGGAGGATTCCAGCATCTCCAACAGGGCCCTGCTTTTAACCAGGTTGGTTTTGGCCCTGGTTTTGATTTCGTCGTTCAGGATCTTCTTCAGCAGTTCAAGTGCCAGGTTCTGGTGTTTCATCCCCTTCACATCGAGCAGGAACTCGTCGGAAAGGATGGAGATATCGGGCTTTTTGATTCCTGCTGCATCAAAGATGTCGATGACGGTGTCGGAGCTCAGGGCTTCATCTACGATCTGCTTGATGGCGGTTTCAATTTCAATATCTGATTTGCCATTGCCGGTGCCTTCAAATTTCACCAGCCGCGATCTTACAGCCTGGAAAAAGGCTACCTCGTCTTTGATCTCCATGGCTTTTTCCTGCGGGACGGAAAGGGCAAAGGCCTGGCTCAGCAGGGAGACTTCGCGCGTAAACCGTTCTTTTCCTTCATTCAGCCCGAGGATATGCTCTTCAGCCTGCAGGATGATGGAGAGCTTCTCCCTGGCGTCGACACTAAAGAAACGACGATAATTGAATTTCAAACTATTTTTGTAATAGGCCTCCGGTTCTTCAACCAGGATATCTTTCCGGGTGGAGCTGTCTTCGGCAAACATCTGCTGCAGCACCTCCATCTTTTCAACCATGGCGGCAACGGCCTGCTCCTGGCTTAAGGCGGGATCGCCCTTTCCGCCGGAATCGGAATAGAACGACAGGGCCTTCTTCAGGTCGGAAGCAATGCCCAGGTAATCGACCACCAACCCGCCCGGTTTGTCCCTGAACACGCGGTTCACACGGGCGATGGCCTGCATCAGCGTGTGGCCGCGCATGGGCTTGTCAATGTACATGGTATGCAGGCAGGGAACGTCAAAGCCGGTGAGCCACATGTCGCGCACGATCACGATCTTCAACGGATCCGCTGGGTCTTTCATCCGGTCCGACAAATTCTTCCGCTGCTGTTTCGTGGTGTGATGTTTCGAGATCACGGGGCCGTCGGCGCTGCTGGAGGTCATCACCACCTTGATGATGCCTTTCGATGGATCGTCATCATGCCAGCCCGGCCTGATTCTGATGATCTCATTGTACAGGTCAACGGCAATCCTGCGGCTCATGGCCACCACCAGGGCCTTGCCGTCAAAAACGGACTGCCGTACTTCAAAATGGGTGACAATATCCCTGGCCAGGTTCTTCACCCGGTCGGTATTGCCGACAATGGCCTCCAGTTTGGTCCATTTGACCTTGGCCTTTTGTTTTTCAGTTACCTCTTCATCCTGTTCGAGCTCGTCGTCAAACTCCCGGATCAGCCGTTTGCCCTCTTCATCGAGGTTTACCTTTGCCAGCCGACTCTCGTAATAGATGCGAACGGTGGCACCGTCGGCCACGGCCTGGGCGATGTCATACACATCCACGTATTGTCCGAACACGGCCGGGGTATTCACGTCGGTTCCCTCGATGGGGGTGCCGGTGAAGCCTATATAAGTGGCATTGGGCAGGGCATCGCGCATGTACTTGGCAAAACCGTAGGCGATGCGCTTGCCGATCACCTCCTTGGTAACGGCATCCTTTTCATCCAGCAACTTTGCTTCAAATCCATATTGGGTGCGGTGTGCCTCGTCGGCAATCACCACGATGTTCCTCCGTTCGGAGAGGGTGTCGTAGGTTGTTGCTCCATCCTGGGGAAGGAATTTCTGGATGGTGGTGAAGACGATGCCGCCACTGGCCACCTTCAGCAGCTCTTTCAGCTGATCCCGGCTTTCGGCTTGCATGGGTTCCTGCCGCAGCAATTGTCTGGCGGCGGCGAAGGTGCCGAACAACTGGTCGTCGAGGTCGTTGCGGTCGGTGAGCACCACGATGGTGGGATTTTGCATCTCGGGCGAAACGATCAGTTTGCCGGCAAAGAAGACCATGCTCAGGCTTTTTCCCGATCCCTGCGTATGCCACACCACACCGCCCCGCTTGTCGCCATGGATGCCTGAGGCCTGGAAGGCTGACTGCACCGCCTTGTTCACGGCATAATACTGGTGGTAGGCCGCCAGCTTCTTTTCTGTTACAACCTGGGTGATGCCGGTTTTCGGTTCCTCTTTTTTCGTTTTCTCGAAGACAATGAAATTGCGCACCAGGTCGAGCAGGGTGGCGGGGTTCAGCATCCCGGTGAGCAGGGTTTCCAACTGTGGCTTGAACCTGGAAGCCTCCTTCCGGCCATCGGCGGTTTTCCATGCCATATAGCGGCTGAACCCGGCGGTAACGCTTCCGGCCTTGCATTCCATCCCGTCGGAAATCACGCAAATGGAATTGAAGGTGAACAACCCTGGAATGGTGGCCTTATAGGTTTGCACCTGGTCGAAGGCCTTGCGCAGGGTAGCCTGTTCGTCGGCCGCATTCTTGAGTTCGATCACCACCAGGGGGATGCCATTCACGAACAGCAGCACATCCGGCCGTTTGTTCTGGTTGTTTTCAACGATGGTGTACTGGTTGACCGCCAAAAACTGGTTGTTCCCGATATTGCCGAAATCAACCAGCGCCACTTCATGGCTGCGTTCATAGCCATCCTGCTGGTATGGGATGCGTACTTTTTCCACCAGGAGTTGATGAAATGTTTCGTTGTTGTGCAGAAGGTCGGGTGACCAAATACGCAACACCTTTTGTACGGCCTGTTCCCTGTAGTTTTCCGGTATATTAGGGTTCAAACGGGTAATGGCAGCTTTCAGGCGGCCAACAAGAATAACTTGTTCGTAGGTTTCACGTTCCTGATTTTCACCACCTGGGGCAATTGAAACACCATGAACATACTCCCAACCCGATTGCTGAAGTTGTTCGATGGTGAAGGATTCTATTTTATCCTCGGTGATGGGTTTCATTAAAAAAAAAAAACAAGGTTTATATAACTTTCCAGTTTTGAATTAAGCAAAAAACGATTGGATATCAGCAACATAAATCATAGTTAGCATTTTAAGTTAAGCAAAGACTAACCCCAAAACGGGATGTATTCAGCAAATTTTGTTGATACATTATTTGGGTCTCTGGGTTTAATCTTCCCAAGCGACAAAGCTTCTTTGATTACCAGGGAAACCTGAGGTCTTTGCTTTTCGTGCATCTTAAATCTTTCCCTTAAACTGGCATTGGACATCCCTCCGGTTGAATAATATTTGATTATTGAATGCTGATAACATGCTTCTACACGCTCTGCCGGGGTTAAGTTTGCAAATGTTTTCGGGCTAAACATGGTGACTCTGAATGAATTTTCCAGCTCTTCAAATTTCAATGGGGGTAATCCGTAGAATTCAATAGCAGCAACGGCCTTCTCAAGGCCTGAACCTCTTTCCTCACAGATATTATACCTTCTGAAAGCTGCCGCTAAAACTTCATTTCTTGATTCAGGAGTTGTTCTTATCAGCCGGTCTATTTTTTTTGATGGTAAAAGTTTACCCGGATTTGAAATAACAATTCTATTGTCAAAAATTTCAATCATAGGTCCGGAACCACGAATGGAGAAGTCCTGGTGGATAAGAGCATTTGCGATCAACTCCCGTAGTGCAATTTCGGGGTATATTGTTGTCTCTGCCCTTAAGGCATTTTTCACGATCTCACTTCCAGGAAGCAATGCTTTGATAAAGGTGATTAAACCATCAAATCCGATTGCATACCCCCTGGAACCCGGGTATTCTTTCTCGGTCTCAATTTTGGTAATGCCTTTATATTTTATCAAACGGATGCTCTTCCTTGCAAGACCATCAAATTCCTTCAAATTGTATGCACATGATAAAGCGCCAAAATTGGTTATGTAAAACCCCGCGCCATCTATGGCAACAATCATTTTTTCATCTGTCAGCCACCGGAGAATCTCTGAATTTGTCTGTGGTACCGGCTTATCAAGCAACCTGAATATACTTCTGAAATCAAGCAAATCCATTATTTCAGGAAATTGTTTGAGTTTGGAAGCATGCAGTTCCTCGAATTGAGGTGTTTTACTGTTCAGCATCAGGGCCCCCACTTCATGCCTGGAGGCCAGACGGGTTGTTCCCCCGCTGCGGATATAAGCAACTTCAATTGACTCCGATGTTAAGTGTACTGGTTTTACAGAACTTTCTTTTATATAAATAAAAAGCAGTGGAACATCCTGATAATATTCAACAGCATGGTCCAATACAATAACCGGATTGAGAGCATCCCGGCATAGACTGCTTAGCTTCTGAACAATAAGATCTGTATCTTTATGTGAAATCCCAATAAGTTTTGCAGTTTTATTTTCGATGCCAAATACCATAAAGCCACCACCAGGCTGATTAGCAAATGCTGAAAGATGGCGGGTCAGTTTCGCATTATCAGGTGAAAGACTCTCTTTCCAATCAAGCTCATTGATCTCCTGTGGTACCGGCTCCAAGCTGTGGGTTAAGAGTTCAAAAGCCCGGTGTATCCAGTTTTTAATCATGTTCCTTTGTTAATTAAGCAGCAAGTTACAGATTATTAATAACATGTATTGACTTTCCTTTTCCGGATTAAGTAAAAATTTGCGAGGATGAACAAAACCATACATAAATATTTAGGTTGCTCATCGGCGAAGGATTCCATTTTATCAAAAATGACGAGTTTCATGCTGGAAATAACCAGTACGGTAAATCAAATTTTTTTCGAGGCCTTAATCTTCGATCCAAAGGCCCATCCCCGTTTTTCAAAAGAAGAAAAAGGTCGGTAAGCAACTCTTTCTCATCAAAAATATAGCTGTGATTTTTCCAGTTTGATTCTACATTAGATGCATCAATGGTATCGAGGCCTTCAGCCACAAATATCGAATCTCCGGCCTCTCCAAGTCGTGGAAGTCCACCTCTTAGATATTCGGATACCTTTAGTGCTAAATCTTTGTCTGATGCATATAAAGTTCTTCGAGACCCTAGCCTGCTAAAATAGGGCAGGATATTGTTTTGAAAATCAATCTGATCAAAATCCGGTGCGGCTAAAACAAGTTGATTAATAGTTGAAAGTTTGCTGAAGATCGGCGTTTTCCGGAATATATTTTTTATTGTAAACAAAAGCAAACGGCTGCCCATACTATGAGCAATTATATGCAGTTTCTCAACATTTGATTTATCCATCATCCTCGTAATAAATTCTTCAAAACATGGCACTGAGGCATTGGCAAGCTTTATATCTTTTCGGTATAACAGTGGGTTTCCCTGGGATGGCCAGCTATAAAATCCTGATATTCCATTAAATGGAACATCCCATGTTATTTGTGCAGCCCTTCGTGATGCTTCAGCAAAGCTCGTGTTGTATCCATGAAGAAATATTAAGGCTGCTTTTTCAGACTTCAAAGCAATCTCTTCGTTCAGTTCATCAAAAAAGGACTTTGATTCAACCTCGGTGATACTTTTTAGAACAACGTGGTCTTCTTCATTTTCATGCAATTTAAAAACCCAGAAACTGAAGGGACGTTCTACCTCTCCTTGCATATGACCTTTTGGAATGTTTACCATACAAGTCCCAAATGACAATCCATCAGGTTTATTTCCAAAATAATCATTTGGATTCTCCGAACCCGTTCTATTCCTGTTTGTGCCGAAAAACAACTTTACAGTGCCACCGGTATCATCTTTTATTGTATGAAAAAAGAGAGGATCTTCAAGGAACTTATGTTTAATCGCTTTACGCGAAACAATAACTTTTTGATCTTCCGGAAAAAACATAAGATCAAACCAGGGTGTCCTCGAATCCCCTGGGCTTTTAACAAATTCAGCGCCGGATAATAAAGAATATGATCGATTCTGTTCAAGGGATTTTACCAGGTGCCATTTTGGGAACTCGCGGTTTTCAACAATCATTTCATGTTGAAATTTTTTCCATTCGACTGAAAACCGGATGCAACGATCATGGTCATTCGTTATAGTCTTAGCAACGACTACGCCTATTTTTGTTATTCGATTGCTGAAGTTGGCTATAATAACAATATGGTTCTTCCTAATTTTATAACTGTTATAGATTGCACTTGAAATATAATGTATCCAATCAGATCTTCTATAAGAATTGTTTTTTTTGGTAATAAAATAGATTTCTTCAAAGGTTGAGTTGTTAAATGCCGGAAACTCCTCCCAGTTAAAAATAAGTTCGGAATCAGTAACAACTGGATACCAACTTCTTTGCTTTGATTTGTATTCCCGGATGATCCAGGTATCGAGCATTAATGAATCAGTCTCTTCCATTTTATTAACATTGAATTCTAACCTCTCCACTCATCAATTTTGGCAATAAGGTATCCCGGAGTTTGGTTAGGGTGCGAATTTGAGTATGGTTCTTTGTCCTTTTTTTCTCTAATTCTGTAGCAAAAAATTCAAACTCAATTAGTTTTTGCTTAGGTGGCATAAAAAAAGAGTATGAGCAGATTGTTGTTGGTGAAGTATGTCTTATTGAAGTACCCGATGCACCTCCAAGGATAAACCATTGATAATTCTTTGTTTTCATTAAATAATAAATAAAAAACTTTCCAAGATCTTTGTTAAACTCAACTTTTCCAACACGTTGATTATGTAAATAGTTTTCATTCAAACAATTTTCAGGAATTAATGCTGGATAACCAAGGGTGTCTCCATCCCCGCTTAAATCCGTCATTGTTACGATTAAATCGCCAGTTCTAAAGATATAATCTTGTGGAAATTTATTATCCGTATAATATTTGAATTTCTCAAACTTGAATCCACCACCAATTTTAAAATTCCCTGGGGTTACTAAGATAAGATTGGTAGGCTCATTTGAGATGTGAGCACCTTTAAATGCATAGCCATGTTTCACGGAAATGAAATCACTTAACTTCATTTCTTTCCAATCTATTTGTGCCTCATCCTCAAACCACTGCCTGAAAAGCGTTCCGGCCAATTGCTCTAAAGTTTTATTTTGGCGGTGGAGGAGGTCGATTTTGTCATCTAAACTGCTTAGAACTTCAGATATGGCAATTTGTTCGTCAAGTTCCGGAAGCAAAATATTTAAGTCATAAAACTCTTCCCGGCTTGTCGAAGGTATTGCAGAGCCACTATCCATCGCATTAATATCGACATTTAGCAGGTGATAGTATGCAAACTTGATGTTTAACTCATTAATTGCAGGGTTTAAATAAAATGCTGTATCAATCACAAAAAAAGGCATATCAGAATAATGTACGCCCCTGTACGCTCCTTTTCTTCCAATAATTATTCCAGAAGAAGAACATAAAAAAGAATCTGTTGTCCCAATTTGTCCGTTTGTCCCGAAAACAGGGTACTTCCCATTTTTATTCTGATAGTCTTTTAAGGCTTTGCCGTATTCAAGGACAGCAATTTCACCCCACTTAACTTCTTTCCACTCCCTCATTCTTTCACCTTTATTTGATTCAATAATTTAACTGTTTCCGAGTCCATTCTGTTTTGGTCCTGGTTTATGGTCACAATCTGTGATCTTAAAAATCCTTTCTTCGGTGCAGAATTGGAACATGTCAACTGAGGTTTATTTTTGACAGGTTTTCCGCAATGCGCCGGTTCAATGCATCTTCTTCGGCTATCTGTTTCTCCAGTTCAGCCTTCAATGCCGCAAACCGTTCCGGGAAATTAAAATCATCCTCATCATCAGCCAACCCGATATACCTGCCCGGGGTCAATGCAAAATTCAAGGCAGTTACCTCGTCAAGAGAAGCACTCTTGCTGAACCCGGCCACATCGTTGTATTCAGCCTCACCAGTGCGCCACGCATGATAAACGCCTGCGATCATGGAAATGTCATCATCAGAAAGGCTTCGGTTCTTGCGGTTGATCAGGTAACCGTGGTTCCGGGCGTCGATAAAGAGGATTTCTCCTTTGCGCAGGGTTTTGTTCCGGCGCAGGAACCAGAGGCAGGCCGGGATCTGGGTATTGAGAAAAAGCTTGGTGGGGAGGTTCACGATGCAGTCGACCAGGTCGTTTTCGACCAGGGCCCTGCGGATATCGCCTTCGCCGGTGGTGTTGGTGGTGAGCGAACCTTTACTTAATACGAACCCAGCCATCCCGGTGGGAGCCAGGTGGTATAGGAAGTGCTGGATCCAGGCATAATTTGCATTGCCGGGGGGAGGGGGCAACTTTTTCCCCAGGATGCTCCACCGGGCATCGTCGCGGAGCAGGTCGCCGCTCCAGTCGCTGTCGTTGAACGGGGGATTGGCAATCACATAGTCGGCCTTCAGGTCCTTGTGGGCATCGTTGAGAAAACTGCCTTCGTTGTTCCACTTCACGTTGCTGCTGTCGATGCCGCGGATAGCGAGGTTCATCTTGGCGAGCCGCCAGGTGGTCTGGTTGCTCTCCTGGCCGTAGATGGAGATGAAGTCAGTAGGGTTCATGGTATTTGCAGACCGGGATCCACCCCGGGCGCGGTAATGGTCCTGGTGGTGAAGGATGAATTTTTCGCTTTGCACGAACATGCCGCCGCTGCCGCAGCAGGGGTCGAATACCCGGCCTTCGTAGGGTTCGAGCATTTCGACAAGGAGTTTTACCACGCAGGAGGGGGTGTAGAATTGCCCGCCCTTTTTCCCTTCGGCCATGGCGAATTCGCCCAGGAAATATTCATACACCCGGCCCAGCACATCCTTGCTTTGAGCCTCCTTTGTGCCCAGGGCGGCTGAACTTACCAGGTTGATGAGCCCACCCAGGCTGGCCTTGTCGAGTTTTTCCTGGGCAAAGACCTTCGGCAGCACCCCGCGCAGGGAGGGATTGTCTTTTTCAATGGCATCCATGGCATCGTCCACATCCTTGCCGATGGTAGGCAGGGTCGCCCGGCCCTGGATCCAATTCCACCGGGATGAGGGAGGTACATAAAATATCTTCTCAGCGGTGTATTCGTTTTTATCTTCCGGGTCGGCGCCTTCACTTTTCTGAGCTACTAGCTTCAGAAACATCTCTTCAAAGGCATCGGAAATGTATTTCAGGAAGATAAGGCCCATCACCACATGCTTGTATTCGGCCGCATCCATATTTTTACGGAGTTTGTCAGCGGTTTTCCATAGTTTTTTTTCGAGGGGCTCTTCAGCTTCAGGTTTTTGTTCTTTGGCCATTCGTTGAGGATTGATTGGGGAGGCAGTTGGTCAATGTTATTTTAAAATAAGGTCAAATTTAGGTAAGCGTGATGAGACAAGGAAATTTTTTCTGACAATTCTTCCAATATGAGGTTAAAACAGAACCAGACTACCTGGCAGGAGATAGCCCTTTTACATCTTGGCTTTCATCCATGGTAGAACACCATCGGTTCTGAGCGGGGCAGCATCAATTTCGTCCTTTTTTCGATGATCATCCGGAGGTTTCGACGTGCCTGAAATCTGCTGCGGGGGTGAGTATAAACGGATTTTCAACGTTTTCATGCAGAATTATGTGGTTTCTTGCTGAAAACATGTAAAAATATGAAGATTCTATCCACTTTTACGTGGTTTCGTAGTGGTCTGGTAGTGGTTTCGTAGTAGTCTGGTAGTAGATTCGTAGTGGTCATTTTAGGCCAATTCTCCCACGCGGTGACTTAGGCTCCCGAAATCACCACATATTATTTCGTAAACACCATCTTATTTACCTTCACATAGGTATCCGCCGCACTCTCAAATACCAGCTTGTACAGGTACACCCCCGAAGCCAAACCCATCGCAGCCGGATCAACCGTTATACTATGAGATCCTGCCTTGTCCTGGCAGTCGGCCAGGGTGCGGATGGCGTTTCCATAGATATCGGTCAACTCAATCACGGCGTGTCCTGCCTCAGGCAGCACATAAACGATGGTGGTGGTTTTGTTGAACGGGTTGGGGTAATTCGTAAGTGTGATATCCTTTGCGCCATCGGGCGTTACCACGTTCGCCATCTTCAGGTTGAAGTTTTCATACGGCCGTGCCAGGATATCGGCAAATTCGCTCCCGGCCCGGATATCGAACGCGCGTGAGGGAAAAGTGATCTTATCCTTCAGCTTCATGTTGAGACTCAATACCAGGTCGCCGCTGGTCATCTTCAGGGGTTTGGTATCGGCCCAGGCAATGGCAACCAGGCCATCGCCGATCACATACTTCATGCCATCCAGGGTTCCTGCTACGTCGCTCACTTCAAACCGGTCTTTGTCGTAACCCAGGAAGAGGGTCATAGCTCCAAGATCGGCATCCCTGCTGCTGTGGATATTGTAAATAAAGGGTTCGCCAACCGGGACTGTCATTGCGCCATCCTCAATAACCGACAGGAATGTAGTTTCTTTGAACCCGACTGGGACAAAAGAACTATTGACATCGCCGGTGCACAGCGCCTGCAGGTTGACCGACAGGGGTGGACCTGTCAGGGTCACCGTGGTGTCTGTAAACTTCCAATCGCCTGCCGGGTAAGAACTGACGGACCCCACTGTGCGCAATTTGATGTAAAGTGCATCCAGGGCAGTAGTGGTGGTGCTGCCGTTCACATCGGCCGCAAGGGCCCGTAAGCCCGCCAGCGGGTACGATCCGACAATGTTCAACTGCACGATCAGGGCATCGGTGGCGTTGTTGCCGCCCCAGGTGCCGTTGTAACTCCCGCGCAGGGTATAGGTGTCATTTGGGATATCTTTGAATGCGTAGTAGCCTGACTGCCCATTGTCGGGATTGTTGGCCGTGACGGTGTCGCCCACGATCACGCTCGATGAATTGTATAACTTCACCCCGACCCCGTTCATCCTGGTTGCCGCGCTGTTGTTGTAGGATACAAAACCAAAAATCTTTACGTTGGTGGTGGCCAGAATCGTAACCGGGTAAACGGTGGTGCCGGAACAGCTATTGTTTGTGGCCGTAAGGGTTACCGATCCGCTTCCCGGGGTTGCTGCCCAGGTCACCGTGATGGCGTTGGTGCTTTGTCCGCCCGTGATGGACCCGCCTGTAACATCCCAGGAATAGCTTGTCATGCCGGGAATGGTAGAATAAACCGCACCTGCTGTTCCCGCGTAAACGGATGAATAGCCGCTGATAACGGGATTGGACGCAGTAGTCACGGATACGGCCAGCGATGTAGGCATAGCTGCAGCGCATCCAAAGGAGTTGACATAGCTCACACTCACCGTTTGCGACCCGGTTGTATTCCAGGTGATGGTGACTGAATGACTGCTGGCGCTGCCTCCCGACGTGATCGTGCCCCCGGACGATACAATCCAGGTATACGCGATCATCCCCGCTTCGGTGGTGTAAACCACCCCGGTAGCCCCGACACACACGGAAGTTGGTCCGGTAATGACCGGGATCGGCGCTGCCTGCACCTGCACTGCACGGGTTCCCGGGGAGGTTGCGCTGCAGCCATATCCATTGGTATAATTAACGCCTATGGTTTGCTGACCAGCATTGTTCCAGGTAACCGTCGCGCTGCTGGAGGATGAACTGCCACCTCCGGTAATGCTTCCTCCGGATGAAATGGTCCAGGTGTAGGCCGACATGCCCGGCTGGGTAGTATAGACATTCCCCGTTGAATTGATACAGACCGAGGAGTTTCCGGAGATCACTGGGATTGGTTGCGGATTGACGGTGACGGCATAACTGCCCGCTGAAACGGCTGTGCAACCATTACCATTGGTGTAATTAACACTTACCGAGTTTAGCCCTGCTGTGATCCAGCTTATGGTCACATTGTTGCTTGCTGATGTTCCTCCGGTTGTTATCGAACCTCCGGCAGAAACAGTCCAGGAATAACCCGACATCCCCGACTGGGTTGTGTAGACATTTCCGGTTGAACTTGCACAGACAACTGCAGGCCCGGCAAGGGTGGGCGAGGGCATGGCATTAACGGTCACCGGGTAACTGGTAGGAGATGCCGGGGTATAACCATAGTTGTCGGTATAATTGACGCTGACGGTTTGGGTACCCGGGTTATTCCAGGTCACGGTGACGGTGTGGTCGGTGCCGCTGCCCCCGGAAGTGATGGTGCCTCCCGATGAAATACTCCAGGTGTATGCCGTCATCCCGGTTTGTGTAACATACACATTCCCGGTCGAACCTGCACATGCCGCGGATGGGCCGGTAATGACAGGCGCCGAAAGCGGGATGACGGTAACAGGATAACTGGTTGCCGTGGCTCCGGAACATCCATTGCTGTTGCTGTAATTAACGCTCACTGTATTGGCACCGGGCGTTATCCAGGTTACCGTTACGGAATTGCTGCCGGAAGTGCCTCCCGAGGTAATGCTTCCACCACCCGAGACGGTCCATGTATAGGCCGACATCCCGCCCTGGGTCGTATAGACATTGCCCGTCGAATTGACCATCGGGGAGGAGGGTCCTGAAAGGGTTGGCAGGGGTGCAGGATTAACAGTTACACCCAATGTTGTTGGTGTAATCGCTGCACATCCATTCGTATTTGTACAAGAAACACTGACGGTCTTTGAACCCGATGAGGTCCACGTAACGGTGACGGAATTGCTCGAAGTGGTGCCCCCGGCAGTGATGGTTCCCCCGGTAGAAATCGTCCAGGTATAGGACGACATTCCAGTCTGGGTGGTATAAACGTTACCGGTAGAGTTTACACATACGGTAGTGGGGCCGGTAATGGAAGGTACAGGCGGTGAGTTGACCGTAACCGGATAACTCGTCGGACTGCTGGCCGTACATCCATTTCCATTGGTATAATTGACGCCAACGGTTTGTGGTCCGGGAACGTTCCAGATAACCGTTACGGTGTGGCTGGAAGAGGTACCCCCGGCGGTTACTGATCCTCCCGGCGACACCGACCATGTATAGCCGGTCATCGACGATTCCGTCGAATAGGTAATCCCGGGACTCCCGGTACAAACGGAAGTGGTACCGGTTATGGTTGGAATTGGCAAAGGTTTGACAGAAACCGGCAGGTTAGCGGGGGATGCGGCCGTACACCCATTGGCATTGGTATAGTTCACGCTTACACTCTGCGCGCCGGAAGTATTCCAGGTCTCGGTAACTGTATTATCCGTGGATGTGCCTCCTGCTGTAATTGTCCCTCCCGCGGAGACATACCATGTATACCCGGTCATCCCGCTGTCGGTAGTGTAAACATGACCTGTTGAACCTTTGCAGGCTGACACAGGGCCAGTTAATGCCGGGATGGGCAGCGGGTAGACGGTTACATTTTTCACCGTTGAAGCTGCAGCAGCGCAGCCATGGGTGTCGGTGTACGAAACTTTGACAAACCGCGCCCCGGTGGTGCTCCAGGTAACGGTAATCGCGTTCGTTCCGACGCCTGAGGTGATGGCGCCGCCCGGTGAAATAGTCCATGAATAATTGGTCATGCCTGCCTCGGTCGAGTAGACATTGCCGGATGATGGGATCCCGCAGATTGAGGTGGGACCGGATATGGCCGGGACCGGCAGGGGGTAAACCGAGATGGTCCCGGTAGCCGTCCTCACCTGGCCGTTTCCGTCGGAGACGGTAACCACATAGGTTCCCGGGGCGCCGCTGTAGGTTTGACCAAGGTAGCCATTGTTCCAGCTGTACAGGTAAGGCGTTACGCCCCCGGAGGCATACGCGGTAAGCGATCCGGCGGTAACGCCTTCGCAACCCGGGGTGGCAGTAAGGGTTACCTGGTATCCTCCCAGGTTGGCCGTAGTGAGGTTGTCGTTATAGTTGAACTCCATGACGATGGTGTTCACGATCTTCCCGACCAGGGTGGTCGAATTATCGGCAACGGTCCATGGCAGGATCATCGATACACTGTCCCTTCCCTGGATGGAAAAGGGCGTTTGCCCGATCATCACGGTGTCGGCATTGTCATTGATATATAATACCTGCAGGGTCGAATTGCAGTTCTGCGCTCCGCCGTTGCCGATCCGGGCATGGATCAGGATATTGTCGCCCAGCTGGGGCATGGAGTCGGAAGGTGCAAATGCCTGGAAGTAGAGATTGGCGGCCTCCCCGACGATAAACGACCGGGTTGCATCATTGTTTGTTTCATCCAGTTCGGTAATGACATGATCGGCGTCGATGATCCCGCGGATCACATGCACCCCGGGCAGGCTGCTTACCCAGGTTCCCGGGATGGCCACACTGTTGTGATCTCCCGAAGCGAGCCCGGGCAAAGGATAAACCGTAGCAAAAAGAGTTGTGTCGATCAGCACCTTCATCTTCATGACATCATTCACATTGGTAACCCCCACATTGTCGTAGGTCACCACAAAGGAGATCGCCTGGTTTGGCGACGGATTCAGCAGCGACGGGTTAAGGTACTGCGACAGGATACGCATATCGGGCAGGGGGTTGACCACGGCAACCTGTTCAACCAGGATGTTGTTGGATTCATTGCACTCCGTATACTCATGGTCAGGATCTGCCGTCATCGTAAAGGTATAGGTTCCCGGGTCAAAGAAGGTGAACGGCAAAGGGATTGATGCTCCGTAGGGGCAGGAGCAGGTCTTGGTGACATCATTCACCAGGGCCGTTCCCAGGTACAAGGTGCCCGTGATCCCGGGACCTGAAACCTCGAATCTGACTTTTACCGGTGTGGCTTTATAAAGATGATAGGCTGACAAGCCAACCGACAGGTAGGTTGACTGGTTGATGTTGTAGGTGTGTTCCCAGAAATTTGTGCCATAGGGTCCGCAGAGTGGTGCCGGTTGGAAATCCCAGCACATATCATCCGACGTGGTGTTATCAGACTCATTCGATTCCGTTACCAGGTGCTGGGGATCGATTGTTGCAGTAAGCAGCGAGGTTGCGGGCGGCGGAAGGGTCGCGATGGCAGTAATATCAACTGTTTGGCCGGGAGCCAGGTTCCCGGTGTACTGACCGGTGAACGTTCCCACGGTGGAATAAGAAAATTCAACCTGGATTGGACCTATGGCTATGGCATCCCCATTATTGATAATGTGGCTGACCAGGCTGGCCGTGCCCGGGTACTGGGGATTGACAGGCTGGACTTCCACAGGATGACAACTGTAAAACGTCAGATTTGGCTGGGGATTCGGGACAACCGGCTCATAAACATAAACAGTAACCACAAGCACATTGTTTGCTTCGTTGCATTCAACATATTCGTTATCCGGATCAGCTGTAATCGTGAAAGTATAGGTTCCGGTGTGGCTAAAAGTAAATTGGGTGGGTAAGACCACCGCATAGGGACAATAACAGTTTTTGGTCACATTGTTCACGGTACCGTTCCCCAGGTTCATGGTTCCGGTGATCCCCGGTCCGCTGACTTCAAACTTTACCTTAACCTGGCTGGCATCGTACAAGTAGTAGGAATTTAGTCCCACCGACAGCGTGGCCGACTGGTTGACCTGGTAGGAGGTATTCCAGAAATTCCAGCCGCAATAACCAAAACCAACCGGCTGGAAATCCCAGCACATGTTGTCGGTGGCCGAGTTATCCGATTCATCCGATTCTGTTACAAGGTCGAACGGGTCGGCATAGGCAGTCAGGGTGGTTGTGGCGGGTGGTGGTAACTGTTTTGTCACCGATATATCAACCGACTGCCCGGCTCCCAGCGTTGCATCGGATTGACCGATGAAAAAGGCGCCTGTTCCATAGGTGAACTCAACCTGGATTGGTCCGGCGGCGGGAGTGCCGCCATTGTTCAGCACGTGGGCAACCAGGGTGCCTGTTCCGGGATATTGCGGATCCTGGGGCTGCACACTCATTGAATGGCAATATTGCAGAACAAGGTTGGGCAGGGTGGTGTGCGGAATAATGGAGAACTGGGCCGTGAAAGTCCCGGTAAAGGTGTAATCCGTGATGGTCCCGGCTATATGATAGGATCCTGTGGGCAGCGGACCCGGGAAATAAATGGTGTAGTTCCCGTTCAGATCGGTATAGCCTGAATAGATCGCGGTGGTCTCGGTGATCTGGAATTCTACGGTAGCACCGGCCACACCGGGATTGGGCAACGGGATCGCCAGTCCGTAATAGCTGGCATTTCCGCTTAACTGCAGGGTATTATTGACCGAAGAATAAGACACGGCAGGCGTCACCGCTCCACTGCAGGAAATGCCGCCAGGCATCTGGTAATTGCCGCAGACGAAGGGGCGGACCGCGGTATTGTCGAGTTCATTGGCTTCCGCGATCACATTGGTGTAGTCGACCGTTACCTGCATCGGGCACCATGCCGGGATCGAAGGCGTGGTGATGGTCCATTGAACTGTTGTTGTTGCATGGGGTGCGATGCTGACTACCGTAACATCAGGATAAACAAGCGTTGGATCATACTGGTTGACCAGGTGGACCACGAAGTTCTGGGCAGTAAAATCCGATTCGTTGTGCACGGCAGCATAAACCATAACCGCGGTTGACGGATCAGGATGCGCATTGCTGAAAGAGATGTCGTTGGCAAAGATCACGAGGTTGGGCGCTTGCAACACGTCGGGGGCATTGAACGGACCGAAGGTGGTCGTACAGTTTCCGCCATCGCTGACAATGATCCTGGACTGCCAGGAGGACCCATACAGTAACCCGTCAACATTGGCGAAGTAACGTTTGCCATTATTGGTAGTGGTGTCCGATGGATCGGATTGGGTCATGACAATGGTGCGATCGTTGGGCCCGGCAAAGTTGCCATCTCCCTCGTAGTCAAGGATCAGCCTGGGATAACCTGCAGGAGGCAGGAAATTTGTCAGGTCGTGGTAATCCGCTTCAAAATGGAAGGTGGTATAGGAAGATCCTTCCAGCGGCGAAACGATCGTGCCGGTAAACCCCGGGTTGCCGGTTGGGGTAAAGTATTGCGCCCCCGGGTTGATCGACGGGTCATTGTCGTTGCAGTCGAGGTTGTTGGATGAATAACCCGGAGGAGCCGTGTTCGAGCAAAGCATGGCCGTGGTGGTGGAGCCATAACCATCGCCATCGGCATCCACGTAATATAGATGAAGGGCATGCACCGTGGCGTCGTTGTCATTGCAGTCGGTGCTGTTGGTGACATAGCCGGCCGGCTGGCTGCATGCCATCAGCGAAACTAACGGATTGCCGTAGCCATCGCCATCGGCATCGGCAAAATATTGAATTGCAGAATTGATGGTTAGCGTTATCGCTGTCCTGGCAAGACTGGTGCACCCGGTCGTGGTGTTCCGTGATTCTGCATAATAAATTCCTGCGGTTGATGTGACGAACGTGTTGGATGCAGATTGCAGCAAAGTGCCGCCGCCGGGGGCGGTATACCAATCCACTACACTGCCCGATGGCGCCGCGGCCGTTAAGGTTCCGGGCAGGGCGTTAGAACAACTGGCCTGGTTTCCGCCACTGGCCGGGGCAGCCGGGGCAGACACGACCGACATGGTAAGGGAGTTGGAGATAGCCGGGTTGGGCGAGGGACAGGTTACATCCCCGTAAAGAGAACAGGTCACAACATCATTGTTGGCCGGGGTGTAGGTAAAGGATGGGCTGTTTGTCCCGGTGCCGGATCCGTTGACCTTCCATTGGTAAACAGGTGATGTGCCGGGATTGACTGCCGCCGCTGTAAAAGAGACTGCGGTTCCCTGGCACACATTGTCGGCTGATCGCGTGATCGAAACACTGACCGGGGTTGTGGACGTCAGGGCCATGGTTATGGAGTTGGATGTGGCAGGATTTCCCGAAGGACAACTGGCATTCGAGGTCATAACGCAGGAGACCTGGTCGCCGGCAACCGGGATGTAACTGTATGACGGGTTGTTGCTGCCGGCATTGCTGCCATTGACTTTCCACTGGTATGCGGGGTTTGAGCCGCCGTTGGAGGGTGTTGCCGTGAAGGTGGCTGAAGATCCTGAGCATACGGGGTTGGCGGATGATGTAATACTGACACTTACCGGAAAAACTTGGTTAACCGTCATGGTGATATTATTGGATGTGTCGGAATGAACCAGTACACACGGATCATTTGACGTCAAAATACATTTAACAATATCACCATTCATTGGTGAATACGAATACACGGAACTGTTAATTCCTTCGTTTGAGCCATTGACTTGCCATTGATAAACAGGAGATGTTCCCGGACTGACTGATGTTGCTGTGAAAGTGACCGTGGTTCCATTACACACAGGATTGCCCGAAGCAGAAATTGATACATTCACAGCAGGATTCATCGAAGTAGTTTGATTCATCTGTAAGGCCATCGAATAGCCGCAGCCATTGTAGGCCCAAACATAGCAGGTGTAAGCAGTATTGCATGATAAACCGGGCTGGGTTTTTGTGGTTGCTGTTCCGACATCAATTGATGATGAATAATCGTTGGTTGTGCTCCATCTGTAACCGGTTGCACCAGAAACGGGGAGCCAGTTCCATATGATTTGCATTGGAGCAGGCACATTGGTGCCGCCATTAGGAGTTTCAGGATTATCACAACCTTTAATGCACCGAATGGAAAAACCGTCAGACTTTGGGTTGTTATCTCGCAGGATTTGGGTACTTGGGGAACTTAGGTGATAATTCAATGAAACTGTCGAAGAAATTTCAGTGGATGACCATAGGTATGCCCCTGCAAAACTCCAAAATTCTCCAAAATAATGTCTATAACCACCAGGTAATGCTGTGAATCCACTACTATTAGAGGCTCCTATATTGGGGCTAAGCCAATGAACTGTCCCAGTTTCCTTTAGTTTTCCACCTATATCAGTTCCATTCCATCCAATATAAGTACAATTAACTGTAAGATCGAGATATGTTTCCATTTGGCACCATTCAACATCTGATGGTATATGCCAGCCTGTCGGGCAAATCCCTTGCCTGTCACTTGGATTGGCACTACTTGAAGTGGTATAATTCATCATCTCATCCCATTGATACAGTCCTCCATAAATACTGCAATTAGAATCAATATCATTGTAACAGTACTTTTCAATGATATTGTTATTTGTTTGGTCCTGGCTGCCGTTAATTTTTGTGCCAACATTCAGGTTTTCTTTCATCCAGCATTGTTCACCGATTTGGACAGTATGATAGGTTTTGCCTTCATAAGTTAATGTTGGGATTCCAGGACAGGGTATCCCACAATCAGAGGTTGCTTGGGTCAATTGGGTTGATATCGAATTTCCACAAAGATTATATGCCCAAACATAGCGGTTGTAGGTCGTATTACAGAGTAATCCGGTTTCTGTTTTTGAGGTGTTTGTCCCCAGGTCTTGTGCCGTGGTGTAATCGTTGGTTGAGTTCCATTTGTAACCGTTTGCACCTGTTACCGTACTCCAGTTCCAGATAATTTGATTATTGGTAGGAATATTGACGCCCAGAGCTGGTGCATAGAGTATAGAGCTACAGGTATCATAGATACACCTTGCTGAAAAACCGTTATCCCAGTCCGGGTCATGTCGTTGTATCTGTGAATTGTTATAGTCTAAGATTCGGCTCCAATCCATTACTGGCGGACTAACTGTTGAAGTCCAAAAGTAAGCCGTGTAATTGAGATCGTAGAAGGAAAATCCATAACCACCAAATCCATAACCAGCAGGAAGAGCTGTGAATCCACTACTATTTGTCGCGCCAGTGTTAGGACTTTGCCAATGTACTGTCCCTGTTTCCTTTAACTTTCCGGCAATATCCGTTCCGCTCCACCCGGAAATGCTACAATTTACTGTTGGGTCAAGAAACATTTCCATCTGGCACCATTCAAAATCAGTCGGAACATGCCATCCAAATGGACAAATGCCTCTCAGATTGCCTGGATTTGAATTGCCTGAAGAGGAATAATTAAGCAACTCATCCCATTGATACAATCCTCCATAAATTGAACAATTTGCTTCATCATTATTGAAACAAAACTTTTCAATCAAACCGTTGTTTATTTGCCTGGCAGGCACATTAATTTTTGCGCCCACATTAAGATTTTGGGCCATCCAGCATTGACTGCCGATTAGGACCGTATTGTAGCTTTGTCCATCTCGGCTGTCAGTAAGGGGTTGGCCACATGTTGTGAAGCATGGTGACGTTGACTGATTTAGTGCTAATGAAGTAGAATGACCACACGTATTGTACGCCCAAACATAGCAGGTGTAAGGGGTATTACAGGTTAGCCCCGTTTGAGTTTTAGTTGTTGCTGTGCCCAGATCTTGTGCGGAAGCATAGTCGTTGGTTGTGTTCCATTTGTAACCACTTGCCCCTGAAACCGGGTTCCAGTTCCAAATAATTTGAGAAGGTGAGGTGTTAATTATTCCAAACATAGGAGCGACAGGCATATCACAATCCATTATGCACCGGGCGGAAAATAAATACATGCTCGTCGCATCTCCCTGTCTGTGAATCTGTGAAATATTATTGCCCATTTCATAATTCCATCCATTGCCACCATTCTCTGTTGCAGACCAGAAATATGACGCATTAAGGAAAAGATAGAAAGTACTGCCAAAACGGCTATAGGCGCCACCGGGTAGTGCCGTGAAACCACTAATATTTGAAGCAATATTTGGATTTGCCCAATGCAAAATTCCTGTTTCTTTCATCTTGGCTCCTGCATCACTACCCAACCAACCAGTTGCTGAGCAATTCATAGTAGGATCCAGATAGGTCGTAACTTGGCACCATTCAGCATCCGAAGGTAAATGCCAACCTATTGGACAAATCCCTTGACGACCACTAGGAATTGTAGAACTGGAAGAAGTATAATTCATTAATTCATCCCATTGATACATCCCACCATAAATAGTGCAATTTGATTCTAAGTTGTTGATACATGTCTTTTCAATGATTCCGTTATTCGATTGATAGCCCGAACTATTTATTTGTTGGCCTACATTAAGGTTCTGAGCCATCCAGCATTGGTTGCCGATTTGAACTGTATTGTAGTTTTGGCCATCCCGGCTGTCAGTAAGGGTTTGGCCACAAGTTGTAAAACATGGTGATGTTGACTGAGTCAGGATAAGAGCAATGGAATTGCCACACCCATTGTATGCCCATACATATCGGGTATATGAAGTGCTGCAAGTTAGGCCTGTTTCTGTTTTTGTTGTGGCAGTCCCAATATCGGTTGCTGTTGCATAATTGTTGATTGTATTCCATTTATATCCTGTTGCGGCAACTACTGAACTCCAGGCCCAGACTATCTGGATAGGTGAACTTATATTTGCCCCTGATAATGGGGTATTAGGAGATGCGTTAACGGTCATTACAATCGGTGTCGAAACAACCGGATTACCGATTGGGCATTGTATGCTGGAAGTAAGTTGACATGATATAGTATCTCCAATCACAGGGGTATACGTATAGGTTGAATTTGTGGCTCCTGGAATATTTATGCCACCATTTATCCATTGGTAGGAAGGTGAATTGCCTCCGTTGGTTTGAGTTGCTGTAAATATAACAGAGGTTCCTGAACAAGAGGGGTTAATAGAGGCTGCAATAGTTACACTAACTGGCAATAAAGGGTTTACTGTCACATTCATTATTGTTGGAGAAGCAGTACAGCCGACACTGTTAGCATAGGTCACGTTGATGGTTTGCGCACCGGCGACATTCCAGTTAACGGTGACGTTGTTTGTATTCGAACCGCTCATTATTGATCCGCCTGATGAAACAGACCATGAATATCCGGTCATCCCCGATTCAGTAGTATAAATGATCCCCTGGGTGCCGACACAAACTGGACTTGCTCCGGTTATAGTTGGAGTCAGACTTCCTGACTTTAGGGTAACCGTAAGGACATTGCTGGTGTCTGTGCAAACGCCTGCATCGACGATCTGAACATAATAACTCCCGATTTCTGTAGCCAAAAATATTGAATCGGTGCCATTGGAAATAGGTGAATTATCCTTATGCCATTGATAAGTTCTTCCGGGGCCAGTGGGGGCCTTAAGTTGGACAGACTGCCCGGGACAAATATTTGTTGAACCTGATGCATTGATAAATGGGCCTGTGCTGGTTATTGTATCATCATTTGTAAGACTCCATTTCCCATTGTTATCCCGGGCTCTGACATATAAATGATGTTTTCCGTGCGAAACACATGTCAAATCGGCCAGGAAAGTTACATTGGCCAGGTTATAACCTGGTATGACCGGCACATTGGTTCCCAACCCGTGTCCAGGGTCGGCATCAATAAAATATTCTACTTTGGTGACATTGGGAAGGGTTATGTTGGCGATTTCCTTATAAAGCGGACGCACTGCTGTCAAGCTCCATTTCTGGTAAGCGTCCTTTGATCTGACAAAAAGATTGTGAAATCCTGGTGAGATGGCACCCACATCAATTGGAAAAATCAGGTTGGACAAATTTGTACCTGGGACGATGGAAACATTTGTAGCGAGCCCATTACCGGGATCATTGTCGATAAAATATTCAACCTGTGTAATATTGGGTAACACAAAATTGTTAGGACTTTCAGTATAAAAGGGTTTAACTGCTGTCAAACTCCATTTCTGGTAAGCGTCCTTTGATCTGACATAAAGATTATGAAAACCTGGTGAGACAGCACCAACATCAATTGGAAAAATCAGGTTGGATAAATTAGTGCCGGGTACGATAGGAACATTCTTTGCCAGCCCGTTACCGGGATCATTGTCGATAAAATATTCAACCTGGCTTATGTTGGGTAGGGACAACATGCCTGCAGTTTCCTTGTAAAAGGGCCTGACAGCGGTTAAACTCCATTTCAGATAAGCGTCCTTTGATCTGACATAAAGATTATGAAAACCTGGTGCGATAGCACCTATATCAATTGGAAAAACAAGGTTGGACAAGTTTGTGCCGGGAACGATGGGAGCATTCGTTGCCAGCCCGTTACCGGGGTCATTGTCAATAAAATATTCAACCTGTATTATATTGGGTAACGCTAAATTGTTAGGACTTTCCTTATAAAAGGGTCTAACTGCTGTCAAACTCCATTTCAGGTACTCATCTTTAGACCTCACATACAGGTTATGAAATCCGGGAGAAATGGCTGTTAAATCAATTGGAAAAACTAAATCCGAAAAGTTGGGCTCAGGAGTGATCGGGACATTTATTCCAAGGCCATAGCCAGGGTCTGTATCTGTGAAATATTCGACCTGTGTTACATTTTGTGCCAATGTTGGCCGATTAAAGAGCAATAAGATCAATGTGGTCAAAATGAAATTTCTCCAATGGATAGATTTCATTCTCGTTAAGCAATATTTTATTGTATGAAGCATTTTGGAATCACTTTAATGGATCTAGGACCGTCTATTAATTGTGAGCCTTCACTTTAAGCTGAACATTATATTGATTATTAGCACTACCAATATTGAAGTCATAAATGGCTGGTATAGGTGGTATTCCGGATAAAATATAGGGATTCAATCCGCCAAAAGCGCCACAATCAACTCCACCAAACCCGGCACCAATTGCAGGTGATCCGGTTTTAAGTTGATATTGTCCGTCTGTACTGCCAGTGTATAGAAATACAGTATTTAAATCAACATTTTCCTGGTTCCCATTTTGGTTTCCAAATTCAGTATTATTGCAAATGTTGTTGGTGTAATAGTTGTTGTTTTGATAAAATGTACAGGTAGATATAATATTGTTTTGGACTATGAAATTTTCAAGATTCAAGGAACTGGATGCAGCACAATTCCAACTTAAATAACCCATTATGATGTTATTCAAAAAGCCACCCGCATAAGAAACAGATCCAGAAATATCGCCAACACCGGCACCACTAGTGTAGGGTCGTGGATGGAAAATAAAAATGTTATTATTAATGGAAATATCATGAAATCCAGAATTAATTTTTAAGAAACTTATTGTAGTACACCCGTATCCTCCCAAAAAGTCGCAATAATTTTCTAGAACAACAATATTGGATGCGGATAGTTGAATAATGTCATTAATGTAATTTCTCCGAATTGTTATATATGGTGCACTAACCTGCAGAGACCCGCAAATAGTTCCCATTAACTGTGAATAATCAGAAAAAACATCAAAGGTGACCGACCCTAAAATTGCAGGCCAATTATTCTTCCACTGGGTTTCAAGATTCTCTGCGAGGAAATAACCGGTCCCAATAACGATAAGTTTTTTTGAAACAGTTAGATTGCCGTAATTGGTCGGCGATGGTTCTAAAAAAATCGTATCACCAGGATTAGCCCCATCATGTGCCGCCTGTGCCGATGTAAAATCTGCAGGAATTACTCCGCGGTTATTAACTCTCCATATTTTGGCATAGGATGTCGAAACCGAAAATGAAGACAAAAACAGGACTAATAATGTCAGTCGATACCTGAATTTCATAGTTGTGGTTTTTAAAGTTACAAAAAGTTGATTTTCAATTATAGTCAGACGAAAGCAAGGCCGATGACTAATTATGTGATTTCAATTTTAGTTGAACATTATATTGGCTGTTGGGATCTCCAATCATGACTGAGTAAATTGCCGGGATCGGCGGGATGCCAGATAATACATAGGGATTGGTTCCACCATATGCCCCACAATCAATTCCACCAACGCCCGCTCCAATTGCTGGTGATCCAGTTTTGAGTTGATACTGACCATCCGTGCTACCCGAAAAAAGGAAAACCGAGTTCATGTCAACATTTTGTTGATTTCCATTCTGATTCCCAAAAAATGTATTATCTGATATGTTATATGAATAGTTGTTATTGTTTGGGGAAAAAGTGCATGCAGACAGGATATTATTTTGAACGATAAACCCTTCAATGGATAATGAGCACAATACACCATTCCACTGACTTTGATAACCAACAACTGTGTTGCTATTAAAACTCGAATTATACACACTGTTGGCATAAATACAAACCTGGCTACGGTTTACAGTATAAACAAACTTAAAAATGTTATTATTAATTATTATATCATGCAATCCGGGATCAATGTATAAACAATATCCACATGAATTATAACCATAAAGCCCAGTCTGGTAGCAATAGTTATCCTCAAAATCAACAAATGAAGCTGAGAATTGATTTTGGCTTTGTAAATAATTCCTTTTGATGATAATACTTGGGGCATTCACGGTCAAATCACCTGTGCAGGTCAATCCCATCAGTTGTGAAAACTGGGCAGAGGACGAAGAATTACTGCTAAATGTAACATGACCGATAGTTGCAGGCCAATTATTTTTCCACTGCGTTTCAAGATTCTGATCCAGGAAATATCCTGTTCCAATTAGGATCAGTTTTTTTGTTAAAGTAATATCACCATAATTGGTTGGGGATGGCTCAAAAAAAACCGTATCTCCGGCGTTTGCACCATCATGAGCAGCCTGAGCAGTGGTGAAATCAGCGACAATTCCAACACGATTATTTACTCGCCATATTTTAGCGGATACGGATGATGTGACTAATAATAATGCAGTCAGAAAAACAAAAATCAGGTTTTCAGGTGCTTTCATAATGATATGGTTTATTTATTTGAAATACGAAGGGAAGAATGCTCAACAATGTGAAAATTTGCAGTGAAAAGCAAATAATTGTAAAAGGACATCGAATGAAACACGGGAATTTTGGTATTTGTTGGTTTTGTAATTAGGCATAAATGTAATTTTCCAGATCCGGAGAGTTTGGATTGAATAAAAGCAGAATGTTTATTTATAATTGAATTGGTAATTAAATTCCGGACCAAGATAATAAATAGAATAAAGCTTGTCAAGGCCCATAATAATCATTCCATAACAAATATATCCTTATGTTTTGTTATTATGCATTTTAACCACACTGAAAACAACGGTTTTGAGAATAGTTTTTATTTGTTCTAAATTTCACAATGAAAAGTAGTACAGGCATGGATCATGCCTGAAAAGGACGGAAAGGATATAGTCAGGAGATGTTGGAGGTGAAAGACGGAAAATGGATTGTTGAAAGCAATCCGACGCTATGAAGACGTAATCAAATCATTCGCCCCATCAATAACATCGCTTTCAAACGAATCAAGATAAATTTGCGTGGTCCGTTGATCATTATGGCCGAGGCCTTCTGAAAGAACGCCAATAGGCAGTTGCATGTCTTTCCCAATGGTAGCCCATGAATGACGGGCTGTATTAAAACTAAGGCTGGGATTGAGCGTTAACTTTTTTGCCCAGCGCTTTAGGGCATGATTTGCAGCATCCCGGTAGTTTTTAATCTGTAAATTGTGCCGGGATTCCTCAGTTATAATGGGAAATACATAATCTGATCTCTTTTTCCCCGAAACATATTTTTCAAGAATTTCATTGATCTTATCAGTCAGCTTGATCGACATCGCTTTACTGATCTTGGACCGGGTGTAATAGATTCTCCCCACCTTAATATTTTCAATTTTAAGCTTTGCTAAATCAGAGAAGTTCATTCCCTGGCAATAAAAGGAGAAAAAAAACATATTCCTGGCGTGCCAGGATAATGTTCCCTCCGTTATTGAGATGTCCCAAAGCTTCATGAGATCGTCTTTCCGCAAGGCGGATTTATGGGTTTTTACCTGCTTGATTTTATATTCTTTAAACGGGTATGCATCACTCTTTACAATACCCTCCGTAATACCCCGGTTGTAGATTGCACGGATAGTCCTGAAATAATGACTTAACCCATTCAGGTGGTTCCCTTTGGCAAGGTAATGCAGCTCTATGGATTTGAGCAGTTTAAAATTAATTTCATCGAAAAACAGATCTTTCTTTCCGGGAACATAGTTCTGGAGGAACACCTTGGTCCTCAAATAAACCTCTCCATTACCCTGTTTACCATGGTTGTTAAACTGGGCAATCAGAGAATCCAGGTAGCCATAAAAAGAAGCCCGATGGCTTTTATTCCGGATTCGTTGTTTAAGTTCCATGGGTGAAAGCTGGGCAAGTTCTCCTGTTTGTTCCAGCAAAGATATAAGCCGGATTGCATCTGTTTTTTTCCCCTGAACATGGTTATTCACCCAGGACACATTGGGAGAAACCGGCGCTCCATTTAATACTTTCTGATTTTGCTGATCCCAAAACTTCGTGGCTACACTGTCTTTCAGATTGAGATAAAGCTTAGTTCCTTTGTGATTGAGCAAAAGACAAATTGGGTATAGGTCTCCCTTTTTAACCCGTCGCCTATCGAGAACCAGAATAACAGTTGTATTCACGGTTAAAAAGTTTTAAATTTGGACTACAATAGATACCTTATTGAGCAGGATCATAAACACGGAAAAATTTGCCACCTGATTTGCCACCTAAATTACGATATTTATCCACATAAAACGACATTTATTTTCTAGTTATTTTGGTAACACTCTGATATATTGTAGTATTGTGCTGTTGGAAATTGATTTCGGAGTGCTTCACACGCATGAGGTCGTGGGTTCGAATCCCTCACGTCCCACCAGTGAAATCAAGGCTTTCGGAAATCCCGGGAGCCTTTTTTTATTTGCATTTGCACGATTTCTGCGCAGTTTGCGAAATTCTAATAAATATTTCTGATACGACGTATACCCGGTAGGATAATTCTCTAAATTTATAGAGCCCGGGCGGATTATTTATCCAGACTTATCACGTACCACCTGTCCTGTTTAAAAACCCAATCCAAATCCCACCTACATGAGAAAACTATTTGTACTGCCGGCGATCCTGCTGATATTGTTCTCAGCCGGATGTAATAGGAACAACTGCGGGTGCAGCACCGCGAAAAATGTGTATACCATCGCCGTGATGTCCGACATTCATTACATGGATCCTTCGCTGCTCATCAAGGATGGTCCAAAGTTTCAGGATTATTTGGTCATAAACGGGAAACTGCTGGCTGCCAGCGATGCGATCATGCAGGAGGCTGTTTATGAATTGATTCATGCTACCCCGAAGCCCGACCTCGTTCTTATTGCAGGAGACCTTACCAAGGATGGGGAATTCGTGGGCCATGTCTCCGTTCATCTATACCTGCAGCAACTGATCCGTGCCGGGATCAGGGTCAGGGTCATTGATGGCAACCACGACATTTACAGCGCACAATCGTATGAATACAACGACAAGGTAATGACCAGGGTTCAGAATATCAGCCCGGATCAGTTCAGGTCGATCTATTCGGATTGCGGGTATAGCGACGCGATCTGTACCGACCCGTACTCACTCAGTTATGTTTCCGAACCATTACCCAATCTCTGGCTCATCTCGATCGATGACTGTAAATACGATAATATTAATAATCAGGCCTACACGGCAGGCGTGATCAGGCCGGGTACCATGAAATGGATACTTGACCGTATGGCAGAGGCCTCGCTGAAGGGAAAAACAGTGTTTGGCATGATGCATCACGGGCTGGTTGAACACTTCAAAGGCCAGGATTCAACTTTTCCAGGCTTTCTCGTGGATAATTATAACGATGTCGCCGACCAGCTCATGAGAGCAGGCTTAAAGATCATGTTTACGGGACATTTTCATGCAACGGATATTGTAAAGAAAAATTTGCAAAACAGGTTCCTGTATGATATCGAAACCGGCTCCACGATTGTTTACCCCTGTTCATACCGGGTTATTACCTACGTCAGGGATTCCGCCCTGATCATCAATACGAGGCACATCACAAACGTTTGCTATACAGGAATGCTCCCGGGTCAATCGTTTGTAACCTATGCCGACAGTTTAACCCGGATAGCTGCCGATACCCTGTTAACGACCTTGCTCAATAAATACAAACTGACCGGCGATACTACTACCTCCTGGCATGCCGGCCATTGCCAGGGAGCAGCCTTAATGGCCCATATGGCAGGGGATGAGAAAAGAGCCTTCGAGGATACGGCGTTGAATAAGCAAATCGCGACAAAATATGGTCCTTCCTGGCTGCCGCTGTATTGTGATTGCCTCTGGACTGATTTAAAACCAGCGGATGACTCCCTGACCATTCTGCTGAAATCGGGTAACTGTTTCAAACGAAAATAACCCTCCGGGACCGGTTTAAACAGACCTGCCCGGATGCCTTCGTGTTAATTGAAAATGCTATTTTTGCACGCGTTGCCTGACATCATTATTTCCCCAACCCTGATGACTGGCTGATGCCGCAAAGGAGGACCCGAATATGGAACTGAACCGTGAAATAGCGCTGGAACTGTTGTACCGGTATGTAAAGAATGAGAAGATGATCTTCCACTGTCTCGCCTCCGAGGCCGTCATGCGGGGGATCGCGCGCAAACTTGGCCGCGACGAGG
The DNA here is from genome assembly GCA_903913885.1 of uncultured Bacteroidales bacterium. GTDB lineage: Bacteria > Bacteroidota > Bacteroidia > Bacteroidales > FEN-979 > CAIVAT01. Next base: position 23,493 of record CAIWMX010000061.1, on the reverse strand, counting down.
ATCAATGGGGCCTGGCCGGCCTGCTGCACGACCTCGATGTGGAGACCACGAATGCCGAAGCCACCGTGCATGGAACCCAGACGGAGGTACTGCTGAAAGACTATGCTGTTGACCCCGAAATCCTCGATGCCATCCGCATGCACAATGAATGTTCGTCGGGCAGGGAACGGAACACCGCGTTCCAGTATGCCCTTGCGGCCGGCGAGACCATCACCGGGCTGATCTTCGCCACCACCTATGTCTATCCTGAGAAGAAACTGGCTGCCGTGAAACCGAAATCAGTGGTGAAGCGGATGAAAGAGAAAATGTTCGCCGCTTCGGTCAAAAGAGAGAATATCCTCGAGTGCGAAAAGATCGGCATCCCGATCGATGAATTCGCCGCCCTCGCCATCGCCGCTATGATGCCCGTCGCCGACCAGATCGGGCTGTAGATGTCATTATTATTTACTGCCACCTCGTTCAAACCCACGATTTTCGGTATAACTTTTCTATGTCAAATATGAAAAAGAAATCGGTTTGCGAAGGATCAGCCTGAGGCACTGCGGGTCCCGGAGGGACCTGATATTGGTAGAAAAGGTTCGGGGAATGTAATCTATCGTCCCGGACGGGACGATATGAGGGTACTTGATTCCTTACTGCTACCTACATTTTGTGCCTCCGGCACAATTTACAAGGGATTAAAAACATGTAGGAATCATAAGGGTCATTCACTAAGAAAACCAGCATATTAATGAAACGATTTAAACTGATTATCCTTCTCGCGACAATAACCGCGGGTTCTTACGCTCAAATCCAGGTGGGAATAAAATCGGGCGTGAACTGGCTGAAATTCTGGCAATCTGATTCCGAATACCATCCTACCCTGTTCGGGCCCCAGCCGGGTTCCATGCCTGTTGCAATCTATTTGTGCCAAAGGTCGAACCACCTGGTGAACGTTAGTTTTGAAGCAGAATATCTGAACAGGAACTACACGATGAACGAAATATGGGGAGGGCTCGGATCGCCCGGCGAAAATCATCTTAACATGGATGTATCATACCTGAATTTCACATTTGAGCCGCAATTGGTATTTGGTAAAAAAATCAAACTCCTGGTTTACCCGGGCATCTGTCTTGGCATACCCCTCACTTCAAAAATGACCGGTTCCAAATATGAGAAGAGCGGGGAGACTGAAACAAACGAGGCCTGGAGCGGCAGCGCCAAAGGGTACATCTCCGATTTTGAACTGGGGGCGCTTGCCGGCGCCGGGATCGATGTTCAGGTCTTTAAATCGCTCCATGTTTCCGCGAACTATACCTTCAGCATCAGCATTCTCGCGACCGACTCAAAGTGGGCCAACAACGCGTACCGGTTCCTTCAGCATAAAGTTGAGCTGGGCGTTGCGTACCAATTTAACACGGGGCATAAGGGGGCAACCAAAGAAAAGTAAATTCGCTGCTTTCAGGCAAACGTGAAAGTTGTTGGGACCCGCTATGCGGTGGGGCCATACCATGGCATGGCCCTGCAGGGAACAAACGGTGGCATCGTAGGTACACGCCATGGCGTGTACAAACCGCACGGCGTGTAAAACCACATGGCGCATCCCATCGCCATGGCGTGTACAAACCGCACGGCGTGTAAAACCACATGGCGCATCCCATCGGCATGGCGTGTACAAACCGCACGGCGTGTAAAACCATATGGCGCATCCCATCGGCATGGTGTGTGCCCACCGCATGGCGTTTACGAGCCGCATGGCGAATCCTGCCGCCATGGCGTGTGCCCACCGTTATACGTCATGAGAAAAGAAAGAAATAATTGCAGTATTTCTAAATAGTATATACCTTTGTGATATAAAACAAAGGAATCAAATGAAAACACTATCTTTAAAATTAGATGACTCAATTTTTACTGAAACCGAACAGGTTATTAGTCATATAAAAAAATCCCGTAACAGGTATATTAACGAAGCACTGGACTTCTATAATAAAGTGCAGAAAAGAAAAATGTTGGCCTCCAAATTGGAAAAAGAATCCAAATTAGTTAAGGATGATTCATTGAATGTTCTTCATGAGTTTGAAATGATTGATTATGAAGCCTAAACAATATGAAATCTGGATTGCCGATTTGAATCCAACCTTAGGGACCGAACCAGGCAAAATCAGGCCGGTAATTATTGCTCAAACTGATCTGCTCAACAAGTATCACCCATCATCCATAGTCTGTCCTTTAACCACCAAGGTGAAAAAGGATTCTGAAATATTAAGAGTCCATTTAAAAAAAGGGTGCTGCGGATTAAGCGAGGATTGCGATATAATGGTTGATCAAACCCGCGCAATTGACAATAAACGACTGATTAAAAAGCTGGGTTTTGCTCCAGCAGATGCCATTCCAAAATTAAAAGAGAACTTAAAAATAATACTTGATCTGGAATAAAACACGCCGCATAACGAGCTTTCCACTGCTACAAATGAAACAGTACCCGCCAAGGCAGATCCCTGCAAACAACCGTCATTTAATGATGAAATGTATGAAATACTTTCTTATCCTCCTCACCCCGTTACTGCTCGCCTACGGCGCCCACGCCCAGTCCTGCCTGCCAAACGGCATCGTTTTTTACCTCCAGAGCCAGGTCGACAACTTCCCGGTTGACTATCCTGGCTGCACCATGATTGCCGGAAACGTTGCGATCACCGGGTACCAGGTCACCAGCCTTGCCGGGTTGCGGGGGGTCACCTCCATCGGGGGAGACCTGTCCATCACCTGGGCCGGCGGGCTCAGCCTCTCGGGGCTCGACAGCCTGGCCGCCATCGGGGGAGGGCTCTACATCGAAAACAGCAGCGGACTGAATTTCCTCAACGGGCTGGATCACCTGAAATCAGTAGGCGGCATCGTATATATACAAAACAACTACAACCTCCTTTCCCTGGCGGGGCTTGGCTCGCTCACCACCATCGGGGGCAATCTGGAGATTTTCAACAACAGCAAACTAGCCTCGCTTTCGGGCCTCGGCAGCCTGAAGTCGGTGGGAGGGCTGCTGAACATCGCCGACATGTACGCGGTCACCAGCCTGTCGGGTCTCGACAACCTGGAAACCGTGGGAGGAAACCTGCGGATCTTCGATTTGTCGTCGCTGGTCAACTTCACCGGGCTGGGCTCGCTGAAATCGGTGGGAGGCGACCTGCTGGTGTGGACCTGCCAGGACCTGTATAACCTGGCCGGGATTGAAAATCTGACCACTTTGGGAGGCATGGCCGACATCGCCATGAACTGGTCGCTGCACAACCTGAAAGGGCTTGAAGGCCTGACGTCAGTGAAAAAGCACATCCGGCTCCTTGAAAATAACAGTCTGGTCAATGCCGGCGGTTTCGATCACCTGGCATCCATCAGCGATTCCCTCCTGGTTGTTGATAACCCGCACCTGAATGACCTTCACGGGCTTGAGCAACTCACCACGGTTGGGGGAAAACTGGTGATCACGGGTTGCGACACCATCAAAACCCTCACCGGGCTGGGTTCCCTTCGCACCATTGGAGGAGACTTCGTGATCAGGTCAAACCGGTACCTTGCCACCCTGGCCGGGGCCGATCTCCTGGAATCTGTCGGGGGGGTGCTCCGCATCGACAGCAACCGCACGCTGTCAGGCATGGCAGGCCTGGGCCATGTCGCCACGCTTACCGGCGGACTCCGGATCACGGGCAACAGCAGGCTCACCACGCTTGACGGGCTCACTCACCTAACCTATATGGGGGGAAACCTGGTGATCACCGGCAACGACAGCCTCACCAGCCTGATGGGGCTCGACAGCCTCCCGGCCGATTCGCTGGCCGGTTTCGTCATCGAACACAACAAACAACTGGCAATCTGCAACACCCGCAGGCTTTGCCACATCCTCGACGCCCAGGGCAACGGCACCATCAGCGACAACGCCCCAGGCTGCAACACAAGGTCGGAGGTGGTAACCGCCTGTCATGCCCTGGTGAATAATCTTCCCTCGGAAGCGGGATTCAGGCTCTATCCAAACCCTGCCACCGACCGGCTGACCATAGAATTACCCCCGGGCCAGGGCCAGGTGTATGTTTCCATCGCATCAGCCAACGGGCTGAAACAGATGGAACAGGCCGTTTCGGCTACCAGCCGGGTAATCGACATCTCCCGCCTTTCCTCCGGTATCTATATCTGCCACCTGCAAGCCGGCAAAACCTTGCAGATCATCAAGCTGGTGAAGTGGTAACCCCAGCCCCGCAGGGGCGTAATATGCCACCGATGGGTGTAGCCCATCGGTGCAGCCCGTCATGTCATATCCCGTCATGTCATATCCCATCGCGGAGCATTTTGGCATGATATCTGCTGGTAATACGTCTTAAAATTCCCCCTCTCATGAAAACGATCCTTTGCCTCCTTTGCTGCCTTTTCCCCCTGCTGGTCACGGCACATACCCCGAAGGAAGTCGCCGAAGGCAATAACAAATTCGCCCTCAGTCTCTTCCACCGGATGCAGGGCATTACGGCCAATGAAAACCAATGCTGGTCTCCCTTCAGCATCTCCACGGCACTGGCCATGGTGTATGCCGGCGCGCGGAACGAAACCGCGCTCCAGATGAGCCGGACCCTGAATTTTGATCCATCGGAAACCTTCCACAACGATTTCAGAAAATTGCTGAAAAGGGTGGATGAAGGTACGGAAGGCAAGATCAGGCTGAACATCGCCAACGGTTTGTGGGCACAGCGCGGCTTTGAATTTCTTGATGCATACCTTGCCCTTACCCATTCCGGGTACGGTTCGGAGTTGAAGAATGTTGATTTCACCGATAATGCCGCGAGGGAGAAAACCAGGATCGATATCAATACCTGGGTTGAGCGGAAAACCAATGACAGGATCAAAGACCTCCTTGGCCGGGGTGATCTTAATTCCATGACGCGTCTCGTACTGGTCAACGCCATTTACTTTTATGGCGACTGGGCCGAACCCTTTAAAAAAGAATCGACCAGGCCCGATGAGTTTTCATTAACCGACGGAACCTTGATCACCGTTCCTTTCATGAACCGGCAGGACCGGTATGGCTATTATGAAGACCCGGAAATACAGGCCATTGAAATCCCCTACCGGGGGAACAGGGCATCGATGGTGATCTTCCTGCCCAAGAAGAACAAACCGATGAAAGCGTTCGCCGACTCGTTTGATTTTAACCATTACGGGGAGATGATGGATTCAATGAAATTCACCGATGTCAGGTTATCGCTTCCGAAGTTCAGGGTCGATTTTAAGCTTGACCTGTCGGGCACCCTTTCGGCGATGGGGATGCCGCTGGCTTTTTCACAGGAAGGGGCCGATTTTTCGGGGATGACCGGCAAAAGGGATCTCTTCATCAGCAACGTGATCCACCAGGCATTCGTCAGCGTGGATGAAAAAGGGACTGAAGCGGCAGCAGCCACGGCGGTGACCATGTGCATGATGGCGGCGCCGGATAAAGTCCGGCCGGTCGTGTTCAATGCCGATCATCCGTTTGTTTTCCTGATCCGTGATAACGAAACCGGGAGCATCCTGTTCATGGGGAAGATCATGAAACCCGTCACGCCCGAATAACCCATTTTTGGGGCATGATCAACATGGCTTTGTATAACAGTCGGTTTAAATAATTATTTTTGTTTGGGATTATTGTGGAGAAAAGCAAGAAAAATTATGAATACCGATCATTATCAACGGATTATCAATCAGGCATCCTTCGGGTATCTTTATGGCCGTATACACCATGACGTGCCGGATGGGTCATTTTCCTATGAAATTCTGGAAGTCAATCCGGCTTTTGAACAAATATCAGGATTGACCGGGACAGAGATCACCGGACACAGGCTGGAAGAGACCGCCCTGCCTGCCTGCCCCGACGGCATCCCCGCGCTCAGGCGGTTCGGTGAAGTTGCCGCGACGAGAGAGGAAACCAGTTTCAGTTTTTGCAGTGGCCCCCCCCGCCAATGGTTTAAGGTTAACGTCTGGTCACCCGCCCTGGATCACTTTGTGGCAACTTATACCCCCGATGCGCGCATGGATGACCTGAACGGGCTGAATTCCTTTTTGCACGGGATTATTGAAAACAACCCGTTGTCGGCTCAGGTGGTCGATAAGGAGGGATATACCCTTGCAACAAATGAAGCGCACCTGCGGTTGTTCGGCGGGGAAACGCCGCCGGGTTATTCCGTGTTCAACGACCCGCAGATCGAACAACTCGGATATTTCCACCTTGTCGGGTTGGCAAAAAAAGGGAACGTGGTTGAGATCCCCGAGATGAGATACAATGCCCACTGGGTGAATCCCGAATGTCCCGACAAGAATCTCTGGCTCCGGGTCGTTGTCTTTCCTGTTCCCGGCAAAGATAATCTCCCCGAAAAATATGTGTTGATTCACGAAGACATCACGGCCAGCAAAGAAGCCGCCAAAGCCCTGCGCATGAGTGAAGAGCGATACCGTGCCTTGTTCTTTCATGCTCCGCTGGGGATATTCAGTTTCGATGTGGACAGCACGATCGTGGAAGTCAATAACGAATTTGTCAATGGGATCGGTTCTTCCAGGGAGGAGCTGATCGGGTTGAATATGATCAGGCAGCTAAAGGATCCAGCGCTGCTTGACGCCATCCGGATCGCCCTCAACGGGGATACCGGGCACTACGAGGGGGTTTACCATGCGGTAACCAGCGGGAAATCCACACCGGTAAGAGGTCTGTTCGTCTCTTTCCCCGGCGATGACGGGAAAATCATCGGGGGTGTCGGCCTGTTTGAAGACGTCACCGAACGAAGAAAAACCAGTGAAGCCCTGGAACTTGCCCGGCAAAGCTATTTCGATATTTTCAATTCGGTGTCGGAAGCAATTTACGTCCAGGATGAGAACGGCATCTTCATCGATGTGAACAAGGGTGCCGAAACGATGTACGGATGCAGCAGGGAAGATTTGATCGGCCAGTCGCCGGCAACCATTGCGGCACCGGGCCGCAACAATGTTGAAGAGATCAGGCGCAAGGGAGAAGAAGTGTTGAGAACCGGTATTCCTGCCCGGTTCGAGTTCTGGGCCAAACGCATGAACGGGGAAATTTTTCCCAAGGATGTAATCGTCAACCGGGGCAGGTACTTCGGTAAAGATGTATTGATTGCCACCGCCCGCGATATCACGGAAAAGAAGGCGGATGAAGCGGCCCTGCGTGAAAGCGAAACCTCGAAAGCGGCCATCATCCGGTCCATTCCCGATTTGCTCTTTGTTTTCAACAAAAATGGCGATTACATCGATGTTTATACCGAAGATGACAAAAAACTCCTGGCACCCAGGGAGGAGCTTCTCGGGAAAAACCTCCGTGACCTTTTCCCGGCCGAAGTAGCTAAAAAATCAATCGAGGCATTCAACTGGTCATTTTCGCACAATGAGTCTGTCGAGTTCTCCTATTCGATCATGGTCGACGGGCAGCCGTTCTATTATGAGGCGCGGGTTGTTCCAACCTCCCACGACCGCGTCCTGGCCATGGTCAGGGATATCACCCTCCGCCGGCAGGCCGAAGAAGCGCTTCACCAAAGCGAGCAGAAATTCCGGCTCATTGCTGAAAACATTTCAGACGGCATCCTGATCCTCGGCGCCGATACCAGGATCAGGTACGTGTCGCCTACCTATCTCAGGCAATCAGGTTATAACGAACAGGAGGAACTGGGCAGGGATTCATCAACCATCTATACAGTCATTCACCCCGACGACCGCGATGCCCTCTTCACGAAAATCTTTGAAGCAATTCGAACGAAAAAGAACGAATTGTCCTATTCCTACCGCACCAGGCACAAGGACGGTCATTATATCTGGCGCGAAGATCACGCGAAATTCAACTATGACGAACAGGGAACCCACCTGAATACCTATGTCATTTGCAGGGATATCACCGAACGGAAAAACGCGGAACAGCAGATCCTGCTCCTTGGAAAGTCGATCGAACAAAGCCCTGTAAGCATCATTATAACCAATGCACATGGACAAATTGAATACGTCAATCCGAAGTTCACCGAAATCACCGGATATAGCGCCCGGGAAGCCATCGGTAATAATCCGCGGATACTGAAATCGGGGCTACATCCCCCGGAAGTACACAACAAACTTTGGGAAACCATCTCCTCGGGCAGGCAGTGGTTTGGGGAGCTGCATAACAAAAAGAAAAGCGGCGAATTATTCTGGGAAAATGTCAGCATCTCGCCCATTCATGACAATGACGGGAAAATCACCCATTTCGTGGCGGTGAAGGAAGACATTACAGAAAAAAAACAGATGGTGGAAGATCTGATCTCAGCCAAAAACAAGGCTGAAGAGAGCGACCATCTGAAATCGGCCTTCCTGGCCAACATGTCGCACGAGATCAGAACGCCCATGAACGGAATCCTCGGGTTTGCCTCTCTGCTCAAGGAACCCGGGCTCAGCGGGGAAGAACAGCAAAACCATATCAGTATTATTGAAGAAAGCGGCTTGCGGATGCTCAATATCATCAACGATATTATCGATATTTCGAAAATAGAATCGGGACAGATGGAGATGTATATATCCGACGCGAACATTAACCAGCAAACCGATTACATTTACACTTTTTTCAAACCGGAGGCTGAAGCAAAAGGTTTGCAGATCCGCTGCAGGAACGGGTTGCCCGACCACAAGGCTACCATCAGCACCGACAGTGAAAAGCTCTATGCCATCCTCACCAACCTGGTCAAGAATGCCATTAAGTACACTTATGAAGGCTCGATAGAATTCGGGTATGCCCTGCAACCGGCCGGAAACAACGGAAACATCTCCGGCCCTGGCCATGCCGGGGGATCTGATGGTACGGCGGAACTCGCATTTTTCGTGAAAGATTCAGGCATCGGGATCGACAGGGAGAGGCAGGAAGCTGTTTTTGAACGGTTCGTGCAGGCCGACATCTCTGATAAACAGGCCCACCAGGGCGCCGGGCTGGGATTATCGATCGCCAAAGCCTATGTTGCAATGCTGGGTGGCGCCATCGGGGTTGAAAGCGTACCCGGGGCTGGCAGCACCTTCTGGTTCACCATTCCTTACAAGCATGTGCCCAATGTTAACGCCATGGTGGAAAACGAGGTTCATGACAACGTTGAAGTGCAACTGGTTAAATCCCTGAAGATCCTGGTTGCCGAAGACGATGAAATGTCGTACCTGCTCCTCACCAAATTGCTTAATAAAGTGAGCCTGGAGATTATCCGGGCAAGAACAGGATCTGAAGCGATCGAAGCCTGCCGCAAACATACCGATCTCGACCTCGTGCTGATGGATATCAAAATGCCTGAAATGGACGGGGATGAGGCAACAAGGCAGATCAGGCAGTTCGACAGCAAAGTCGTCATCATCTCGCAAACGGCTTATGGTCTCTCGGGCGACAGGGAGAAGGCGTTGCAGTCGGGATGCAATGAATATCTCCCTAAACCGTTACAAAAAGAGGCGTTGTTTGAAATGCTCCACCGTTTTTTTCCAAAGCAATAATTTTCTGAAATGATACTTCAACCCGATTTTTTCTTTTTTCTCTTTACCACGTTCTTTGTCATGGCAATCATGCTCCTGGCCTGGATGAGGAAAAAATACAGTGGAAGTAGTTCCCGGTGGGCTCTTTTCGCCCTCCTTGGCCTCTATTTTCTTGGGCTGGCCGCTGCAAGCTGGCAGGGACGTGAAAAGGACGGGGAAGTCAGGGTACAGCTAAAAAGGCAGGCTGAAGCCATTGCCCGTACCATCAACAGGGACGAGGTCAGGGCGCTGGCGTTTACGGCTTCGGACAGCGCCAGGCCGGAATTTGAACAACTCTGCAGCCAGATGATGGCCTATGAAAATAGCGTAAACGCCACCTTTGGAGCGAAAGAACTGACCATATACAGCATGGTGATGCGCAATAACCTCATCCTGTTCGGGCCTGAAGGCATTGCAAGGAACAGCCATTATGCCTCGCCGCCGGGAACGGTCTACAGGCAACCAGCCGCTTCATTAAAACGGTTGTTCAGCAATGGACCTGCCTTCACCGAGGGCCCCTATACCGACGAGTACGGCACCTTCGTTTCTGCCTTTGCTCCCGTGTCTGATCCGGCCACAGATAAACTGATCATGGTGGTTGGGATTGATATTGACTATAATGAGGTCAGGGCCCTGATTTCCCGCCAGGCTCTTTTTGCCTACCTGTGCGTGCTTTTACTGGCCGCCGTGTTGATCATGGCCGCCTTTTTACATGCAAAAGGTGCGTTCCTGCTGATGAAATTCAGACTCCGTTCCGAAGGGATCAATGTGGTTATGCTGGGGCTGAGCCTGACCCTGATCATTGCCCTTGTTTTACAGCAGAACAGCCTCCGGAACCGGAATGCACTTTTTAACCAGGTTGCCGAACCCGTGGCAAAAAGTTTGTGCAAATCTTTTATGAACCTTCGTGATTTCCAGGTTACGGCCCTGGTCAGGTATTTCCAGGGACCAAGCGTGATTGGCCGGGAGGCATTCCATTCAATTCTGGCTCCGATGTTCAGGATCAGCGGGAAGCAAACAACCTTCGGATGGATCATCCCGGTGGCCGCCGGCGAGAAGGAAAAAATGGAGATGAAGGCGCGGGCCGAAGGGTTGGAAGATTTTTCCATATGGCAGCCGGATGCAAACGGACAGAAAATTGCAGCAACAACCAGGAGCACCTACTTTCCCTTCTGGTATTTTGAACCGCTTTCGGTGAACACGCCGACTCCCGGCTTCGATCCCGGCGCTGATCCGAAGGTACTGGTAACCATAGAAAAAGCCGTGAAAACAGGCTTACCCGCCGTCACCGATCCGATCGTTTTTCCGATGGATAAATCAAAGCAGGAAAGGATCATGATTTTTCAGCCTGTCTACAAAGGGGATGCCAAGACCCGAACGCTGCTTGGATTGATTGTCGCCCTGGTGAGCCCCGAACAATTTATAAAAAAGGCCATTTCCTGGGAAAATACCGAACAGATCGAAACCATTACCGACATTTATCAACTCTCGGCCGGGCAGACTCCCCGCCTTTTCGGATGTACGCTGAAAGAAAACATCAGTCTCCACCTGAAAGCCCATGCCGACCCGGTGTATAACATTCTTGATAAGAGCGCGGTCATCTATCCTGTGTTCGTTTTTGACAAAACCTACGCGATCCTGGTTTTTCCCGCCACCGGCTCCCTGTCGTCCCTGCCGGTCTACTCCGGTTTTGCTGCCGTGGCCATCGGCGTTTTACTCACCATACTCGTAACTTTTTTAACGCTCATTTTATCAAAACAAAACGAAACCCTGGCGCTCGAAGTTGAAGTCCGGACGGGGGAGTTGCGCAAGAGCGAAGTAGAACTCAGGGAACTGAATGCGACGAAAGACAAATTCTTCTCCATCATCGCGCACGACCTGCGCAGCCCGTTCAACGCGTTTCTCGGGTTTACCCAGATCATGGCGGAGGAGATGGACAGCATGACCCGGCAGGAAATCAAGACCATTGTCGCCAGCATGCGGAAATCGGCTACCAATGTTTACAGCCTCCTTGAAAACCTGCTGGAATGGTCGATGATGCAGCGGGGGATTACTAAAATGGATCAGGTGCCGGTTCATTTAGAACACCGTGTTGCTAAAAACCTGGAGATCCTCCTGGAAGCGGCCCGGAGAAAAGAGATTGAGATCATCCTTGACATACCCGGCGACATGACGGTTCGTGCCGATGTTCACATGTTCGACACGGTGATTCGCAACCTGGTATTTAATGCCGTGAAGTTCACCCCCCGGAACGGGAAAATCATGATATCGGCAAAGCAGTCCGGCGCCGGCATGACAGAGGTGGCGGTAGGCGATACGGGAATAGGAATGGATAAGGAACTGATTGGCAAATTGTTCATGATCAACGAACAGTCGAGGCGTTCAGGTACCGACGGAGAACCCAGCATCGGGCTGGGATTATTCATATGCAGGGATTTCATCGAAATGCATGGCGGCCGCATCTGGGCCGACAGCGAACCCGGCACCGGCAGCACCTTTCATTTTACCTTACCTTATTTGTAACAATACCGTTTCATCACCCGGTACGCATCGCTGATCCCCAGTTCGCCGGCCCGGCTCAGGTCGGTGCACCCGGTATGGTTCTCGTTGAGCAGGATGCTCAGTAACCCCCGGTTGTACCAGGCTTCGGCAAAATCGCTGCGCAGGGCGACGGCTTTCGAAAAATCATCCACAGCGGCACGATAGTTCCCCATGCGGCTGTTCACATAACCCCGGTTATACCATGAAAAGGCATTGCCGGGATCGAGGGCGAGCGCCTTGTCATAATCATGGATCACCGCCTCGTAAGTATGCTCCAGGGTGGCCGATAAGGCCGGACCGGGTGCTTTCGGCAGCATTTTCCCGATGGTGATCTCCCGGTGGTAATCATCCTGGGTGTTGATGACCTGGATAAGTTCATAGCGTGCGTTGGCGCGGCTCAGCCAGGCTTCAACGAAACCGGAATCGGCGGCAATGGTTTCGTTCAGGTCGCTGATCGCCCGATCGTAATTCCTGAGGAAATACCAGGAGATCGCCCGCTTGTATAGTGCCCCGGGGTCGGAGCCCGGCAAGCCGGCCTGGCTGGTCTGGCAATCGATTTCTGCCCTCAGCAGCGAATCGCTGATAAGTCCCGGCTGGTTGGTGAGGGTAAGGATGTTGGTGAAGTAGTGTCCCTTTTTGTACACATCGTACAGTTTAACCTTGTCAAAATCGGTTTTCCAGACCAACAGGCAAAAGACCGGTTTCAACTTGATGTCAACCGCCTGGTTCTGCAGCTTGCTGTTCATCGTGTTCATCTGCTCGAAGTCGCCGCTCAGCTTCACCAGGCTTTTCAGGTAATCTTTCCGTTCAGCCTTCAGACTGTCGGGGTTGAAATGGTTCTTTTCGGTGAGTTCCTTCGCCCGCTTGTAGTCGGCCATGGCGCCCTTCTGGTCTTTCAGCTTGATCTTCACCTCATACCGGTCGTAAAACGCGTCGGTGTAATCGGGAAGCAGATCAAGGGTTTTGTTCAGGTCGTCGAGCGCCCCCTGGTAATCGTGCAGTTCTGATTTCAACTTGCTTCGGTAGTAGTAGCTGATGATGTTTTTGGGGTCGAGTTTGCTCACGATATCGAAATCGTGGATGGCCTCATGTTTCTGGTTCAGACCGATGTAGACGATTGCGCGGTTATAGTAGGCATACGAATTGTAGGGCGAAATGCGGATTACCGTGTTGAGGTCGTGCAGCGCCTTCTGCTGGTCGGGGATCTTCAGGTAAGCCAGCGCCCGGTTGAACAGCGCGTAGGTGTTGGCCGAATCGAGCGCTACGGCCCGGCTGAAGTCGATGATGGCCGAATCGACCCGTTCCATGTCGACCCACACCATGCCCCGCTGGGTGAAAATATAGCCGTTTTTGGGGTTGAGCTTCATCGCCGTGCCCAGGTCTTCGATGGCTTCCGGGAACCGCTTGATCTCCTGCTCGGCGCTGGCTTTCAGGATATAGACCCCCTCGCCGGGAAATTTAAGCTGGATGGCCTTGTTGCAGTCGACCAGGCACGAGTAGTTCTTTTTCAGGTAGAGGTTGGTGCGGGCGCGGTAGAACCAGATCTCGCCGTTTTTGCTGTCCATCTCCATGGCTTTTTCAAAATCCTCCATGGCCCCCGTGAAATTCTGCATCTGGCTCCTGACGATGGCGCGGTTGGTAAAGACATCGGCCAGATAGGGCGAAAGGTCGATTGAATGGGTATAGTCCTGCTCGGCGCCCATGAAATCGTCGAGGCTGTATTTGGCGTACCCGCGCAGGTAGAAAAGTTCGGCAAGCCCCGGCTCCTTCAGGATAGCGATGTTGAGGTTCTCCACCGCCTCGATGAATTGTCCCTTGCGCAGATGATCCACGGCCGTTTGCTTGAAGTTTAGGTCGGCCTGGGGAAATGCAGGAATTGTGAGGAAGATGAGCAGGAAGAAAACGAGGTACCTGTGCAGCATGGTCTGTTTTATAATAGAGGATAACGGAAAAACCCGCCAAAAATTTTAAATGTACCTTTGCCGGGTTAATATTGAGTGAATGGGATTTAAAATCATAGAGATCAAAGCACACACAGGCTATTCCGACGACGACCTGAAACAGCTCGTCGCCAAAAAAGCCGGGGTGAAGGAGTTCACCTGGCAGATTGAGAGCAAAAGCCTCGACGCCCGCAAGAAGAACGACATCCACTGGTTGCTCAGGGTGGCCGTGCATGGCCCGGCCATCAGCGGCGGCGAGCCGGAAACCTCCGGACCGCTGGAGATCCCGTACCAGAAACGAAATAAAAGGGTGGTGATCGCCGGCAGCGGCCCGGCAGGGTTTTTTGCCGCGTTCGCGTTGCAGAAAGCCGGGTTCGATGCCGTGATCCTCGAACGCGGCGCGGAGGTCGGGAAACGGGAAAAGGGGATCATCCGGTTCGAGCGGTCGGGTGAATTCGATCCTGTGTCCAACTACGCCTATGGCGAAGGCGGGGCGGGCACCTTTTCCGACGGGAAACTCACCTCGCGGTCTAAACATATCTCCAGGGAGCGCAACTTTTTTATCGACAGCTACATCGGCGCCGGTGCCCCGGAGGAGATCCGCTACATGGCCTATCCCCACGTGGGTAGCGACAACCTGCGCCGGGTGGTGAAAACCCTGCGGGAGCAGTACCAGGAGATGGGGGGAGAGATCCGCTTCGAAACCACCCTTGACGACCTGGAAGTTCAGCATGGCCGGGTTACCGGGGCCGTCACCACCGGCGGGATCATCCCGGCCGATTATGTCATCATGGCGCCCGGCCATTCGGCTTATGAGACCTACCGGATGATGATCGTCCGGGGCGTGGCCTTCCGCACCAAAAATTTTGCCATCGGCTCCCGGGCCGAACACCGCCAGGAGGACATCAACCGCGCCCAGTGGGGCATCGCCAAACTCCAGGGGGTGAAGGCCGCCGAATACCGGCTTACCTCCGAAGGCGACGGCAAACACCCGGTATATTCGTTTTGCATGTGTCCCGGCGGGATGGTCGTGCCGGCGGCAACCTCCGCCGACACCAACATCGTGAACGGGATGAGCAACTACCGCCGCAACGGGAAATTCGCCAACGCCGGCTGCGTGGCGGGCATCCATCCCGACCAGTTGGCCGGGCGGCAGGTTACGCCGCTCGAAGCGCTTGAATGGCTCGAAAACCTCGAACGGTCGTTTTTTGAATTTTCCGGCGGCTTCGAAGCCCCCTTCTGCACCATCGGCGATTTCCTCAAAGGCACCGAACACGCAAAGATCCCGGAGACCAGCTATCCCCTCGGGCTGAAACCGGCCCCGCTCTGGAACATGCTGCCGCAGGTGGTCACGCACGCCATGCGCGAAGGACTGAAGGATTTCAACCAGCGGCTGCGGGGCTACGGCAACGGCATCCTGCTGGGGCTGGAGAGCAAAACCTCGTCGCCCATCCAGGTCATCCGCGAAAAGAACGGACTCTGCACCGGCTTTGAAAACCTCTTCATGGCCGGCGAAGGCAGCGGCTATGCCGGTGGCATCGTCTCAAGCGCTGCCGACGGGATTAAGATCGCCCTGACCATTGCGGGAGTGTAAACGGGAAGACCTCACATGCACACCAGCCCGTGTTCTTTCAGCAGGCTGAAGACCGGCCCTTTCCAGAATGCGCTGAAATCGCCATGCCCCGCTGAGGCAAATAACTCCTCAAGCTGCCGGAAGGTCAGCAAATCCTGGTTCCCCGGGGAGAAACGGGGAAAAACATCCATCAGCCACCTGCCGGCTTCCTCTCCCATATAGATGCTTTCCTCCCGTGAGGCAGTTTGGATAACCAGCCTTATCGACGGGATTGACTTACCTTTTTTCTGGCGGAGCTGGAAGGTGAAGGAGGGGGTTTCGCCCAGCCACACGACGCGGGCGTGCGGAGCAGGCTGATCTGCGGGTTCGCGCGACAGCACGCCGCGGATAAAGCCGGGGGCCACCGTGGTGCGGGGGATCCTGAAATCAAACCACTCCTGCAGCGGGAAATCAAAACAGATGCCGTGCATGTAGTTGTAGAGCGACTTTTTGAGCCCGTTGCTGAAGGCGCCATGGTCGCACCCGGTGCGGTCGACCGGCACCAGGTCGTTGTTGGCGAAGGTGCCGGGCGGGGTGTTTTCCCGTTCGATGCCAAACCGTTGCGGGTCGAGCCCCACGGGGCTGTGGGCCGTCATGGCAAACTGGTGCCAGAAGCCCGACTGCACCACGCCATTCATGAAAAGCTGCCTTACCACCTCGAGCGAATCGATGGTCTCCTGCGCGTTCTGCGTGGGGAACCCGAACATCAGGTAGGCGTGCACCATGATCCCGGCGCGGGTGAAATTGCCTGCCACGCGCGCCACCTGCGTCACCGTAACCCCTTTGCTGATCAGCGCCAGGATGCGGTCGGAGGCGACTTCCAGCCCGCCGGAAACGGCGATACACCCTGACTTTTTCAGAAGAAAACACATATCGGGGGTGAAACTGTTCTCAAAGCGGATGTTGGTCCACCACACCACGGTGAGCTTGCGCAGCAGGATCTCCAGCGCCACTTCGCGCATCAGGGCGGGCGGGGCGGCCTCGTCGGTGAAATGAAACCCGTTGCGGCCGGTTTGCGCGATGATCGCCTCCATCCGGTCGCAGATCACCGAGGCTTTGTTGGGTTCATACCGTTTGATGTAGTCGAGGGTGACATCGCAGAAGGTGCATTTTCCCCAGTAGCAGCCGTGGGCCAGCATCAGCTTGTTCCAGTTGCCGTCGCTCCACAGCCGGTGCATGGGGTTGGCCACCTCGAGCACCGACAAGTATTTATCCAAGGGGAGACCGCTATAGTCGGGTGTTCCCGTATCACATTGCGCAACATCCTGTTCGGCCGAACCGTCGAAATAAACAACTTCATTTTCCACCCGGGAGAAGGTGCGTTTCAGGTGTTCGAGGCTGCGTTTTCCGCCGAGGTGTTCGATCAGGTTGAGCAAGGGAGTCTCCCCATCGTCGAGGGTGATGAAATCGGTGTAATCGAACACCCGGGGGTCGCTGAGCGACCGCAACTCGGTGTTGACGAAGCCCCCGCCCATCACAATCTTTACCCCGGGTCGGTTCGCCCTGAGCCACTGCCCGCATTTGAACGCGCTGTAGAGGTTGCCGGGGAAGGGCACGGTGATAGCCACAAGGGTCGGGTTGTATTGATGGATCTTTTCCTCCAACAGGGTGATGAGAAGAGTGTCGGTAAAACTGGCAGGGGCGTTCAGTGCGTCGTGCAGTTCATCGAACGAGGAAGCCGACCGGCCGAGGCGTTCGGCATAGCGGCTGAAGCCGAAATGGGGGTCGGTGGTTTCGGTGATGAGGTCGGCAATGTCTTCAAGGTAGAGGGTGCCCAGGTGTTTGGCCCGGTCGTGCAGGCCGAGGTGGCCGAAGTCGTGGTCGAGGTCGGTGATTTGGTTGAATCTTGCTGCCCGGGGAAGCCACAGTTCACTGCAGATCAGGTGAGCCAGCCCGGGCTGGCTACCGCGGAGGAACGCCATCACCGGGGCGATGGTGCGGGCATAGGCCTCCTGCATCTGCACCATTCTGCGGGCGTTAGCAGTAAGGTGCGGTTTCCGCTGGTCAATTCCGCTGAAAAGGGATGTAAGTCCTTCGGGAGAGAAAAGGCGGTCGGTCACCTCGATCCCCAGGTCGCACTGGTGGCTGCGGATATGCTTCGTATCCAGAAACCCCTTCAGGCAGGCCGTGGCAGGGTAGGCGGTGTTCAGCTGCGTGAAGGGCGGGGTGACCAGGAGGATGACCGGTTTCCGATCATTTGCTTCCATGGGTGGGAACCCGGGTCCCATTGCTGTATTTGGTGATGAAGGCGCCTTTGAACCCACGTTTGCGCATCTGGAGTTTCATGGCTTTCGCATCCGCGTAGGCGGTAAAATAACCGATGGTGAAGCGGTACCACCCGTCGGAGAAATCCTTGTAGACCTCCTGGTCGAGGTGGTATTTGTCGCGTACCTCCTGCGCCGTATACTTGTCGGAGGTGAAGGCGAAGATCTGCACGCGGTAGTTGTTCCCCTTCTCCTGCGGACCGGGTGCGGCTTTCACGGTATCAGTTTCGGCCGGGAAATCCAGTTTATCAGCAATAGTATCCTGCACGATGGAGTCGGTTGCCGGGAGTATCTCGGGCAGTTCTGACTCGGCCGGTTTCGTTTCGGCCACCGGAGGCTGTATCACGGGGACGAAGACCTTCAGCGGTTCGGGTTCCTTGCCGGGGTTGTACTTGTTGAAGTTGTAGGTGAGGGTGACCGAGAGCATGGAATAGGCGTCGTACTTGTAGCCCCCCACGGTGGCATCCACGCGGTCGGAGTTGACCCCGTGCAGGGTCCATTCGATGCCCAGGTTCACCTTGTCGTGGATGTTCACGTAGGCGCCGACGCCCGCCATGGCCACGAGTGCGGTGGTCCAGGCTCCCTGGCTGTCGCTCTGGCGCAGGGGCAGGTTGGTGCCGAGCTGCTTTACGTTCGAGTTCCAGCTGGAACTCCCGATCCCGAAGGTGCCGTAGAGGAAGATCTTCCGTTTCGGGAAGTATCCTTTGGTGAGCAGGTTCGAGAAGTTGATGGTGGCGTTGAGGTTACCTTCGAGCACATTCCCGTTGAAATATTCGTTGTTTGGCTTAAGGTCGGTGTGGTCCCGCTTGGTGCCCGAGAGTTCGCTGTAGAGGAACTGTCCGCGCAGAGCGAACACGTGGCTGAACTGTTTGGTGAGGGTGGCGGTGCCGCCGAACTTCACCTCGTTCATGTTGCTGGTCACCGGCCAGAAGGGCTGCTCCTTCAGGTCGCCGAAAAAGATGTTGGGCCCGGCGCCCACGCCGAACGACCAGTTGTCGGTAAACCCTTTTCCCAGTATGCCCTGCACCTGCGAATACCCGGGAACCGCACCTGCAATTAACAGTATGATATATAAATATTTAATTTTTCTGGACATATTATAAAAGATCATCGGTGAGAACTGATTAAGTAAGCAGAGATGCCCAAAACAGGCACCCGACTGCCGATACAGCAAGCTAAGATACGGTAAAATTACGTAAGAAAAATAAAAATGGTGCATTTTCCGGTGTTTGTTTATTAAGATTATCTTTGATAGCCTGCTGCGAAGCAGGCACTTCGGCATTCACAATTCGTTGTTCAATATTCAATTTAAAAGGTGACCCCTCCCCCGGCCCCTTCCCTTGAAGGGGAGGGGGATGTGCTGCCAAACATTTAATCCCCGGCCTATGAAAACACTATACAAATCCTTTTTTATCCTGGCAGCATCGCTGGTGCTCTTCCAGGCGTGCAGCAAACAGACGATTTACAAACCCGCGGCGCCCGACATGGCCGCGCTGGTTCACCGGTACAAGCTGGCCGTGATGGATGCAAAAATCGCAGAACCCTGGGAGATCGACCGCAACCTGGTGGCGATCCATTACTACGGCGACAGCATGGCCGGGCAGGGGAACCTGCGCTGGTCGGCCGATTCGGCGGGCCGCATGCGCCTGCTGGCGGTGTCGTGGATGAGCAAAGGGTCGCTCCAGTACTGGCCGGCGGGGAAAACGTTTAAAACGAGCAGCAGCATGGCCCACCTGGCCTGGATCACCACCGCGCCCGAGATGGCCGTGTTTCTGCAAAAGAACGGCGTAGCTGACTCCCTGCCGCTGCACCTGCGCATCGCCCAGGTGCTGGGGTTGCCGCCCGACAGCCCAAATGATTATTTTGTGGAATTCTGGGTTTACCCCGAAAACCTGTTCCGCCCCACGCCCGACGCGGAGATCACCGACCATGAGGCCGGCCTCTTTTTCCCTCACGGCACCACCCCGAAACACAAGTCCTGGTTCCTCGGCCAGGTCGCCATCAAGTACGACACCTCCACCACCAACGCCTATCCCTGGACCCGGCTGGGCTACACCTATGACTGGGCCAACCCGGACCATCCTTTTGGGCTCAGCGAGTTCGTAGTCGACACCTCCGCCCGGGTCACGGTCAAAGCCATTTACTCAACCCGGGAGTACTTCAAAATGAGCCAAACCGCGAACTAACCTTGGCCGCCCCGCATAAAAAAACAGCAAACCGAAGGAAAATTCAAAAAAGAATTGGTTTTTAAAGAAAAACTGCTAATTTTGCACTCCCAAATTCCTCCTTAGCTCAGTTGGTTAGAGCATCTGACTGTTAATCAGAGGGTCGCTAGTTCAAGTCTAGCAGGGGGAGCCAGAAAATCAGCCACTTACGATGAAAATTGTGAGTGGCTTTTTTCTTTTTGCATACAAATTACATACATTTCCCTTTTTAATCCATTTCATAAGGTGAAAAGGTCAGAAAGTACCATTTTCCATATTCGGCTTGTATAGGATCACAATGAACCGACACATCATTGTGGTATTCTTTATTAAACCCATAAAACTCCAGTTCAGCAAACCGAATCTTATGGTCTCCTACCAAACAAATGTGGTTATTCATTAAGTCATCTGCAATCCTGTTGAATTCGACATTTAAGTTCTCAGTAATTTTGATAATCCTCAGCAAAGTGCTCATATCTATATTTTTAAGTTCAAATAACAAAGTTGTTTTATGAATTTCTTCCCCACTGCCCTATCCATTCCAGATACTCAAGAATCAAGTCAACGACTTTCTTCATTTTCCGCTGGTCCATGTGATAATCAATGGCAACCAAATACTGGCTTACCGCTCGTTTCAAATCCCCATCTCCAATCATCTGACCAGAGGAATAGTTCCATCGTAGCCTGAATCCATTTTCAATGTAATTGAATTCTTGCTCACTCAAAGGTAGTAATATCCCTCGTTTTACATATTGAAAAGCACCCTCAATGGTGATTGAGTCAGCCCTGGTCATTACTTCAAGATCATAAAGTGAAATCAACCTCTTTTGGGCTTTGACAGAGTATGTCAGGAACTGTTTCATCACAAGCAGTTTGTCAGAATCATCAATCTTCAAATCGACAGGAAGGCGAAACTTCCAGTATTGATGGAACAGTTGTGATGTTTGGACCGTACCATCAGTCAAATCAACCAAACAAGTCATCGGGTCATCGTACATTCCTTCTGTGTTTCGCCTGACGACATAAACTTCAGTCATACCCTCATTGCCACAATATTCTTTTGCAACTAAATCAAGAAGATTAATATCCAATTTTTTCATAAAAACATTGATTAAATAATATATAATAAATTGATATTTAATTAAATACAACTAAAACAATGCAAAATTGGGAAACGGATTTGAAATTAACAAATAGTAATTTTCTATAACACTTGTTATTATTATGTTTTCAGGGGTTGACCGATGGAAAGCCTTGTCGTGGGCTGGAAAGAGTGGTGAATAACTTTTTGGATTATATAATATACTAAATATTAATATTTTATAATGATACTAACAACCCAAAATGATTAATAACGTTGACATGTTGGAAAATTCAACTTTTATGAACAATGAATCCTTTTCTTCCTGTGGTTAGTGGAATGCAAGATATTTATAATCAATGATATTTGTTCTCCTCAGAAATTCCGTTCCTTGCTAAATACTAATTCAATACAAATTTTTTGATTAGAACCCAAATGATTTTAATGTTTTATAATACTTTTACCTGCTGAAAATAAATATTACCTGCACTATCCATGAAAGTGAGCAACACCCATTAATCTAAGATATTAAAGGAAATTTAATTATTGGTATTTATTCTGATTATTAACATCTTGAACCATGAAAACAAAAGAAGAACGGATCAATCGTATACTTGCAAGAGGAGAAATTCATGACCATTGTCATGCTGTTATTGGAGAAGATGTAATTGTCTCCAGAAACACAAACAATGAAATAATTGTTGAAGTTGGTAATGAAGGTGCAGTGTTAAAGCACATTCTTGAAACCCCATTTGTTGAAGACGGTACTCTGATATGGACAAAGGAGCACAAGGACATCCCTTTAAAAAAGGGTAAATACGAATTTATTCAACAAATTGAATATAATCCGATCACTAATGGAATGCGTAAAATCCAAGATTGATTTCAATGAATAAGGAGGAGTTATCGGATTTTTACGAAAAATTCGTATTTGAAGAAAGGTCTTTACCAAAAGATTCTATACTCAAAGGGAAGAAGTTAACAGGTAGAGTTATCCTTAGGTATGGAACAGAGGCAGAATTATATAAAGGTGCTCAAGAGAATGGTTATTATTCTCGTATGGAACCAGAAATTCTGATTTTAAAAAGTCCAATGGCATGTCAGTTAGCGGCTTTTATTCTTCCATTCCTTAAAACTGAAATTAAGGAACATGGGTGGCATTTTTGTCAATGTGTAATCATGGGACACCTTTGTGAGCACTGGGACGGGAAAGAGAAGGGAATTTGGCCAATAATCGAGAAATATTGTTTTAATGACTTTGAAAGACGACTTATTGACAGAGTAAGCAATTTCGTTAGTTATAAAATATGGGAAGAGGTTTGGCATGATATTAAGAAAATCATTGGGCGTTACCTCAGACGCTCAGGGATTAATTTGTATTTCTATGACGGAATAAACTTTGAGTATAACTTTAAAAATGTTCCTGAACCAAAAAGTCAAGAATTATTAGACTTGGGAGTTGCTGATATGATTCGGTTACCAAGTTTGACGATTGTTTCTGAGTTTCCAATAAGGATTTTAAAAAATGAACATGGGCAATTGCATTGTTCCAATAATTCCGCTGTTGAATGGAGCGATGGATTTGGTCTTTTTTATTGGAATGGTATAAAAGTTCCAAGAGAATGGATTATAAATAAGGAAACCATTGATAAACGAACAGTTTTATCGGAACCCAATATTGAAAGACGTAGATGTATTATGGAAATTCTTGGTGCAGAAAAATATTTTGAATTATTAAATGTAGTTTGCATAGATGACAGTATTGATGAACACGGAAATCCCATAAAACTTTATAGAACAAAAGAAAAAGAACCAAAAATTGAGGAGTATCTGTTTTACTTATTTGTTGTCGATCCAAGTACTAAAAGAGAGTATTCAATTTCTGTTCCTCCTTCATATGATGTTTATTGGGCAAAAGCATCAACATTTGATTATAAGAAAATTGAGGTCAGGCATGGCGATGTTGGTCTTTTAAATTTGGAATCTCCGTTCTCTTCTCCACGCATTGAAACTTAGGAGGACAAACAATCGCAGGTCTAAATCCCTTCCCTAACTCCGTGCTCTCTTTCTGAGCCAGAAAATATAAAGAACCAAGAAAGCGAGTATCGGCAGAAACACATCCTGATGCGAGTCTGTTCAATAAAGTGTGTCAAAGTTAAATCAATAAAACTAAATAACTTTGACCATGGAAAAACAACAATCAAAAAAGCGAGAGAAGAGAATGCGTTTGGAAGAGATTATTCCTGACGATGAAATGCGAACCGAAATGTTAAGCCGGCTCTACAAAGGAGATCCAATTTTAGGCGACAAAGGTATTTTCACAAATCTGCTACAATCCTTTGTAAAT